>CAYRWM010000065.1:0-2577 GCA_964428055.1 uncultured Christensenellaceae bacterium | reverse complement strand
GCGTGGGGCTCTCTGAGCTAAAAGCCCTTGCCAGCATCGATATAAAACGGGACGAGCCGGGCCTGGTGGCCCTGGCCGAAAGGCTGGGCCTGCCCTTCGTGACCTACGCGGCGGAGGAGCTGCAAAAGGTCCCCGGCGACTTCACCCCCTCCGCTTTCGTGCAGGCGGCGGTGGGCGTGGACTCTGTGTGCGAGCGGGCGGCGGTATTGGCGTCCGGCGGGCAGCTGGTGGTGAACAAGGTGGCGAAGAACGGCATGACCTTCGCCCTGGCCAAGAAGGAGGAGGCGATCCGATTTGAGTAAGCTGTACGTGGTGGGCATCGGCCCCGGCCATTTTTCGGGCATGACCCAGGCGGCGGCCCGGGCCCTGGAGGCGAGCGACGTGATCGTGGGCTACACGGTCTACGTGGACCTGGTGAAGGAGCACTTCTCGGGCAAGACCTTTTTGACCACCCCCATGCGCCGGGAGGTGGAGCGGGTGGAGCTGGCCCTGGCCGAGGCGGCATCGGGCAAGACCGTAGCTATGGTTTGCAGCGGAGATCCCGGGGTCTACGGCATGAGCGGCCTTGTAGAGGAGCTGGCGGTGAAGTACCCGGGCGTGGCCGTGGAGACGATCCCCGGCGTATCCGCGGTATTGAGCGGCGCGGCCATATTGGGGGCCCCCCTCATGCACGACTTCGCCGTAATCAGTTTGAGCGACCTCATGACCCCCTGGGCCACCATCGAAAAGCGCCTAAGGGCGGCGGCTGCAGCGGATTTCGTCATTTGCCTCTACAATCCGTCCAGCCATAAGCGAAAGGATTATTTAGCCAGGGCCTGCGATATCGTCCTCGAATCCGCGTCCCCGGACACCGTCTGCGGCGTGGCACAAAACATCGGCCGAGAGGGGGAGAATGCCCGCGTCCTGACCCTTCGGGAGCTGCGGGACACCGAGGTGGACATGTTCTCCACGGTCTTCATCGGTAACTCCCAGACTAAGATCATTGGCGGCAAGATGGTGACGCCCCGGGGGTACGACCATGACTAAGGCGCTGCTGTTTGCGGGCACCACCGAGGGCCGCGAGATCGCCCAGGGGTGCCGGGGGAAGGGGATAGAGTTGACCGTCAGCGTGGCCACGGCCTACGGGGAGACGATGATCGAGCCCGCCAAGAACGTCCGCGTGGTCTCCGGCCGCAAGGATGCCGAGGGCATGGCCGCCCTGCTCCGGGAGACGGGGGCGGAGCTCATTATCGACGCCACCCACCCCTACGCCGCGGAGGTGACCAAGACGCTGAAGACCGTGGCCCAGGAGGCGGGCGTAGAGTATATCCGCGTCCTGCGCCGGGAGGACCATGAGGATATGAGCGGCTGCGTCCTGGTGGACGACACCCAGGGGGCCGTGGCCTATTTGAACGGCACGGAGGGGAACGTGCTGTTGACCGTGGGCAGCAAGGAGCTTTCGGCCTATACCGGGGTGAAGGACTGGCAAACCCGGCTTTTCGCCCGGGTGCTGCCGCTGCCTGCCTCCGCCGAAATCGCTTTCGAGTTGGGTTTCGATGGACGCCATCTCATCTGCATGCAGGGCCCCTTCACCGAGGAGATCAACGAAGCCATGCTGCGGATGCTGGACTGTCGGTATCTTATCACCAAGGACACCGGCGCGGCGGGAGGCTTCGTGGAGAAGATCCGGGCCGCCAAAGCCTGCGGCGTGACGCCGGTGGTCATCCGTCGGCCCCTTACGGAAACAGGTATCAGCGTGGAGGAATGCCTAAAGCTCCTGGGGGAGCGCTGCGGCTGGGCCATGGAAACGAAGAAAACCATCACCATTTTGGGCGTGGGCATGGGGGACTCCGGCACCTTGACGAAGGCCGCCGAGGACGCCTGCCGGGGGGCGGACCTGATCGTTGGCGCAAAACGGGTGACGAAGGCCCTCGATCGCTTCCATAAGCCCACGAGGAACGCCGTGGCCGCCCAGGAGATCGAGACCATTTTGCGGACCGACCCCGCCCGGAACATCGTGGTGGCCATGTCCGGGGACACGGGCTTTTACAGCGGCACCAGGGGCCTGCTGCCGCGGATACAGGATCTGGAGCCTACGGTCCTGCCCGGCATCTCGTCCATCTCCTATTTCGCCGCCAAAGCGGGCGTGAGCTGGGACGACGCCCTGCTCCTGTCCGCCCACGGCCGGCCCTGCAACTATGTGACCAAGATCCGCCGGTCCCCCAAGACCATGGTCCTGGTGGGCGGGGATGACGGCGTTCATGATCTGCTGACGGCCCTTTTGGACAACGGCCTCGGCCACCTTCCCGTGACCGTGGGAGAAAACTTGTCCTATCCGGAGGAGCGCGTGGCCCGGGGCACCGCCGCGGAGCTTTCGGAGCAAAGCTTTGCGCCCCTGTCCCTGGTACTGGTGGAGAATCCCGACGCCCGGAGCGCCGTCCTGACCCAGGGCCGCCCCGACGGGGATTTCCTTCGCACCGAGGTGCCCATGACCAAGTCCGAGGTCCGGGCCGTGACCCTCAGTAAGCTCCGCCTGACCCGCGACGCCCTCTGCTGGGACGTGGGGGCCGGCACCGGCTCCGTGTCGCTGGAGATGGC
>CAYRWM010000064.1:0-2631 GCA_964428055.1 uncultured Christensenellaceae bacterium | reverse complement strand
GGCCATGGTCACCCACAAGCTGGTGAACGTGCTGGGCTGCAACGGCAAAGCGTAAACTAATTTCACCCCACAAACGCAGCCTCGAAAAAGAGGCTGCGTTTTTCATTCCATCATGCAACCTCTCCCCCTTTTCTCAGCTCTATAAGGGTGTAAGCGCTTACAGAAAGAGAAAGAAACATGGATCGACAGTATTTTGATCGAGTCTACGAAACCACATACCGATCGCTGCTCAAATACGCCATCGTCCACCTGAGCGACCCCACGGACGCGGAGGACGCCCTGCAGAATGTGTATCTGGCCTTCTACCGCCGCATCGAGCGGTACGGCCATATGGACGTGCTGGTTCCCAAGGCGTTCCTGCTGAAAATGCTGAAGCGGGAGATCATGGAACAGTACGCTGAGCGGGAGAAGCGTTCCGTGCGCCTGCTGGACGACGTGCCGGAGGAACGGTTCAAGGACGACGTAGTCTTCGAGGATGGCGTGCTGGACCGAACCCTCGCCCAGGATATCCTGACGGAGGCGAAGAAGCTCCCCCGGGAGACCTATCGGGTGTTCGTGCTGTATTACGGGTACGAGCTTACCATTTCAGAGATCGCCAAAGAGCTGGACATGGGCGCAGAGGCCGTCAAGAGCCGGCTGTTCCGGGGAAGAAACGCCATCCGGCAGTTTTTGACGGCGGACGATGTGGATTCTAAGGCTGGGAGGTAAGAGCATGAAGGAATCGAAATTCTACCATAAAGCGTTGGATATGTCGCTGCTGGACGGGAAAGATATGAAGGCAGCGCTGGATGTAAAAATCGGGAGGATGGCCGAAAGGCCCCGGGAACGGTCGGGCTTCCCCTGGCAGCGAATCGCCATGACGGCCGTGGCCTGCGTGCTGCTCCTCTGCACCGTCGTCATCGCCATCCCCTCCGCCCGGGCGGAGGTGCTGAGTTGGCTGGGGATCATCACCCGGCCCTCTGATTACCTGACCGCCGACCCCTCGGAGCGGCCCGCCATCGAGGTCCTGGACAACATGATCGCCGCGGCCCAGCCCGAGGATACGGAGGTGAAGGTCATGGAGATTGACCGCACGGATTCTAAGGCTGTGAACAGCGAAGGGGCGCTGAAGGTGGCAGAACTCCTCCAAAAGGACGTGCGCATCACCCTGGGCGACACCCTGTTCGACGGGAACACGGCCTATGTGAGTTTGCGTCTCGGCGGCACGGCGGCCCTGCCCAGTTTGGAGGATTATACCGGGGGTAATACGACCAAGGTGCAGGTGGACCCCCAGCGGGTATGGTTCTTCTTTGAGGGCGGTCCCGGCGAGGAATATATGTCCGGCGAAAAGAAGCTCTACATGAGCCCGTCTGACGAGCTCATTCTCGAATTCAACGACGGCACCAGAGTTTCCCAGTGCCTGAACCTGGTGGAGACGGAGGACTTCAAGGCTCTGTGGGCGGATATCGAAAGCAAGAATTTTCACTGGGACCAATATGGTCCCCTGCCCGAGGAACGGGAAGAGATCAACCGCATGAACCAGGAATTCCTGAAGCAGCATGAAATCGTCGTCACCACCGAATTTGGTGGCATCGTAAAGATCTTCGAACAATTAGCGGACGAAAGCGGCACGGTCACCGCTAAGGCCTTCTTCAACGTGTTCGTGGAGGAGGACGACAACCTGCCCGCCACGGAGCTGCTGAACGTGGAGGTAGGCACGGTGCGGTTCAACGTGACCGGGTATCAAGCCATGGAGACCCGGGAGGCGGCAACGGATGGAACGACGGTCGTCTGGAAGGGCGATACCATCATCACCTATATGGAGCTGGTGGACCCGAATGATCACGACAAGGCGGCCGCGGACTGGAACACCGCCCTGCAGATGTACACCAACTACCCCGTATCTCTGGACGGCATGACCTTGGAGGCTGAGCCTGGAGCTCGGGCCGATAACCTGGGAATCTACGATCTCAACGTGCGGATCACCCTGCCCGACAGCGTCCAGGGCAATGCCCGAGCCGCTTGGAGCGGGCTCGCCAACATGTTCCCCGTCAGCTTCGACGTGCTTTTAGACGGACAGTCCGGCGACTGGACGCCCGGGGCCTATGGCATGACCGAAAACGAGGACGGCACCTTCACCTACCATATTTTGAGCCTCCGGGGGCTGGATTTGGAGACCATCACCGAGATCAAAACGGTGACCCTGATCCCTGTGCTGCGGTATGTGAAGGGCTTCGACAACCCGGATCACAACGTGATCGACCTGCCTCTTGAGACCCGCACGCCCCTGCCGAAGACGGCGGACGGCGTCTGGATGGGGGCACTGCTGACGAACATCCAGTACCCCGAGTACGCCGTCACATTTACCCTTGGATAAACCTGAACACAGCAAAGGAGCCGGGCTCTCCCCCGGCTCCCTGTGGTTTTGGTTCGCTCAGCAGGCTTTTTGCTCCCGGACCAGTTCGTGGACCAGCTCGTTTTCGTCCAGGACGAACTTCTTGCGGAGGACGTACTCCTCCTTCTTGCCCGCGTTGAAGTTCTGCACGGGGCGAAGGTAGCCCACCACCCGGCTCCAAACCTCCGTGGGCCTGCCGCACTCCGGGCAGGTGAAGTGCTCGCCGGAAATGTAGCCGTGCTCCTCGCAGATGGAGA
>CAYRWM010000063.1:0-2676 GCA_964428055.1 uncultured Christensenellaceae bacterium | reverse complement strand
TTTCTGTGTCGCCAAAAATGAAGAACGCGCACCCGATAAGGATGCGCGCTGCAACATTGCTCTGTTATACGTAGATCATTTCATTTCGGACGATCTCCTCCGCTCGGTTGCGGATATTGTTCATTCGCCCGACCCAGGCCATCTGGTCCTTTCGCTTCAACTCCTCTGTCACGCCTTCGCCCTTAGCCATTTGCTTGACCAGGGAATCCATGAGGTCGAGGGCTTCCTTGTTGGTGTCGATCAGGTGTTGGGTCAATGTGTTGTTCAGCAGCATGGCATTATATTCGCCCTTTTTATGCTCCTTCAGATACCGCTTCCGCCGCCATCCCCATACCCCGATCTCACTTTCCGGCTGGGGGCCCATGACCAGGTCAGGGATCAACACACCGCCGACCTGGGTATACGTGCCGCCTCGTTCTTCAAAATAGGACTTCATTTCTGTATGCCTCCATGCTATACTGTGTTGTAGTGGTTCCTTCGGCTCAACGCCTGCGGGTCAGAAACTCCTTTCTCATGCCCGCATCCTTTGTTGCCGCAAACGAACCGGCAGTCATGGTATTAGGTGAATCTTCGTTTCACCCTTTACAGCATACATTCCACTCGAAAAGAAAAGGCGGCAAAGGAAAAACTCAGTTCACCACATTCACCGGCTTACCCGCCAGCGCTCCCCGGATGCTCTCCGCCGTCACGTCCACGATCCTTTGGCGAGCCTCCACGGTGGCCCAGGCGGAGTGGCCTGTGAGGTAGCAGTTGGGTGCCTTCAAAAGGGGGTTGTGGATGTCGATGGGCTCCCGGCTCACCACGTCCGCCCCATAGCCGGCCAGCTTCTCCGAAGCGAGGGCCGCGGCCACGTCCCCCTCGTTCACCAGGGAACCCCGGGCGGTGTTGATAAGCAAAGCCCCGTCCTTCATCTTTCCGATGGTCTCCGCGTTCACGAACCCTGCGTTCTCGGCGGTGGCGGGACAGTGGAGGCTGATCACGTCGGACCGGGACAGCAGCTCCTCCAAGGACACCTGCTGCCCGGGGAAGTCCGGGTGCTCATGCCGGGCGTAGCCCAAAACGTTCATGCCGAAGGCACGGGCCACCGCAGCCACCCGGGACCCGATGGCCCCGCAGCCGATGACGCCCAATGTCCGGCCCGCCAGAGCCTGAGGCGTCTTCTCCCACCAGCAGAACTCGGGGCAGGCGGTCCAGGCCCCCTGCCGGATGCGCATGGTGCTCTCGGCGGTGCGGCGGGTCATTTCGAGAAGGAAGGCGAACACGCTCTCCGTGACGCCCGCGGCGGCGTAGCCGGGCACATTGCACACGGGGACACCCATGTCCCGGGCGGCCTTCGTGTCCACCACGTCGTACCCTGTGGCCAACACCCCGATCATCTTCAGGGCACTGGCCCCCTTCAAGGCTTCGGCGGTCAAGCGCACCTTGTTGGTCAGCACAACGTCCGCTCCACGAAGCCGCTGGGGGACCAACCGGGCATCCGTGCGGTCGTAGAGGGACAGGGTGCCCAGGGCCCGCCAGGGGCTAAGGTCCAGCTCCTCCACCTTCAGGGTCTTTGCGTCCAGGACCACGATCTGCATGACAAAATCTTCCTTTTTCCATTAAAATCCAGGATCATTGTAGTCCCCTCCCTCCCCGCCGTCAAATAAACTTTCCTTGAACGCTGTTGCCAAAAGAAGGGGACGGTGGTAGAATAAATGAAAATCATCATCATGGGGGCATATCTATGTTCATCATCGTGGTCGGCCAAGGCAAGGTGGGCACCACCCTTTCATCCCAGCTGTGCGCCGAAGGTCATGACATCGTCACTATCGACAGCGACGCCCAGGTGCTCAAAAAGCTTCAGGAGACCCTGGACGTGGCCACCCTCTGCGGCAACGGCGCGGCGGGCTCCGTGCTGGAGGAGGCGGGGGCGGCCAAGGCGGACCTGCTCATCGCCTGCACCGACAGCGACGAGGTGAACCTCTTAAGCTGCATGGTTGCCCGGAAACTGGGCACCAAGAACACCATCGCCCGGGTCCGGAACCCCGAGTACGACAGCGACCTCAGGCTCCTGAAGGACGAGTTCCATATCTCCCTTTCCATCAACCCGGAGCTGACCTGCGCCCGAGAGATATTCCGCATCCTCCGCTTCCCCGCCTTTTTGAAGCGGGAGACCTTCCTCCGTGACAAGGCGGAGCTGGTGGAGCTGAAGGTGGCCCCCGGCGGCAAGCTGGACGGGGTCAAACTCATGGACCTTCGCCGCCTCACCGACGAAAAAGCCCTGATCTGCGCCGTGGAGCGCCAGGGCGAGGTCACCATCCCCGACGGCAGCTTCGTGCTCCAGGGGGGCGATCGGATCTCCATCACCGCCGAAGCCTCCGGCCTGGTCCGGTTCATGAACGATCTCGCCATCCCCATGCCCAGCATCCGCAAGGTCATGATCGTGGGCGGCAGCCGCATCGCCATCCACGTGGCCCGGCTCCTGCTGCGGAACAAGGTGCGGGTCACCATCATCGACAACGACGAGCTAAAGTGCCAGCAGCTGACGGAGCTGCTGCCCGAGGCCACCATCCTCTGCGGCAACGGCACGCTCCAGGAGGTGCTCCTCTCCGAGGGCGTGAAGGACACGGACGCGGTCCTGGCCCTGCCCGTCCAGGACCGGTACGCTGTGTATCTCTACTACTACGAGGGTTACGG
>CAYRWM010000062.1:0-2827 GCA_964428055.1 uncultured Christensenellaceae bacterium | reverse complement strand
AACGCCCGGAACGTGTTCATCCTGCCCAACAATAGCAACATCATCCTGGCGGCCAATCAGGCCTCCGTTCTCTGCAACTGCCACGTGGTGGTACTGCCCACCAAGACCATCCCCCAGGGCATCGCGGCGGCTATGGCCTTCAATCCCGACGAATCCTTGGAGACCAACGTCAGCAACATGACCGAGGCCTTCCAGGAGGTCGTCTCCGGCTCCGTCACCTTCGCAGTTCGGGAGACCCAGGTCAACGGCAAGGCCATCCACGAGGGCGACTTCATCGGTATGCTGGACGGGGATCTGAACACCGTGGATCCCGATGCGGACGAAGCGGCCTTCGAGCTGGTCCAGAACATGATCGAGAAGCTGGGCGACGAGGAGTGCTCCGTCACCGTGTACTACGGCGCGGACGTGGAGGAGGGACGGGCGGACGCCCTCATCGAACGGCTGGAGGAGAAATATCCCGAGGCGGAGTTCATGAGCCGCAACGGCGGACAACCCCTCTACAGCTACTACTTCTCCGTCATATAAGAACTGCCTTTTCAAGCCGCCCATCGGCGGCTTTTTTACATCATGGAGCTTGCGGACATCAAGGGCATCGGCCCAAAGCGCATAGAGCTGTTGCGTCAGCTGGGGATCGAAAACCTCAGTGACCTGTTGACGTACTATCCCAGCGGCTACTTGGACTACTCCACCTGCACCCCCGTGGACGCGCTGGAGGACGGGACCTTTGCATCCGTACAGGTGACCCTGACCTCCGGCCCTTCCTGGTATGCTCGCAAGGGGCTCACCACCATCACTGTCTACGGCCGAGATCCGGCGGGAAAGCGCCTGGCTTTGCGCTACTTCAACCAACCCTATCGAGCTAAAGGCCTGCAGCCGGGGCAGACCTATATCGCTTCAGGCCGGGTCCACATCGGGGAGAAAGGGGCCCCAGCCCTGCTGAACCCCTTGCTCGCCAAGGAGCTTCGGGGCATCGTGCCCGTGTACGCCACCCTCAAGGGCCTGACCCAGAGCAGCCTCCGTGACGGCATCCGCGCTGCTTTGGAAGCGGCCACGGTGGAGGAGACCCTGCCGTCCTCGCTGCGGGAAAAACACGGCTTGCCCGGGCGGGTGGAGGCCCTGTGGGCTCTCCATTTTCCCACCGACCGGCAGAAGCTGGACGATGCCCGGCGCCGTCGGGCTTACGAGGACGCCCTATACTATTTCCTGGCTTCTCAGGAGCTGAAGGCAGAGCGCAAGCGGCGAAACGGCATCGCTTTCTCCGCTCGAGAAGCATTGCCGGAATACCTTAATACCTTGCCCTTTACGCTCACCCATGCCCAGCAGCGGGTCCTTTCGGAAGTCGCGCGGGATATGGCAGAACCCATCCCCATGAACCGGATGATCGAGGGAGACGTGGGATCCGGCAAGACCAGCATCGCCCTGTTCGCTCTGTACGCTGCCGCTCGAGATGGCTTCCAGGGGGCTCTGTTAGCTCCTACGGAGATCCTGGCCCGGCAGCACTACGAAGGGCTCAAAACCCTCTTTGGGGACCGCTGCGGTCTCCTCCTGGGCAGCGAGACCGCCCGGGAGAAGCGGGAAGCTCTCCAAAAGATAGAGAGCGGAGAATGGCAGGCCGTCACCGGCACCCACGCTTTGTTCTCCCAAAACGTTCGTTTCAACAACTTAGGCGTGATCATATGCGACGAACAGCACCGTTTCGGCGTCTCCCAGCGCGCCGCCATGGAGCAGAAGGGCAGCCGCCCCGACGTACTGGTCATGAGCGCCACGCCCATCCCGCGGACCTTGGCGTTGATCCTCTATGGCGATCTGGACCTTTCCGTCATCGACGAACTGCCCGCCGGCCGTAAGCCCATCAAGACCCATCTGGTGGGACCGTCGAAGCGCCAGGATATGTACCGGTATCTGGCTGCCCGGGCCAAGGAAGGGGAACAGAGCTATGTGGTCTGCCCGCTCATCGAGAAGACGGAGGGCCTGGAGGGACTGTCCGTGGACGAGGTCTACGACGAGGTCCGGGAGCTGGTGGGGGATACGCCCCTTTTGAAGCTCCACGGCCGCATGAGTGAAGCGGAAAAGCAGGACGTCATGGCCAGGTTCCATAGGGGAGAGGCGCCTATCCTCATTTCCACCACGGTCATCGAGGTGGGCGTCCACGTGCCCCAGGCCGCCCACATGGTCATCGAGGGGGCGGAGCGCTTCGGCCTGTCCGCCATGCACCAGCTCCGGGGCCGGGTGGGGCGAGGGGCGCAGCAGGCCCACTGCTATCTGGTGGTCTACGAGCAGAAGAAGACCGCCATGGACCGGCTCCAGGCCATGCTGGACACCACCGACGGATTCAAGATCGCCGAGCGGGATCTGCAGATGCGGGGCGCTGGCGACCTTATGGGCATCCGCCAGGCGGGGGAGGAGCGGGAGGAAGGCTTTTTGAAGGATTGCCCCGTGTCCCTTTTGGAGGCCGCGTCTGTGGATGCTGCCGAGGTGTACAGCCTTCCTACCTACGAGAATGACCAGTTGATCGAAGCGGCCCAGCGTCGCTACCGACATATGGAGAACATCGCCTTCAATTAACGAGAAAAGCCCTTCCAAAGCGGGGAGGGCTTTTCTCTTGCCATGCTGTATGTGGATCATAGCGCCGGTCGAGCAGCCATGTTGTTGCTTGCGCATGCCTTCATGCGCGGGGGGAAGTCCTTCGTTCAGTGCATGTTCTTCTCAGCGTACTCGATCATGCGCTTCACCATCTCGCCGCCGATGCTGCCCGCCTCGCGAGAGGTCAGGTCGCCGTTGTAACCCTGCTTGAGGTTGATGTTCAGGGAAGAAGCCACCTCAGACT
>CAYRWM010000061.1:0-2861 GCA_964428055.1 uncultured Christensenellaceae bacterium | reverse complement strand
GTCGGCTGGGTCAGCCCTGATTTTGCCAGTCTGGAAGGAGCGGTCGGATAATGTACCGTGTGAGAAAGGATTGGAACGATCCATCTACACAACTGGCTGCCTTCTGCCTGCTGGAGAACGCAAAGCTGTTTGTTGACCTGGCGGAGGAAGAATGCTATGTGTTCGATGAGGATGGAAACCGGATTTATCCGGAATGAATACCCTGGGGGAGATCTTACCGGTCTCCCTCTTTTTTTGCCCATTCTGGCGCGAAAAAAGTCGCCATTTTATAAGAAGAAAAAGCCCTGAATCGCTTGATATGACTGCGATTTGACGGTAACATGCCACTACCTTGAGAGGACAGAAAGGAGACCGGGATGGGAGCACTCAATTACCTGACGCTCGGAACGAAACGACCGCTGCGCGTAGCGGCATACTGCCGTATTTCCACGGAAGAGGAAAACGAGAAAGAAGGCTCATATGCTGCGCAGAGGCTGTTCTTCCAGAACGCGATCAGTGATCATCCCGACTGGGAAAATGCCGGAGTCTTTGGTGACTACGCGAGGACAGGTACTACGATCCGCGGACGAAAAGACTTCCAGCGTATGCTGAAAAAGGCTGAGGAAGGGAAGATTGACTACATTCTTACGAAATCGATCAGCCGGTTCTCCAGATCTGCGACAGACACCATGCTGAGCCTGCGGAAGCTGACGCAGTTGGGGGTTGGCGTGTACTTTCTGGAACAGGGAATAGACACACTCGGCGGCTACGGAGAATTAATCCTGGCAGCGCTTTCCTCCATAGCAGAGATGGAAAGTGAAAGCATTTCCGAGAACACGAAGCAGAGCCTGGACGCGATGAATGCCAAAGGAACGCCGCTGCGGAAAACCAGGTGCGGATACCGGCGGAACGGACTTGATTGGGTAATTGACCCGGAAGAAGCGATCAGGGTCAAACTTGGCTTCCTGATGGCCGCTAACGGTTTTACCTTCAAGCAAATCGCGGGCCGACTGAACGAGCTGGACGGTGTCGATGAGTACAGCAGGGGATGGGATACCGCGAAGATTAAAAACATGCTGATGTCAGAAACCTACACTGGTGACATCCTGACAAACCAGTGGACGATGGTTAGCGGTGAGGATGGGAAACGCATAGTGAGGAATGACGGAATCGACGATAAGTATATGATCGAATATCACCACGACCCCCTGGTGGGAAGGGAACTGTGGGAAAGAATCAATCAGATGGTGGAAAACAAAGAGCTTGCCGGGCAGAAAAACTTCAGAGGGATTGAGCAGGTGCAGCGCCTTGCTGGCCGCGACCATTTGCTCGATCCGGTCAGGGAGTACCTGCCGATGGGAGGAACAAGATGCCAGTAAGGAAACCAAGGGTATGCGCTTACGCGAGAGTTTCTACGGATGCGGAGAGACAGCTGGGGAGCTTTGAAAACCAGGTGGAGATTTACACCGAGAAGATTAAAGGCAACCCCGACTGGGAATTCGCTGGCATTTACTCCGATCCGGGCATAAGCGGAACGATTGCGGAACGCCCCGGCTTTCAGAAAATGCTGCAGGATGCGAAGCGGCATAAGTTTGACATCATTCTGGTAAAAAGCATTTCACGTTTTGCCCGGAACACGATCCTCTGCATTGAAAAGATCCGGATGCTGCAAGGACTGGGAATAGCTGTAATCTTCGAGAAGGAAAACATCGATACATCCAAACCGTACTCGGAGATGATATTAACCATCCTGTCATCCTTTGCCCAGGAAGAAAGCAGGAATGCGTCAGAAAGACTGAAGAAGGGCAAGAAGATGAGAGCCCTGAATGGGCAAAGCGAGTGGAGGCCAATCTACGGATACACGAATGAAGCGCCGCATTCCATCATTGAAGAAGAAGCTGATGTGATCCGGCGCATTTTTAACGAATATGAATCCGGAGCAGATTGCGGGGAAATAGCACGGGGCTTAAACCGGGATGGTCTTCCAAGACGGGCGGGCGAAAAGTGGGCCAAATCAACGGTTTGGAGTTTGCTGAAGAATGAAAAGCACATCGGTGACGTGTTACTGAACAAGAGCTACAACGAAAACCATATCACCCATAAGAAGGTAAGGAACGAAGGCAGGGTTGAGCAAATCTACTTGAAAAACCATCATCCGGGCATCATTTCCAGAACTCAGTTTGAACGGGTGGCTGCAATCCGGGAGATGAAGAGGGAAATGACCTACCCGTTTGGAGACAAACTCCGCTGTCCGGTCTGTGGAGAGCCATTGACGATTTTCAAAGATGAATGGAACAATCAGGCGCAGAACTACTATTACTGGTACTGCGATGGCGATGATTTCATTGTGTCGACCAAAGTGAAGAAAGCTGTTCTCGCCGCCTACAATCAGCTGACCTTGGAAGGCGTTACCGATGAGGAAACAATCCGGATAAAGACGGAGCATCCTGCTTTCGACAGCGTGGAATACTGGTGGGTTGACGCTCTGATTGAAAAGGTTACCTTCAGCCCTCACGAACGCATGTCAGAGCGGACGCTGACGGTTCATTGGAAATGTGGAAAGCGGACAACCGTTCCGTCCGGAATGAACGTTACAAGTGATACGTGGAACAGAATCATTAATCGCCGGCAAAAAAACAAACCTGCACGGCGAAAGAAGAAAAGCCAGCCGGCTCAGGAACCCAAAGTGGTAATTGTGCAGGTCGGGGAGGAGTAAGCAGTGGCGATAGTCCGGAAGATCCCAGCAGAGCGAAACCTGAGGAAAAAACAAGTCGCAGCTTATGTGCGGGTTTCCAGTGAAATGGAAGAACAGGACGGCAGCTTTGAAACGCAGATTGAATACTATGAGAAGAAGATCAAGGGAAACCCTGACTGGGAATTTG
>CAYRWM010000060.1:0-2894 GCA_964428055.1 uncultured Christensenellaceae bacterium | reverse complement strand
TGATCCGGCCTGCGGCACGGGCGGCATGCTGATCGAGGCCATCCGGAATATGGAGGATCAGCGGGCCTCCTATGGCAAGATCTACGGCCAGGAGAAGAACCTGTCCACCTCGGCCATCGCCCGCATGAACCTGTTCCTGCACGGCGCGCGGGAGTTCAAAATCATCCGGGAGGACACACTGCAAAAGCCCCAGTTCATCCAGAACGGCGCGTTGCAGCGCTTCGACTGCGTGCTGGCCAATCCCCCCTTCGGCCTGGATAAATGGGGCGCCGAGTACTTTGCCAACGACCAGTGGGGCCGCAACATCTGGGGCTGTCCCTCGGACAGCAATGCGGATTACGCCTGGCTGCAGCACATGGTCTGCTCCATGAATCCCAAGGACGGCCGCTGCGCGGTGGTCATGCCCCAGGGCGTGCTGTTCCATGGCGGGGCCGAGGGCAGGATGCGCCAGAAGCTGATCGAGTCGGATATCCTGGAGTGCGTCATCACGCTGGTGGGCAACCTGTTCTACGGCGCGGGCGTCTCGGCCTGCATACTCTTCATGAACAACAACAAGCCCGCCGCCCATCGCGGTAAGGTGTGCATGATCGACGCCACCGGCATCTACACCGCCCAGCGCGCCAAGAACGTCATGACCGAGGCGGACACGGACGCGGTCTACAGGCTGTGGGAGGGCTACGAGAGCGTCATCGACCGCTGCGCCGTGGTGGACCTGGAGGCCATCGCGGCGAAGGACTACACCCTGTCGGTCAACCAGTACATCGAAAAGACGCCCGCGCCGCCCATCGACCCCGCGAAGGTGCGCCGGGAATTTATGCAGGCGCTGGAGGACGTGAAGACCGCCGAGGCGCGGCTCAAAGAACTGTTGCAGGAGGGAGGCTGGCTCGATGAATAACCGCATCACACTGGAGGAACTGGAGTCCTATCTGTGGCAGTCCGCCGTGCTGCTGCGCACGAATATCGACGCCGGCTCCTACAAGCAGTACATCTTCCCGCTGATGTTCTTCAAGCGCATCTGCGACGTCTATGACGAAGAGACCCAGGCCGCCGTGGAAAAGTACGGCGACGATGTGGAATTCTACCCCGAGGAAGAGCTGCACACGTTCATCGTGCCCAAGGGGCATCACTGGCGGGACGTGCGCCAGGTGACCGAGGACGTAGGTCAGGCCATCGTGGCGGCGTTCCGGGCCATTGAGAAGGAAAACGGCGAGCTGCTCACCGGCATATTCGGCGACGGCGCCTGGACCAACAAGAACCGCCTGCCGGACCGGCTGCTCAAGGACCTGCTGGAGCATTTCTCCTCCCGCACGCTGTCCCTTGAAAACTGCCCCGAGGACGAGCTCGGCCAGGGCTATGAGTACCTGATCAAGAAGTTCGCCGACGACAGCGGCCACACTGCCCAGGAATTCTACACCAACCGCACCGTGGTGCACCTGATGACGGAGATCCTCCAGCCCCAGTCCGGAGAATCCATCTACGATCCCACCTGCGGCAGCGCCGGCATGCTCATCAGCTGCATCGCCCATCTGAAGGAGCGTGGGCAGGAGTGGCGCAACGTCCATGTCTACGGCCAGGAGATCAACGCGCTGACCTCAGCCATCGGGCGGATGAACCTATTCCTGCATGGCGTGGAGGATTTCCACATCGTCAACGACGATACCCTGAAAAACCCCGCCTTCATCGAGCGGGGTCAGCTGCGGCGCTTCGATCTGGTGCTGGCCAATCCGCCCTATTCCATCAAGCAGTGGGATCGGACAGCGTTCGAGGGCGACAAATACGGTCGGAACTTCCTCGGCACGCCGCCCCAGGGCCGTGCGGACTATGCCTTCTTCCAGCACATCCTCAAGAGCATGAAGCCGGACACTGGACGCTGCGCGATCCTGTTTCCGCATGGTGTGCTGTTCCGGAATGAAGAGGCAGCCATGCGAGAGAAGTTGATCAAGAGCGATCTGGTGGATTGCGTCATCGGCCTCGGTCCGAACCTGTTCTTCAACGCGCCGATGGAAGCCTGCATCGTCATCTGCCGGATGCCAGGCAGCAAGCCGGCGACGCACAAGGGAAAGATTCTGCTGATCAACGCCGTGAACGAGGTCACCCGCAAGAACGCCCAGAGCTACCTGGAAGATCACCACATCCGCAGGATTGCCGATGCCTATAACGGCTATGCGGATATTGAGGGCTTTGCGCGTGTGATCGCCATTGAGGATACGGAGAAATACAATTATTCCCTCAGCATACCGCTGTACATCAGCGCGCCGGTGGACGAAAATCCGGAGGAGTTGAAGAGCCTGGATCAATGCCACGCGGATTGGCTGGCCAGCAGCTATGAAATGCACGAGGAATACGACGAATTGCTGTCCATGCTGGGGATGGGAGGTGAGACGGATGCCGAAAGTGAAGCTGAATGATGTGGCTGTCGAGTGCAAGGAGACCATCAAGGGCGAGGCCGGTTTGCCTGTCGTGGGCCTGGAGCACCTGATCTCCGGCGAGGTTTGCCTGACCCAGTGGAGTAATGATTCTGACAACACCTTCACCAAGCGTTTTCGCAAGGGGCAGGTGCTTTTTGGCCGCCGCCGCGCCTATTTGAGGAAGGCCGCCGTCGCGCCTTTTGACGGCATCTGCTCCGGCGATATCACGGTCATCGCCGCTAGGCCGGACGTATTGGAGCCGGAACTGCTGCCCTTCATCATCCAGAACGACGCGCTGTTCGACTATGCCGTCGGGCACTCCGCCGGCTCCCTCTCGCCGCGCGTGAAGTGGGAGCATCTGAAAAACTATGAATTCCAGCTGCCCTACAGGACGCAGCAGCGCGAGCTTGCTCGCCTGCTGTGGGCGGTGGAGGACACCCGGAGGGCCTATCAGACGCTGATCCAAAAGTCAGAGGAGCTCGTGAA
>CAYRWM010000059.1:0-2990 GCA_964428055.1 uncultured Christensenellaceae bacterium | reverse complement strand
GGTTTAAAAGACAAATTTGATTACAAAGAATATGGTGGGGCCTTAATGCTTGGACTGAATAAGGGCGTTATCAAAGTTCATGGCAGTTCTGATAATAGAGCTATTTATAATGCGATATCGCTCGCCAGAAGGTTTGTTTCTGCTGATGTTATTAGAACAATTAATGAGAATTTGATTGATGATGGATCAACAAAATAAAGACAAAGTATATAACTTTTTTGTTAATAAGTATAAATATGATTTCAAAGACAAAGACCTTATGATGAGTTCTGTCATTCATAGTTCATATGACAGTTCTTATGGATTTGAAAGACTTGAGTTTCTTGGTGATGCTGTCCTTGAACTTGTGATATCGGATGTTCTCTTTAATACAAATCCAGATTCTTCTGAAGGTGAATTAACAAAAAAAAGATCATCAATGGTATGCGGTAGTTCACTTTCAGATATAGCTATCTCTTTGGGAATTAATGAAATACTTATTCTTGGAAAAGGTGAAATACTAAATAACGGAAAGTATAAAAAATCTATTCTTGAAAATACTTTTGAAGCAATAGCAGGAGCTATTTTTCTGGACAGTGATTATACTACAGCAAAGAAAGTTCTCAGTGATATAATGTATAATTATTTAAGTCTAGAAGAAAAAAAAGATTATAAGAGTATACTTCAGGAATATATGCAGTCCAAAGATAAGAAGCATAAAATTGAATATATAGTTAATGACGTGACCGGACCTTCACACAAACCGTTATTTACTATAGACTTATATATTGATGATGATTTAGTATCTAGCGGATGTGGAGGCAGTAAAAAGTCAGCGGAACAAAATGCAGCAAAAACTGCATTAGAATTTATAAATAAAAGGGAGATTTATTAATGCTTGATTTTAATGAATTATCTAAAGTAGATCCTGAACTGTATGCCAGTATGGAAAAAGAATTGCAGAGGCAAAGAAATAATATCGAACTGATTGCGTCAGAGAATATTGTTTCAAAAGCCGTAATGGAGGCAATGGGCTCATACCTTACAAACAAATATGCTGAAGGATATCCGGGAAAACGATACTACGGCGGATGTGAATTTGTTGATGAGGTAGAGGACCTGGCAAGAAATAGGGCAAAGGAACTATTCGGAGCTGATCATGCTAATGTGCAGCCTCATTCAGGTGCACAGGCAAATATTGCTGTATATTTTGCAATGTTGAATTATGGTGACACTATAATGGGCATGAATCTTTCACATGGCGGACATCTCACTCATGGTAGTCCTGTAAACATCTCCGGCAAGTATTTCAATTTTGTTCCCTATGGTGTAAATGAAGAAACAGAGGTTATTGATTATGATGACCTAAGAAAAATTGCTATTGAAGTAAAACCTAAGATGATTGTTGCAGGGGCTAGCGCATACCCAAGAGCTATTGATTTTAAGAGATTCCGCGAGATAGCTGATGAAGTTGGAGCGTATCTTATGGTAGATATGGCTCATATTGCTGGTCTGGTAGCAACTGGATATCATGAAAGTCCTGTTCCATATTCCGATTTTGTAACTACAACAACTCATAAGACTCTTAGAGGGCCTAGGGGCGGAATGATTCTATGTAAAGAAGAGTATGCCAAAGCAGTTGATAAAGCAATATTCCCTGGAACACAAGGTGGTCCGCTTATGCATATAATCGCTTCAAAAGCTGTTTGCTTCAAAGAAGCAATGACTCCTGAGTTCAAGTCATATCAAGGTCAGATTGTTAAAAATGCAGCTGCACTTGCAAAGTGTCTAATAAATAACGATATGACTCTTGTATCAGGCGGTACAGATAATCACCTTATGCTATTAAATGTTATGGCGAAAGGTAAAACTGGTAAAGAAGTTGAAGCGTTGCTTGACCAGGCACGGATTACTGTAAATAAGAATACCATACCTAAGGAAACCCAGAGTCCTTTTGTAACCAGTGGTATAAGAATAGGTACTCCGGCCGTTACTTCAAGAGGAATGAAAGAAGATGACATGAAAGTTATCGGAAATTGTATTTCTAATATAGTCATTAATGGTGAAAGCGCTGTAGCAGATACACTCGAAAAGGTAAAAGCTCTTTGTGAGAAATACCCAATATATGAGTAAACATGAACGATATAGAAACTCTATCAGAACTAATTAGCGATTCAGACAATATAGTATTCTTCGGCGGGGCAGGGGTATCCTGTGAAAGCGGTATACCTGATTTTAGAAGTACGGACGGTCTTTATAATCAGAAGTATAAATACCCGCCGGAGATGATACTGAGCGCAACATTTTTCCATAATAATACTGCTGAATTTTATCGTTTTTATAGAGACAAGATTCTATTTCTTGATGCAAAACCCAATCCGGCTCATTTAAAACTTGCTGAATTGGAAAAAATTGGCAAGCTTAAATCCGTCATTACTCAGAATATTGATGGTTTACACCAAAAGGCGGGCAGTAAGACTGTTTACGAATTACATGGATCGATCCATAAGAACTATTGTATAGATTGTCACGCAAGCTACGATGCTGAGTATATTAAAACATATGATGGAGTTATTCCTAAATGCAGCAAATGTAATGGGATAATTAAACCGGATGTAGTTTTATATGAAGAGTCTCTTGATTCTTATGTGCTTGAAAAATCTATAGACAGCATAAGTAAAGCAGATTTGATGATTATAGGCGGTACGTCTTTGGTTGTATATCCAGCAGCAGGACTGATTAATTATTTCAAAGGAAGAAACATAGTAGTAATAAATAAAGAACATAATGGTGTTTCCAATGCTGATCTTGAGATTAATAAACCAATAGGTGAGGTTTTCTCAGAAATATCCATTTAATAAAAAAAGAGATGGTGCAACAACCATCTCTTTGGTGCGGATAACAGGAGTTGAACCTGCATGGAGTCGCCTCCACACGGACCTGAACCGTGCGCGTCTGCCAATTCCGCCATATCCGCATAATACTTACTTTATATATTAAAACCGCTTTAG
>CAYRWM010000058.1:0-3258 GCA_964428055.1 uncultured Christensenellaceae bacterium | reverse complement strand
TCGTGCGGGCCCTGGCTATGGAGCCGGACGTGATGCTCTTCGACGAGCCCACCTCGGCGTTGGACCCGGAGATGGTGGGGGAGGTGCTCTCCGTGATCCGCGCCCTGGTGGAGGGCGGCATGACCACGGTCATCGTCACCCACGAGATGGGGTTCGCCCGGGAGGTCTCCGACCGGATCATCTTCATCTCCGACGGCCAGATCGTGGAGCAGGGCGCCCCCGCCGACCTTCTTGATCACCCGCAGCAGCCCAGGACCCAGGACTTCCTCAGCAAAGTTTTATAAAAAGCGTACGCGGGATGGGCTCGCCCATCCCGTAGATTTTGCAATGACTTTTTATGCGCCTTGCCGGTATATTTGCCCAGGAACGTGAACAATCTGTTGACAAGGCGCATCCAACGGTCTATACTTTTTTGTGTTTAGGACGGTCCGCGCCTTTCTTTGTATGGCAAAAAAGGCGGTGGACTGCCTTAGAACAAATCAATTCAGGAGGAATCCAAAAACATGAAGAAAGCCATCAGCATCCTGTTGGTACTCGTGATGGTCCTGTCCTTCGCCGCCTGCAGCGGGAAGAAGACGGAGACCACCGCGCCTACGACAACGACGGCTACGGAAGAGCCCAAGACCGAAGAGAAGCCGGCTGAAGAGTTCCACATCGGCATCATCACCGGTTCCGTGTCCCAGAGCGAGGACGACCGTCGCGGCGCCGAGGCATTCCAGGCCATGTACGGCGAGAACGTGGTCAAGCTGGCCATCTATCCCGACAACTTCACCGAGGAGTTGGAGACCACCATCCAGACCATCGTCAACATGTCCGACGATCCTCTGATGAAGGCCATCATCGTCAACCAGGCCGTGCCCGGCACCACCGAAGCCTTCCGTCAGATCAAGGAGCGCCGCCCCGACATCATCTGCATCGCCGGTGAGTCCCACGAGGATCTGCCCGAGATCGGCAGCGCAGCCGACCTGGTCTGCAACAACGACTTCGTCGCCCGTGGCTACCTGATGATCCGGACCGCCCATGAGATGGGCTGCGACACCTTCGTCCACATCTCCTTCCCCCGGCACATGTCCTATGAGACCATGAGCCGCCGCGTGGCCATCATGAAGGCCGCCTGCGAAGAGTTCGGCATGAAGTTCGTCCTGGAGACCGCGCCCGATCCCACCACCGACGTCGGCGTGGCCGGCGCCCAGGCCTACATTCTGGAGCACGTGCCCCAGTGGGTGGAGCAGTACGGCAAGAACGCTGCCTACTTCTGCACCAACGACGCCCACACCGAGCCCCTTCTGAAGCAGCTTCTGGAGTACGGCGGCTGCTTCGTGGAAGCTGACCTGCCCTCTCCCACCATGGGTTACCCCGGCGCCCTGGGCATCGATTTGACCGCTGAAGCCGGCGACTACGCCAAGATCCTGGCCAAGGTCGAGCAGGCCGTCTGCGAGAAGGGTGGCGCTGGCCGCTTCGGCACCTGGGCCTACTCCTATGGCTACACCGTGTCCGCCGGCCTTGCCCAGCATGCCGTGAACGTCATCAAGGGCGAGAGCAAGCTGCTGAGCATGGACGACATCGCCAAGGCCTACGAGGTCTTCTCCCCCGGCGCTGCCTGGAACGGTTCCAACTACACCAATGCGGAGACCGGCGTCAAGGCGGACAACACCTTCCTCGTGTATCAGGATACCTACATCATGGGCAATCCTGGCAAGTACATGGGCGCCACCGAGATCGAAGTGCCTGAGAAGTACTTCACCATCAAATAAGTCTAACCGCAACGGAACAACATGGGGGGAGGGCCCAATCCTCCCCCTGTTTTTAGAGAAAGAGGGCCTGTAAAAGATATGGAAAAAACGAACACGCCCCTGTTGGAAATGCGCAACATCAAGAAGGACTTCTTCGGCAACCAGGTCCTGACCGACATCAACCTGACCTTGGGGGAGGGTGAGGTCCTGGGCCTCTGCGGCGAGAACGGCGCCGGCAAGAGCACGCTGATGAAGATCCTGTTCGGTATGGACGTCATCCGGGAGACCGGCGGCTACGAGGGCGACATCCTGCTCAACGGAACGCCGGTCCATTTCGAAACGCCCTTCGACGCCCTGGCGGCGGGCATCGGCATGGTGCATCAGGAGTTTTCCCTGATCCCGGGCTTCACCGCCACGGAGAACATCCTCCTGAACCGGGAGCCGAAGAAGCGGAACGTGGTCTCTGAAGTTTTTGGGGATCGGCTCGATACGCTGGATTATAACCAGATGACCGGACGGGCGGAAACCGCCATCGACAAGATGGGCTTTCACGTGGACAAGGGCATGGTCATCAACGAGATGCCCGTGGGACACAAGCAGTTTACGGAGATCGCCCGGGAGCTCAGCAAGGACCAGCTGAAGCTGTTGATCCTGGACGAGCCCACCGCCGTGCTGACCGAGAAGGAAGCCGAGGCGCTGCTCGACTCCATCCGGTCCATGTCCAAGAACGGCATCGCCGTGATCTTCATCACCCACCGGCTCCAGGAGATATTGTCGGTCTGCGACAAGGTCATCGTCATGCGCGACGGCTTCGTGGTCAAGGACGTACCCGCCAAGGAGACCAACGTCAACGAGATCTCCAAATGGATGGTGGGTCGGAACGTGGACACGACCGCCGGTGCGGAGGCGCGGACCGAGAAGGATGCAAAGACCATCATGTCCATCCGCCGCCTGTGGGTCGATATGCCCGGCGAGATCGTCCGGGATGTGAGTTTGGACGTGAAGGAGGGCGAGATCCTGGGTATCGGGGGCCTGGCCGGTCAGGGGAAGCTGGGCATCCCCAATGGGATCATGGGCCTCTACGAAGCGGGCGGCACCGTGGAGCTGGACGGTAAGCCCATCCCCCTCAACAGCCCCCGCAAGTGTCTGGACGCTTCGCTGGCCTTCGTGTCGGAGGATCGTCGCGGGGTAGGTCTGCTGCTGGACGAGACGCTGGAGTGGAACGTGGCCTTCCCGGCCATGCAGGTCCAGAACAAGTTCCTCAAGAGCTATCTGGGCGGGCTCATCAAGTGGCGTGACGAAAAGGCCATACGGGAGGTCACCGAGCGGTATATCGACGAGCTGGCCATCAAATGCACCGGCTCCAAGCAAAAGGCGAAGGAGCTTTCCGGCGGCAACCAGCAGAAGATCTGCCTCGCCAAGGCCTTTGCCCTGGAGCCGAAGTTCCTGTTCGTCTCCGAGCCGACCCGGGGCATCGACGTGGGCGCCAAGGCCCTGGTGCTGGAGGCGCTGCGCCGCTTCAATC
>CAYRWM010000057.1:0-3279 GCA_964428055.1 uncultured Christensenellaceae bacterium | reverse complement strand
TTATAACTCAAACTCCGCTCCGGGGCATCTTTTTTTTATCTCTTCGGCAAACTCCTCTGTTTTAAGAGGCTGAACGGTTATCTTTTCACGCCCCATATAAAAGATGATAAAGCCCGGGCATCTGAACCGCGTGCCCTTCCGGTACCTTATCCGGGTTATGCCTTCATATAAGTACTTCCGGCTCACAGGGCCTGTAACGACAGTGAGGCAGTCATCCTTAAAGACATATTTTCTGCGCACGATGAGCAGCCATACAAGAAAAGCGAAGACCGCTCCGTAAAGAGCAAGCCAGAGTATATAGTAGCCGCCCTTTTCAAACGACATTATTATTAGCGGCACGCATGCGGCGATGAGCACGCCTGTCAGCATAAATAAAAAAAAGCCGTTATGCCAGTGTGCAAAACGGCGGTCTTTCTTCACGTTCTCTCCTCCAGATATGTCACAATGTCGCCTACCGTCTCAAATTCGGGCAGTTCATCATCATCTATCTCTATTCCGAGCTTTTCCTCAAAAGCTATTATAAGGTTTATCATCTCGAAGGAATTAAGGCCCAGATCAGATACAAGCTCCGAAGATTCGTCTATCAGGTCCCTGTCTATCATGCATACCTCTGATATCGTGTCTCTAACAGTTGCGAACATTAATTGTCTCCTCCGCTCTTAAGCGCAAATCTCTTTATCTTCTTTGTGGAGGTCTTCTCGAACTCCGTATCACGCACCACTGTCTTCTTTATCCTCATATACGGAGGCAGGGTGCTGTTTATCGTTTTCAGGTCCCCGCTGAAGCCGGAAGAATCAGCATCCGGGTCAAAATACACATGGGCGCACAGCGTCTGTGCCCTTTCATCCCATAATACTACCGCATCCTTGATATAATCAAGTCTGTAGAGCTCATCTTCTATGACCTCGGGGTAGACGTTCTCTCCCGACGGGAGCACTATCATGTTCTTCTTCCTTCCGGTTATGAAGAGATAATCGTCATCGTCTATATAACCGATGTCCCCCGTATAGAACCATCCCTTCTTTATGACTTTACGCGTAGCCTTGTCATCCTTGTAGTAGCCCAGCATGACGTTGTCGCCCTTGACGCAGATTTCGCCCACACCGCTCTGGGCGTCACGCTCCACTTTGAGTTTGCAGTACGGCAGTGCTTTTCCCACTGTGCCGTATCTGTTCTGCTTGGATATATTTACCGCGACCAGAGGCGAGCATTCGGTTATACCATATCCGTTCAGGACCTGTATGCCCAGTTCCTCGAAATTGCGCTGGAGCTTTACATCGAGCGGCGCTCCGCCTGATGTGATCGTCTTGAGCCTTCCGCCGAACTGGTCTATTACGCTCTTGAATATGGCGCGCCTCATATCGTTCTGTATGTTTCCGAGGGAATGCTGGGCCAGCATGACCTGCTGGGCCATATCGGAGTTCTTCTGGACCTTGGCCTGCGACCAGAGTGCCTTGCTCATGGTGCCTATGTAAGTCGGAATGATAAAGAGATTTGTAACGAACATCATCGTGCCCGTGACGGCATTGAGCTTAATGCCCTTGGCTTTTCTCTCCGCCTTCTGGTCGCCCAGTATCTTCGCTACGGCCGAAAAGACAGCGTTCAGATAAATCGGGATGACAAAGGCGTTGCTGACCTTGACAAGACCCTTGGACGCGCCGAGCATGCCTTTTAAGAGCTTGTCCTTGTGCTGTTTTTCGGCTTCCACCCATATCATCTTGTACATTGTCTGCAAAAACATTGGTACAAGGAACAGGTTTGAAGGCTCGTACTTTTTAAGGTCCTTTACGAACGTCTTTAAGTTCTTTGTGAAATATACCGTCCTCGCGAGTCCGTATATGGACAGCACACCGTTTATGCACCCGTATGTGTGATGGGCCGGAAGCACCGAAAGAACGCTCTCATAGACGTCCACGTGGCAGCCCGCCTTGCAGGCGACGCTCGCGATGGCCTTCTGGGAGAGCACAGCCCCCTTGTTCTCGCCTGTCGTGCCGGACGTATAGAATATGGCTGCGGGACTGTCGGGATCGTTTTCGGCAAAGTCATCGCCCTCAAGCTCCCTGCCCTTTTTTATGAGCTGGTCCAGACTCTCGTCGGAATTGATCAGATCCACACCGTCCAGTCTTTCCTTAACGGCGTCTATCTTCTTTGAGCACCTGTCGGAATAGAAACATGCGACGCTGTCGCTGTGCAGTATCTCACGGACTCTTTCGTCGTCAGTCGCTTCAACGTCGATCGGAACGACCACACCGCCTGACATTATGATCGAGTAAAAGAGCAGATAAAACTCAACGCTGCCGTGCATTATGAGCGCTATATGCCCTTTGGGGTAACGTTTGCGCAGCGCAAGAGACAGTGCTTCGGTATCCTTGAGAAACTCATGATATGTTCTGGTGACCTTCTTTCCGTCAAATTCCTGACAGAAAGCGAGCTTGTCCTTATGTTTATGTGCAAGCTCCTCGGCAAGGCCGTGGAGCGTTATATGATCCAAGATCTCCTGTGTATACATCACATTCCATATTATATGTTATAAGGGTTCTTCAGTCAAACCGCACGGGGACACAAAAAGGCTCCGGAAACACAGTTCCGGAGCCCGTGCACGTAATGCTTTTATCAGCCTATCTGCGGCAGACCCGCAAAGCTGGCTTCAAGTTCCTCATCCGTCGGGATGTAGTCTGTCATCTGTCCTTCGTGGAACTTTTCGTAAGCGACCATGTCGAAGTATCCGGTACCGGTAAGACCGAACACGATAGTCTTCTCTTCGCCCGTTTCCTTACACTTCTTGGCTTCATCAAGCGCCGCCTTTATAGCATGGCTGCTCTCGGGAGCGGGAAGTATGCCCTCGACTCTGGCGAACTCCTCAGCCGCCTCGAACACGGATGTCTGTTCGACTGATACGGCTTCCATAAGGCCGTCATCATACAGCTGCGACAGGATACTGCTCATGCCGTGGTATCTGAGACCGCCCGCGTGGTTGGGTGACGGCATGAAGTTGCTGCCGAGAGTATACATCTTTGCGAGCGGGCAGACCATGCCGGTATCGCAGAAGTCATATGCGTAGCGTCCTCTTGTGAAACTCGGGCATGACGCGGGTTCAACTGCTATGATCCTGTAATCAGCCTCGCCTCTCAGTTTCTCGCCCATGAAGGGAGCTATGAGTCCGCCGAGGTTTGATCCGCCGCCCGCGCAGCCGATTATCATATCAGGCTTTATACCGTACTTGTCGAGCGCGGCCTTCGTCTCAAGACCTATGACCGACTGATGGAGAAGGACCTGATT
>CAYRWM010000056.1:0-3598 GCA_964428055.1 uncultured Christensenellaceae bacterium | reverse complement strand
ACAGCCAGCTTGACGACAAGACTGCCAACGCCGGGTCCGCGAACTACACCAAGTATGCCCGTGACTTCGATAAGAAGTACCCCAACTGGTACAACGGGAAGAAGAACGGCTTCGCCTGGTGCGATATGTTCGTGGACTGGTGCTTCCTGACCGCCTACGGTTATGAGAACGCCCTGCGGCTGCTCTGCCAGCCGGAGAGGAGCGCCGGAGCCGGATGCACCTATTCGCTGCGCTACTTCAAGAAGAAGGGGCAGTTCCACACCAGCGGACCCAAGCCCGGCGACCAGATTTTCTTCGGCACGTCCCTGGACAACGCCACGCACACCGGCATTGTGGAGAAGGTCACCGCCTCGAAGGTGCATACCATCGAGGGCAACACCAGCAACCAGGTGGCGAGGCGCAGCTACGCGCTGACCAACAGCCGCATCCTCGGCTATGGCCGCCCCGCCTATGATACCGCGCAGCAGGCAGCGCCTACGCCCGTTGTCACACCGACCACTCCCGTTACCGACGCGGAGAAGACCATCTGGGACACCCTCATGGGCTTCATCGGCAATGCCTGTGGCGCGGCTGGGCTGATGGGCAACCTTTACGCCGAGTCCGCGCTGAATCCGAAGAACCTCCAGAACACGGGAAACAAGGCGCTGGGCATGACCGATGATGAGTTCACCGCCGCGATGGACGCAGGAGCTTACGGCAACTTCGTGAACGACGGCTACGGCTATGGGCTGGCGCAGTGGACCTTCCACACCCGCAAGGCCGCTCTTCTGGCCTATGTTCAGGAACGCGGTGTATCTATCGGCGACCTTGCCGCGCAGCTCGGCTTCCTCTGCAAGGAACTGGAGGGATACAAGACCGTGCTGTCCACGCTGAAAACAGCGACCTCTGTCCGGGCGGCTTCCGACATCGTGCTGACGAAGTACGAGGCTCCCGCCGACCAGAGTACGGCTGTGCAGGAGAAGCGCGCCGGGTACGGTCAGAAATACTACGACAAGTATGCTGGGAACACACCCGCTCCCGCGCAGACTGAGCCTTCCGGCAGCGTACCCTTCTTGGTAAAGGTCAGCATCTCTGATCTCAACATCCGCAAGGGACCCGGCACGGAGTACGCGAGGACGGGTCAGTTCACCGGGAAGGGCGTCTTCACCATTGTGGAGGTTTCCGGGGATTGGGGGCGGCTGAAGTCCGGCGCGGGCTGGATTTCGCTCAACTACGCCACAAGAATCTGATTTTTACAATCATGGCCCGTGTTTTCTCTTCGGAGAAGGCGCGGGCTTTCTTTTTTTGTCCGAAACACTGCAAAAATCGGCCGTTTCTGGGCGTGGGTAGGTGAACAAACAGACGATGGGAGTGAGCCTTATGACGCCGAATCAGAAAGAAGCCATTATACGCCTGCGCCAGTCCGGAGCGGGATACGCCTCCATTGCCGACAAGCTGGGCATCTCAAAAAATACCGTGAAAACCTTCTGCCGCAGGAACGATCTGGCCGGAGTCGGCGGCAAGCCCGCCGATGAAAAGCCCTGTCTGCAATGCGGCAAGCCCGTCCCCCAGACACCTGGGAGAAAGCCGAAGAAGTTCTGCTGCGACCTTTGCAGGTCGAGATATTGGGATTCCCACATCGGGGAAACAAAGCGGAGCGCCGCCTATGAGCATATCTGCCCGGTCTGCGGCGGCACCTTCTACGCTTACAGCAGCCGGAACCGTAAGTACTGTTCGACGGAATGCTACATCGCCGGGAGATTCGGAGGCGCGGTATGCGGATGACGAAGGAGGAATTTGACCGGGAACGCCGCTACCAGCTGCTCATGTACCAGGTGAAAAAGATGCTCCGCGACGGCCTGATTACGGAGGTTGAGTTTCTCGAAATTGATACAAGATATAGACAAAAATATCGCCCAAAAACCGGCGGTTTACTTGTCAGAAAGGACTTGCTTATTCAGCGGAAAAGAGTGATGAATGGTGCTGGAAAGGAGGTATCTGACGGTGAAAATCAACAAGATTGAGCCCGCTGTGACGGCGATAAAGCCCAGGAAGAAGGTCGCGGCCTACGCCCGCGTCTCAATGGAAACCGAGCGGCTGAAGCATTCCCTTTCGGCCCAGGTCAGCCGCTACAGCGCCATGATCCAGAAGAACCCGGAGTGGATTTACGCCGGGGTCTACGCCGACGATTCCGTCTCCGGTACGGGCACGGAAAAACGCGACGAGTTCAACCGGCTCGTAGCGGACTGCGAGGCCGGCCGTGTGGACATCGTGCTGGTGAAGTCGATCAGCCGCTTTGCTCGGAACACGGTCGACCTGCTCGAAACCGTCCGTCACCTGAAAGAAATCGGCGTGGAGGTCTGGTTCGAGGAAGAAGGCATACATTCAATGGACGGGGATGGGGAGCTGATGCTGACCATCCTCGCTTCATTCGCACAGGAAGAAAGCCGCAGCATTTCCGAGAACGCCAAATGGGGCATTCGGAAACGCTACGAGAAGGGCGAACCGCACCGCGGCATCCTTTACGGTTATCGGGCGAAAGGCGGGGCGATGGTGATCGAGGAATCCGAGGCGAAGGTCGTGCGCAGGATTTTCCGAATGTTCCTGGACGGTGATTCCTGCTACATGATCGCCAAGAAGCTGAACGCCGAGGGCATCCCAACCTACTACGGCAAGGAGTGGAACAACCGGGTCATCAGCTATATGCTCCGGCAGGAAAAGTACGCCGGCAACTGCCTGATGCAGAAGTTCTTCACGGAGAGCCACGTCACCCACAAGCTGGTGAAGAACAACGGCGAACTGCCGATGTACTACGCAGAGGGGACGCACGCCGCCATCATCGACGCCGAGACTTACCGGAAAGCGCAGGAGGAATTCGCCGCCCGGTACGGCGTCGAAATCAAAAACGGGACGGCGGAGCTTGCCACCTACCTGTACCACGGAGACGGCAAATACGAAAAGCCGGAGTTCCACTTCCGTCGCCCGCAGTGGTCGGAGGAACAGCGGCGGGAGCACGCTGAAATCTACAAGTCCCGCGACACCTGCCAGCGCCAGCGCCATCACGACCTTTCGCTGTTCATCAAATGCGGTGGCTGCGGGGAAACCCTGTCGGCAAAGTCCTACAAGTTCACGGACGGCACAAAGGACGTCCGCTGGACGTGCCACTGGCACAACCGGGTCGCGCCGGAAACGCCCAAGCCAATGGATATGCGGGACGGGACGCTCAAGAAGATCATCTGCGAGGTGCTGGGGCTGGAGGATTTCAGCGAGGACGCCATGACGGACAGGCTTACCCACATCTCCGCCCTGGGAGACAGGCTGACCTTCCATTTCAGGGACGGCAGCACCGAGCAGAGAACTTACGCTCATGAAAAACGGAAACGGTGTCCGAGGAGGTACTGAGAATGGCAACAGTGACAAAGATTCCGGCGACGGTCAGCCGGTACACGGCGGCGCCCATCGCCGCCAAGGCAAAAAGGAAGGTGGCGGCATACGCCCGTGTCAGCACGGACCATGAGGATCAGCTGAACAGCTACGAGGCGCAGCTTGACTACTACACCAATTACATCAAGGGAACTGACGAGTGGGAGTTCGCCGGCGGGAATTGCCTGTTCGATCC
>CAYRWM010000055.1:0-3886 GCA_964428055.1 uncultured Christensenellaceae bacterium | reverse complement strand
AGCGGACCCTTCGCCGAAAACCTATTTCCCATCTTCCCGCGCCGTATCCGCTCCAATTGGACCAGCTCCCACGTCTCCTCTGGGATGATCGGAGTGTGACTGTTTTCGATAATGTACTGGGGTAGCTCGCCCTCGTTTTTCTTGCTTTTGTGCGTAAGGCAATCGGTCGTGAAGGTTTTCTGGCGGATGGTGAGGCCTTTGTAACAAGGGTTAGTCAGGATTGACGTAATCGTCTGTTCGTGCCAGCGTGTCCCGCCCGAGGGAGTAGGCACGCCAGCTTTCTGTAGTTCCTTTGCAATGGATCCGGCCGTGGCCCCTTCAAGAAACCTACGGTAGATCGTGCGGACTACATCGGCTTCCTCCGGGACAACCTCCGGTCCGTCCTCCCCCTTCATGTAGCCCAGGAAGTGTGAATAGGGCAGGGCAATCTTCCCCTGGGCAAAGCCCTGCCTTAGGCCCCAGACGACATTCTCAGAGATGGACATGCTCTCGTTTTCAGCCATAGCCGTCATGATCGTCAGAATGAGCGAACTTTTCGTATCAAAGGTGTGGATATTCTCTTTTTCAAATATGCATTCAACGCCGTGCTCTTTCAGTTTTCGGATTGTTGAGATTGAGTCTACCACGTTGCGACCGAACCTGGAAATGCTCTTTGTCAGGATCAGGGAGAACTTCCCTTCTATCGCATCCGCAATCATCTGCTGGAAGCCATGACGACGGGCGATTCCCGTTCCACTCACACCGTCATCGTAATAACAGCCAGCGAATTCATATTCTGGGCTGGTCGCAAATAGGTCATCATAATGGGCACGCTGGTTTTCCAGGCTGTTTTCTTGCTCGTCAGAGCGCGTAGAGATTCGGAGATAGCAAGCCGCCTTTCTCCGTGTTGGCATAGAAAGAGGCGCTAACGTATGCATCTGTCGGGTTGCTTCGACAACTTTGACGATTCGTTCACTCATGGCTTTCCCCTCTCTGGCGCTTAGCGCCATGTCATTTCTGTTTCCTCGGTTGCAGTGTTTATTCGGAGCCGCCCATCGGGCCAGACCGTGATGTTGTCAACGCTCCCATCCCCAACGGTCTCTTTCAATATGGCAAACAGCCGGTCTTCCCGAATGCAGCGGGAGGGGCAGGCGACGCGGCTCCCGCGGAGATAGGTTTTGCACAGCCATATGCTTGACCGGCCCCTCTCCCGTCTGGTAAAATGGTTACCACAAACGCCACAGGTGATCAGTTCGCGGAGTGGTGAATTTGTGGCTGTCCGTCTCCCATAGCTCGCAATTCGTTTCTGTGATTCCGCTCTGCTTCGCTCCCACGTCTGTTCATCGATGATGCCCTCATCCGCATACATCGGGTCATCGAGAATCCTGCGAATGTCGCAGTAGGTCCAAGACGTATAGTTCTTCTTAAGATCGCTATGCGGCGGTTGGACATGATCATCATTAAGCTGTGCGGCAATCGTTGCCCGCCCGTGTCCGGAGAGGAACAGCGTAAAAATCCTTTTGACGATTTCCGCTTCATCTTTATCCCCCATGCCATAGGGAGCAGGAACTTCTTTCTCCGGCTTTGGTGGTTTCAAAAAAGACGAGAGAACGAAGAGCATCTCATCTCCGTTCTCCCCAACCGTATCCAGGTTATCATCGAGAAATCGTACTTCGATGTTTAAGGTTCGCAAATCCTCCAGCGTTTGGTACAATTTATCATTGCGAAGAGACAGATCTTTCACCGATGGGATTATCAGCTGGTCGATCTTCTGATCTCGGCACTGGTCAAACAATGCGTTTAGCTGGTCATGCGATGTGCCGCAATCGATGAACAATCCGCTGTAGAACCAGCCTGGTTTCTCCTGGATGATCGATGAAAAGCGCTGGATTAGGGTCGCTTTTTCCCGAAGGGGCCTATTTCCCCGTACCCGGCCATATCCTGCTGTTCGAATGATATCCATGCTCGACTCCTCCTGGCACCCTATGATTACACCATCATAGTACCGTCATAGAGCAGGTCACATCCGCCATGGGAAAGATAAAAGCAGGATATCTATGGGACTGCTGATTAGCCGAATGCAGGATATTGTAGGACGAACCCTGTTTATTCTATTGCAGGACTGATTACATCCCTCAACCCACCAATCGGTGGATTTAAACGTTTGACCAGTTTCTGTCGTGCGACTTTCAGTTGTTCCGCTGTCAGCAAACCTCGGTTATAGAGCTGTTTGAAGATCGAAAAGGAAATACGGAAGTTGGCTTCCCGATCAAACTGTTCTTGGGTCATTCTGATCCTCCCCTCTGGATTCATAGTGTGTCAGCTATTTTTCCGCCCACTTCATCACACGCTCGATCGAGGCTTGGTGGGCAGCATTGATCGCGCCGCTGCCGTGGGTCCGACTGTTTGTTAGGTGGAGGCAAAACTGACCTGGATAATCATTATCCTTGATCGTTTGACTACCGTGCGGCATTGTGTTGATGGCTGCGGCGATATAGCGGTCACCCTTGATCAGCACCACGGCGTGGCTGCGCCAGCTGAAAGTACCGCCAGCTATCTTCCGCAGCTTCGCCGTATCGGACGCAGTGGCAGGTTCTACGTCAGCATGATTGGTGCCGCCCAGGCGCTTGATGCGGATTGTGATGCCGGTGTCGATGTCGTAGAGGGTGGCATAGCCGCCAATCTTCAGTACAGCGCCGCCGCCCTTAAACCAATCCAGCTTTTCCACCTTTCGACGCCAGGAAGGGGTTGCTGGCTCTGTGGTCGGTCGGGGTGTTGCCGTCGGCTTCGGCGACGGACGCGATGTGGCAACCGGACGCGCTGACAGATACTTCTTGGGGATATACCCCTTCGCCTTCCCCTTCTGAATCCGAGCCCAAGATCCGTGGGCTGCCAATACGGCCACTTTCGTTCCCTTGGCGACCTTCACCTTCGCGGAACTGATCGATGGCCTCGCATACACCCATGTCGTCCGGTTCAAGTACGCTGTCACGCTACCAGCTGCACTGCGTGTGCCCACAACTTGGCTAGTGACGCACAACGCCAGCATCACAACCAGCGCGATTATGAGTTTCCGTTTCATACGCGTACTCCTTCACAAAAGCTTAATATGTACACTTTTTGGAATTGTTAAATTCCACTGGGTCAACGGGCCGCTATACAATGATACGGTCCCAAATGCCGTTTAACGCTCTACATCCGAATAGACAACGCAAAGGCCTCCAAATTTGGTGAAACGGTGGATGTATCTGACCGTGGAGATGTGTTATTGTGGGGTTGGAAATACCCGTCCCTTGAAAACTGTATATCAAGTATTTTGCGTAGCACATTCAAAAGAGCTGAAATAATGTGCGCTTATGTGCCCCGGTCGCCCCCTCACGCACGGTGCGGCATTAACGCCGGGGCACCTGTTCTCTCACTCGCGCCATTGTTGGCGGCAAGGGAGATAAGGACGAAGCGTGGAACAGTTGAAAAGACGGTCCAGACAAAAAAGACGGGGCGCACAGTGGCGCCCCAGGGGTTGGTAGGTTACTGCTCGGTCTGCTCGTCGGTGCCCACAGCAGCCGCATCAGCGAGGCCCTCACCGATGATGTAGGCAACCACGGCAGCGCCGGCCATGATGAGAGACGTGACCTGCGTCGCAGTCTCTTCGGACTTACCAATGGCCACAATCATCATGGAGACGAAGGTAGCGATGGCAGCCCAGAACTTACGGGAGGTCAGTTTCGCGGTCCAGTCGATTTTACGCATAGTGTTGTCCTTTCCGGTGGCAGCATAGCCACCTGGGTCGTTAGAAGCCCTCCCATGATAGGCAGGGCAAAGATAAACGATGGTGCAGGGGTGGTTAAACCTTGTGCTCCCGGCTCAGCTCTTGGTAGAGGTTGCGGATAAAGAGCGTGTCCGCCTT
>CAYRWM010000054.1:0-3948 GCA_964428055.1 uncultured Christensenellaceae bacterium | reverse complement strand
GGCGGCCCCATATGATCCCCCTGCTGGTGTTCGCCCTGGCGTTCCTGGTCTATTCCCTGAACCTCATGAACATCTCCGATACCACTGCCAAGATCCAGGGCAAGGGCATGGGCCTCTGCGGCTTTGCCACCATGCTCTTCTCCCTTCTGTCCCTGCTGTGCTTTTTGAACGCCTTCCCCCGCCGCAAGAAGGTGAACGTGCCTATGCTGGTGCTGGCCTTGCTCATGGTGGGCGTACTGTTGTTCTGCGGCTATTACTATCGAGGCGCCATCACCAACGCCCTGACCCGGGCGGAGAACCCCATCGAGATCGGCGAGACCACCCAGTATATCGCCAAGGCCAGCAAGATGCTGGGCCGCCACACCGTCATCCTGATCGTGGGTCTGGTCATGACTGGGCTGCTCCCCGTCTACTCGAAGCTCCTTCGGAAGATCAACACCTCCGTCAGCGTGGAGGATAACGGCAAGCTGGACGCCATCGACATCTCCGGCGAGGATTGAGGCTGGATCATGGCCGCCAAGCGGAACAAGCGAGGGCAGGCGCCGGTCCGGGAGCCCGAGAAGGACGCCGCCGAATACTACCGCCTGAAGACCAAGGCGGTGGAGGACCTGGTCACCGCGGATGAGAGCAACTCCCCCGTGGTCTCCGAGGCAGAGCTCAATAAATACCGGGGGCGCCTCCGCAAAAAGCTCCCCCAGTGGCTCAAGGTGTCCCTTATGAAGGCCTGGTTCTACGGGTCCGTCTGCTTCTTCTTTCTGTGGGGCCTGGGCGGCTACATGGCCGACCAGCTGGACCTTTTCTTCGTCACGGCCATCGCCCTCGGCATGGTGACGGACCTGCTCATCAACACATTGCTGCGGCACTTTGCCGAGACCGACGGCGCCAACGACCGGTGGATGATGATCCCCCGGCGGGGCGTGGCCGGTTTCTTTATGAATATCCTCTACGGTTTCCTGGTCCTGGGCCTGGCGGACCTGTTCTATAACGTAGTCAACGTCGCCATCCTGTCCGTCACGCACCAGACTGACACCGTGCCCCTGGGGGTGGAGCCCATCCTCTTCGGCCTCCTTTGCATGGGCATCGACACGGGCCTCATCGCCCTCAAACATCTGCTGGGACGCATCGTTTCGGACGCGAAGGAAAAGGCGTCCGGCTCCGGGAAAGGAAAGTGATATGATCCGTTTGCTGTACGTGAGCGCCGTGTCCGCCTGCTTCGAGCGGGTGAACGACAGCCCCTACTATGCCCCCGCCCCTTTCACCGTGTATCTCGACGGGACGGAGCGCTGTGCCGCGAACACTAACGTCTTCTCCCTGTTCGATCTCGCCCCCGACACCGCCTATACCCTGACCCTGTCCGATGACGAGGAGCCTTTCTCCTTCCGTACGAAAGGAGAGGCTTTCGCCCTGAACGTGCGGGACTTTGGGGCCGCGGGCGACGGAGTTCACGACGACACAGCGGCCATCCAGGGGGCGTTGGACTTTCTGCCTCCGAATGGGCGGCTGATTCTCCCTGAGGGCACGTATCTGACGTTGCCTTTGCGGCTCAAGAGCCATACCACGGTGGAGCTCAAAAAGGGCGCCGTTCTCCTGGGTTCCACGGATCGGGAGCGGTATCCCATCCTGCCCGGAGAGGTCACGGACCCGGTCACCGGCGAAAGCCGCGTCACCGGCACCTTCGAGGGCCTCATCCAGCCCATGTACCAGGCCCTGCTCTCCGCACAGAACGCCGAGGATATCCGGGTGGTTGGGGAGGGTGTCATCGACGGCAATGCCCAGAACAGCGACTTTTGGACGGGCTTCAGGGAATTTTCGGCCACCCGTCCCCGGCTGGTGTCCCTGCTCCACTGCGAAAACGTGACCTTCCACGGCGTCACCGCCCAAAACTCTCCCTCCTGGAACTATCACCCCTTCCATTGCCGGAACGTGGGCTTCTACGATATCGCCGTCCTGGCCCCCAAAAACAGCCCCAACACGGACGCCATCGATCCGGAGGCCTGCGACGGGGTGGACATCCTGGGCTGTCGTCTCAGCGTGGGGGATGACTGCATCGCCATCAAGTCCGGCAAGTTGGAGATGGCGCAGCGCTTTTCCTGGCCCGCCCAGGGCCACACGGTGCGCAACTGCCTCATGGAGTTCGGCCACGGGGCCGTGACGCTGGGCAGCGAATCCGCCATGGGCATCCGGGAGCTGACCGTGTCCCAGTGCTGGTTCCGCCAGACGGACCGGGGCCTTCGGATCAAGACTCGCCGGGGTCGGGGCAGTGATTGTGATATCACTGACATCACCTTTGAGAATATCCGCATGGAGGGAGTGTTGACCCCCGTGGTCATCAACATGTGGTACAACTGCTGTGATCCGGACCGGCACAGCGAGTACGTCTGGTCTCGGGAGAAGCTGCCCGTGGACGGGCGCACGCCTCATCTGGGCCGCTTTCGCTTCGCCGACATGACCTGCACCGGGGCACAGGTGGCCGCCTGCTACATCGACGGTTTGCCGGAGCGGCCCATAGACGCCGTGACCTTCGAGAACGTGACCGTGGCTTTCGATCCTCAGGCCCGGCCGGGGATCCCCGCCATGCAAAACTTCGCGAAGGAGCGCTGCAGGCTGGGCCTGTACTTCGAGAACGTGACCCACGTACAGCTGAATAACGTCCGCCTCGTGGGGGTGGACGGGGACGAGGTCGTCGCTCAAAGCTGCAGCCGCGTGGAAAGGAGCTAAGCATGTACGAGCAGATCGACAGCTATATCCGCCGCCTGGTGCGAGAGTCCTCCCCGGAGCGGACCGCCTGGAACATGGAGCGGGTCCGACAGGGTAAGCCCACCCATTGGAACTATATCGACGGCTGTATGCTCAACGCCCTCCTGTCCCTCAGCGAGATCACCGGGGAAGCTTTGTTCGCCGATTTCGTGGAGACCTTCGTGGACAGCTTCGTAAACGAGGACGGCACCATCCGCACCTACGGCCCGACGAAATACAACCTGGACGACATCAACGAAGGCCGGGTGCTGTTTCCCCTGTTTCGGAAAACGGGGAAGGAGAAATACAGGCTGGCAGCGGACCGGCTGGCGGAACAGCTGAAGACTCAGCCCCGGACCTCTGAGGGAAACTTCTGGCATAAGCTCATCTACCCCAACCAGGTCTGGCTGGACGGCGTCTACATGGCCCAGCCCTTCCGGGCCCTCTACGCCCGGGAGCTGGGGGATAAGGATTATTCGGATATCGTGGACCAGATCGAGACCGTCCGCCGCCGGATGTTCGACCCGAAAAAGGGCCTCTACTACCACGGCTATGACGCCACGAAGGCCGTCTTCTGGTCGGATCCGATCACCGGCTGCTCGAAGAATTTCTGGCTCCGGGCCATAGGCTGGTTCGCTACTGCCCTGGCGGACCTTATGGAGATCGTGGACGATGCCGGAGCCCTGGACCGGCTCCGGCCCATCTTCACGGAGCTCATGGCCGGGCTCGCCCCCTACGCCGACCCCGATACCGCCATGTACTATCAGGTGGTGGACCAGGGGGGCCGGGAAGGGAACTATCTGGAGACCAGCGGCAGCTCCATGATCGCCTACGCCATGTGCAAGGGCGCTCGCCTGGGCGTTCTGCCGCCGGAATATGCTGATTTGGGCAAACAGACTTTTGACGGGATCCTCCGCCGGTATCTGGCGACGGAGGGAGAGGACGTGGAGCTGGGCGGCATCTGCCTGGTGGCGGGCTTGGGCCCGCAGGATAATCCCCGTCGGGACGGGTCCTACGAATACTACATTTCCGAACCGGTAGTAAAAAACGACGCCAAGGGTGTGGCGCCGCTGGTCATGTGCTATACGGAGGTCATTCGGTCTCATCCAGCATGATCTTCATGCTGTCCGGGTCCGGCATCCGCTCCGGCTCCGGTCCCCGCCGGGCGGCGTAGTAGAAGCTGGGGGACAGGCCGTACTTCTTCTTGAACAT
>CAYRWM010000053.1:0-4178 GCA_964428055.1 uncultured Christensenellaceae bacterium | reverse complement strand
TGCGACCTTGCCAAGGTCGAAGTCGCGGGTTCGAATCCCGTCTTCCGCTCCAATATGCGGGTGTAGCTCAAAGGTAGAGTCCCGGCCTTCCAAGCCGGTTGTGAGGGTTCGATTCCCTTCACCCGCTCCAATATCTTGAGCTGCAAGCGGGTGTAGCTCAATGGCAGAGCGTCGGCTTCCCAAGCCGATTACGAGGGTTCGATTCCCTTCACCCGCTCCATATGTATGAGCACCGTTAGCTCAGTTGGTAGAGCACCTGACTCTTAATCAGGGTGTCCGGGGTTCGAGCCCCCGACGGTGTACCAGAAAAGGCTTAGAAATAAGCCTTTTTTCTTTTGCATAATTTGACTTTGATAAGTCTGATATATTATAATTATTGAAGTGTTTTTTGGAGGTTTTCGTTTGAAAATATATAATTCTGCAACTAATAAAAAAGAAGAATTTATACCTCTGCATGATGGCGAAGTTAATATTTATTCTTGTGGGCCAACCGTATACAATTACTTTCATATAGGCAATGCGAGGCCCTTTATTGTTTTTGATACACTCAGAAGATATTTTGAATATCTTGGATATAAAGTTAAGTTTGTTCAGAATTTCACTGATGTCGATGATAAGATGATCACAAATGCAGCAAAAGAGGGAATCACTGTTAAAGAGCTTGGGGAGAAATTTATTGCTGAGTATTTTAAAGACGCAAAAGCACTAAATATTAAACCTGCTACCGTTCATCCCAAGGCTACTGAACATATCGATGATATACTGGCACTTATTCAAAAACTTGTAGATAACGGTCATGCGTATGTTTGCGATAACGGTGATGTTTATTTTGACACCAAGAGTGATCCCGAATACGGAAAGCTTTCCGGTCAGAATTTAGATGATCTTGAACTCGGTGCAAGAATAGAAGTAAACGATATTAAAAAGAATCCAATGGACTTTGCACTTTGGAAAGCAAAGAAGGATATAAATGAAATCTCCTGGAAAAGTCCATGGGGTGAGGGAAGACCTGGTTGGCATATCGAATGCTCAGCTATGAGTATGAAATACCTTGGTGAAACATTAGATATTCATGGTGGCGGTCAGGATCTAAAATTTCCACATCACGAAAATGAAATAGCTCAAAGCGAGTGTGCTACAGGAAAACCTTTTGTAAGGTACTGGATGCATAACGGATATATTAACATCAACAATAAAAAAATGTCTAAATCCGAGAATAATTTCTTTACTGTAAGAGACATTTTAAAGGAATTCAATCCTATTGCAGTTAGATTGTTTATGTTAAGTGCGCACTATGCAAACCCGATTAACTTTTCACATGATCTTCTTATGCAGGCGCAGTCTGCTTTATCCAGAATTGATAATTGTAGGGAAAACCTAAAATTCATAATAAACGGAAATTATTCTTATAATATCGATTTGTCTGATCTTATTGATAAAACACGGGCTGATTTCCGTGTAGCAATGGATGATGATTTAAACACAGCTGATGCTATCGGTGTTATTTTTGAATATATAAAAGAGCTTAATGTTGTATTTGCTGAGAATAAAGATTCAAAGTCAGCTGAGTCTGCACTTAAGGTTCTTGATGAGTTGTTAGATGTTCTTGGTCTTCTAAAAGAAGATGATGAAATACCAGAAAATATTATTTCCATGGCTGAACAACGCAATGAAGCAAGAAAAAATAAAGAATATGCTCTGGCAGATAAACTGCGCGATGAAATATCCAGCCTGGGATATGAAATAAAAGATACGCCCGAAGGCATAAAGATAAGTAAGAAGCAATGAGGTGATCCTATATGATTGATATGATGCTTTATTTCAATATATTTGCAGCGATAATTGTATTATACTATGCAATACGAGGTAAGGGTCAGATATATGATGTTGATTATCCTGAGGAAGCTAAAAAAGAGTATTGCAGAATGATACGTATATTCTGTTGGTGCGTTGGTATATTCCTTCTTGTAATCAGTATTATCGAATTATGGCTGTTTAATAATGGAGGAGCTCCTCTCGCTATGACTTTGAGCTGGTTTGATATAATAGCTACTCTTGCTGCCGTAGTAATATTTGTTATAGTTACCAAAAGAAAATTCGGTAAATATCAGAAATAGGTGAGAAAATGAAGAAACTAATAGTATTAATAATTGTTATAGTTGCTGTTGTAATGCTTTTTGCTGGTTGTTCAAATACCTTAACAGCTAATATTGTTGAATCAGATAAAGCCGATCAAACGGTTGTAGAATTGGAAGAGAATCCAACGACCGGCTATGCTTGGACTTATGAGATAAGTGATGAATCCGTCTTAAAACTCCTGAGCGATCAGTTTATTGATAGTTCAGATAAAGATACTGTTGGTAGCGGCGGTATTCATGAGTTTGTTTTTCAAGCTTTAAAGGATGGGAAAGCTGATGTTACATTCAAATATGAAAGATCTTTTGAAAAGGATTCTGCTGAATCAGTAATTGTCTACAAATATGATATATCAAATAAAGTTCCCGTTCTGGTTAACATAGAAAAAGAGGGAGAATAATTTACAATATACAAACTGCTTATAGCAGTTTGTTTTTTAAGAGGAGATTGACATGAGTACTTACAAATCATTCTTTATTTCTGCGGATCCGTCTGAGCTGGCTGAAACTGTTCTTATGCCAGGTGATCCTATGAGAGCAAAAAACATAGCCGAGAATTTTCTTGAAGATGCCAAGCTTATCAATCATATAAGAGGTATTCTAGGCTATACAGGTTTTTATAAAGGGAAAAAAGTATCTGTAATGGCAAGCGGTATGGGTATGCCCTCCATGGCTATATACGCAGAAGAATTATTCAATCACTTCGGAGTTGATAATATTATTAGGGTCGGAACTGCTGGTTGTGTTCGTCCTGATCTTAAAGTGAGAGATATTGTTATAGGTCAAGCATCTTGTACTAACTCAAATTTTATTAGTCAGTATAATTTACCTGGTACATATGCTCCTATAGCTGATTTCGGATTACTTGAAAAAGCTGTCAATGCCGCACGGAATCTTTCCATTAATTATAATGTTGGTAATCTGTATTGCACAGATTATTTCTTTGATTATTCAAGTCGTCTTGCTGAATGGCAGAAAATGGGGGTCCTGGCAGTTGAGATGGAGTCTGCAGCGCTCTACACGGTTGCTGCTGTTGCTGGTAAAAAAGCACTCTGTATATGTACAATTTCTGATAATCCGTTTACTGGAGAAATGGTTACGCCCGAGGAATCAGAAAAACATTTTAATAATATGGTGCGAATTGCGCTGGAAATTGCTTAAAAAGGTATTTTCAAATGATTACTATAGTCCTGGATGCGATGGGGGGCGACAATGCTCCCAAATCAACAGTGTTAGGAACTATTGAAGCTCTTAATAAATATGATGATATTTCTGTAATCCTTGTGGGCAGGAAAGATGAGATTTCTGATATCCTTTCTTCCAACAATTTTTCTTCTGACAGACTCCAGATAACTGATACACCTGATGTAATTACAATGGAGGATTCTCCTACAAACGCTATAAAGGAAAAGAAAAACTCTTCTATGGTTGTCGGTCTTAATATGGTCGCGGAAGGCAATGGCGATATCTTTATAAGTGGCGGAAACACTGGTGCGCTTCTGGCAGGAGCCACACTTATTATCAGAAGAGCTAAAGGAATAAAAAGATCTCCTCTGGCATCACAGATCCCTTCAAAGTGCGGTAGTGTTTTATTACTTGATCTTGGTGCTAATGTTGATTGCAAACCGGAATACTTAAAACAGTTTGCAGTATTAGGCAGTATATTCATGTCTAAGGTTGCAGGAGTAGAAAATCCGCGTATCGGACTTCTTAACAACGGCTCAGAAGAACATAAAGGCAATTCAGTAACAAAAGAAGCACACAGAATTCTTTCTGAATCAAAAGAAATCAATTTTATCGGAAATACAGAAGCAAATGAAATAATGTCTGGCGATTTTGATGTTGTAGTTGCCGATGGTTTTGTCGGAAATGTAGTTCTTAAGCTTCTTGAAGGAACTGCGAAGATTCTATTTGGTGAGTTGAAAAATAGTGTTAAATCAAGTTTTAAGGCGAAAATAGGTGCATTATTCCTTAAAGGTTCGCTTAAGGGTTTAAAAGACAAATTTGATTACAAAGAATATGGTGGGGCCTTAATGCTTGGAC
>CAYRWM010000052.1:0-4963 GCA_964428055.1 uncultured Christensenellaceae bacterium | reverse complement strand
TGTCACCTTTTTTTGCCGCTGTCTCGGTTGCCTCGAGGTTTTTATCATTATCTTTAATATCGACTGTGTCTTCAGTGATGGTATTTTTATTCTCTTCAGAATTCATAATAATCTCCTAATAACAGTCAGGGTTGTACATTCTTTCGGATTCTATATTATACACAATTCATGCATGTTTTGCAAACATTTTTCAAAATCTATCCATATTGCTGAAAAAGCATCTTGGATAAAAAAGGAGGAAGATTTCTCTTCCTCCGGATTATCTTACAGCGGTCTCTTGCCGCATTTGAAGTGGCTGGTCCAGTAATCGCTGCCCTGAATGTTGGAGCAGTACCTGACCTTGCCCTGTGAGGATGAGGCGTCTATCATATCTCCGCCTCCGAGGTAGATGCCAACATGACCGCTGAAGCAGACTATATCGCCTCGCTCAAGTTCATCCATGCTGTACACTGTCGGATATCCGCTGCCTGCCCATCCGCCGGATGTCATATACCCGATGCTGTTGCCGCTGTTCTTAAGTGCCAGATATACGAATCCGGAGCAGTCGACACCCGATTCGGATTTGCCGCCGGATACATAAGGCGTACCGGCCAGTGATTCAGCGACTTCAATGAAGGACGAAACGCTTCCGGGATCGGATTTCTTCGTGGTGCTCTTCTTCTTTTCGGATGAACCGGAATCGGAACTCTTCTTTTCAGATTTGCTCGAATCACTCTTCTTTGAAGAACTCTTCTTTTCCGATTTACTGCTCGAATCGCTCTTCTTGCTGGAGGATTTCTCTTCCTCTTTTGCCTTAAGGCGCTCCCAGTATTCGATCGAGTGTTCAGCTTCATCATCGTATAGAGCTTCTTTTGTCTGGGCACCCACGCATCCGTCATCTGTAAGGCCGGTCATCCTCTGGAAATAAGCTACGGCTTTAGTCGTGTCAGATCCGAAGTATCCGGTTACCGAAACATTATATCCGAGTTCTTTCAGTCTTTCCTGGAAGCCCTCGACATCTGCACCTTCATCGCCTTCTGAGACAGTGTATCTCTTTGCGTCCTCTGAGAAGAGGAGTTTCTGAGTCTCTTCGCCTGCTATGCCGTCCTTTTCAAGACCGTTCTTTCTCTGGAAATAACCTATAGCCCTTGTGGTCATGGGACCGTAATAATTCGTAGGTTCGTCCTCTTCCATATAGTCTAGCTGCATAAGGCGCTTCTGTATATCTATGACAGTGCCGTCTGTCATGCCCTCTGAGAACTCGGTGTACTTGGGAACGGGCTTACCGTCTGCAAGTTCTTCGGTAATTGTTATATCGGTAGAGGTTTCGCCTTCTACAAGATTACCTTCAGCATAGAGTTCAGACGCTGTGTCTGAAGTCACATCCATTTCCGCAGGCACTTCACTCTCATCTTCAATGCCTTCGAAAAGATCGCTTGAATCGTCCTGAACGGTTTCCACTACCGGATCTTCAAATGAGATCTGCTCTATTACCGCCACCTGAGCGTTGCCTACCGAGACCACGCAGAGGATAGGAACAGCTACAGCTGCGGCAGCGATTCCTGCGAACAAACGGCTGTGCTTGACTACATATGATCCGAAATCCTTCAGAATCGTATTCTCTCCGAAGTTATCGAATGATTTGGAAAAATCTATTCCTACATTATCTGTTTGTGCAGTCGTACGGACACGTACTGTTCTCACATTCCTGTTGAAACTTTCTTTTTTCTGTTTTCTAGCTGCATGGCTGTGCTTCATCCCGGCTGTCGAAAACGGTTTTGATACTGTTTTCTTGACCGATGCGAAAGTCTTGCCAAACGCAGTTTTGAAATCCTTCATAAGTAATACACTCCAAAAATCTTTCTGTTCAAAATACTTTTTTTGTTTTTTACTTTTTTGCCATTATACTACACGACCCAGTGTTTGCCAACCCTGATGCAACACTTATTTAACAATCTTAATAATTTTGTAACATTTAGCAAAAAACGCTCAGTAATGGGCTTTGATAGTAGTTTTTGCTGTATGTTAATTGTTCTGAACTGATAATATTAATGGAATATTAACATATTACTCAAGGAAAGAAGGTGTTTTTTTATGCGCGAAGCATAATGTTCCCTATTGTGTTTTTAACTCATAATAATATAATTATTAAGTATGGAAAGACAGATAAGAAAGCATCAGAATACTCTCATTGTTATAGGAACAGGCATATTGCTCTTTACGCTTTGGTCTGTCATAAAGACTATCGCTTCATTTAATATGCATATCGCTGGCCTATATTCATCACCGGCCGAGGGATTTGTGATCATGTTCATTCTGGTGATCTTGCTGGGCGTTGATACTCTTCTACGTGTGTTCACTGCGCTTAAAGCCAGATCGGCGGGCTATAAGAAGAACGGGAAGATATCATATATATTTACCGCGATCATACTGATACTGATACATATTACGGCCATAGTGTATTATCTGATGAATTTTTCTGCGTCAGTCGATTCCGTTATCGATACGGTCGTTACCTGCGTTATAGAAGGTACCGGCATCGTCATGACTCTGGATCTTATATATTCCGGTATAAGGCTCAAAAAACTTCTCGGCTCAAAGAGAGAGGCAGGTGAGTCTGTATGAACATGGATTTTCATTATTATGCAACTTACCTCGCGGCCAGGATTTCGGGCTATGATCACCATGAGAGCATGACTATCTGTTACAGCGATCAGTTTACCGATGTCTGTACCAAGACTCTGCTCACCAGGGTGGGAGCTCCAAGGTCGGCGGCGACGACGCAGCAGCCGATGGAACTCGCTGATGCGAGGACGGATATCTACGGTCTGCAGGATATAACGCGTATATGGGCATCGTTCCATTTCCTGCCCGGGGATCTTTATGCTGAGCCTGAGTTTAAGTGCACCAAGAGATATAAGAATAAGTACAGGCTTATCTGCGGTGTGAACGGTCAGCTCCTGTCTGATACTGTTGAGCTCGCAAAGGGCAAAGGCCTCGAAGCCGCAGGCATAGCCATGCACGTTCTCTCCGATACCTGGGCCCACAGCAATTTTGCGGGGACGCCTTCGCTCGTTATAAACAACACAAACTATCATTTCTATGAGACTTATGAAGGTAGGGAGAGAAAAGTCACTTTCCGTCACAGTCCGGGCAAAGAGGATGACTTTGACAACGGGCTTTATACCAATACTATATATCAGGGCAGTGAGAGTTCCATAATGAATCTCGGACACGGCAGAGCCGGTCACATCCCCGATTACAGTTTTATGAGATACAGATATCTCCCGGCATGGGGTGATTATGAGGAGATAGTAAAGGACAATCCCGGTGATTACCTCAAAGCCTTTACTCAGATGATCTACGCCATGAAGTATCTGCGCGGCGAGATAGACGTATTTGTAACGGATAAGTATGACACGGATGCAGTAAAGAGCATCGAGGGCTATCTTAAAGACATATTTGAAAAGAGACAGTCTGATTCCTGTGCTGACTGGAAGGCTTTAGTCAAAAGACTCTACGGTGAAGAGATAGAAGACTTCAACGCGGAGAAATATCAGGATGAGTATATTTCAGCGGCCGATAAGGACGATTCTTTCATAGGAAGATATATAAAAGGTTCGCTCGCACAGAAGAGCATGGTCACCAACCGCATTTACAGATCCGGGAATCTGCTCGCCGGATATTCCGTTGAATACAAGCAAATGGGCCTTAAGGGTATAAAGGATTACTGGAGCCTGATAATCGGCAGGAAGGTAGGTGGCGGCAGATGAGCGCAAGACAACGTTTCCGTATGCTGATAACGGCAGCTTTTATGATCCTTATAAGCGTGATCCTTATCGCCTTTCCCGGGATCGGTGTTCCGGTGGCGGGGCTGATACTCGGTGCTATCCTGCTCTTTATGGGCTTAAGATATCTGTTCTATTACATGACTATGGCTAAGAACATGGTCGGCGGCAAGCTCATGCTCTACCTAGGTATAATACTGCTCGATATCGGTGCTTTCTCCCTGACTATCCTGAATTCTTATCAGACGTTCATACTACTGTTCCTTCAGGCGGTGTTCGGCATCACCGGCGCCATATCGATCCTTCGGGCGGTGGAAGCAAAAAAGAGCGGGTCGCCTGCCTGGAAGGCAAACTTCCTTAACGGGGTTATTAATATCGGGATCATGATTGCCGCCTTTATATGTGCTAACTTCTCCGTGCCGGAGCGCATGATCGTGTATGTGTTCTGCGCTGGGATGCTGTACGCCGCGGCTATGAGGATATATCCGGTATTCAGAAAGACTGCCGTCGTGTACGACGATTCATATTAATACCAGTGCAAATAAAAATGAGCAGATCGCTTATGATCTGCTCATTTTTGGTATGCATTTACTTATCAGAGCACATCGTCTGCATGTCCGGCAGCGCCTAGCACGTCTACGAGTTTATGCTTTACGAGGCCTTTGATGGCTTCTCTGCCGGGCTTTAAGTACTGCCTGGGATCGAAGTGTTCGGGATGCTCGTTGAAGTGCTTTCTGATTGAAGCAGTGAGAGCCAGACGGAGGTCAGAGTCAATGTTGATCTTGCAGACTGATCCTCTTGCAGCCTCACGGAGCTGATCCTCGGGGATACCTACTGCGTCAGGCATCTTTCCGCCGTTCTCATTTATGATCTTAACAAATTCCTGAGGAACTGATGAAGATCCGTGAAGAACGATCGGGAATCCGGGCAGACGTCTTGAGACTTCTTCGAGGATGTCGTAACGGAGGGGCGGGGGAACAAGTATGCCATCAGCGTTCCTTGTGCACTGATCAGCTGTGAACTTGTATGCGCCGTGTGACGTTCCGATTGCTATTGCGAGTGAGTCAACGCCTGTCTTTGAAACGAATTCTTCAACTTCTTCGGGACGTGTGTAGGATGAGTCTTCAGCTGATACTTTGACTTCATCTTCAACACCTGCGAGTGTTCCGAGTTCGCCGTCTACTGTTACGCCGTGT
>CAYRWM010000051.1:0-8109 GCA_964428055.1 uncultured Christensenellaceae bacterium | reverse complement strand
TATCCACTCTTATCTCGTCGGGGTTGATCTCTATGTCGGTATCGTCGTCCTCGATCTCGGGCATCACGTCCAGGGACGCGAATGACGTATGGCGCCTCGCGTTCGAGTCGAACGGACTGATCCTGACCAGTCTGTGCACTCCCTTTTCGGCCTTAAGGTATCCGTAGGCGTTAAGACCGGATATGAGGAGCGTCGCACTCTTTACACCCGCTTCGTCGCCGTCGAGGTAGTCGAGCGTTGTCACGCTGTAGCCGTGCCTCTCAGCCCATCTCATATACATTCTGAGAAGCATCTCCGTCCAGTCCTGGGCCTCCGTGCCGCCCGCTCCCGCGTGCAGGGATATTATGGCGTTGTTGGCGTCATAGGGACCCGACAGGAGGGACTTCAGATGAAAACCGTCGACTTCCTTCGCGAATGCGTCCAGTTCCTCCGTGAACTCCTGCGCGGTCTCGTCGTCGTCTTCCTCTTCGGCCAGCTCCAGCATGACCTCGAGATCCTCTTTTTTAGCTGCCAGGGAATCATACTCCGAGATCTTTGCTTCTATGGGCTTCGCCTTCTTTGCCGTTCTGTTTGCCTCGTCAACGTCGTTCCAGAAATCGGGGCTCTCCATGAGCTCCTTTAATGAAGCGAGCTCGGTCCTTAAGGAATCTATGCCTATGGATGCGCCTGCTTCATCGAGTTTCTTTATGACAGCGCCGAAAAGCTGCTTTTTGTCGTCTAACTGTATCAAGTCTGTATCTCCTAATTCCTGCCGCAGCAGTTCTTGTACTTCTTACCGCTCCCGCACGGACACGGCGAATTCCTGCCGATGGTCTTGTCTGCCTTCACCGGAGCCGGCGCCTGGCCGTCATTGGTCTTGACGTCCTTGCGCTCCTTCTGCTCGACCTTGCTCTTCGCGTGTATGTGATAGAGCATGCGCACAGTATCCTCGCGGATATTTGCGACCATCTCCTCGAACATGTCGAAGCCTTCCTTCTTGTACTCGGTGATCGGATCCCTGTTGGCGTAGGCTCTGAGGCCGATGCCGCGTCTGAACTGATCCATGGCGTCGATATGATCCATCCATTTGCTGTCGACCACGCGGAGCAGAACCATCCTCTCAATGTCGCGCATGTTGAGACCGGCTTCCGTCATCTCTTCTTCCTTCTTGCCGTACACGAAGTCTGCGGCGTCATGCAGCACCTTCGATATCCTCGATCTTTCGAGATTCTCCGGATCCGCCGGCGGGAAGTCCTTCAGTTCCACGGCGTATATCCTCATTATCTGTTCCTTTAAGGCATCGAGCTCCCATTCCTCCGGGAAAACCTTGGGCGGGCAGTAGGAATCCACTATCTCGTCTATGAGACCGTTCCTCATCTTGTTTATGTGTTCGGATACGTCTTCGCCCATGAGCACCTCACGGCGCTGCTTGTAGATTATGTTCCTCTGTGCGTTCATGACGTCGTCGTATTCTATGACGTGGCGTCTGATGCCGAAGTTGTTTGTCTCTATGCGTTTCTGAGCGGCTTCGATCTGTTTGGTAAGCATGCCGAGCTCCAGCGGAACGTGCTCGTCGCCCACGAAAGCTTCCATCATGCTCTTTATCCTGTCGCCACCGAACAGTCTCATGAGGTCGTCCTCAAGAGCTATATAGAACCTGGACGAACCGGGGTCGCCCTGTCTTCCGCTTCGGCCTCTCAGCTGGTTGTCGATACGTCTGGACTCATGTCTCTCAGTACCTATTATCGCAAGACCTCCGAGCTCAACCACCCTGTCGTGCTCGGCGTCGGTATCGATCTTGTATTTGGCGTTCAGTTCGCCGTATTTCTTTCTCGCGGCAAGGATCTCGGGATCGTCTGTCGATGCATGGCTCACGGCCTGCTCTATCATCTCTTCTTCCATGCCGTCGCCCCTCATCTCGGCTCTCGCCAGATAATCGGGGTTGCCGCCCAGCATTATGTCAGTACCACGGCCGGCCATGTTGGTGGCTATGGTGACTGCGTTGACCTTGCCCGCCTGCGCTATGATCTGCGCTTCCTTCTGATGGTTCTTGGCGTTCAGAACCTCATGCTTTATGCCTTTTGCGACCAGAAGATCGGAGACTCTCTCCGAGTCCGCTACGCTGACGGTACCGACCAAAACGGGTCTGCCCGTGGAATGTATCGCCTCAACTTCGTCGGCGACAGCGTCGAACTTGCCCAACTTCGTCGCGAACACGACATCGTTCTCGTCCTTCCGGATCACGGGAACATTCGGCGGTATCTCTATTACGTTTAAGTTGTATATGCCCTGGAATTCGGCTTCTTCCGTCTTTGCCGTACCGGTCATGCCGGCGAGTTTGTTGTACATGCGGAAGAAGTTCTGGAACGTTATGGTTGCGAGCGTCTTGGATTCGCGCTCGACCTTAACATGCTCCTTGGCTTCTATAGCCTGGTGAAGGCCGTCCGAGTATCTCCTGCCTATCATGAGACGGCCGGTGAACTCATCGACTATTACTACTCCGTTGTCGGGAGTTACGACGTAGTCGCGGTCCCTGTGCATGAGCAGGTTGGCTTTTAACGCCTGGTTTATGTGATGCACCAGTTCGGTGTTCTCTATATCGGTGAGGTTCTCCACGCCGAACGCACTCTCGGCTCTGGTCACGCCCTTCTCGGACAGGTTGACCTGCTTGCGCTTTTCCTCTATCTCGTAATCGTCCTCGCTGAGCCTCTTTACGAACTTGTCGGCTTTTTCATACAGATCCGTGCCCTTGTCCCCGGGGCCCGATATGATGAGAGGCGTCCTCGCTTCGTCTATGAGTATGCTGTCCACCTCGTCGACTATGGCGTAGTTGAGCTCACGCTGAACGAGATTGTTCCTGTTTATGACCATGTTGTCTCTCAGGTAGTCGAATCCGAGCTCGTTGTTCGTGGCGTAGGTTATATCGCAGGCATAGGCTCTCTGCTTCTGCTCCTTGGTCATCTCTCTCGTGATCAGGCCGACTGTATAGCCGAGGAAGCGGTAGACCTTACCCATCCACTCGCTGTCGCGCTTTGCCAGGTATTCGTTGACTGTGACTATATGCACGCCCTTGCCGGGTATGGCATTAAGGACAACGGGGAGCGTTGCCACGAGCGTTTTACCTTCGCCCGTCTTCATCTCCGCGATGTCGCCCTTGTGCAGGACTATGCCGCCGATTATCTGAACAGGGTAGTGCTTAAGTCCGATGACTCTCCATGAAGCTTCTCTTACCTGAGCGAAGACTTCGGGAAGGAGTGAATCCAGCGACTCGCCCTCTTCGTATCTTTTCTTATATTCAGCCGTTTTGGCTTTAAGTTCATCATCCGAGAGCTTCTCGAACTCGCCTTCCAGAGCGACGACTTTGTCAGCCGTCTTTCTCAGCGGTTTCAGAGCCGATTCAGATCCCATCTTTGAAAATAATCCCATGTGTCCGTTTCCTTATTTCAATAGTATTTCAGTATAATCATACACATATTTCTTCATTATAATATTAACAAAAAACGTACTTTATGTAAACAAAGCGAAGGGTCCGGAAAAGGCCGAAACAGCAAAAAAAGAAGAGCGCGCGGGGCGCTCTTCGCTGCTTTATATATACAGCAGGTAAGGATAGGTCACTCGACATCCGGCTCTATGAGTCCGAGATTTCCGTCATGTCTCTTGTAGAGCACGTTGACCTCGTTCGTCTTCGAGTTTCTGAACACGAAGAAGTCATGCCCGACAAGCTGCATCTGAAGCGCCGCTTCGTCCGTATCCATAGGCTTTACCGTAAAGCGCTTGCTCCTTATGACCTCCGGTACATCACTCTCTTCGGTATCGATGTCGTATACCGCTGCCTCCTCGAAGGCGCCGGTGTGCAGTCTCTTCTCGAGCTTGGTCCTGTGCTTTCTCATCTGACGCTCGAGCTTCTTCAATGCCGCGTCTATGGAAGCGTACATGTCGCCCGTCGACTCCTCGCATCTTAAGACCAGACCGTCGCATATGATGGTGATCTCAGCGATCTGTCTGAGCTTTTCAATCGAGAGCATGACGTTCATCTGTGTCTGAGGCTTGAAGTACCTGTCAAGTTTCTTGGCCTTCTTGGCCACCATGTCCTTCAGGTAATCCGATATTTCTATTCCTTTTCCCTGTATGTTGATCTTCATAATCTTCCTAAGCCTCCTGGTTCTTGTATTTGTATCACAAAAAAACTGCTGAAAAACAACAATCCCCCTGTGTACATACCGTTTTTTGCTATGAAACGAAAAACATGATGAATATTAAAACGCCTGACCTGGTCTTTTCCCCCACAACCGCCGTCTGGGATTTTCGCTCATGCGCATTCGCGCCCCCACTACTCAAACTCTCGGGCTTCGGGCCCGGACGGACTTACTCCCTAACCGCACCATGATCACACTGCTTTTTGCCGTGCTTACGTGGGTCGTTTCGCCTGCGACTGGCATCGACTTTCAACCACAGACGCGTTTTACTATCCATACATATATTATACTTTTTGAGCCGTTTCAGTTCAAGAGTCTGATAGTGGTCTAAATTGCAAAATCATATATAACTTCGGCTGCCCGAAAAGACATCCGAGTAGAGTTTAAGTTCGCTCAAAAGAGCAGTATATCTGCTGTCGCGCTGAGCGTTGTCTATCATGTGCTTAAGTGTAGCCTTTGAACCTATGAGGACGGCGCGTTTCTTTGCGCGCGTTATCGCCGTATAGAGCAGGTTCCTCGAGAAAAACGGGCTTTTGGGGAATCTTAAGGGCAGTATCACCACATCAAACTCGTTGCCCTGGCTCTTGTGCACCGTATAGGCATAGGCTCCTGAAAGTTCGGATAAGTCCTGCGCCTCGTACACGGTCACTTTCCCTTCGAAATCAACGTGAATGCTGCCTGCGGCAGCCCGCACGATCTCGCCTATGTCGCCGTTGAACACACCTTCGCCGTATTCGTCGTCCGTGTACCACTCGCGGTCATAGTTGTTCTTTATCTGCATGACGCGGTCGCCGAGTCTGTAAAGAGTATCGCCTATCTCGGCTTCCTCTTTTCCCGGCTCCGCGGGATTGACCATATCCCTGAGTCTTACGTCAAGTTCCTTCGATCCCGTAACGCCGGCTTTTACGGGAGAGAGCATCTGTGTCTCAAATCCCGCTCCTAAGCATTTCATGTATTCGGAGACCGCGATATCCGCGATCCCGGCATCGTCCTCCGATTCCGTAAAAGAAAAATCGTCGGTGAATTCAGGCATTTGTCCTTCCAGCACCGACTGCGCGGCATCCGCGATGCCCCCGTCATGTCTGTAGACATGGCTGAGTCTCACGACGGGCAGAAGATCCGATGCTATAAGGTCCTCCATGACCGTGCCGGGCCCGACTGACGGGAGCTGGTTCACGTCTCCGACTATGACCAGCCTGGAGTCCTCCGGAAGCGCGTCGGTAAGTCCCGCGAATATGAACACGTCCAGCATGGACGCTTCGTCCAGTATGAGCGTGCCGCATTCAAGCGGATGTTCGCTGTTCCGTCCGAATATGCACAGAGTATCGTCCTCGTCGCTCGCTCTTGAGTACTCAAGGAGCCTGTGCACGGTGGAAGCGTCCGCGCCGCAGGCCTCCTGCATGCGCTTGGCGGCTCTGCCCGTGGGCGCGCACAGGGCAAACGTTTCGCCGCTTTCCGCGAGTATTTCCGCTAAGGCCCTTAAGATCGTTGTCTTGCCCGTACCGGGACCTCCGGTTATTATGCTGATCCCGGACAGGCACGCTGTCCGGACGGCGTCAGTCTGCTCATCGGAGAGCGAATACTTCTTCTTTTTCTTTTCAAGTTTTCTCTCAAGGCCGCGTATCTCTTTCGGGCCCCGGGAGCCAAGCATCTTTATTATCTTTACAGCCGAAGAATGTTCGGCTTCATATACGTATCCTAAAAAGGCGCGGTCCCCTTCTCCGTAGTCCCGGCGCACGACCGCACCCCTGAGACTCAGTTCGTCAAGCGCGCACTCAGCCGCCCCGGCATCAACACCGAGCCGGTTTACGACAGTATTTACGAGCATGCCGGCCGGCACGTTCGTGTGACCTTTTTCAAGGGATTTCCGAAGGACATGCAGCAAACCGCCCTCTATCCTCGCGGGATGATCCTCTGGGAAACCTATGTTCGCTGCGATCCTGTCGGCCGTCAGAAAATCAATGCCCTTTACCCTCTGGATGAGAAGATAGGGATTGTTCTTTATGGCCGAGGCAGCGCCCGGTCCGAAGGCGTTGAAGACCTTGACGGCCTGCTTGGCGGTAAGGCCCATGCCCATGAGTCTGGCATATGAATCCCTTGATCCCGTGTAGTCCCCGAGCGCCTCATGGATCGCTATAGCGAGTCTCTGCGATACGCCCTTTACCGACGCGAGCATCTCGGGATTATTCTCTATTACATCAAAAGTGTCCTCTCCGAAAGCTTCGGTTATCCTGCCGGCGAGCACTTCGCCAAGCCCCTTTATAAAACCCCCGGAAAGAAAAAGCGCGATGTCATTGACATCGGCCGGAAGAGATGATTCGCAGGATACGGCGGAAAACTGTTTCCCGTATACCCTGTGCTCTTTGAATTCACCAAAAAAGCGCACATACTCTCCTGCCCTGATATCGGGAAGGTTCCCGACCACAGTGGTCGGGACCTTACCGTCAATCTCTAAAACAGTATAGCCGTTTGCGCTTCTGTATATAGTATTTACGACTGTTCCTTCAATCGCTTCCATCTACCTTAAGGCTTTTGACCTTACAGTTCGCTCTTGAGTTTGTCAACCATGTCGAGCTTCTCCCAGGGGAGATCGACATCTTTTCTTCCGAAGTGACCGTAAGCAGCTGTCTGCTTGTAGATCGGTCTCCTCAGACCAAGATTGTTGATGATCGCTGTCGGGCGGAGATCGAAGTACTTGTCGACTATGGCTGAGAGTTCCTCATCGGACTTCTTGCCTGTGCCGAATGTATCGACCAGAACGGATACGGGCTTTGCAACGCCGATAGCGTATGCGAGCTGTATCTCACACTTGTCCGCGAGACCTGCCGCGACGATGTTCTTTGCAACGTATCTTGCAGCGTATGCCGCGCTTCTGTCGACCTTTGTCGGATCCTTGCCTGAGAATGCGCCACCGCCGTGACGTCCCATTCCGCCGTATGTGTCAACGATGATCTTTCTGCCCGTGACACCCGCATCGCCCTGAGGTCCGCCGATGACGAATCTGCCTGTCGGGTTGACGAATATCTTTGTGTCGGCATCGATCATGTCAGCCGGGATAACGGGATTGATGACATACTTGATTATGTCTTCCCTAATCTGTTCCTGAGTGACATCGGGATCATGCTGTGTTGAGATAACGACCGTGTTGACCCTGACGGGCTTGCCGTCTTCGTTATACTCTACCGTGACCTGTGATTTTCCGTCCGGACGCAGATACTTGAGCGTGCCGTCCTTGCGGACTACGGAAAGTTTCTTTGAGAGCTGATGCGCGAGGTATATCGGCATCGGCATATATGTGTCTGTCTCGTTGCAGGCAAAACCGAACATCATGCCCTGGTCGCCGGCGCCGTTGTCGTTCTCATCGCTGCCCGCGTCTTTGGCCTCGAACGATTTGTCAACGCCCATCGCGATATCGTCAGACTGTTTGTCCAGACCGATAAGAACGTTACATGTCTTGCAGTCGTAGCCGTATTCGCCCTTGTTGAAGCCGATCTCATCGATCGTCTGTCTGACTATCTTGTTGTAGTCAACTACGGCCTTTGTCGTGATCTCGCCGATAACGAGCGCAAGACCTGTCGTGACAGCAGTCTCACAAGCGACTCTGGACATAGGATCCTGTTCCAGAAGAGCGTCCAGTATAGCGTCAGAGATCTGATCGCATACTTTATCGGGATGGCCTTCTGTAACAGATTCGGAAGTAAACAACTTGATCATAAGAATTAGTCCCCCATTTGGATTAAATTATATTAGGTATAATAACGTACTATGTATTATATCAAACAAAACATACGTTTTCAAACATATTTAGCGAATAAAAAACGCCCCGCATCTTCAGGGTGCGGGGCGTCTTGCAACTTGATCAAAGCCTCATGAAAAAACGGTTCTATACTAAAGATTGGGGTAAGGTGAAATAAAAGAGACAAATGGTTTCACA
>CAYRWM010000050.1:0-8599 GCA_964428055.1 uncultured Christensenellaceae bacterium | reverse complement strand
ATAATGATACTCGACCAGACGGTCGGAGTCATAATGGGTTCCAACATAGGGACTACACTCACAGGCTGGATTCTCTCGCTTTCCGGCATACAGGGCGACAACCTCGCACTGCAGCTCTGCAAACCCGCTAACTTCTCCCCAATACTCGCACTCATCGGCGTTATTCTGCTGATGGTCTCCAGATCCGAAAAGAAAAAGAATATAGGTACCATACTGGTCGGTTTCGCCGTCCTCATGTTCTCCATGACCATGATGAGCAACGCGGTCGAGCCTCTGGCTGATTCACCGCAGTTCGTAAGCCTGCTGACGGCATTCTCCATACCGATCGTAGGTCTTCTGATAGGCACGGGCTTCACGGCAATAATCCAGTCGTCCGCCGCAGCAATCGGTATAATCCAGGCCATGTCGCTTACGGGCACCATGACCTACAACATGGCGATACCGCTCATGCTGGGCGCGAACATCGGCACATGCGCGACAGCCATAATCGCAAGCTTCGGCGTAAAGAAGGAGGCAAAGCGCGTAGCCATACTGCACCTTATGATCAAGATCATCGGCGCAGCCATATTCATGGTAGGGTACTACGGTCTGGACGCGGTGTTCCACTTCCCCATGACGCAGATGATTATAGACCCGTTCGGCGTGGCCATAATCAATACCATATACAACATAGCAAACACTGCCATACTGCTGCCGTTTGAAAAGCAATTAATCAAGATGGTGCGCCGGATGCTGCCGGACAAAGCTGAAGATATAGAAGAGAAGGGTCTGACAGGACTTGACGACATACTCCTCCGTACCCCTGCGGTCGCAGTCTCTGAAAGCATGAACGCGACTGTCAAAATGGCTCAGAAGGCAAGAGAGACCGTCGGGCTCGCTACAGCGCTCATAAATCACTACAGCCAGAAAGATCAGGACGTTCTCGTCAAGGTTGAGTCAAAGATCGACCGCTATGAAGACCAGATCAATTCCTATCTCGTAAAGGTTTCATCGCTCGACATGACGCATCAGGACGGGCAGACCGTTACCAAACTGTTCCATACCGTAGGGGATTTTGAGAGGATAAGCGACAACGCTGCGGCGATAGGAAACACGCTGCAGAGGATGCATGACAAGAAAGCCAGCTTCACAGACGAAACAAAAAAAGAACTCGGCGTCATATGTTCTGCCTTAAACGATATCACGGATATGACTCTGGAAGTGTTCAGAAATGACGACGACGAACTGGCGAGAAAGATAGAACCTCTGGAGCAGGTCATAGATGACCTGTCGGCAAGAATAAAGAAACGCCACGTCATCAGGATAAAGGAAGGCACGTGTACGGTTGATAACGGCATCAGCTTAACGGATATCCTTACGAATATCCGGAGGGTATCCGATTACTGCTCGAACATAGCCGTCTGCGTAATACAGATTCACAAGTCCACGTTCGAAACGCACAGTTACCTGCAGAAGGTCAAGTACACGAACCAGGCCGAGTTCATGACGAACTTCGAGGAATTCAAGGGAAAATACATTCTGTAGAGCTTTTTGCGGAGAGGGGTACCCTCTCCGTTTTTTTATACAAACGGCAGAGGAAAAAGGCCTCTGATTAGACATGAAAGGCGGAATTTGATAAAATAATAATACTATGAACTTAAAGAGCGTACTTATAATTGCAAATCCGGTAGCAGGAAAGCTGGCCGTGGAAAAGAATCTCCCGGGAATAAAGGAAGTCTTTAATAAGCACGGGATAGACATAAGGACCGAACTCACGGAGAAGAGATTCGACGCTAGGGATCTGGCCGCAAAGTACGGGAAAGATCATGAAGCCGTCGTCTGCGTCGGCGGAGACGGGACGCTTAACGAAGTCCTGTGCGGCATAGCAGGCACCGGCCTTAAGACCCCCATCGGATACATCCCCGCGGGAACGACGAACGACTTCGCGAGCACTCTCGGCCTTTCTTCCGACATGACCGAAGCCGCGGAGAACATAATCAGGGGCGTACCCACTCCCTGGGACATCGGTAAGTTCGGCGACAGGTACTTTTCCTACGTCGCTTCCTTCGGAGCGTTCACGGATACCTCCTACGCGACTTCACAGAAGATGAAGAACAGGTTCGGGCACTCGGCGTACATGATGTCGAGCTTAAAGAGCCTTTTCCACATAAAACCGGTAAAGATGGAAGTCACTTGCGGCGACACGGTGTTCTCGGGCAACTACATGTTCGGGGCCGTCTGCAACTCGACATCCATAGGCGGGCTGTTCCCGCTCGATCCGAAGACCGTTGACGTCAGGGACGGGCTGTTTGAGACGTTCTGCGTCGAGAACGCCGCCAATATATTCACTCTTCTCAAGAGAGTGGCTGATTTCAAAGGCATGAAATACCCTTCCGACACGATACACTGCGCGAAGGCGTCCAGGATAACCATATCCGCAGAAGAGGAGATGGACTGGTCACTGGACGGCGAATACGCTGCAGGCGGAAAAGAAGTAGTTATAGAAAATCTGAAACAGTATGCGAGTTTCATACTGGATCCGGACTGGAAGTTATGCTAAGAGGGGCATAAACGAAACAGGAGGATAGCATGAGAAACAGACTGCGTTACCGCAGGATTTACGGTATCACAGGTTTTTTCCAGAACATAGGAAAGGTAGTGAGTTCCTGGTTCAGGAGCACTTTCCCGAGAAAGGCTCCAGGGAAACCCTGGTATACGAGCAGACGGTTGTGGTTCTTTGTGGCGATAGCCGCTGTGGCCGCCGTCGTGCTGTTGCTCGTATTCATTAACACAGGTACCGCGCCGGAAAAACCGCCGCAGACGGAACCGGCAGCTGCGGCCGAAACGGAAGAGACCCCTTCAGGAGTCTCGGACATAACAATTATGGCAAACGGATACGTAGGCGAAGGAGTAGCGGAAGTCCAGGAAAGACTGACCGAACTCGGCTATCTCGACGCCGATGAACCGACGGATACCTACGGCTCCGCTATGGAGCAGGCGGTCACGAGATTCCAGATACTGGACGGACTGACCCCTAACGGCTGCGTCGACAGCGAAGTCTGGAAAAGGATGCAGGCCGCCGACGCCCCCGAATCCGCTATCGCGGAAGGCATGGAAGGCGATGACGTGGAGAGCTATCAGGAACGTCTTATGAACCTGGGATATCTCGCGAGCAACGCAACGGGGTACTACGGGACCGATACCAAGGACGCCGTCAGGGAATTCCAGGAAAAGAACGGACTTACCGCGACGGGCGTAATAGATTTCGATACATCCGAAAAACTGTACTCCGAGGATGTTACGCCGAAGTTCCTCTCCTACGGCATGAAGAACGACGCCGTTAAGGAGATGCAGCAGAAGCTCATCAACCTCGGATACCTGGCCGGCTCCGCCGACGGTGACTACGGCGAAAGAACGACCACGGCCGTCAAGCTCTTCCAGCAGAAGAACGGTCTCGTCGTGGACGGCTATCTCGGTCAGGAGACCAAGAACGTGCTCATGTCGGAAGACGCCCAGCCGAACGCCTTTACAGTGGGCGACAAGGGCGAAGCCGTGACCCAGCTCCAGGAGAGACTGGTAAGACTGAACTATATATCCAAGGCGACAGGGTACTTCGGCTCGGATACACAGGAAGCCGTAAAGAACTTCCAGAGAGCTAACGATCTGGACGTTGACGGACGTGCCGGCAAGATGACGCTCACGGCTCTCTACGCCGAGGACGTCGTCAAGGGCAAGAACCCCGTCGATGTCGGCAAGAGCACCGCCATAAGCGAGTTCATCGACAAAGCGTATTCGAAGCTCGGCTGCAGATACGTGCTGGGAGCCAAGGGTCCGAAGAGGTTCGACTGCTCGGGTCTCGTATACTGGTGCCTCAACCAGGCCGGCATACACCAGAGCTATGTGACTTCGACCACATGGCGAACGGTCGGCAACTACAAGACGATAAAGGATATCGATGACGTAAGGGCGGGCGACATAATCTGCTTCTCGCCGCATCATGTCGGTATAGCGATATCCAAGTCCATGATGATAGACGCTTCATCGCACAACGGCGAAGTCGTGAAGAGGACGTTCAGGTCGTCCTACTTCGAACGCCACTTCGTATGCGCGAGACGCGTGTGGTAGTAAATAAAAACATAAACAAACGGGGATCCTGTCCCATGGGCAGGATCTCTTTTTGAGGGGACCATGAAGATAACAAAGCAGCTGTGCATAATCTTTGCGATATGCGTCGCGGCGGAAGCCATAGAAGAGGCTCTGCCGTTTGCCGTGCCCGCCAACATGATAGGGCTCGGCATACTTCTTGTGCTGCTCGCCGTAAAGTTTGTAAAGAAGGATACCCTGAATCCTGTCGGCGGCTTCCTTTTATCCAACATGTCCCTCTTCTTCGTGCCGGCAACAGTATCAATCATAACCGTGTTTGATATGGTCTCGGATCACTTCGTGCAGATAATCATCATCTGCGTTGTGACTACCGTCATCACCTTCGCCGCGACGGCGTACACCGTAAAAGCGGTGAGCCGGCTGATGAACAGGAAGGAGGGAGGAAGATGAACGGATTTGATTTTCTGCATTCACCCTACTTCGGACTGGCGATAACGCTCGCGGCCTACACGGCGGGAACCGCGATAAACAGAAAGACGCGGATCGCTGTTCTTAACCCTGTAATAATATCTCTTTTCATAATACTCGCGGTCCTTTTTATATTCCGCATAGACTACGAAACGTACTATGAGGGCGGACAGTATATCAACATGCTGCTCATCCCCGCGACGGTATGCCTCGCGGTACCGATATACAACAAGCGCGAACTGCTGAAAAAGAACCTCGTTCCCATACTGGCCGGATGCGCCGTGGGCGCCGTCGTATGCATCGTCTGCGTTGTGCTGCTGTGCCGGGCTTTCGGGATCGACGGAGCGGCGGCAAAGTCTCTCATACCGAAATCCATAACCACGCCCTTCGGCATGTCCGTTTCCGAGACGATCGGGGGCATGCCGTCTCTCACCGTGATATGCATAATAATAACGGGCATAACCGGCGCCGTGACAGCGCCTTATCTCGCGAAGCTGTTCAGGATAAACGACGATATAGCGGAAGGCATAGCGATAGGAACGAGTTCGCATGTGCTCGGTACCGGAAAGGCGCTTGAGATGAGCGAGACACACGGAGCGATGTCCGGGCTCGCGGTGCCCATAACGGGAGTGATTACCGTTATTATCGCCCTCATATTCTTTACATAAAAAAAACCGTCTTTTAAGACGGTTTTCTGATCTCAAAGGCTTACACTCTGAACAGGGGATATACGTTCTGGCTGAACCATATCCATCCGAGATCGGGCATATTGATGAATCCCGCGGAAGTCAGGAACCCCAGCGCGAACCAGGCAGCTATAAGACCGAATATGATCGATAGCGCGATCGCTCCGCCGTGGTGATTCTTTTTGCCCTCATCCTTAATATGAAACCTTCTTGTGACTTCATCGAAGTCATCCTCGAATCCTTCAACGGCTTTATCACCGGTTTTCGCGGCATCTTCCTTGTCGAGCTTACGGAGGACATTCTCTCCGTCCGCGTCCGCGAACGCGCCGAACTCGTCCTTATCCATCTCTTTGGAGATGTTCCCGACATCCTTTTCGGAGAACACGAGCCATTTAAGCCTCTTGTCGGTATACTCCTTCAAGAGAAGCTCCATAGCGTCCGTGGTCTGCTTATTCTGCATCCCCGAATAGAGATCCGAAAAGACCTGAACGGTAAGCTGACGGGCGACATCCCTGTCATCCGTTTTTTCGAGTATATCGGTATAGACCTGCCTGCCGTAGCGGTCAAACGCGCGTTTCATGAGCGCAGATCCTATCTTATTCGGTTTTATGGAATCGTATATACCCATGCTTTTGATCCGTTCCAAAGACTTTATAAGAGAATTATACTATTGAAGACCTTCGTTTGCAATAAAAAAGGGGCCCTGTAGGCCCCTTTATGATGCTTCTTATTCGGGCTTCTTCGCTCCGCATTCGGTGCAGAAGTTGCCGGTAAGGCCCTGCTTGCCGCACTGCGGGCATGTCCATCCCGCTTCGGGCTTCTTCGCTCCGCACTCGGGGCAGAAGTTTCCTGTGCTGGGCTTGCCGCATGCCGGACAGATCCAAGCGCCTGCTACCGCAGCCGCCGCAGCGGGTGCCGCCGGTGCTTCGGGAGCAGCGGGTGCCGCCGCCTGTGCCTGCTGGTTGCCCATGTTCATGAGCTCAGCCGCGTTCGCGCCGCCTGCCTGCTGTGCGAATCCCATGCCGACGAATCCTGCCATCGCGCCCGCTTCATTGGAAGCAGCGTTCTCCATAGCCGTAGCCTGCGCGCTGCCGACACGTGCGCCGAGCATCGTGGGATCCGAGTATACTCTGGATTCCTGGAACTGCTCAATCTTCTTCGCACTCTCCTCGTTGGGACGGATGGAAGCTATCGCGACAGATACGATCTCAAGACCTCTGATCTCTCCCCATTCGGATGAGAGAGCCTTGTTCATGTAATCCCTTAAGTCGTTGACGTAGAGCGGAATCTTGTCATATGCTATATCCTTCTGCGCGAGCTCTCCGAGGGCCGGGTGCATGCACTGCGCGACTTCGTTTTTGAGCTGCTCGTCTATCTCTTCTTTTCTGAACTCGTCCTGAACGTTTGAGCAGATGTTCGTATAGAACAGTATCGGATCGACGATCTTGTATGAGTATGTGCCGAATCCCTGAAGCTGGACCGTGAAATTGAATTCACCGTCCCTGAAGGGAACGTCGCCGATACCCATCTTGTTGTTCATGATCTCTTTTATATTGACGTAGTAGACCCTCTGATCATTCTCGGGCTGTCCGCCGTACTGGAAACGTCTTCCGATCTTCTTGAACGTCTCCTTGATGCCCGCGAATCCGCCTGAGTTGAATATGCAGGGTTCAGTACCGGTGTCGTAGATGTACGCACCGGGTTCCGTTACGACGTCGCAGACTTTACCGTTCTCAACAACGATCATCGCCTGGCCTTCGTTAACGGCCACCTTACTGCCGTCGGATATGATGTTCTCGTCTCTCTTTGTATTGCTCGAGCGTTTGCTGGCCTTCTGCTGGCCTTTTTTCACGAGTGTGTTCTGGTCAAGAGCTTCACAGTATATATACTCTTTCCACTCATCAGCCAAGACGCCTGACAGGGCGCCGATTCCTGCTCTGATAAATCCCATGGTCTTTCTCCTTGTTTATATTGGTTTTTATATAAAAGGTTTGCTTACATATATATTATATCACAGTCAGCTCTTTATGAGATACTCGCTTATAAAAGCGTCTATGTCACCGTCCATGACCGCAGTGACGTTGCCCGTCTCGTAGTTCGTTCTGTGGTCCTTGACCATAGAATACGGATGGAAGACGTAGCTCCTGATCTGGCTGCCCCATTCGATCTTCTTGAGGTCGCCCTGTATGTCGGCCATCTGCGCCAGTCTTTCCTCCTCGCGCTTTTCAACGAGCTTGGACTTGAGCATGCGCATGGCGGTCTCTCTGTTCTGTATCTGGCTTCTCTCGTTCTGACACTGAACGACTATGCCGGTCGGCAGATGCGTTATCCTTATGGCCGACTCGGTCTTGTTGACGTGCTGTCCGCCAGCACCGGACGAACGGTAGGTATCAACTCTTATCTCATCGGGATTGATCTCTATATCCGCGTCATCGTCCTCGATCTCGGGCATGACATCCAGAGACGCGAACGACGTGTGGCGTCTCGCATTGGAGTCGAACGGACTGATCCTGACCAGTCTGTGCACTCCCTTTTCAGCCTTCAGGTATCCGTAGGCGTTAAGACCAGATATGAGCAGCGTCGCGCTCTTGACGCCCGCTTCATCACCGTCGAGGTAGTCGAGCGTGGTCACGCTGTAGCCGTGTCTCTCAGCCCATCTCATGTACATTCTGAGCAGCATCTCTGTCCAGTCCTGGGCCTCCGTTCCGCCCGCTCCCGCATGCAGCGAAATTATTGCGTTGTTGGCGTCATACGGACCCGACAGGAGTGACTTCAAGTGAAAATCATCGACTTCCTTCGCGAATGCGTCCAGCTCCTCCGAGAACTCCTGTGCGGTCTCGTCATCGTCCTCCTCTTCGGCCAGCTCGAGCATGACCTCGAGATCCTCTTTCCTGGCAGCCAGGGAATCATACTCCGAGATCTTTGCCTCTATGGGCTTTGCCTTCTTGGCCGTTCTGTTGGCTTCGTCTACATCGTTCCAGAAATCGGGCTTTTCCATCAGATCCTTCAGGGAAGCGAGCTCAGTCCTTAGGGAATCTATGCCTATGGATGCCCCGGCTTCCTCAAGTTTCTTTATGACAGCGCCGAAAAGCTGCTTTTTATCGTCTAACTGTATCAAGTCTGTGTCTCCTAATTCCTGCCGCAGCAGTTCTTGTATTTCTTTCCGCTCCCGCAGGGGCACGGAGAATTTCTGCCTATGGTCTTGTCGGCCTTGACCGGAGCCGGCGCCTGACCGTCATTGGTCTTTACGTCCTTGCGCTCCTTCTGTTCGACCTTGCTCTTTGCATGTATATGATAGAGCATGCGCACCGTATCCTCGCGGATGGTGGCGACCATCTCCTCAAACATGTCGAAGACTTCCT
>CAYRWM010000049.1:0-9391 GCA_964428055.1 uncultured Christensenellaceae bacterium | reverse complement strand
CCGAAAGTACTGCATTGGAGACGATGTGGGAGGATAGGTAGCTGCCGGTCCTAATCCTCAGTAGCTCAGCGGTAGAGCATCCGGCTGTTAACCGGAGGGTCGTAGGTTCAAACCCTACCTGGGGAGCCAAAGCAGAAAGCACGGATTAGATCCGTGCTTTTCTGTTTATATTTATATATAATGGAGTATGATATGGAATGTGATAAGAGCAGGACTCAAGAACCGGATAAGACTGATGAAATACTGAATGATAATGAAGCTTCCGATGACGACATGCTGGAGGCGATCGCCACTGGAAAGTTGTCGGGATGTCAGGCTTTTCGTACTCTTGCTTCGGCAGTAAAAAAAGGTTCTGACGAAGCAAAATAATTTGTGGCTATTAACAGGGGACTGTGTTAATATATGTAATATATAATCTGTACCTGAGATAATAGAAAAAATTAATTTTAAGGAGAATTAAAATGAAAAAGTTTGTATGTGGTGTATGCGGTTATGTTTATGAAGGCGACAGCGCTCCGGAGAAGTGCCCGCAGTGTAATGCTCCCGCTGAGAAGTTTACAGAGCAGTCTGATGATCTTACATGGGCTGCAGAGCATGTTGTAGGAATAGCACAGGGCGCATCCGCTGATATAATGGATGATTTAAGAGCCAACTTCAACGGCGAATGCTGCGAAGTCGGAATGTACCTCGCCATGGCGAGAGTAGCTTTCAGGGAAGGTTATCCCGAGATCGGTCTCTACTGGGAAAAGGCTGCTTATGAAGAAGCTGAGCATGCTGCTAAATTTGCAGAACTCCTCGGTGAAGTCGTAACAGATTCTACGAAGAAGAATCTTCAGCTGCGTGTTGACGCTGAGAACGGCGCTACGGCAGGCAAGTTCGATCTCGCTAAGAGAGCCAAGGCTGCTGACCTTGATGCTATCCACGATACAGTTCATGAGATGGCCAAGGATGAAGCAAGACACGGCAAGGCTTTCAAGGGATTCCTCGACAGGTACTTCAAATAAATCAATCATTGAAGCGGCTGCGGCCGCTTCTTTTTTTGCTTCAAAAGTGGTATCATCTAACTGTAAATATAAATGATAAGGAGATCATGAAATGCTTGATAAAAAAGTAGTTGAACTGCTCAATGATCAGATAGCCAAGGAATTCTATTCAGCATATCTGTATCTTGATTTTGCAAACTTCTATGCTGATGCCGGTCTCGACGGTTTCTGCAACTGGTTCAGGATCCAGGCGCAGGAGGAGAGAGACCATGCTATGCTGTTCCTGCAGTATCTGCAGAACAACAATGTCAAGGTCGACTTAAAGGCTATAGACAAGCCCGACAAGACTTTTACTGACAACATGGGTCCGCTCAAGGCCGCTCTCGAGCATGAGGAGTATGTAACGTCCCTCATAAACAATATCTACGGTGCTGCTTATGATGTAAAGGACTTCAGGACCATGCAGTTCCTTGACTGGTTCATTAAGGAGCAGGGCGAGGAAGAGACCAACGCGAATGACAACATAACGAAGATGGAACTCTTCGGCAGCGATCCGAAGAGCCTTTATGCGCTCAATTCAGAGATGGCGGCAAGAGTTTATAATCCTCCGTCACTCGTACTGTAGGGATTATCCTTAAGCAGTTAACGATACAGCCCGAAAGGAAATGATTCGGGCTGTATCTTTTTATTTGTAACCTCCATGTGCGTTTTGATATACTGAATGTGCAAAAAGATTTAAGCTTTAAGGACAGGAAATGGACAGAACAAAGACAGGAACGGCTGTTTTATGCATAATAATCGCGGCTGTGCTCTGGGGCATCGTCGGACTCTTCACGAAGAGCATGGGGGCCATCGGCCTCACAGCCGTGCAGATAACGTTTTTGAGATGTGCGGTCGCAGGCGCGGCTATATGGGTCGTGCTGGCTGTGCGTGACAGGAGCCTGCTTAAGATCAGACTTAAGGATATCTGGATCTTTTTGGGAACTGGCATACTCAGCATAAGTTTTTTCAATATACTGTATTTCACATCCATAGAGGAGACGTCACTGTCGGTCGCGGCTATGCTGCTTTATACCGCACCGTGTTTCGTAATGCTGTTCAGCGCTCTGTTCTTCAAGGAGAAGATAACGAAGTTTAAGATCGCAGGTCTTATACTAGCGGCGGCGGGATGCTATCTTATAACGATGCCATCTATAGCGGGCAGCAAGTTCAGCTTTTTCGGAGTGATAACGGGGATAGGCTCTGGCGTATGCTACGCTCTTTACTCCATTTTCGGCAACGTGGCAGTTAAGAGATACAGCACCGGTACGATACTCGCATACACTTTCCTTTTCGCTACTCTTTTCCTTATTCCTTTATGCGGTGAGTGGCATCTTGAGCCGGGTTCGGACTTCAAGCTGTTCGGGCTTTCGATAGGTATCGGCATCGTGGCGGCTGCGCTCCCGTATTACTTCTACACAAAGGGTTTGAAGACCATAAAACCGGTCGGAGCATCTGTGATAGCGTTCATAGAGCCTGTGGTGGCTACACTCGTCGGCATGGCATTCTTCGCGGAGAAGATGACTTTCCCCGCGCTTATAGGAATAATCCTTATATTCGCATCCACGGTAATAATCAGCATATCTCTCAGGAACGGTGAATCAAATGAGTAAGAAGACCTCAAGAAACACAAAGAGCAGGATAGTGAACGCAGCCTGGGAACTCTTCTACGAGCAGGGCTATGACGGGACTACTGTTGAGGAGATAATTGAATCCTCGGGTACATCCAGGGGCTCTTTCTATCATTATTTCGAAGGGAAGGACTCGCTTCTCAGTACGCTTTCCATGCTGTTCGATGAAAAGTACATGGAACTCGATGCAAAGATGGATGATGATATGAACGCATTTGAAAAACTCCTGCTCTTAAACAGGGAACTCTTCGCTATGATAGAGGACAGCGTTTCCCTGGACATACTCGCAAGACTGTATTCTTCCCAGCTCGTTACCAAGGGAAACAAGCACCTTCTTGACCGCAACCGTTTCTATTACAGGCTGCTCCGGAAGGTCGTGACGGAAGGTCAGAAGAGAGGGGAGCTGACTGACAGCGAGAGTGCGAATGAGATAGTTAAGGTATATGCGATGTGCGAAAGGGCGCTGCTTTACGACTGGTGTCTCTGCAACGGCGAGTATTCTCTGAAAAGCTACGGATCCAAGATGATGCCCGTCTTTTTGGCACAATACAAAAAATAACCATTTTTGTAATAACAGTAATACTAATATCATTCTATATAAAATTTCCTTAAACAGAAATAAATATTAAGATAATTTGATAATGAAGTATAGAATTCGTTCTATACTTCATTCTATATTTGATTCTTTGGTTTTGTATGATATAATACTGATACTATTCATAAATAATATAGTTTAAGAGGGAATTATTATGAGTGAAAGTCAAGTATGGATGCTGGTAGCGATCATAGTCTACATAGGCGTCCTAATATTCATCGGCATTTATTTTGCCAGAAGGAACAGTTCCACCAAGGATTTCTACCTCGGCGGCAGAAGACTCGGTCCGTTCGTAACTGCAATGAGCGCGGAGGCGTCGGATATGAGCAGCTATCTGCTCATGGGTCTGCCGGGTCTTGCGTATCTGACGGGTCTAGCAGATGTTACATGGACCGCTATAGGTCTTGCTGCAGGCACGTATCTTAACTGGCTGATAGTTGCCAAGAGACTGAGAGGGTATTCGGAGATATGCAAAGACTCCATCACGATACCTGATTTCTTCTCCAACAGATACCGTGACAACAGGAAGATACTGCTTTGTATCGCGGCCGCGATAATAATCATATTCTTCATACCGTACACGGCATCGGGCTTCAAGGCATGCGGTGTGCTGTTCTCAAGCGTGTTCGGACTTGAGTATGTACCTGCTATGCTCATAAGCGCAGCTATAATAATCATCTACACTACTCTGGGCGGATTTATGGCTGCCAGTTTCTCGGACTTCATACAGTCGATAATAATGACGGTGGCTATCATATCGATACTCTGTGTCGGTATAGGTCTCGCCGGTGGATTCGACAAGGTCGTCGCTAACGCTCAGGCGCATCCGGGTTATCTGGAGATGTTCTTTACGCACGATCCGGTGACCAATACGGGCAGTCCGTATACGGGTCTGACGATAGTATCCACAATGGCCTGGGGCCTCGGATACTTCGGCATGCCTCATGTTCTTCTGAGATTCATGGCATCAAAGAGCAAGGGACAGCTTAAACTCTCAAGAAGGATAGCGAGCGTATGGGTCGTCATCTCGATGGGTGTCGCCATACTTATTGGTATTGTCGGTTTTGCTCTCAGTGCCAACGGTACGATACCGGTACTTGAAGGCGGTGCATCCGAATCAGTAATGATCCAGATAGCCAACTTTGTAGCTAACTACGGATGGGCGGCGGCGTTGTTCGCGGGTGTTGTCCTCGCAGGTATCCTCGCTGCTACGATGTCCACATCGGACTCTCAGCTTCTGGCGGCTTCATCGAGTATATCGGAGAACATACTTAAGGGTACGTTCAAGCTCAATCTTTCAAAGAAGATGACGATGGTGATTGCGAGACTGACGGTCATAGGTGTTTCGATCGTTGCTATATTCATGGCACTTGATCAGAACAGCACTGTATTCGGCATAGTCTCATTCGCATGGGCCGGTTTCGGTGCCGCGTTCGGTCCTGTAATGCTGCTGGCTCTGTTCTGGAAGAGATCCAACTTAAAGGGTGCTATAGCCGGTATGATAGCAGGTACTGCGATGATATTCATATGGGAGTTCCTGCTGACACCGCTCGGCGGATTCTTCGCGATATACGAACTCCTGCCGGCGTTTGTAATAGCCATCGTAGTCAATGTTATCGTATCTCTTGCGACGAAGGCTCCGGACGATGAGATCGTCAAGGAATTCGAGCATGTTCAGGCTATGCATAACATAGACTGATACTTAAGTACTTTCAAAAGTCTCTCTCCGGCATTCCGCCGGTTGGGGGACTTTTTTTTGTGTGTTTCTGTTGACGGCGGGGGGCATCCGGAATATAATAAATGAGTATGACCGACCGGTCGGTCGGAAAAGTTTTTTGAAGGGTTTTTAAGTCAACTATGATCAAGCTAAGCGTTAACAGACCTATGACGATACTGGTCATCGTCATAATCATTATCGTTCTGGGAGCGGTGGCATATATGAATATGACCACGGACCTGCTCCCGTCAATCAATCTTCCGTACATAGTGGTCATAACCACATATCCGGGTGCTGCTCCCGAAGAGGTGGAGGCGCAGGTAACGGAGCCTATAGAATCGGCTCTGGCATCTACGAGTAACCTTAAGAATATTACTTCGACTTCGTCGGAGAACGTTTCCATGGTTACTCTGGAGTTCGTTCAGAGTGCCGATCTGGACGCTCTCACGGTCGAAGTATCGCAGAGCCTCAATTCACTTTCAGGCGGGTGGGACAGCAAGATAGGTTCTCCGTACATGATCAAGATGAATCCCGATATGCTCCCTGTTATGGTAGCTGCCGTCAAATCAGACGGTCTGAGTTATAAGGAAATGGGAGACATGGCCAAGGATACCCTGATTCCGAAACTGGAGACCATACCGGGTGTGGCTTCTGTATCCAGCCAGGGCATAGTCGAAGAGCAGATCAAAGTTGAGATAGACCAGGATAAGATAAACAAGATCAACTCTCTTATACTCAAGTCGGTGGACGGCGATCTTGATGAAGCGAGAGATGCGCTAAGGGAAGCGCAGGGCAAGATCGACGACGGATATGATGAACTTGACAGCGAGTACAAGAAGAACAGTTCCAAGATCTCCGATGCCGAAAAGGCTCTTAACAGCGGACAGAATGAGATAGACAGCAACAGGAAAAAGCTGACAGATGCCGAGCAGCAGCTTAAGGCCGGTGAGGATGAGCTTAACAGCCAGAAGGATGCTTACAATAATAAGACAAAGCCCGAAGTAGAAGCTACTATAAAGGATCTTAAAGCGCAGAAAGCCGATCTTGAGTCGCAGAAAGCCGATCTTGAGTCGCAGAAAAAGGATCTTGAAACAAAGAAGCAGGGAATAGAGACACTCAAGGCTAAAAAGGCTGAACTTGAAGGGCAGAAGGCACAGCTGGAAGCGGCTATAGCGGCCATGCCTGACGGTCCCGAGAAGACAGCGTTGCAGACTAAACTTGCAGAAGTAACTGCGGGCCTCGCTGTCGTGAGCAATCAGCTGGTTGAGGCAGAAGCAGCTCTTCCGCAGATAGAAGAGGGGCTTTCACAGATCAATGCAGGCATTTCGCAGATAGATGACGGCATATCACAGTTAGATGCCGGTATTGCCCAGGCTCAGGCGGGTCTCGATTCGGCCGAGCAGCAGTTTGCTGCGGCGGAGAATGAGATAAACACACAGAAGGCTGCTCTTGAAGAAGGCAAGAGCCAGCTCGACGCCGGTCAGGCCGAGATAGATTCCAACAGGAGTAAGGTAAGCGGAGCAAAGTCTGCTCTTGATAAAGGCGTGAGCGAAGCCAAGGACAAGCTTTCTGATGCTCAGGATATGCTGGATGAGAACCAGAAGATGTTCGATGATGCTGAGGAAACGGCTCATGAGAACGCGAATATAGACGGTCTCATAACCATAGAGATGGTATCCCAGATACTGGGTGCCCAGGATTTCAACATGCCTGCGGGCTACGTTGACGACAACGGCATCAACTCTGTTGTTAAGGTTGGCGATGAGGTCACCACAGTCGAGGATATGGAGGATCTTCTCCTGTTTGATCTCGATATGGAATATGTCGGCGAAGTAAGACTCGGTGACGTTGCCAAGGTATACTATGACGACAACAGCGAGGATATGTACGCCAAGCTGAATGCTGAGGAAGGCGTTGTCATTATATTCACGAAGCAGAGCACATACTCGACTTCTGAAGTTGCAGACTCGATAAAGAACAAGTTTGATGAACTCGAATCGCAGTACCCCGGTCTTCAGTTTGTTCCCATGATGGATCAGGGTATATATATCGATATGATAATAACCACGGTCATAAACAACCTGCTCATGGGCGCGGTGCTGGCAGTAATCGTGCTACTCATATTCTTAAGGAGTATCAAACCGACACTCATTGTCGCGGCATCCATACCTATAAGCGTTATATTCGCTATAGCGCTGATGTACTTCTCGGGTGTCACACTCAATATTATTTCACTAGCCGGACTTGCATTGGGCGTCGGCATGCTTGTCGACAACTCGATAGTCGTTATCGAGAATACGTACAGGTTGAGGCAGCTCGGCGTATCGCCGTTCAAAGCGGCGTATCAGGGCGCAAAAGAGATGGCTCCGGCCATAACGGCGTCGACAATAACGACCATATCGGTCTTCCTGCCCATAATGTTCACGAACGGCTTAACAAGGCAGCTATTCACGGATATGGCTCTTACTATAACGTATTCATTGGTAGCCAGCCTGCTCGTTGCACTCACTGTTGTGCCGGCGATGTCATCGTCCGTCTTAAGTAAGGTCAAGACAGGGGAAAGTGCTGCTGCCAAGTTCGGAACAGCGGTGCAGAACGGCTATGCCAAGGCTCTGAAATGGGCTCTTAAGTTTAAGCCTATTGTAATAATAGGCGTTATCGTGGCGTTTGGTCTGAGCGCGTGGGGTGCATACCAGAACGGTGCTATACTCATACCGCCTATGGATTCATCCCAGATGACTGCGACGTTCAAATTCGCGCCCGAAGTACCGAAGGATGATCAGTACGAGGCAGTAGATGATATTTCCAAGAAGATACTCGACATAGACGAGGTCGAATCCATAGGCGTCATAGACGCCAGCAATTCGGCATCTATGGCTTTCCTTACGAGCGGCGGAGGAATGAACGAATACTCTGTCTACATCAACCTCTATGACGGCATGACGTACAAAAACACGAATGCTCTTGAAAAGGTAGAGGATATAGTTGAGGAGAACAGTGAGCACGGCATGACAGCTGCTCTGTCGGGATCGAACTTCGATGTGAGTCAGCTGACCGGCGTCAGCGGCATCAGGGTCACGGTCAAGGGAAACGATTACGACAAACTCATGCAGACTGCTGAAGATATAGCGGGTATCGTCTCCGGGGTTGAGGGAACAACTAACACCAAAAACGGAATAGGCGATACCGAAAACGAGATACGTATCTCCGTTGATAAGGATGCCGCCATGAAGAAGGGCCTGACGGTTGCTCAGGTTTACCAGAGCGTGGCGATGCATATCACTTCCGGAAACACGGCTACTTACATGTATGAGAACGGAAAGGACTTCCCGGTAGTTGTTGTTACCGGTGATGCCTTAAGCATGGAAGCCGACAGACTCGGAGATATAGAGATAGATATCCCTGAAAAACCCGCTGCGGATGAGAATGCCGAGATGACGTTTGATTTCGACGAGGCTGCATTCGGAGACTCAGAAGACGAAGATACGGAAGAAGACAAAGACAAGGAAGAGAATAAGGACGACGAGGAAGAAGAGGAAGAGAAGACTGTTCTTCTAAGTGAGATCGCATCCATAGAGAGAGGTAAGAGCCCGAGCTCCATAAACAGGGAAAACCAGCTGAGGACCATTAATGTAACATCTGATATAGCTTCCGGATACAACGTAAGCCAGGTATCCGAGAAGGTCGAAGCTGCACTTCAGGGGTATACCGCTCCAGAGGACGTAAACGTTGAGTTCACCGGAGAGAGCAACCAGATATTCGATACGGTCTATGATTTCGCGTATATGATGGCTGTGGCCGTTATACTCATATATCTCATAATGGTCGTTCAGTTCCAGTCGCTCAAGTCCCCGTTCATAGTCATGTTCACCATACCTCTGGCATTCACGGGCGGCCTGCTGGCTCTGGTCATATGTCACTATGAGATCTCAATGGTAGCCCTGCTCGGTGTGCTGCTGTTGGCAGGTATCGTTGTCAACAACGGTATCGTGCTAGTTGATACAATAAACAGATACAGGCTCAGCGGAATGGAGAGACATGAAGCGATAGTAAAGGCCGGGCAGACAAGGATGAGGCCTGTTCTTATGACAGCGTTCACGACCATCTTCGGACTTCTGACGATGACGCTCGGCATGGGCATAGGCTCCGAGATGCTGCAGCCGATGGCCGCGGTTGTTGTTGGCGGCCTGGCATACGCCACAGCGCTCACGCTGTTCTTCGTGCCGATAGTGTATGATGCTATCAATAAGAAAGAACTCAAGCGCCGCGACGTGGACAGTGAAAAGTAGGTGGCAGGGATGGATGATAACAGAAATAAAAAGAAGGAAACCGTATACGAGGCTGTTATAAATCTCGTAAGATCAGGCAAGAGTTATCATAATATGAAGGTCTCCGATATCGCTGTGGAGGCGGGTATCGGAAAGGG
>CAYRWM010000048.1:0-11180 GCA_964428055.1 uncultured Christensenellaceae bacterium | reverse complement strand
AGCTATATCTTCGGGGAGCCCGCCTGCGTTGTGATGGGCCTTGATGCCGGCTTCGCTCTCGAGTATATCCGGCCATATGGTACCCTGTGCCAGGAACTCTATCCCCTCAAGTTTTCTGGCTTCATCAGCGAAAACGTCGATGAACTCCTCACCGATTATGTGACGCTTTGTCTCCGGGTCGGAAACTCCTGCGAGTTTATCCAAAAAACGGTCCACCGCATCCACATATATAAGGTTTGCGTTCATCTCGTCACGGAATACTTTTATGACCTGTTCGGGTTCGCCTTTTCTCAGCAGGCCGTGATTAACATGTACGCATACAAGGTTCTGCCCGATGGCTTTTATTAGAAGAGCTGCAACGACTGAGGAATCAACACCTCCGGAAAGCGCCAGAAGCACTTTCTTGTCACCTATCTGAGCCTTCATATCCGCTATCTGCTCATCGATAAAAGCATTTGCGAGCTCGGGTGTTGTAATCCTTTTCATATTCTCCGGTCTTCTGTCATATGCCATACTTGTTTTCCCCCTTATTAAAAAATAAAAATACATAATAATTATACTTTTTTTTGTTTTCCACTTCCATATTTTTCGGTGCAAAAAAGATGAAAAATTGTTTATATAAATCAAAACTGATATAATTGATTAAGATGAATTTCTGCTGAAGGAGCGCAATTATGGAAAACAGGAATCTTTGGAACAGATATGATGCGGATCAGCTCCACAAGATGGAAGAAGTCACAAACTGGTATAAGATCTGTCTGGACAAGGGCAAGACCGAAAGAGAATGTGTCCGGATATCCGTGGATATGGCTGAAAAGGCCGGATTTAAGCCTCTTTCAGAGTATATCGCGGAAAACAAAAAGCCCGAACCCGGCAGCAAGATATATGCCGTATACAACGAGAAGACGCTCGCTCTCTTCCATATAGGAAGAGACAGTATAGAAAAAGGCATGAACATACTGGGCGCCCATATCGATTCCCCGAGGATAGACGTGAAGCAGAACCCCTTATACGAGAGGAACGGCTTTGCTTATTTCGACACGCACTACTACGGCGGCATAAAGAAGTATCAGTGGGTTACCATCCCGCTGTCGCTGCACGGCGTGATCGTTAAAAAAGACGGAACCAAGATAGATATAAGCATAGGCGAAGATGACGCCGATCCCGTATTCGTCATAAGCGATCTTCTGATACACCTGGCTCAGAAACAGATGAAAAAGACAGGCACCGAGATAGTCGAAGGCGAAAAGCTGGATCTTCTCGTCGGCAGCAGACCGCTAGAGAGCAGCCGACCGGCAAAGCTCAAGGACAAGGATAGCGTTGCCATAAAGAAAAACATACTCGATATACTCAAAAACAAGTACGATGTCGAAGAAGAGGATTTCCTTTCTGCCGAGCTTGAGATAGTGCCCGCCGGAAAAGCAAGGGATATGGGTCTCGACCGGAGCATGATAATAAGCTACGGCCAGGACGACAGGATATGCGCCTTCACTTCACTCATGGCTATACTCGATATTGAGACTCCCGAGAGAACGGCATGCTGTCTGCTCGTGGACAAGGAAGAGATCGGCAGCGTCGGAGCTTCGGGAATGCACTCAAGATTTTTCGAGAACACTCTCGCCGAGATAGTATCCCTGATGGGACTCGACGCGAATCTTGCTCTCAGGAGAGCCCTTCAGAATTCAACGATGCTCTCATCCGATGTGAGCGCCGGATACGATCCGCTCTATTCCGATGTGTTCGACAAGAACAACGCCGCTTTCCTGGGTGAAGGTCCTGTGTTCAACAAGTTCACGGGCTCAAGAGGAAAGTCCGGTTCCAATGACGCTAATCCCGAGTTCATGGCGCGCATCAGACGCGTACTTGATGACGAGGGAATACTGTTCCAGACATCAGAGCTCGGCAAGGTGGACGTAGGCGGCGGCGGTACCATAGCGTACATCATGGGCAACTACGGAATGGAAGTCATAGACTGCGGCATAGCTATACTGTGCATGCATGCGCCCTTCGAGGTTGCGAGCAAGGCCGATATATACGAAACAGTCAGAGCCTACACCGCTTTCCTTAACAAAATGGATAACATCAAATAGTTTCAGGACAATATAAAAGATCCTTCCCGAACGGGAAGGATCTTTTTTTTTGTTTTCTAGTCTCTTACCGAATAGTTCGGAGCTTCCTTCGTTATGTTTATATCGTGCGGGTGACTCTCAAGAAGTCCGGCGTTTGTGATCTTCACAAACTGCCCCTTGTCTCTGAGTTCGGTAAGATCAGCCGCTCCGACGTAACCCATACCGGATTTGATGCCGCCGACCATCTGGAATATGGTCTCGCTTAAAAGTCCTCTGTAGGGGACTCTGCCCTCGACACCTTCAGGAACAAGCTTGGGTGCGTTCTCCTGGAAATACCTGTCAGAACTTCCTTCCTTCATTGCAGCCATACTTCCCATGCCTCTGTAAACCTTGAAGCTTCTGCCCTGGTATATCTCGATCTCACCGGGCGATTCCTTGGTGCCTGCGAGCATACTGCCTATCATGACAGCTGCTGCGCCACCGGCCAGAGCCTTAGTTATATCGCCGGAGTACTTGATGCCGCCGTCCGCTATGACTTTTATGCCGTGCTTATCAGCTTCCTCGGCGCACTCCATAACGGCTGTGAGCTGCGGAACGCCTATGCCGGATACAACGCGCGTTGTGCATATCGAACCGGGTCCTATACCGACTTTGACGACATCAGCGCCGACCTCGATAAGGTCTTTAGTCGCCTGCGCCGTCGCTACGTTACCTGCGATCACGGGAACGTCCGGGAACTTTTCCTTGATCTCAGCAAGCTTTCTGAGAACGAATTCTGAATGTCCGTGCGCCGTATCGATCGCTATAATATCGACCTTTGCATCAACGAGAGCCGCAACTCTGTCGAGTGTATTCTGAGCTATTCCGACAGCAGCCCCAACGAGCAGCCTTCCGCCTGCATCTTTTGCGGAATTCGGATACTGTATGCTCTTTTCAATATCCTTTATCGTTATGAGACCTTTGAGGTTTCCTTTTTTATCAACTAAAGGGAGCTTTTCTATCTTATGCTTTGAGAGTATCTCCTGCGCCTGATCGAGCGTAGTTCCTATGGGAGCGGTTATGAGATTCTCGCTCGTCATGACGGTGCTTATCGGCACACTGTAATCGGTTATAAATCTTAAGTCTCTGTTCGTGATTATGCCGACCAGTTTTTTCCCTTCTACTATCGGAACACCGCTGATCTTGTATTTGCCCATCAGAGCATCCGCATCAGCAACTGATTTATCAGGAGTAAGATAGAACGGATCTGTTATAACACCGTGCTCGCTCCTCTTTACTTTATCGACATTCTCAGCCTGAAGATCGATGCTCATGTTCTTGTGGATTATGCCTATACCGCCTTCCCTAGCGATCGCGATGGCGAGTCCGCTCTCGGTAACCGTATCCATTGCGGCGCTCATTATGGGTATATTGAGATTTATGCCTTTTGTAAGCGTAGTAGACACATCGACCTGACTCGGAACTACCGAGGATCTACCCGGCTTTAATAGAACATCATCAAATGTCAGACCTTCAGTTATAACCTTTTTTATCATTTCTCCCTTTCTCCTTTATGCAAAATGTATAATAAAAAACGCCGCAAACCATCGCATATCACTGATGGCGTAGCAGCGTCATCCTTCTCTGGGCAGTGCAGTATGAACCGATGCCGGTCACTGGCATCCCGGTCAGACTGTTCTTAATCGCGGCCTTCATTGCGTCCACAGCACCAAAGCCTATCATAAAATACCACCCTTTTCTGATTATAGAAGAAGCACCCCGCCTTAAAACGGGGTGCTTCCTTCCCGTAATACATGCTTTTGTATTACATTAAAGTATATCAATCATTTGCGGCATTTTCAACAACTTTTTCTTCAGTTTCAGGCTCTTTTTTCTCTGCTTTTTCAGCCTTTGAAAATACCACTTTACCATCCTCGACAGTCATCTCGACCCTGTCTCCGAATGCGATCTTGCCTTCAAGTATCTCTTCAGAGAGCTTGTCCTCGACTGTCTGCTGGATCATACGTCTTAAAGGTCTCGCTCCGTAGGTGTCGCTGATCCCTTCTTTTGCCATGAGATCTATGACATCCGCGTTCCAGGATATATCTATATCACGGTCGGCAAGCCTCTTTGCCACGCTGCCGAGCATGAGCTCTGCGATCTTCTTCGTGTCGTCCTCAGTGAGTTTTGTAAACACGATTATATCGTCTATCCTGTTAAGGAATTCGGGTCTGAACGTTTCTTTAAGAGCGTTCATCATGCTCTCCTTCATATCCTCGTATCCCTTTAAGTCTTTCTTGTCGACATCAAATCCTATCTTGTTTGCCGCAAGCTGGGATGCTCCGACGTTTGAAGTCATGATGATGACCGTATTCTTGAAGTCAACCGTTCTTCCCTTGGAGTCGGTGAGCCTGCCGTCTTCGAGCACCTGCAGAAGTGTATTGAACACATCAGGATGCGCTTTTTCGATCTCGTCAAACAGAACTACCGAGTACGGCTTTGTTCTGACCGCCTGCGTCAGCTGACCGCCTTCTTCATACCCTACATATCCGGGAGGCGAACCGATAAGTTTGGATACGGCATGCTTTTCCATGTACTCTGACATGTCGAGACGTATCATCGCGTTCTCGTCCCCGAACATAGCTTCGGCCAGAGCCTTTGTGAGCTCAGTCTTACCTACGCCCGTAGGCCCCAGGAATATAAACGATCCAACCGGTCTGTTGGGGTCTTTCAGACCCGCTCTTGCCCTTCTTATCGCTCTTGCCACGCTTGAGACAGCCTCGTCCTGTCCTATCACACGCTCATGCAGTTTTTCTTCAAGATGGAGTAGTCTCTCGCTCTCATCTTCGGTGAGTTTACGTACCGGCACTCCTGTCCAGTCAGATACGATGTCCGCTATGTTCTCCTCCGTCACGACACCTTTTTTCTCTGATATCTCAGTCTGCCAGCTGGATTTGAGTTCATCCATCTTCTTTTTGATCTCGGCTTCCTCTTGTTTGAGTTTGCCTGCCTGTTCATATTCCTCATGAGCAACGGCTTCTTCTTTTTCCTTTGCGATAGCGGAAAGTTTGTCCTCAAGCTCACGCATATCCGGAGGGGCTGTGAACATTGAGATCCTGACCTTTGACGCAGCCTCGTCTATAAGGTCGATAGCCTTGTCGGGAAGGAATCTGTCCATGATATACCTGGATGACAGTTCGACTGCCGCCTTGAGGGCTTCATCCGTTATCTGCACCTTATGGTGCGCCTCGTATCTGTCACGCAGTCCTTTAAGTATCTCCAGGGATTCTTCTTTTGTAGGTTCGCCGACCATTACAGGCTGGAACCTTCTTTCGAGCGCGGCATCCTTTTCGATGTTCTTTCTGTATTCATCTATAGTAGTTGCGCCTATGACCTGGATCTCGCCTCTCGCGAGCAGCGGCTTCAGTATGTTTGCCGCATCCATTGATCCTTCTGCGCTGCCTGCTCCCACAATAGTGTGAACTTCATCAATGAACAGTATCACGTTCTTGTTCTTCTTAAGCTCGTTGAGCGCGCCTTTTAGTCTCTCCTCGAATTCGCCTCTGTATTTCGCACCCGCAACCATGCCGGCAAGATCCAGTGATACCACTCTCTTGTTCTTCAGCAGTTCCGGAATATTGCCGTCCACGATCCTCTGGGCGAGACCTTCTGCTATGGCTGATTTGCCGACGCCGGGTTCACCGATGAGAACGGGGTTGTTCTTTGTTCTTCTTGACAGGATCTGTATGATCCTCTCGATCTCCTTCTGCCTTCCGATAACAGGATCCAGTTCGCCGTTCTTTGCTTTCTCGGTAAGGTCCGCGCTGAACTTGTCGAGTTCCGGTGTGGCTCCGCCGGCGCTGCCGCCCTGTGCCTGCTCGCTGCCGCCGATAGCCTTGATCTCCTCAACTATCCTGTTAAGATCGGCTCCTGACTCATAAAGAAGTCTGAAGGCCATTCCTTCTCTTTCCTGTATGAGCGCGAGCAGTATGTGTTCGGTTCCGACATATTTGTGCTCAAGCTGTCTTGAAAGAGCTACTGCGAGCTCCAGCACCTTCTTGCTCCTTGGTGTATATGACAGCATGTACTGCATACCCATACTTGAGCCTCTGCCACCTACTCTGGTTATCTTTTCGGTAAGAGCTGAAACGTCAACGTTGCGGGACAGTATTTCCGCCGCGGTCCCGCCTTCCATGAGCAGCCCCAGCAGCATATGCTCCGTGCCTACATAATTGTGACCCATCTGCTGAGCGGCTTCCGCTGCTCTCGTCAGTGAGGTCTGTGCACCTTTGGTGAATCTTGAAATGTTATCCATAACTATCCCTCCTTATTGCGCTTCCTGTCCTTTTTCAAGCGCCCTTATTTGATCGCGCAGTTCTGCAGCTTTCTCGTATTCCTCATTAAAGACCGCGAGCTTTATCTGCTGCCGCAGATCCGCGAGTTTCTTTTCTTTTTCGTCTTCCTTTTTTTCTTCAGGCTGCATAGCCGCAGGTCTCTCATCTTCCTCCAGACAGTCCTCGCAGCCTGCGTATTCGTTTAAGGCATACGGAGTTCTGTAGTCGAATCTCCTTGCCCTTGCCGGCATGATCGAAGAGAAAAAGTCTCTGAACATACCGTCGAATGAGATCATCTCGCCGCTCCTGTCCGCGCATTCGCTGCACAGGTTCATCTCGGTGACCTTTCCGTTAATATTTTTTGTGATATGCACATTGGCTTCATGTTTACCGCATCTTTCACACAGCATATCCGTTCACTCCTTTCACACCAGCATACCGTAAAGTATCTGTTTCATCAGATGGCCTCTCAGTCTGTCCCTGTCAGCCTGGTCGACTATCGCGAGACTCCTGTCGCAGAGCGCCGCATATATCGTCCTTGCGTGGGACTCATCAGCGTATCCGAGTTCGCTCAGGCACGCTACCATCTTTCTCATCAGCCTCTCTCCTATACCGCTTTCAGGTATACTCTCGATCAACTGTTTTATCCTTTCGCTCTTATCAAGGCTTATCCTTATGATCTTGACGTATCCTCCGCCGCCTCTTCGGCTCTCTACTATGTACCCTCTCTCCGGTGAAAACCTGGTGGTCAGCACATAATTGATCTGCGAAGGCGCACAATTGAAGTAATCCGCAAGCTCGTTCCTCTGTATGGAGGCCGTCTGCTCATCGTCTGACATAAGTTCCTTGATGAAACTCTCTATCCTGTTCGAAAGCACGCTCATTTCATCACCGTCTTTCTTTGACTTTCTTTGACCTTCATTTATATTATAACACACTTTCTCGCATGTAAACATTTTTTTCATAATTTCTTTTCAGATCTCTATAAGCCCGCAGTGTATTGAATTATAGGCGGCATGCTTGTATAATTGATATGCAATAAATTTCAAAATAATAAACTAAATGAGGTAAAGAACATGGCAAAATTCAGATTTACAGTAGGCCCCTGGAACGTTCATGAAGGAAACGAGACTTTCGGTCCCGGCAACCGTCCCTCCATCCCCTTTGAGGAGAAGATAAAGACATATGCCGCTATAGGCATGGACGGTGTGCAGTTCCATGATGATGACGCGGTTCCGGATATGAACAACATGACTGAGCAGCAGATCATCGACTACGCTAAAGACGTTAAGGCGATGCTCGACAAGTACGGCCTGTTCGCCGAGTTCGTTGCCCCCCGTCTCTGGTTCGACAAGCACACGGACAACGGCGGCTTCACGGCAACAAACAAGGAAGACTATGAGTTCGCTATCTGGCGTGCAAAGAGATCCTGCGATATAGCAGCGGCTCTCGGAACCGACAAGGTTCAGCTCTGGCTTGCCCGTGAAGGCACGCTCTGCGCGGAGTCAAAGGATCCGGTCAAGATGACCCTTCAGCTCAGAGATTCATTCAACACGATCCTCGACTACAGGAAAGACGTCAAGATCCTCGTTGAGCCCAAGCCCAATGAACCCATCGACAAGAGCATCTGCGGTACAGCAGGTCATGCTCTCGCGGTAGGCGCCCAGACGATAGATCCCTCACGTGTAGGTCTGTGCATAGAGTCAGCTCACTCGATCCTTGCAGGTCTCGATCCCGCTTCCGACATGGGCTTCGCACTCGCGTTCGGAAAACTCTGGGGCGTTCATCTCAATGACCAGAACGGTATCAAGTACGATCAGGATAAGGCGTTCGGCGTAGAGAACCTGAGAAACGCTTTCAACCAGGTCAAGGTACTTTATGAGAACAACTTCGGCGACAACGGCGAGTGTGTCGGTCTCGATGTCAAGGCGATGCGTCCGCAGCCTGTTGAGGACTGCTACCGTCACATCATCAATTCAAAGGCCATCTTCCTCGCACTGCTCGAGAAGGTAAAGACATGGGATTACGATCTCCAGAACAAGCTGGTCGCGGAAAACAACCTCGAAAAACTCGAGATGTACACGATCGAGCATCTGATGGGCATCAGATAAATCCAAAAATAATTAAAGGCTGGAGCACGGCTCCAGCCTTTTCTTTTTATTTTAAGGCTACATTCTCTTTTCGATCCACCTGAGGATATCGTTCATGACATCTTCCTTTATATCCTCATTCAGTATCTCGTGCCTGTAGCCTTCGTATATCTTCTTTTCGACGTCCTTTACGCCCGCCTTTTTCATCAGCGCCTCGACCTTTGCGACTCCCTTTCCGAAATCGCCTACGGGATCGTCGCCGCCGGCTATCAGATAAACAGGAACGTCCTTATTCATTCCGGCTATGTTCTTTGTATCACCTATGAACTTGATGCCGCTCATCATATCCCTGAAAAGGCCTGTTGTGCACAGAAATCCGCTGCTCGGATCCTCCAGGTACTTATCCACGTTCTCCTCGTTCTTTGAAAGCCAGTCAAACTTGGTCCTGCACGGCTCGAACTTCTTTCCGTAGCCGCCGAAAGCGAGATTGTCGAGCTTTTCGGATTTGCCTTTTACGCCGACCTTCTTTATCTCACCCTTGCAGATGGACAGACCTATGTTCACGACCATTCCGCCGGTCTGACCCGTACCGCATATGACCGCACCCTTAACGGGAGCATCCGGATACATTATGAGATAACTTCTCATGACAAAGCTCCCCATAGAGTGCCCGAACAAGAAGTACGGCACGTCCGGATTCTCATCCGCGGCTATGGTGCGGAGCTTTTCTACATCGGAAACGACCTTTTTCCATCCGTCCTCCTCGCTGAAGAAACCGAGACACGATTCATCCTTAATGCTCTTTCCGTGCCCGAGGTGGTCGTTCGCATAAACCGCGAAACCGTTGTCTGCGAGGAATCTAGCGAAACCGTCGTATCTCTCCTTGTGCTCGGCAACGCCGTGAGCTATCTGCACACATCCCCTTATCTCCCCTTCCGGGATCCATTTTAACGCATCGATATCAGTCATTCCGTCGGAAGACAAAAACTTAAAACCGCTGACTTCTATATTACTCATTTCATTATTCCGCCTTGTATGATATTCTTGTGATAGGATTTTCTTAATTTTACAATTTTTTCCAAAAAACAGTCAACGAAAACAGCAGACGAGGTAGCATATGGCAGGATATGTAATAGCGCTGGATCAGGGAACGACCAGCTCGAGAGCGATCATATTTGACAGAGAAGGCAATATCAAGTCATCAGGTCAGTATCAGTTCGAACAGATTTACCCGCATCCGGGATGGGTCGAGCACGATCCAATGACGATACTGGATACCGAGTTTAAGGCTCTCGCCGACGCATACGAAAGCAGCGGTATCAAAGCTTCCGATATAGCCGGAATAGGCATAACCAATCAGAGAGAGACAACTATCATATGGGAAAAGGACACGGGAAAGCCCGTGTACAATGCCATAGTTTGGCAGTGCAGAAGAACGGCTGATTTAGCGGATGATCTCAAAGAGAGCGGAATAGGCGGGTACGTACGCGACAAGACAGGGCTTGTTATAGACGCGTACTTTTCCGCTACAAAGATAAAGTGGATACTGGACAATGTGCCCGGTGCAAGACAGAAAGCCGAAGACGGCAAACTCCTCTTCGGTACCGTTGACACATGGCTCATATGGAACCTTACCGGAGGAAAGTCCCACGTATCCGATTACTCCAACTGCTCGAGGACCATGCTGTTCGATATAGACAGCCTTAAATGGGACGATGAGCTGCTGCGTCATCTCGGCATACCGGCTTCCATGCTCCCCCGTCCCGTACCGTCATCCGAATGCTACGGATACGTTGCGGAAGGCATCAAAGGCATAGAAGATCTGGCCGGCATACCCGTATGCGGCAGCGCCGGAGATCAGGCTGCAGCCCTGCTCGGTCAGGGATGCCTCAATCCCGGGGATTCCAAGAACACCTACGGCACGGGATGCTTTACGCTCCTGAACACCGGCAGGGACAGCGTGCGCAGCATCGCTGGTCTGGTGACAAGCGTCGCATGGTCCATAGGCGGCGACATATCCTATGCAGTGGAAGGCAGCGTGTTCAACGCGGGAAGTTCCATACAGTGGCTGAGAGATGAACTTAAGCTCATTTCATCAGCAGCAGAGGTAGGCCCGCTCGCGGAGCAGGCCGAGGACAACAACGGAGTGTATTTCGTATCGGCATTTACGGGTCTCGGCGCCCCCTGGTGGGATATGTACGCGAGAGGCACCATGGTGGGTATTACCAGAGGCGCCAACAGATCGCATATAGCGAGAGCGGTGCTCGAAGGGATAGCCTATCAGGTAAAGGATCTCCTGTCCGCGATGGAAAGGGATTCCGGCAGGACACTGAACGCCCTTAAGGCAGACGGCGGTGCATCCGCCTGTGATTTTCTGATGCAGTTCCAGTCGGATATACTCGGCATCCCCATTGACAGACCCAAAATGATAGAGACGACGGCTTTCGGAGCGGCATTCCTCGCGGGTCTTTCGGCAGGTCTGTGGGAGGATAAGACGGATATTCTCAGGCTGAGACAGTCTGAAAAGATATTCACTCCGAAGATGAGCCGCGAAGAAGCGGCAAAGCTCCATTCCGAGTGGCTCAGGGCCGTGGAAAAAGCCGAAGGCTGGATACCCAGAGACTGATTAGCGAAATCAAAAAGGATCCCGCAAAATGAACTGAACCCAAAATGTTAGACACATTTTGGCAGTTGATCAGGCGACCATC
>CAYRWM010000047.1:0-11261 GCA_964428055.1 uncultured Christensenellaceae bacterium | reverse complement strand
TATTAGATTCACTGACATAGGGATAAGAACCAAAGGTGCTGCCGCAAGGCAGCACTTTTAGTTAGCTCCGGTTTTAAAAAAGATACCCGATGTGGTATCATATGATATATACAAAAAGACAGTTTACAAAAGAGAAAGTACTTACGATATGTTTAAGAAGATAATCGCTTTTTTGCTTGTTTTTGCTTTAGCCGCAGTGCTCTGTTCCTGCGAGAATATATTCCCCTCCAGTGAGTCCGGTGACGAGGACGGAAACGTTCCTGCGGAGACTGAACCTGCAGAAGAGGAGAAAGGCCTTGGCGAAGATGCCTGGATGGCATCCGTATCTGCCAATACCATAGTTCAGGACGAAGGGATCACTACTGCTTTTATAAAGGAATGGTATGAGGATCATACGGTGTATGCCGCATATCCTATGGTTGAGAATCTGGATGCTGTATCCGAGGAGCTCAAGCAGTTCGCTGTGGAGAGCATAGAAGGGTACGAATCCACTCTTCCTGCCGAGCCCGAGTGGGATACGGACAAGCCCGAATTCACGATGATATACGAGCCTTTTACATATGAGGACACCGCTATAGGGTTTAAGTTCGTGACGTATTCCGACAACGGCTCGACGAGGGTCGTCAACAGGATAGATACTTTCGTATATGATAAGGGTTCCGGCGAAAAGCTGGCTCTTTCGGATCTGTTCAAGGAGGATTCGGATTATCTGACAGAAGTGTCCGAGGCTTCCGCCTTAAGACTTGAGGATGATCCTGTTCTCAGCCAGTATAAGGACGATGAAAAGATCGCATCGGGCTTAAAGGCTGAAGAGGTCAATTTCAGCCGTTTTGTGCTGGACGGAGGAGCGCTGAAGTTCTATTTCAACGCGGGTCAGATAGCCGTTCCTGAAGCCGGCAGTTTTGAGGTCAGCATCCCGCTTACTGAACTTGATTCCATAAAGGGCAGCGTCCTTAAGGGAAAGAGTGCCATAGATGCGGCGGCTGTCGTTGTAATGCCTGATTACTTCAAGACTGCAGAGGGCGACATGGAGCCGTTCTCAATAGAGGGCATAGATCCCATGAACGACAAAGTCATCGCTCTTACTTTTGATGACGGTCCCAGTCCTTCGACCACACCGATCGTACTTGAGGCGCTTAAGGCCCACAATGCCAAGGCGACATTCTTTATGGTAGGTCAGAACGCCAAGGAATATCCCGATACGGTCAAACAGGTATATGACGCGGGCATGGAGATAGGAAACCACAGTTATACTCATCCCGATTTCTATAAGATGGATTATGACGGCATGGCTCAGGAACTCGACAAGACCAATGCGGTAATAAAGGAAGCTACGGGTAAGAGCCCCATCATATTCCGTGCACCATACGGAAACGTCACTGCTGAAGCTGCGCAGCAGTACGGCAGGCTCAGCGTTTACTGGACGGTCGATACACTTGACTGGAAGAACCGCGATGTACAGATGAACCATGATAATACCGTGGGAGAGGCATACGACGGCGCATTGGTGCTGATGCACGATATCCATCCTGAAACTGCCAGCGCTGTGGAGAGTATCGTATCTGATCTTACGGCAAAAGGATACAAACTGATAACGGTATCGCAGCTGGTTCAGGTGTTGCTGGCGAGAGGTCAGGATCCTACATGGAGACTGGGCCGCGACGCGCTTACTTCAAGGGTTACCGAAGAGACTGAAGAAACTGAAAATCAGACAGAAAATAATTAGAACATGTCGGCTGATTATGTTATAATGTATTTGTAACATCAGTAATATCTCAAATTTTGATTTACTTGAAAATTTCAATAATTACATAGCGGGAGGATAACACCATGGCAGTTAAATATTACAGGCCCCGTCAGCAGAGAGGCGGCGGTGGCGGCGGGATACAGATCGCATCCACGAAGAGATTCCTTATCTCTATAGCTATCATAGCAGCGATAGTTGTACTCATAATCCTTCTTGCTACTCAGCCGTGGAATGCTGCGGGCAGTGAACAGAACGTGCCTGACGAACAGGCTTCGGCAACGGATACCGTTCCTGCGGCGGATACGGAGACTGCCGATAATGTGCTCGACAATCCCACAGAGGATACGTCAGAGCCGGCTGAAGCAACTCCGTCCGATACAGAGTCAGCTGATACAGCTACAGAAGCGGCTGATACTGAGAGCGGAGACAGTGCAACAGAGAGCGCAACAGAGAGTGCTGATGATTCTTCCAAGAGTGATTCGGACAAGTCCGACTCTTCATCTTCAGGAAAGAGTTATAAGACACTTAAACAGGGCAGCAAGGGCGATTCCGTTATGAAGCTGCAGAAGAGACTGAGCGAACTCGGATATCTCCCCGGCAAGGCTACAGGGTATTACGGTTCGGTAACGGTAGACTGCATTAAGCAGTTCCAGGAGAAGAACGGACTCAAGGTAGACGGTATCGCAGGATCTGCGACACAGAGCAAACTTTATTCGGATTCGGCAGTAGGAAAATAACAAATAAACTCTGATGAGCACTCCTTCCCGTCTAACAGGGAAGGAGTGTTCTTTTTAAGGCTATGAGAAACATCAAAAAGCTCCTGTCAGGCAAGATATTCTGGGTTATAGCGCTGGTTTCGGTTCAGATCGTTATTATAGGATTTCTTCTCACCTGGCTGGTAGAGAGCTTCCCGGTCGCAAACTACATACTGATAGGCCTGTCGGGCATACTCACGTTCTGGCTCCTTAACAAGTACGAGAATCCGTCGTACAAGATAATATGGCTGCTCATCATCGTGATACTGCCTGTGTTCGGTTTTATCTTCTATGCCGCGCTCGGCAACAAGGCAGCTAAAAGAAGCGTTTTTAAATGGATGAGCAAGAGGACGTACAAGGGGAGCTATACCGGGCTTGTAAGGGATGACAGCGTTTACGGAAGACTGTCTGATCTGAGCACCGATGCCTTAAGGCAGGCTGAGTATATCTATTCAACATCCGGAATGCCTCTCTATGAGGATACCGAGACGGTATACATAAAGAACGGCGAAGAGTTCTATTCGATGATGAAGGAGCAGATGTCTCTGGCTGAGCATTACATCTACCTGGAGTTTTTCCAGATCGCAAGGGGAGAGATGTGGGACGGTGTTTTCGCTGTGCTTAAGGACAGGATGGCCGCGGGAGTCGAAGTTCGCATACTGTGCGATGACGCCGGCAGCAACATGCAGAAGAGTTTTTTAGATGAGATAAAAGAATCCGGTATACAGGTCAGACTGTTCAACCCTATGGTTCCTGTGCTGTCTGTCAAGCATAACAACAGGGATCACAGGAAGATATGCGTCATAGACGGAAATACCGCTTTTACCGGCGGAATAAACATATCGGATGAATATATAAATGCAGTGTCCCCGCTCGGATACTGGCTGGACATGGGCATAATGATAAAGGGCAGGGGCGTGGAGAGTTTCCATGAGATGTTCCTGGCTACCTGGAATTTCCTGAGCGGTATAAAGGACAATATAACCGTCCCGCGCGCCTGTGCGGCGGAAGGAGCACCCGGCTATGTTGTGCCGTATGAGACCAATCCGTTCATCAACGGAGATGCAGGGATAAATATATTCCTAAATATGATAACCAGAGCCAAGAGGTACGTGTATATAGCAAGTCCGTATCTTATACTTGATTTTGCCGCGGAGCAGGCATTGATGACTGCGGCCAAGAGCGGCCTTAAGATAAAGATACTCATGCCGGGCACTCCGGACAAAGAGCTGCCGTATCTTATGGCGACAAAGCATTTTCCGAATCTTATCAATGCGGGTGTTGAGATCTACAGATACAACAAAGGCTTTATGCACGGCAAGCTGTTCCTGGCCGACGATGACTTCGGCATAGTCAGTACGATCAATCTCGATTTCAGAAGCCTGTACCTGCACTTTGAGGACGGCATATGGATGTATAAAACGAGCTGCCTCGGTGACCTTAAAAAGGACTTTGAGGATAACTTCTCAAAGTCCGATCTGGTGACTATGGATTATGTTAAAGAGATCGCATGGTACAAGAGACTGTTCAGAACGATAATAACACCGTTTGCGCCTCTTATGTGATCTCCCTTAAGGTCGTCTTTGAGAATCTCGCTATCCCTTTCTGCGCGAGATAGAAGAGCACGATGTATATGCCCAGTGAACATACGGAGCCCACGAACCGTACGACCGAAAGCCCAGCGCCGTAGAACAGATATATCCAGAGTGTGTTGAGCAGCAGAGAACATATCACCTGCGTCACGCAGACTGTAGCAAGAGATCTCGGAAAAGATGCCGGGATCTTTTTTATCATGAGCCCGGGGATAACGCCGTACAGGAACCATGTCACGGCGAATATGGGATTGTATCCCGTACCCAGTGCCAGGGTTCCGAGGAAGTCCGCTGCTATGCCGCAGACCGCACCGTACAGAGGCCCGAGATAGACGCTTGCTATCATTACGACGACGGGAGCGAGCGACAGTTCGAACACGTCCCCGAACCTTATAGTGAACACCGTGACAGCTACTGCGAGCGCTATCAAAACGGCACATGTAGTAAGTTTTCTTGTTTTAATATGCATAGAAAAACCTCCTGCTTGTTCTATTGCGATCAGCAAAAGAAAAACGGAGGCCGTGATATTAAAGAGGTTTTCTTTTGTCTAATTGCAACGGACGCAATACTGTATCGCAGCATCTGAGCTTTTCGTTATACGGCAACATCCCATCCGTATACACTGGAGTGAATAATCACAACGCACAGTATCTACTTTGCAAGGATTATTATATATCGGTGCTTGTCCGAAATCAATAAAAAAACAGGATCCTTAAAAGGATCCTGCTTCGGTTTAAGACTACTTTCTGTCTTTGAGTTCAACATACTCCCTTAAAGGAGCTATGCTCTTGTAGGCAGGTCGTACGATCTTGCTGCCGTTGACGATCTCCTCTATCCTGTGAGCGCTCCAACCGGCCACCCTTGCTACTGCGAATATGGGTGTGTAGAGCTCGTGGGGAAGATCCAGCATGCTGTATACGAAGCCCGAGTAGAAATCGACATTGGCCGATATGCCTTTGTACATCTTTCTCTCCCTTGCTATAGTCTCGGGAGCCAGTCTCTCAACTTTCTGATACAGGGCGAACTCGTCCATCCTGCCCTTTTCCTCGGCGAGCTTCTGAATATGCTTCTTGAAGATCTCGGATCTCGGATCCGACAGCGAATAGACCGCGTGCCCCATGCCGTATATGAGCCCCATCTTATCGAAAGCTTCTTTTCTCAGCACTTTCTCAAGATAAGCCGTTATCTCGTCATCATCGGTCCAGTCATGCACGTTCTCCTTAAGATCCTGCATCATCTTCACGACCTTGATGTTGGCGCCGCCGTGCTTGGGTCCTTTAAGAGAGCCCAGTGCCGCAGCCATAGTGGCATATGTATCTGTACCGCTGGACGTGACAACATGTGTCGTAAAAGTCGAGTTGTTGCCGCCGCCGTGCTCCGCATGGAGTACGAGTGCGAGATCCAGCATCTTTGCTTCATAATCCGTGAACGTGGAATCAGGTCTCAGCATGTGCAGTATGTTCTGTGCCGTTGAATACCCCTTCACGGGATTATGGATGTAGAAGCTCTCGTTCAGGTGGTAGTGCCTGTGAGCCTGATATCCGTAAACAGCGCACATAGGGAAGCGCGCTATGAGCTCCAGACACTGCCTCAGGACATTCTCGGGACTCGTGTCGTCAGGGTTGTCATCGAGGCTGTACAGAGCGAGTACACTCCTTGCCATGGAGTTCATTATATCCTTTGACGGCGATTTCATTATTATGTCGCGGACAAACCCGTGCTTCATGACACGGAAATCACCCAGGACATCGCAGAACTCGCTGAGCTGTGTCTTGTTCGGAAGCGAACCGAACAGGAGCAGATAGCATATCTCCTCGAATCCGAACCTGTTGTCGGAGAGGAAGCCGTTTGTTATGTGCTTTATGTTCATGCCGCGGTAGAACAGTTTTCCCTGACAGGGGACCATCTCATCTTCGGAGATGATATAAGCCCTGATCTCGGCGATCTCAGTGAGGCCGGCCAGAACGCCCTTGCCGCTGATATCTCTCAATCCTCTTTTTACCGCGTACCGCTGATAAAGAGCAGGATCGATAATGCATGCGTCTGCAGCTGTTTTGCTGTACTTTTTGATATAATCGGTATGTTTGTCGATGTCTATCATTTGTCTGATCCTCCTTATCAGTTTTTGGAAACTATAATATACCACAGAACATCCGATTTTGCAATGGTCAGGCCTTTTTGCGGGTGATATAATTATGATTATGAAGAAAGGCGATACAAAGGAAAGCATGCTCTCGCTGCTCCAGAAAAACAGCGGGGGATATATATCGGGCGAACAGCTGGCTGGGGAGCTCGGCGTTTCCAGAGCATATGTCTGGAAGGTAATAAAGAGCCTTCAGGAGGACGGGTATGAGATTAAGAGCGTACACGGACGGGGGTACAGTCTCGGGACAGGAGACAGGCTGGTCAAACAGGCTGTCGAGGAGTATCTCGGTCCCGGGTGGAACGTTCTGCTCTACGACGAGATAGATTCGACAAATGATGAGCTGAAGCGCCTTGCAGAAAAGGGAGCTCCCGTCAGGACTCTGGTCATGGCCAGACGGCAGACTGCAGGCAAAGGGCGGAAAGGCCGTTCATTCTATTCGCCTCTCGATACAGGAGTATACTTCAGCGTGCTCATCGGCAGGGACTGTCCGTTCGGCGCATCGGATATGGTCACCCCGAGAGCGGCGGTCGCCGTTGATATGGCCGTTAGGGAACTGTGCGGCGTCGAATCCGGTATCAAATGGGTCAATGATATATACATTGGCAGCAAAAAGGTATGCGGCATACTCTCCGAAGCGGCACTCAGCATGGAGAGCAGTCAGATCAGATATATGCTGGTCGGGATCGGCATAAACATATCGACTGACGATTTCCCGGAGGAGATAGAGAGTAAAGCCGCAAGTCTGGGAAAGACTGATGTGAACCGGCTGGTAGCAAGAGTATCGGAGCTGCTCATGTCACTCAGCGACGGGGAGGTCCTTGAGATCTACCGCGCTCACAGCTGCGTAATAGGCCGCGAGATAGAGATAGCCGAGACCGGCAGGACCGCAAAGGCCGTCGGTATTAATGATTCCGGAAATCTGATGGTGGAATATCCTGACGGGGAAAAGGATGTTCTGATATCCGGTGATATCTCGATAAAGGTCATATGAAAAAGGAGCTCAAACCTGAGCTCCTCCGTTTATACTTAAGACATATCCTGTTATATAATCCGCTTCGGCGAGAAACACTATGCTCTTAGCTATTTCGTCCGGTGCGGCGAATCTGCCCATGGGGATCGAATCTGCGATCTCTTTTTTTTCATCCTCCGGGAACATATCCATCATTGCGGTGTCCACAGGCCCGGGCGATACGGCGTTGACCCTTATGCCGGAGGGTGCCAGTTCCTTTGCCAGTGCCCTTGTGAATCCGATAAGTCCTGCCTTTGACGCGGAGTAGGCAACTTCCATGGAACCGCCCGTTTCACCCCAGATCGATGAAACGTTTATTACGCAGCCGCTCTGTCTTTTTATCATTGCCGGCACGATCTCTCTCGTGAGCATCGCGGCGGATGTGAGGTTGACGTCAAGGACCCGGTTCCACTTCTCCCTGTCCGTATCGGTGAACATCTCGTATAAAGCCGTGCCTGCGCAGTTGACGAGAACATCAATGCCGCAGTAAACGTCTTTTGCTTCCCCCGCGAGTTTTTCTATATCCGGCTGCCGGGAAAGGTCTGCTTTAATGGCGCAGGCAGAAACGCCGCGGCCTTTAAGCTTTTCTGACAGTTCTTCCGCGCTGCGGCTGTTATACTGCAGTATCAGGTTGTATCCTTTTTCCGCGAAAGCCTCCGCTGCCGCGGTGCCTATGCCGCCGGAAGCTCCCGTTATTAGTACTGTTCTGCTCTTCATGATCCTCAAACAAAAAGCGGCCGTGCGGCCGCCCTCATATCAGTAAGCTTTTGCGAACACCGTCATGTACTTGGCGGGTTTTCCGCAATGGACGCAGACATCTCCCAGGTGTTCCTGTTCATTCTCAAACGGTATGCATCTGGTCGTTATGCCTGTCTCTTCCTTGATAGCGTTCTCGCATTCCGTGTCGCCGCACCACATCGCCTTAACGACGCCGTGTCTCTCATTGACTGCCGAAAGGAAATCTTCCCAGTTGGTTGCCTTGAAAGTGTGCTCTTCGCGGAATTTGAGCGCCATATCGAACATGGTCTTGTGAATATCCTCCATGAGCTTTGTGATCGTCTCCGCTACATTCTCGATGGGGCATGTTATCTTTTCGTGTGTATCACGTCTCGCGAGTACAACCTGACCGTTCTCTATGTCCCTGGGGCCGACTTCCAGTCTTACCGGAACGCCCTTAAGCTCCCATTCGTTGAACTTCCAGCCGGGTGACTGATCGCGGTCGTCCAGCTCCGCCCTGATGCCTGCATCGAGCAGGGTCCCGAGTATCTCGCGGGCCTTTTCCAGCACACCTTCCTTATGAAAAGCTATGGGCACAATTATGCACTGTACGGGAGCGACTTTAGGCGGGAGTTTAAGACCTCTCTCATCTCCGTGAGTCATTATGAGACCGCCTATCATGCGGGTGGATGTTCCCCATGATGTCTGCCAGGGGTATTTGAGCTGGCTGTCCTTGTCCAGGAACTGTATGCCGAATCCCTTGGCGAAGTTCTGTCCCAGATTGTGCGATGTTCCCATCTGCAGCGCCTTGCCGTCGAGCATGAGCGCTTCCATGGTGTATGTATGAACGGCGCCAGCGAATTTTTCCTTTTCGCTCTTTACGCCTGTTATGACCGGTATGGCAAGGACGTTCTCGGCGAAGTCCCTGTATACTCCGAGCATGCGGACTGTCTCTGCCTCAGCTTCTTCCTGAGTCGCGTGGACCGTATGGCCTTCCTGCCAGAGGAACTCGGACGTTCTTAAGAACGGGCGCGTGCTCTTTTCCCAGCGCAGAACGTTGCACCACTGGTTGAGGAGCAGAGGCAGATCCCTGTAGCTCTGTACCCATTTGGCGTACATGGAGCAGATTATAGTCTCTGAAGTAGGCCTTATTGCAAGACGCTCCGTGAGTTTTTCTTCGCCGCCGTTTGTGACCCATGCGACTTCCGGGGCGAAGCCTTCTACGTGCTCGGCTTCCTTCTTAAGGAGTGATTCCGGGATAAGGAGCGGGAAATACGCGTTCTTGTGTCCTGTCTTTTTGAAACGCATATCCATTTCCTTCTGGATGAGCTCCCAGATGCCGTATCCGTATTCCCTGATCACCATGCAGCCTTTGACGTCGGAATAATCGACCAGTTTGGTCTGCATTATGACGTCGGTGTACCAACGGGAAAAGTCCTCACTCTGGGGCGTTATATTCTCAACGAAATTTGTTTCCTTACCCATATCGAGCTCCTTAATATTTGTAATTTCAACGATTAATAATTATAACATCGTTTATATGGGCTTGCAAGGAGCAGCCCTTTTCATGCGTCTTTTAATTGAAGCGTAAAAGACTTATAATATATGCATGAACATGAACGACGTTTACGCGGGAACGCGCGGTCTCAGCAAAAAATATCCGGCTTCGGATATAGGCATACTCGGAGGCACATTCGATCCCATACACAGAGGACACATAGAGATTGCAGAGAGAGTCTTCATGGAATTCTCCCTGTCTTCCGTGCTCATTATGGTGAGCGGCGATCCGCCGCACAAGAAGAGGAGCGATATGGCGAGTGCCAGGCAGAGGTACGAGATGGCCTGCCTTGCCTGTTCTTCGCGCGGTTTCATCATCCCCTCGGATATCGAACTTAAGAGAACGGGAAAGATATATACCGTGGACACGATGAAGATCCTCCGCGGGCTTTATCCGCACGACAACCTGCACTATATAATCGGTGCGGATACGCTCTATGAACTCGAAGGCTGGAAGGATCCCGAGGAGCTTATGCGCCTGACTTCGTTCATATGCATAGGACGGCCCGGAAGGTCGCGTCTGGACAACATGCGCATGGCGGCGAGGCTCAAGGACAGATACGGAGCCGACATACGTCTGTCAGATGCGATGGGACCTGATATAAGCTCCACGCGCATAAGAGATATGATAGCCGCGGGAGAGGACACCGAAGGACTGCTGGATACAAAAGTAAAGGAATACATCGATAAGAATGGACTATATAAAGGACAGGAGTAAGATACTTGAGCTCCTTAAGGAAAACCTGAGCGAAGAAAAATACGAACACAGTCTGGAGACTGAAAAAAGGGCGATTCTTTTGGCCGGTCTGCACGGTGTGGATAAGGAAAAAGCCGGTTTCGCAGGGCTCATCCACGACATAACGAAGTGTATGGACAATGACGAACTCGCGAAAAAGTACGGTATAACCCCCACGGTATCGCACAAGACCATGCATCAGCTGACAGGAGCCGAATATATAAAAGAGCATCATATAACGGATGATAAGGATATTATCGACGCGGTGCGCACGCACACGACCGGGGCTCTGGGAATGACAAAGCTCCAGAAGATTATTTATCTCGCCGATGCAACCGAACCCATGAGGCATTTTTACTACGTGGATGAGCTGAGGAGAGTTTCGGAAGAGGATCTTGACGAGGCTATGCTCCTGAGTCTTGAGAGCACTGTCAACAATCTTAAAAAGAGGGATCTTCCCATAGACGAAAACACGAACCTGGCATATAATGAGATTAAGGAACTCGTTGGACGTAAAAAATAGGAGGATATAAATGGAAATACCCAAAAAGGTTAAGGATATCGCTGATATAATCGCTGACAAAAAGGGACAGGATATAAAGATAATCTATGTCGCGGACAAGACGATAGTGTCCGATTACTTTGTGATAACATCAGCGTCATCGTCCACACTCGTTATGACGATAGCAGACGAACTGGAAGCCAAGACTGCCGAGGCCGGTTTTCCGCCGAGCAGGATAGAGGGCGTACGCGAGGGAAGATGGGCTGTCCTGGATTTCGGAGATGTTCTTGTACATGTTTTCCATAACGACGAGCGCGAGTTCTATCAGCTGGAAAGACTGTGGGCTGACGAAGAGAACTGTATGGATTACGGTCCCGAAGCTTAAATACCCTTAAATAACAAACAGCCGCCGGTCATGTGACTGCACTGGTAAAATAAAAGTAGACACTTAAAAAGAGTGTCTACATTTTTTTAGTGCTATAATATTTTTTAGGAGGTGA
>CAYRWM010000046.1:9407-11576 GCA_964428055.1 uncultured Christensenellaceae bacterium | reverse complement strand
TGGGTCTGGATATCCATCTGGATCTCGTATTTCTTGTACTCCGCGGCCCGGTCCAGCTTGGTTTTTAGGCGCTCCGCCTTCTCCAGGCCCGTCTGGATCCCGTTTTCGAGCCCCATGATGTCCAGCTGCAGTTGCTCGAAGGCGATCTGCATGCTTTCCACGTCGTAGCTGAAGAGGGGCGCCCCCTTCTTCACCTTGTCCCCGGCGGACACGAAGCACTCCTTCACAGTCAGATCCTTGTCCGGGTCCACCTTGACCACATTTTTCGCCTCCACCACGCCGGAGTACCGGCTGCGGCTCCCCGCCGGGCCCACGCCCGTGATGGTGGAGACGGACTGGACGTAGACCGTGCCCTCCTGGGGCACCTCCGCGAAGTAGCGGGTATAGGCGTAATAGCCGCCATAGCTCAGGCCGCCCAGGATCAGCAGCGTCAGCAGTACTTTCAAAAAGGTCTTCATATCTCTCTCCCCTTATCCCGAATAGGGCAATGATTCAAAAAAGTCCGCCTCGGGGACGCCGTCGATGAGCCACATATCGTCCCTGTCCGGGGTCAGGAGCAGCACGCCGCTCTTGCCCTCGTCCGTCTCGAACCACATGCGCTCGCAGCCGTCGCTGGCGGTCACCACGATCTTCTCTCCGGGCGTCAGGGTGAAGGCCTCCCCGGGGTCCTTGCGGGTGGCGGCCCGGTAGGCGGTCAGTTCCCGGGTCACCGTCAGCGCCCGGTCCTCTTCCTCGTCGAAGGACCAGACGGTGCTCACAGGGCCGATGGTCCCGTCCTGGCCGATGGCGAAGTTGCGGACGCCCCAGTGGGTGCCCAGCATATCCACCACGCCCTCGATGACGATATGACCGTCCTCGAAGCCGTCCACGTACCCGGCAAAGACGTTGCTTTCGTCCTCGTTCTCCTCGTTCCAGCGGACCAGCCGATCGTCGGGGTCGAAGGGGATGGGGGAAAGGTCACAGCGCCAGGCGTAGATGACGTAGTCGGCGGAGGCCATATCCCCGTGGAAGAAAAGCTCATAGCGGCCGTCCTCGTCAATATCGCCCGTCCACAGATCGTGCTCCATGTCGTCGGGGATCTCGGTCTCGGCCCGGATCACCTCGCCGCCCCTATGTACGGTCACGGCCCAGCAGGGGTACCCGTCGGCGGGGGTGTAGGTCACCAGATCCACCACCTCGTTTTGGCCGTCCCCGTCCAGGTCCACCGAATAGGGGAGCTGGTCCAAAATGCTGAGGCAGTGGCTCAGGATGCGCTCTTCCTCCGGGCCCGCCTGCCGGTCCGCCGGGACCTGCACGGGCGCTGCCGTAGGTTCAGCCGTGGGGGCGGCGGTCACAGGCGCTGCCGATACCGCCGGCACAGGCGCAGCGGTGGCCGTCGGCGTGGTCTCCACCGAGGCTTTCGCGCATCCGGTCAGGAGCAGGAGCAGCCCTCCCAGCAGCAGAACGAACGATCTCTTCATGGGCATGGCCCCCTTTCTCTTTTTTCCACTATACACCCCGGATGCGTCCAAAACGTTGCAGGAGTATGAACAATGGCCTATTTCACAAACTTTTTCAGCTTCAGCGACAGGAACCACGCCAGGCCCAGCTTGATGAGGTCCGGCAGGATGAAGGGGATCACGCACAGGGAGAGGATCTTCCCGAAGCCATACTCCGTGCCGCGAAAGTGCATCACGTAATAGAACCAGACCGTGCCGATGAGGTAACATACCAAAAGACCCATGACCATGCCCAGGGGCAGGGCCAGCTTCTTGCCGGGAAACAGTTTGTCCGATGCCGCCGTCAGCATGCCCAGGGGAAGGAACCCCAGCACATACCCGAAGGTCAGGGGGTTCAATCCCTTGAACCCGGAGAACACGGGCAGGCCCACCACGCCCAAAAGGATGTACACGCACACGGCCAAGGTGCTGCGCTTCGATCCCAGCAGCGCCGCCGCCAGGAACACGGCGAAGGTCTGCAGCGTCACGGGCACCGGCCCCAGGGGGATGCTGATCCAGGCGCAGATCACCATCAGCGCCGCGAACAGTCCCACCAGCGCCACGTCTTTCGTCTTCAAATCCTTCATATCCGCATATACCTCCAGTTTGTCCCCACTATATCCCCCGGCACCGTCCCCTGTCAACGAAACGGGGCGAAGGTTAAAAGACTCTTTACAACGGATGCCGGCGC
>CAYRWM010000046.1:0-9307 GCA_964428055.1 uncultured Christensenellaceae bacterium | reverse complement strand
CCTGTCAACGAAACGGGGCGAAGGTTAAAAGACTCTTTACAACGGATGCCGGCGCCCCTCTTCGGCGCCCCTAAAAGCGTCCTCAGCGTGAAGAAAGCAGGGAAAAGCTGGCAGTCGTTTGACAGGGACCGCAAGATGTGATATATCATATTTGTAGAGATATCGAATACGCGAAGGCGTGGGCCGTGCCCCGCCGTTAGGAGGTAATATGAAAGGAAAGATGAAGCGGACCGGTCTGGTGCTGCTGGCGGCAGCCCTGCTGTTCACGTCGCTGGCGGGCTGCGGGAAAAGCAACCCCTCCGTGCTGAAGCTGCCCGACTCTACGGCTGCGGCGGAAACCACGCCTCAAGGGACCCCAGTGCCCCTGACGCCCCTGGGTGACAGGATCTGCACCGTGGGCAAGGAGACCATCCCGGAGAGCACCCTGTTCTCCTTTATCCTGTCGGAGGCCGACTTCGACCCCCTCACGGGCCTCACGCTGAAGTTCACGTCCACCAACAAGGCCACTGACCGGGATTTCGTGGTGTCCTTGAACCACCTGTCCGTCAACGGCTATATGCAGGCCGGGGACTATGAGATGCGGGTGCCGGCGGGCCAAAGCGTCCTGGGCGAGATATCGATCGCTGCCGATGAGCTGCGCGCTTCCGGCGTGTCCTCGGTGGACGAGCTGATCCTCTACCCCCTCATCTACGACGACGCGGTGCCCATGGGCACCGGGGACGTGGTGGATGGCGCCTTCAGCTTCTTCCCCACGGGCCACACCCACGGGACGGTGATCTATCCGCTGCGGCAGAAGACCACCACGGAGCAGACCTTCTTCGACAACGGCTTCGGCACCATGGTGATCCTGAGCGCTGAGCGGAACGACTACGACGATCTCGTGATCAGTTCCTATTTGGAGAACAAGACCGATCGCTTCTTGAGCTTCGGCTGGTCCGACGTGACGGTGAACGATACCCCCGTCAGCGCCTCCAGCGACGCCGTGGTGGCGGCGGGCATGCGCCGGTACGCCACGCTGACCATCCCCTCGGCGGAGATCAGCGGCCGGGGCATCACGGATCCCAGCGAGGTGGCTTTCAAGGTGTCCGCCACGCCCCTCTCCAACACGGGCACGGACCTGTCGCCCCTGATGGAGCAGCGGGGGACCTATCGCTTCACGGTGGCCGCCGCGCCTACGGGCAGCGACGGGGATACGGAACCTGACGGCGGCGATGGAGACGGCGACGGCGAGCCGGTGGCGGCGACCCCGGCAGGCACGGCTACGCCGGCGCCTACGGCCACGGTCTACACCTCGCCCACCAGCACCATGAAGAAGAACGCCAAGAGCGGTTACGTCAACAAGGACAAGGTGAACCTGCGTTCGGGCCCCGGCACCAGCTATAAGACCGTGGGCAAGAAGATCGAGCAGAACACCGCCGTGACCCTGTACGTGCTCCAGGACGGCTGGTGGTTCCTGAAGTGCGGCAGCCACTACGGCTACGTGAAATCGGACTACGTCTCCCAGGGCAAGCCGCCTAAGAGCGCCGAGAACAAGGACAAGGACGACGACGGGGACGGCAAGTCCTTCTCCGGCACCGTCACCACCCGGTCCATCGCCGCCCTGCGCAAGAGCGCCGACAAGGACTCCAAGTGCCTCAAGGAGCTTAAGAGCGGCACCAAGGTCACGGTCTATTACAAGACCAAGGGCAAGGACGGCAAGTCCTGGTACTACGTGGCCGTCGGCAAGACCAAGGGGTATATCAAGGCGGACCTGGTGAAGGTCAGCGGCAAGGTGCCGACGAAGTGAGGGCTTTATCGTATCGCATGATCGCAGGGCGAGCATAAATCGCCGTAAGGGAGGGGCTTGCCCCTCCCGCTTTTATGCCGGTAGACGCAGAAAGGAAACCCATATGCAACACGCCATTCTCTCCGCTCTCCCCCCTGTAGCCCGCATCGGGCAGCGGATATCCTACCTCCCCACCTGCTCCTCCACCAACGACCTTTTGAAGGCCATGGCCGAGGAGGGGGCGCCGGAGGGCACCGTGCTGGTGGCCGGGGAACAGACCCGGGGCAAGGGCCGCCTGGGCCGAAGCTTCACCTCCGCCGCGGGGAAGGGGATATATCTCTCCGCCCTGCTGCGGCCGGACCTGCCCCCGACGGCGCTGCTGCCCCTCATGGGCTTCACCGCCGAAGCTATGGTCCGGGCCGTAGAGGCTGCCACGGGGGCCGAGGCCCGGATCAAGTGGGTCAACGACCTGGTCCTGAACGGCCGAAAGATCTGCGGCATCCTGACGGAAAGCGCCTTTTCGGCGGGCGGGCGGCTCCGATACGTGGTGGTGGGCGTCGGACTCAACGTGAACTATGACCTCACAGATTTTCCCCCGGAGCTCCAGACCATGGCCGGGTCCCTGAAGACGGAGCTGGGCCGTGCCTTCGATCTTGCCCCCCTGACCGCCGCCATGATCGGCGCGCTGGACGACCTGTATGCCGCCCTGCTTTCGGGCGACACCGAGCCCTACCTTGCTGCCTACCGAGCCCACTGCCTGACCCTCCACAAGGACGTGCTGCTCCTGCAGAACGGCGTCAGCACTCCGGCCCACGCCCTGGACGTGGACGAGGCCTTGGGCCTGCGGGTCCGCTATCCGGACGGCCGGGAGGCCCTCGTTCGCTCCGGCGAGGCGTCGGTGCGGGGGCTCACGGGCTATGCCGACTGACGATACACCTATGTGAACGCGTTCGAATAGCGTGCCTGACACGGTTCGAACGTGCGGCCTTTAGAGTCGGAGGCGTTGGAATACGGGTATCAAAAATCCCTGAATATCTGAGAAAAAACTGAAACTTAGGGATTTTCTCGTTCCACATGAGCCTGGTTTTGTCCGATGATTACCATATTTTCTGACGAGTGTGAGTGAAAAATGTGCTGCAAGCTGTTCTGATTATTCAACGGTCTTCAAGAAAAAATGCGTGAAAGATGAAAACAGGATGATCACGAGGAAAAAGGCGCAGCCGGAGCATTTCTGCTATTCGCTGCTGTTTCTCCAACGTGATCACGCTCAGGCAGTTATTCCTGCAGAACAGGGATATGCAAATGGCGTATGGACCTGAATCGTACGCCACATGGAAACACATATGGAAGGCAAGGCAAACTCCCCCTCTAAAACCTCTCTTTCCCACCGCCCTGTTGAGCGGCGGGATCGCGTTTGTCAGGCGTCCTGGAACTGAGCGGAATAGAGGTCGTAATAGACGCCCCGGCAAGTGAGCAGCTCCCGGTGGGTGCCTCGCTCCACGATCGCCCCGGCGTCCATGACCAGGATCTCGTCCGCGTTCTGGATGGTGCAGAGCCGATGGGCGATGACGAAGCAGGTCCTGCCCCGCATCAGATTCAGCATGGCGGACTGGCTCTGCCGCTCGGTCTGGGTGTCCACGTTGCTGGTGGCCTCGTCCAATATCAGCATGGGGGAATCGATGAGGATGGCCCGGGCGATGGTCAGCAGCTGCTTCTGTCCCTTGGACAGATTCACGGCGTTGTCGGACAGCAGGGTGTCATATTTCTTGGGCAGGGACTGGATATAGCCGTCGATCATGGCCGCTTTAGCCGCGGCGACCACCTCCTCGTCGGTGGCGTCGGGCTTGCCGTAGACGATGTTCTCCCGGATGGTGCCGTGGAACAGCCAGGCGTCCTGGAGCACCATGGTGTAGGCCCGACGCAGGTTGTCCCGGGGCAGGGTGGGGAGGGCCCGTCCGTCCAGGGCGATTTGGCCGCTGTCCACGTCGTAGAACCGCATGAGCAGATTGATGAGGGTGGTCTTCCCGCAGCCGGTGGCGCCCACGATGGCCACGGTCTTTCCCTCCGGGGCGAAGAAGTCGATGCCGTGCAGGATCTCCTGACCCGGGTCGTAGGAGAAGCGGACGGCCTCGGCTTCCACCTGGCCCCGTACCTGCTCGATGGGCCGGGCGTCCGGGGCGTCGGCGGGCTCCGGCGCTTCGTCGATCAGGCGGAACACCCGCTCGGCCGCCGCCAGGGCGGACTGCAGGTCCGAGATGATGTTGGCGAACTCGTTGATGGGGCCGGAGAATTTCCGGGAGTAGAGCACGAAGGAGGAGATGTTCCCCAGGGTCACCCGTCCGCCCATGTACAGCAGGATCCCGAAGAAGGAGATCAGGGCCAGGGACAGGTTGTTGATGCAGTTGACGATGGGGCCGTTGATGCAGGCGAACCGGTCCGCCGCATAGAAGGCGTCCACCGCTTCGTCGTTCTTTTCGTCGAATCTGTCCGTGAAGGCCTGCTCCCGGCCGTAGGCCCGGATGGTCTTGAGCCCGGCGGTGATCTCCTCGATGAAGCCGTTCATGCTGCCCAGCTTGACGGACCGGTTCCGATACAGGGACCGGGCCCGCTTGGCCCGATACCGGGTGATGATCAGGGAGAGGGGGATGGTCACGGTGAACACCAGCACCAGGATGGGCGTGATGGACAGCATCATCAAAAACGCCCCCACCACCGTGACCAAACTGGAGGACATCTGCACGAGATCGTGGGTCAAGGAGGTGTTGATGGTGTCGATGTCGTAGCTGATGCGGCTGATCACGTCCCCCGGCTGGTGCTGGTCGAAGTAGGCCACGGGCAGGGTCACCAGGTTGTTGAAGGCGTCCCGGCGCATGGCAAAGACGATGCTGCGGCTGATGCGGATCATGAGCAGCGACAGGGTATAGCTCAGGACCCCGGAGACGAGATAGCAGCCCACCATCAGCAGGGCGTAGCGGATCACGTTGGGAAAATCCACCCCGGCGGCCTCGAAGATGGCGTCGATGGCCCGACCCGAGAGCCGGGGGCCCACGAGCCCGATCACGTTGCCCAGGATGCTGAGGGCGGCCGCCAGGATCAGGCCCCATAGGTGAGGCGACATATACGTCCACAGACGCCGCAGCACCTGTCCCGTGGGCTGGACGGGGCGTTCGAAGGCGCCCCGGTTCACGGCGTGACGGAAGGAAATGGCCTTTTGTTCCCCTTTGCCGCTCATGCCGCCGCCTCCCCCGCCTGCATTTCATAGAGGTCCCGATACAGGGGACAGGAGCTCAGCAGCTCCTCATGGGTGCCCAGGCCCACCGTTTTGCCCTCCTCCAGCACCAGGATGAGGTCCGCGTGGCGGATGGCGCTGATCCGCTGGGCCACGATGATCTTGGTGCAATCAGAATAGGCCTGCCGCTGGTCCCGGCGCAATTGGGCGTCCGTGCGGTAGTCCAGGGCGCTGGAGCAGTCGTCCAGCAGCAATATCTCCGGCTTCGCCGCCAGAGCCCGGGCGATGAGCAGCCGCTGGCGCTGCCCGCCGGACAGGTTCATGCCCCGCTCCGACAGGTCCGCCTGCTGGTCCGGGGATATGTCCCGCAGAAAGCCCGCCTGGGCCGTGTCGATGGCCAGTTCGCGGTCCTCGTCCTGGATGAGGCGCCCGAAGTCCAGGTTCTCCCGGATGGAATCCGCGAACAGAAAGTCGTTCTGAAAGACCACCCCGAAGCGGCGGTGGATGTCCTGCTCGGACATCTGGGAAAGAGGCTGCCCGTCCAGCCAGATATAGCCCTCGTCGGGCTCATAGAACCGCAGCAGCAGCTGCAGCAGGGTGCTCTTGCCGCTGCCCGTGGGGCCGATGACGCCCAGGGTCTGGCCCCGCCCCAGGGCGAAGGACAGGTCCGACAGATTGGGCTTCACCTTGTTGTAGGAGAAGGTCACGTGGGAAAAGACCACGTGCCCCTCCGGCGCGGGCAGCTCCGGCGCAGGGGGCGTCTCCCGCTCCGGCGCGTCCAGGATCTCCCCCAGCCGTTTGCCGCTGGCCACGCCGCGGGCGCAGATGGTGAAGATGCGGGTGATGCCCAAAAGGCCGTTCTGCAGGATGATGAAATAGTTCAAAAAGGCCACGATCTTGCCTGGCTCCGTCAGACGCCGGTCCACCCGGTACGCGCCTATGACGATGACCGCCGCCATGCCCATATTGAGCAGCACGCTCATGGCAGGATTGGCCACGGCCATGGTGGTCTCGGCCAGACGGTCCGCCTTGACAGCGTTCCCGTTAGCCTTCGCGAAGCGCTCCTTCTCGTCCTCCGTGCGGGACAGGGCCTTGATGATCCGCACCCCGGTCATGTTCTCCTGGATGCGCCGCACCAGCTCCTCCCCGGCCTGCTGCGCCTTGCCGTACAGGGGGATGCTTCGGCGGGAGATCAGCAGAAACATGCCGCCGACCAGGGGGACGGCGCTGATGAGGATTAGAGCCAGGACCGGCTCCATGAGGGCGCTCACCAGCATGCCGCCGACGAGGAGGATGGGGGCCCGGATGCCCAGCCGCAGCATCCGATCCACCATGTCGTTCACGCGATAGGTGTCGGAGGAGAGGCGGGAGATGAGGGAGGGCACCGTGAACCGGTCCGCCTGCTCGCAGGAGAGGGCGGTCACCCTGGCGAACAGCACGTGGCGCAAGGATCGGGTGAAGTTGGCCGCGATCTTCGCCGCCATCCGATTGGCCACCATGGCCCCCAGGAACACGGACAGGGCGCAGAGGACCATCAGCGAGCCCCACAGCAGCAGCTGCCGCTTATCCCCCGTGGGCGCCACCTCGTCGATGATATGCTCCAAGATCCAGGGCAGGATCAGCTCCAAAATGGTGGCGGTGAACTTGATCCCGATCTGCAGCACGGTCCGCCCCGCCTGGGGACGGAGGAAGGAAAGGACCCGCTTCATGCTTCCTCCTCCATGACGATCCGGCCGCATCGGGCCGCTGCCCGCTGGGTGACCCGCTGCATGATGTCGCAGAACACGGCCAGCTCCTCCTCGGTCAGCTCCTCCTCCAGATAATTGCGCCAGACGCGAAAGACCCGGCGGATCTCGGGCAGCAGCTGCAGGGCCCGTTCGGTGGGGAACACCCGGATCTGCCGCCGGTCCGCCTCGTGGGGCTCCCGGATCACGAGCCCGGCCTCCTCCAGCAGGGCCATCTGGCGGGTGATGTTGCTCTTGTTGACGCAGATGGCCTTGGACAGGGCGTCCTGGGTGATGCCGGGGGCGTTGCAGATCTGCAGCAGCAACACGCTCTGGCGGCTGTTCAGCCCCAGGGGCCGCAGCTGCTCGTCCCGGTACATGTCCGAGCACCGGGCCAGGATACCGTTGTTCTTCAAAAATCGCTGCATGGACCTATGCGCTCCCCCCAAAAAATAGTTGCATTCGCAACGAAATGAGTATATCACCGTTCCCCGCCGCTGTCAACGCAGGGGAACCGTCCCGACGTCCTCAGCTCTTCGGGCGGTTTCGCCGGTTGTCCCGGCTGATGTTGAAGGCCTTGTACTGATGCTTGAGCTCGTCCACCTCCCGAAGAAACTCGCTGGCCTTCTCCTTGGACTCGATGGCCAGCAGGGAGACCAGGACGTTGGCCACCACCATGGCGGCGGCGTAGGAGTTGTAGTAGAGGGGCGTGTCCGCCACGCAGGGCAGGGACACGGTGGCGTGATTGGCCACCTCGGAGACCCGCCGATCCGTGATGCACACGATGGGGATGCCCCGTTTCTCCAGCTGCTCCGCCAGGAAGATGATCTGCCGGTTGTGCTTGGGGAAGGAGACGATGATGACCGCGTCCGTGGGCCGGATGTTGGCGTTCAGATTGGTGGGGAAAATGGAGCTTTCCACGTCGAAATACTGCACGTGGATGCCGATGGAGTTGAGCCGGATGAACAGGAACGGCAGCAGGGACAGGGAACCGCCCTGGGCCGCCAGGTGGACCGTGGCGCAATGCTTCAGGATGTCGGCGACCCGGTCCAGGTCCTCCATGTTCAGGGCCTGGAACGTCTTTTGGATGTTGTCCAGGTCCATCTGCAGCACCTGCTCCACCATGCTCTCCCGGGTGTTCTCCTGGCTCTGGAGGGCCTTGGAAAGCTCCTCCCCGGGGGAGACCCGGCGGCGGATGAAGGACTGCAGCCCCTTCTTGAGCTCCACGTAGCTACTGAACCCCAGGCACCGCACGAACCGAAGCACGGAGACCTGGGAGGCGTTCACGGACAGGCTGAACTCCTTCAGGGATTGAAAGCAGGCGCTTTCGGGATTGGCGAGGATATAGTCGCTGATCCGCTGCTGCACCTTGCTCATGGAGGGATATTGGGTCTGGATCGTTTCGATCACGTTCATGTGCGCACCCCCTGGTTCCCACTTTATGGAGCGATAGCAATCAAAAATCTAAATAATTATAATAAACACTTTACTTAACCGGGCAAGAATGGTATACTGTTGATAACCGGAAGGGCTCTATCCCGCCCATGCGCACAGGAAGGAGAGGCCCATCAGGGCTAATCCCAGCGCCAGCGCCGGTGCCCAGGGCCGACCGGGCGACTTCTGCTGCAGATAGTCGTAGTAGTTGTCGACCTGCTGGCCGGAGGGGATATCCTCCTCCGACACCTCCTTGCCGGAGCGGCGCAGGGTGTCCCGGCGAATGGACTGGCTCACCCGCAGGTGGGAGAAGGCGAAGACGTCCCCCGTTCCCAGCCGCCGGACCAGGCGCACGAGGCCGACGAGCAGCGCCGCCCCGCCCCCGAAGAACAGGCCGTTGGCCAGCCGATGGAGGGGAGAAGCCGCCTTGATGGCCGCCCCAATGAAGCCCAGGAGCAGCGCCGCCCCCACGGGAAGCAGGAGAGAATTGTTTTTCAGCCGATCCATACGCCACCTCGTTTCTGCTTCATTATATAGACGGGGACGCGCCATTGTCAATTCATTTGTAATGTAAAAGCCCACAGGCTTTTCCAGGAAAATAAAACAGAAAGGACAAGACCATGAAAAGAAGAGTAGTATCGCTCCTGATCGCCCTCGTGTTCGCGCTGACCTGTTTCGGCGCCTATGCGTCAGGCGAAGAGACCAAGCCCTACGGCACCCTGCACATGTACACCACGGCCGAGATCACCAACCTGAACCCCCATGAGAACATGGACGCCGACGCGGAGGATCTGGTCAAGGGCACCCTGCTCAAACCCTACGCCGAAGTTCCCACCGAGGACGGCAGCACCTCCCACTACGTGCCGGAGCTGGCCGCGGAACTGCCCATCCCCCAGAACGACGAACAGACGGAGTGGATCATCCCCATCCGTCAGGGCCTCACCTGGGAGAACGGCGACAAGATCACGGCCCACGACTTCGTGTACTCCATGAAGATGGCCCTGGATCCGAAGCTGTTGACCAGCCGCGGCGCCAGCGTGGCGGCTGACTACATCACCATCGTCAACGCGGAGAAGTACATGTCCCAGGCGTCCAGCGGCAAAGCGGTGGACTTCAGCGAGGTGGGCATCCAGGAGGTGGACGAGTACACCGTAA
>CAYRWM010000045.1:0-11892 GCA_964428055.1 uncultured Christensenellaceae bacterium | reverse complement strand
AAAACCAACCCTTGAGTCTAGTTCACGATAAGCAGCTATAATAATGCCTAGCATGTATCTTATGAAGGGGCTATAATCATTATCACCTTCATGCCAACCAAATGAACTATCTTGAAGAGCTTCATAATAAGATTCTTTGCTATCTGAGATAATCCTTTCTAAACTAATATACTTACCGACTAAATATCCAGATCTATATAAAAGATTCAGTGTCAACAAGCGGCTCATTCTTCCATTTCCATCGTTAAAAGGGTGAATGCAAAGAAAATCCAGAATAAACACAGGAATAAGAAGAAGAGGATCAATATCCTCATCTTGGAGTGCCAGTTCAAATGCATTACAAATACTGTCAATACTAGTGGGCGTTTCCCATGCAGGCACCGGCTTAAAACGCACCTTTTTAGTCCCATCAGGGAGTTCTTCAGAAATAATGTTATCTGAATTCTTATAATTACCCCCTATCGATTTTCCGGAATACTTAAACATATCTCTATGTAGCTGTAACATAATTGAGCCTTTTGGAGACAAATAATCGTAGTTTTCATGGACTAAAGCCAGAGCATCTCGATAGCCTGCAATCTCTTTTTCATTTCTTGTCTTAGGCATCGTCTTTTCTTGCACCAACTTTTTAAGCCTATCATCAGAAGTACTTATACCTTCAATCGCATTGGATGCTTCTGTACTCTGAATCTTTGCAATTTCAACCAAACCAGCCAAAGCATCACTATTTGCTTCTATATATAAATCCTGTTTCCCTTTGTACTCATGTATAGAAGTTAGCTGTAATACGATGTCTGGCGAAAGCAAACTGTTATATATCCTTTTGTAATCATACTGCCTCATCTATATGCCTCATGTCGTTACTTTACTACATCATTTTTTATTATTTTGATGCAATTACATTGTAACACCATGATCAAACTAAAACAAGCTAATTTTATCATTTTTTACAAAATGATAAAATTAGCAACAAAAATGACTAAATTGACTATCACTAAAAGTCCATTTTACAGCCAAAAAGGAATCGTAATCGTTTTAAACAAGTTCAACCCTCACATATTAAACCACAGCGACATCATAAATCCGTACCCGAGCATATCGCCGCCGTCCGGAGTCCCTATACCGTCTATTCCAATCGGCCTGTAGTTTCTTATCATCTTCGTATTGGATCTTCTCATCTTCATTTTCTCCTTAAACAACTTAGGGTTTCCCCCATCCCCTGTATTTATTCTCGTTTATCCTGTGTCCAAAAAAACAGACACCTAAAAAGGAGTAAAACAAAACCTGCCATTAAGGCAGGTTAAGAAGATCTATAACATACATTACTTTTCCGAGAGTACCCGTGAAAGCACACACTTTATGACTTCCGGATCTATGGGCTTGGGTATATGTCCGTTCATGCCGGCTGCAGTCGCATTGAGTATATCCTCCTTGAAGGCGTTCGCCGTCATGGCTATGACGGGCACTGTTGCCTTTGCCGGATCATCTAAGCTCCGTATGGCGCGTGTAGCCTCGTAGCCGTCCATGACAGGCATCTGCACATCCATAAGGACAGCGTCATAGATACCCGCATCTCCTCCTGAAACAAGGTCCAGAGCCTCTTTGCCGTTGACAGCAGTCTCGACTATAAAGCCCATGTCTCGGAGCAATATCTCGGCTATCTCCCTGTTTATGTCTATATCCTCGACGAGAAGGATCTTTTTGCCGTTAAAATCGATCCCCGGACCATTGAAAGTACATTCCCTGCCGGATACAAACCCGCCCGATACGGGCGTAAACCCTATGAATACGGATATGTCGGTTCCCTGCCCGGGAGCGGTATCTATTGATATGGTGCCTCCCATCATATCAACAAGGCTCTTTGTTATAGACATGCCGAGCCCGGTCCCCTGTATTCCGCTCACGGTCGCAGTCTCAGCTCTCTCAAATGGTTCATATATCTTCTGAACAAATTCCTCGCTCATGCCGGCGCCGGTGTCCTTTACCCTGAACTCGTACATGTTCTTATTGTCAGCCCCGGATTCCTTCTGGCTCAAGGTAAACCTGACGCTGCCGCCTTCGGGCGTAAACTTGTATGCATTGCTCAAGAGATTAAGAATGATCCTCTTAAGCCTGTTCTCATCGCACATGACGGTGCTCCGGGAGCAGTCCGTTTCGACAGTGAAATCTATGCCCTTGTCGGACATCTGGTTTACGAGCATATCCTTTATGTCGCTTACGATCATGTTAAGATCATTGGGCTCTTCTGTAACGTCCATACGGCCGCTCTCTATCCTGCTCATCTCGAGCACGTCGTCAATTAGAGACAGAAGATGCTTTCCGGACGCATCGATCTTCTCCAGGTATGAACCTATTTCATCGCTTCCCGCTTCGGCATTCCTCGCAAGATTCGTGTACCCAATGATGGCGTTCAGGGGAGTCCTTATGTCATGGCTCATGTTGGAAAGGAACATAGTCTTCGCCTTGTTCGCCGCCTCGGCTCCCTTAAGGGCCTGCCTCAGTTTCTCCGTACTGTTCATCTGATCCCTCACGGAATCCGTTATATCGGTCCGGAGGAGTATATAGAAACCGGCTCTTTTATCGACCGGATAGAACGTGAAGTTCCTGTATCCCTCAACGCTGTCACGTCCGTAGGCGAAATCCACGGAATAGTAGGAGCGCTTCTCGAGCGCCCGCTCTATTGATGCAAGGCTCACAGAATCCAGAACGGATGACTTTTCAGAGTCCGGGCCGCTTAACTCGGGATACAGATACCGGGTCAGATAATCGCCGTAGTCCATGCTCTCCCCGGGCACGGCATCGCCGCTCACGGGATCCTTTGTGACTATACTGAACTGTCCTCCGACTATCCTCGCCACCATGTCGCAGCGGCTTGAAAGAACGCTGTTTATAAGGGCATTGCACACCATGTCGGTATCGTGATCGCTCTCGGAGATGAAAGCTTCTATATCCCCTGTTGACGGGTTGAGCGTCATGGCAACGTCGAGCTTAACAAAGCCGTCGCTGCCGTCACTGCGGCGTACGAACAGGACCTCGCTCGAATCCCTGTATCCGGACTCGAACTTTTTAAGGAGCCCGTCCCTCGTTAAGTCGGCCGCTCCTGAGCCATCTTCGCTCCTGAAGATGACGTTTTTCCTTCTTCCGTCTATAAATTCACTGTAGCTTCCGGCCGTTGTGTCAGACGCATAAAGTCCGCTGCCGCTGACCGACAGGATCTCGTCCTTTGACAGATTGACTCTTACAACTGAATCCTTGTCCTTGGCCACGGCGTCGAATTCACTTTTAAGGGAATCGTACATGGCCTCAAGCTGTTCATCGTTTGCCCTGATCCTCTTCGCTATCGCAGACGAGAGCCTCGTGATCAAAAGCACGAACACGCTGCCGCCCAAAAGGATGCCCGCCATTATGATGTCGGGGTTTCCGAGCACGCCTACGAGTATGTATCCCATCAGGAACAGTATAAGAAGTATAAGAGGCACAACAAGCAGGGCTGTGCCGCCCCTGCTCTTTTTATAGCTCTCAATTCCCAGCACGAACCTGGCAAATAATATGAAGCGGATTATGTTGTATACCATAATGGCGCTTCCGGCGTATACCATTATGCTGACCATAAGTCCCTGATCCATAAAAAGAATCCTCCGAAATCAGAAAGTGCCGGCTTCCAGATAGAAGGTAACGGGTCTGAAACCGTCAGCGCATGATATCATGGCCGTTCCCTTTTCCTTCATCCATCCGTCGAAATAATCATCGGCTCCGGCTGCAAGCCCCAGCACATAAGGATACAGAACGCTCCAGGCGCTCTGGCACATGCCTTCCGGCATAAGGGAATTCCTGGATATGAACACCTGTCCTTCCTCGAGTTCGCAGCCGTACTCCGACCCGCCCTCATACTTTTCCATAAGATCCCTGTAAAGGGCTTTTCTCATGACTGTTATCTTTACGTCTTTCATACTGTCGCTCCTGATAAATCCTATATTCTGATTTTATCATTTTATACGTGTTCGCTCAATTTATTCCGCAAATATAACCGTTCTTTACATTAAACACTTAATCTAAATTGACCGTGCATAAAGCAGCCCCTTAGAATTAAAGAAGACCACGCAGAACAATTCTGCGTGATCTGAAACTTATTGCTTCTGTTTACACATTACACTGCAATAGCACGTGCAGCATCCTTAGCACCCGGATGCTGTTTGTGTTTTAAAGAGCATCCAAATAAAGATCCCCACCGTCGACAATTCTCTCAAGAGCCTCGTATATATCTTCCCCGAGGATACCCAGTCCTGAATTCCGCCTCCTTACCGCCTGCCTTAGGGATATGCCTTCCCTATCAGCATAAGCCCGAAGGGACATGCCTTTTAAGTAGATGCATATTACGGCATCCCTTTCCGCACGTGGTAGTCTTCTTACCATACCCGGAAGCATCCTCATCACGCGGTTCCTCATATGGATAGCTTCCCTTCTTAAGGCCGCATCCTCGGCCGATTCCTCGGCTGACAGAGCCGCCGTTATGTCGGGTCCCGCCTTGCTCCTTATGAATTCGAGATAGGTGTCACGTCTTTCAATGCTCCTCTTTTTTTCATAGTCCTCCCTGGCGTCGCTTGAATCAAGCAGCTTAAACACTGCTTTCGGAACTTCGGTGAAAACGCCGTCTGTAAGAACGTAGTATTTTCTCGTTCCGTCGCTTAAGGTCCTTACCCTGTATTTCCATTTCCTCTTATACATATTTTCCTCCTTCAGAATAAAAAAGACCGCCGGACAGAAGTATTCACTTCTTCCGGCGGCTTCAACAAAACTAATGGACTGCCGTCCGTTTACGGGCAGGCATCAAAAACGGCTTTACACTGGCACTGTTTCAGCCCGACCGAAGTCTCAACCTGCCTCATATTTACTTTTTACACCACAGACGCATTTTTCGGGGCGAAAGCGTCTATGTTTATACGCCTCCTGCTTATCCTCCTGTACACCATAAAGGCGCCGCAGCCGGCGCATCTAACTCTGACATAACCCTCACCGTCACGGATGCCTGTTACTTCCGTTCCGCAGTTCGGGCAGTGCCACACGGCGATGCCGGGCATCAGCCGTCTTCATCGCCCGCAGAGGCCGATACCTTTTTGCCCCGCATATAGTAATATCTCCTCTCGAGTTCCCTGACCCGGCACATATAGCCGGCTGTAACGTTTACCGGATACATAATGATCCCTCCTCATCTGTACATGACGGACGGCATCCGGAGCTGTTCTCTCGCCCGGTCCCTGTCCGCTCTCGCCGTCATGGCCGCCGCCGAAACGACAGCCGTATCCCCGTACCGTCTCCGGATCCCGTCGACGGCCTGTTCAATAGTCTCTGTTTTTTCTCTTCTCTTATACTCCCCGAAAAGATCCGTCATGAATCCGGCTTTTTCAGGGATAAGGTCCACTGCCCGGATAGTCACGGACCGTATGTTCTTTTCCCAGCTGTATCTTGCCCGGAACATATCCATGGCCGCTGCCGTCAGGTCATGCCAGCTCCTAGTTGGAAACTTAAGCCTTGCCATATACTCCCTATACAAAAGGTCCGAGTCACGCACGGCGAGCACTACACCTGTCGCCAGTAGCCTGAGTTTTCTAAGCTTTTCCGATACTCTCGGGGAAAGGGTCAGAAGAACGCTCCTCACATGGTCTTCGCTTAAAAGATCCTTCGTGCAGGTTATGCCGTGTCCGACAGATTTCGCAGGCGGGACGTATCCGTCCGGGGCCACCCTCGAATCGTCCAGACCGTTGGCGCATCTCATGAGCCGGACTCCGTTCACGCCCAGCCATGACCTTATCTCCCTTTCGCTGACCTGAGCCAGTTCTCCGATGGTATTTACGCAGTGCATTGCAAGCTTACGCTTTGTGGCGGGACCCACGCCTATAAGATCCGACGCCGGAAGATCCCATATCTGCTGACGGAACCCTTCCGGTGTTATGCATGTTACGGCATCGGGCTTTTTCATGTCGCTCCCCAGTTTGGCGAATATCTTGTTAAAAGATACCCCTATGCTGACGGTCAGACCCAGCTCCTCCCTTACGGTCTTCCGTATCTTTTCCGCTATCTCTAAGGGAGTCCCCAGAGTGCCGCTGCCGGTGACGTCCAGCCAGCACTCGTCCATGCCGAAGGGTTCGATGAGGTCCGTATACCGGGAATATATGTCACGGACGAGACCCGAGTATTTGATGTACTGGTCATAGTGAGGGTGCACTATTATGAGATCGGGACAGACCTGAAGAGCCTGCCAGTTGGCCATACCCGTCTTGACGCCCATATATTTGGCCGGGTATGACTTGGCGAGCACAATGCCGTGCCTCGTTTCCGTAGAGCCGCACACGGCTACAGGTCTTCCCTTAAGTTTTGGGTCCAGCATCATCTCCACGGCTGCATAGTAGCAGTTAAGATCGCTGTGAAGTATCGCTCTCATCTAATTCCCTCCTTTCATGGCTGTATACATATATTAATCCCGATAATAAACAAAAATCAATAATACATTTGTTCTATTTTGAGATTTTTTATTGATTTTTTGTGTTTCAGGGGTTATCATCATTATGAAAGACCATACTTGGAGGTATCTTTATGAAAAGCTACGGAGAGATACTTAAAGAACTAAGAAAGTCACACGGCCTAAGGCAGCAGGACGTCACAGTAAGACTCAACGGCCTCGGGATCAAGACGGGAAAGTCACAGGTGAGCCGCTGGGAAAAGGGATACAACAATCCGAACATCCAGCAGTTCTTGGGACTCCTTGAGATATATTCGGTAAGGGACGCATATTCGGTATTCGAAAAGGGCCTGTCCCCTTCCTTTACGGGACTCAACGCAGCCGGCCTTCAGAAACTCGACGAATACAGGGATCTTCTGATATCGAGCGGTCTTTATACCGTACACGCCGAGCCGGAAGACATACCGGAAAACTTAAGATACCTTCCCGTATACGATATAGCGGCATCGGCCGGCACGGGACAGTTCCTGGATTCGGATTCATATGAGCTTAAAGCGGTCCCCCCGGAAGTACCCGAAAGCGCCTCGTTCGGCATAAGGGTCGCAGGAGACAGCATGGAGCCTACACTCAGAAACGGCGACGTCGTATGGGTCAGAAGACAGAATGAGCTTGAATCCGGCGACATAGGCATCTTCTATCTCGACGGATGTGCATATGTCAAGGAGTACAAGAAGGACAAAGGCGGCGTCTCCCTCATATCCCACAACAGCGCCTATGCTCCCATAAGGGTTGACCGGGAAGACAGCCGCATATACGGAAGAGTCATATATCCAGCATTATAAGTGTCTGTATTTTGGGACACCTGTCCGGTGTAGACTTAAAGCGTAAAAAAGTCGCCGGAAGGGGGTTTTAGGGACATGAAACGGGATATGACGAAGAAGGAAAAAGTCATTTACGACTGTATATCGGTTTACAGGGAAGAGCACGGCTTTTCTCCCTCCATGAGAGAGATCGCCGAAGCTGTGGGCCTCAAGTCCGCATCGACGGTGTGCCGTCACATACATTCCCTCGAAGAAAAGGGCTGGCTTAAAACAAACGAAGGAAGGAGCCACGCCATAGTCATATTGTAAGGGAGGGCCTATATGGGCTTCGAACGGGCATACGTCGACGTTATCGTATACCATAAAAAGAACGGCACCGCCATCCCGAGAGCGATAGTCTGGGAAGACGGCGCCAGATACATAATAGACAGGGTGACGGGCATGCAGCCCGCAGCCTCGCTCAAGGCCGGCGGCCAGGGGGACAGATACACCGTCCTCATAAACGGCCGCGAGACCTATCTCTTTTTCGAGCATTCGACCTGCATGTCGGCAGACACCGGAAGGTGGTTCGTCGAAAAGAAAGTATCGGACTTATAAATCACCTTTCGGGAGGATCGAACAGATCCTCCCTTTCAGTATATATGTAGGTCTTTCCGTCCTCTGTGAGCTCAAACCCGGCGTCCTTTAAGTCGAACCCTATTATATCCGCAGACATCTCATAGGCCTCTTTAGAGCCCTGCTCGGGAACCTGTATATCCTTTATCTTTCCGCCGGCGCAGATGACGCGTCCTACGTTCCTCCCTATATCCTCGTCCGCCCAGGCGTAGTCTATCTCCGATTCCGGGAACTTTTCGGACATACGCTTTATAATGGCCGGAACACCGCTCCATGCCGTTTCGAACCTGAGTTCCTTTCTCGCCAGATCGGCCTTTTCGCAGTCGTAGGCATTCCACTTGGTGCCCCAGTTGTCGCAGCACCATTCGTACCACGTCGGAGCCCCGTACTTATCTATATTCTCATAGTACTGCCTGCCGAGTTTAAGAGCTTCGGGAGCGTCCTCGGACCTTTTTTCATAGCTCTCCCATATCTTCTGTTTAAGAGCGGGGTCCTTAACGTCCTCCGCTTCGGACAGATACTCCCTGTACATCCTGTATCCGGTGATCCCCAGAGAGCCGGACGGTATATCCAGCTCTTTAGGCATGGGAATGAGCTTGTTGAAATCAACGGAACCCAGGTAGCTCCCTTCTCTTTTTAAGGCTTCAGCGATCTCCCTGAACCTATCCTCGCTGCAGTCGAATCTTATGACGTTCGTTATATTGTTAGGCATCCTTTTCCTCCTTCTTTCTTAAGATAAACGCGAGCGCTACGGCTGCAGCGGCAGCCGAAGCGGCGATGGTGAACGGCAGCATATCCGTATCGTCGCCCGTTTTGACGATAATGGGCATATCCGTTTCCTCTTTCAGAAATTCGACCGTCTGGCCTTCGTCATCTATATCCTCATGGAAGGCTATTAAAACGTCCTTTTCAAAGAGTCTCTCGAAGACCACTGTCTTTTTTCCCATAAGGGGAACGGAGTTAAATGAGAATTCAACCGTCTCCGTCCCGCCGCTGCCCGAAGCCGTGAACGTCTTTTCGGCCGTTACTTCCTTTCCGTTAACTTTAACGGGCTTTCCTGTATCCTTATCCATGAGCGTACCCAGAAGGGTGTACGTCACGCCGGATTTAAGATCCTTGTACCTTACCTGATCCTCTATGACGGTCTTTTCCGACGCACGTACTTTCTTCTCCCCTCCGGACGAGGCGGACGTACCTAAAAAAGGAGTTTTGAAAAGAACCGTCTGCCCCTTATCCTTTATATCCGCATGGGCGCAGAGCTCATGGCCGCCCAGATACAGCCTCTCGAACACCACGGTCTCACGACCCATGAGCGGAACCGCGTTGAATGTGAACTTAACTTCAGTCTTTCCGTCGGATCTTTCCGGCGTAAAGTTAACTTCGGACGTTATATCCTTATCCCCTTCTTTAACGGGTTCACCCGTTGCCTTGTCCATCAGAACGCCCTTTAAGGTGTATTCGCTTCCGGGATCAAGACCTGAATACGTGACGGTATCGGTTAGCGTCACGTCAAGGCCCACGCACGCCTCGTGTCCGCCCTCTTCAGATCTCGCTTCCGTACCTATGGACGGCTTTACGAACTTAACCGTCTGGTCCTCATCGTTTGTATCCTCATGCACGGCTACCGTCAGGTCATCCTCAATGAGCCTTTCAAATACGGTCACACTCTTTCCTTCGAGCCCCAGAGCGTTCAGCGTGACTTCGGGAGTGACTTTCCCCTCTCCAGAGCGGGGAGAGAACACCGTTTCCGTTCCAGCGCCCTCAATAAGCTCGCCCGTCTCCGTGTCGGCCAGAGAAGTCACAAGAGTATACTTTTCTCCGGGAGTGAGGCCCCTGAACCTTACCTCGTCCAGGATAACGGCAGCGTCCGATACGTATATATCCTTTTCCCCGCCTTCGCCCAAGGCCATTGAATCTATCTCAGGCATCTCAGTCGAGTCATTGGTTAAGGTTCCTAAGTCCACCGTAACGCCGTTCTTCCTTATCTGAACGGTGAAGCTTAAGAGCTTTTTATCCATGTTGGCATCGCACCTTAATTCCTCTACCTCATAGCTGTCGTACGGAAGGGCGCCTCTTGAGTCGCTCACCGCACTCATATCGCCGAACCATACGCCGTCATCCGGGGTCTCGCCTCTGTTGGTGTTGCTCATGTGCGAGTTCCATGAACTCTCGGTCGAAAACTGTCCGTTCTCATCCGTTAAGATAATGTGGCTCTCGCCTGTCGTCAGCGACTTTATTATGAATGGAATGCCGCCCATCCTCCTTCCCGTGCCGTCCTCTGTCTTTATGCCCTTAAGGTCTCCTCTTTTGGGCATGTCCTTCAAGGGATCCGGCTTTGCCGTGCCTGTCCCGACTATGTTGAAATACCTCTCCGTATTTCCCTCCGTAAGATACCCGGCAGGCGCTTCCGTTTCCTTTATAAGGTATCTGCCGTACGGAAGGTTACTTACCGTCACGGAGCCGTTTTCATCGGTCTCATATTCGCCGATGAGGCTCCCCTTTGAGTATGTTTTTCCGCCTATTCTGACGGGGTTATCACTCTGCGTATAAAGAGAGACCTTAGCACCTTTGAGAGTGCCCGCTCCCTGGGGCCTGACTGACTTCGTTTCGGCGTCCCATTTTTCTATATATACCGAGCCCCTTATTATGTCGTCGGTAAATACGGCAGGTTCATACGATGCCGTATCGCCTTTTGCTGCTACTTTTACGAGCTTTGTGTCGCCTTTGAGAGTGTAGCCCTCCGGGGCTTTCGTTTCCCTTATGGCCAGCGTTCCAAGCGGTAGCACGGGCCTGCCGTTTAGCTTTATAAGGTCATCGCCGGAGACTTTATACGCATCGTCGTACTTTACAGCTCCTTCAGCGTCAGTTCTGAAGGTCCATGTCCTTAAGGATTCCGCCGGAAGAGAGGATACGCTCTCATAATATCCGCCGTAAAACTTTACCTCGAACTCAGCGCCCTTGAGAGTTCCCGCTCCCTGGGGAGTCCCTGTTTCGGAGTCCTTCTTGGTACCGATGACGCCGCCTTCGGCATATACGGGCTCATCCGTGAGCTTGACCTTTTCGGTTTCTCCGCCTCTGACCGTGACGCCCTTTCCGGAACTGTCAAGCTTAAAACCCGAAGGAGCCTTCGTTTCCCTGACGGTATATTCCCCTTTTAGGAGCTCCGGAGACACATCCGTCTTTCCGTCCTCGTCCGTAACTAAAGTGCATTTAAGGGCGCCTGAAGCGTCATATACGCCGTATTCGGCGCCTTTTAAGGTATAGCAGCTGTTTTTATCCGTTATATCCGGGGCTGACGATTCCTTTTCGATGCTTAAATACCCTTCCGGGTTGTACCTCCAGCCGGCGAACGCCTGGACAGTCCCGTGGCCCTCGTTATAGTAGAAGACCTGAAAATCCTTAGGCGGCATATCCCTGGACCTCAATGCTTCGACTATCGCAAGTGCCATGTCCTTACCGAAGCCTATGGCGTCCCACGCAGCGTCGCCGTTGACTATGTACGACGCAACAACGTGCGTGAGGCCGTACCTGTCGTCGGTTCCGAGGGAAGGATCGAACAGACTCTCCTCATAGCCCGGTCCTCCGTAGAGATAATAGAGAGCCTTATACATCAGCTCATTGCCCGATCTGTCTATTATCCTTCCCGTAGTCACGGTATCCGAAAGACCGTTCTTCGTCGGATCCAGACAGTACGATATGTTTCCGTTGGCCGTGTACCAGCTGGTGGTCCCTCCGTCCAGATACTTTACCTGGTTGTCCCTGTCCCTCACATGCTCTACCGTTATCTCTCCGGCCGCCTCAGCCGGGACAGCGAACGGCAGCGCGGCCACCGCCATAAACAGTGCGAGCGCAAACGCCGTCCATTTCTTCACATTGCTTTTTCTTCTTTCCATGTTTCCTCCTTTTAACAAAAAAAAGACAGCCGTGAGGCTGCCTGAGATAAAGGTTCTATACTAAAGATTGGGGTAAGGTGAAATAAAAGAGACAAATGGTTTCACA
>CAYRWM010000044.1:0-11936 GCA_964428055.1 uncultured Christensenellaceae bacterium | reverse complement strand
GTTATCATAATATGAAGGTCTCCGATATCGCTGTGGAGGCGGGTATCGGAAAGGGTACCATTTACGAGTATTTTGATTCACGCGATACGCTCATAGCAGAGACTGTCATGTATTTTCTTGACAGATACTTAAAGCAGGCGGTCGATCTCATAAACAGCGAGAAATCGTTCGAGAAACGTATGTGCGCACTTTTCGAGTTCATTCACAATGAGTCTGCTGAGAACCTGAATATAATGGACGTTCTCTTTATAAAGGGCGGCATAAGCGATATATACAGCGCTCTTAAGGGAGCGGATACATTTGAGGATTTTGTTCGTGTGATAGACGGATACTGCCGGTTCATACTGATGGATGCTGAAGAAGAGGGCGTCATAAAGCAGGTGGAGGATATGGACTATGCAACCTATGTGCTCAAGTCCTCGGTTGTGAGCTTTATATTCTCAACGAACGCCGTAAAACGCAGTTTTGAGACAGTCTGCGGCAATACCATGCAGGCTTTGCTCAAAGCGCTGAACTGATGCAGAGCATACAATGAACCTTTGATAAAACGGGGGAATGGGAAATGGAGAATTTTGTATTTTATTCACCGACATACTTTTTATTCGGTAAGGACACCGAGAATCAGGCCGGAGATCTGGTCAGGCGTTTCGGCGGAAGCAAGGTGCTCATACATTACGGAGAAGGCAGCGTTGTAAGGACCGGACTCCTTGACAGGGTTAAGGCCTCCCTGAAAACTGCGGGACTTGATTATGTGGAACTCGGGGGAGTAAAACCGAATCCCAGAAGCGGTCTTGTTTATGAAGGCGTTGAACTGTGCAGAAAAGAAGGCGTTGATTTTGTGCTTGCTGTCGGCGGCGGCAGCGCGATCGATTCGTCCAAGTCGATAGCTTCCGGCGTGCCTTATGACGGTGATTTCTGGGACTTTTATGAAGGGAAGCCGTTTGATGAAGCGTTGCCCGTAGGGACTATTCTGACTATTTCTGCAGCAGGCAGCGAAGGCAGCCGCGATATGGTCATGACAAAGGAAGAAGGCATGCTGAAACGCGGTGCGAACAGTGATGCGATAAGGCCTAAGTTCAGTATACTCAATCCTGCGCTGACGCAGACCCTGCCTCCGTACCAGACGGCGGCGGGCATCACCGATATAATAGCGCACCTGTATGAACGTTACCTTACAAATTCCACTGAGGTGGAAGTGACAGACAGGATGATAGAAGGTCTGTTTCTGACTATGAAGCATGAGGGGCCGCGTGTTATAGAGAATCCTGACAATTACGAGGCACGGGCGAATATAATGTGGGCCGGTATGATGGCCCATAACGATTCATGCGGAGTGGGACGCTCTCAGGACTGGAACAGCCACATGATCGAGCACGAGTTTTCAGCACTGTATGACTGCGCTCACGGCGCGGGTCTGGCTGTTACAATGCCTGCATATTTCAGATATGTGATGAATCATAACGTGATGCGTTTTGCTCAGGTAGCAGTCAGAGTATGGGGATGCAGTATGGATTTCGAGCATCCCGAGGTCACAGCCCTTGAGGGAATTAACGCGCTTGCGAACTTCCTGACTTCACTTGGAATGCCCAGTAACTTTGCTGAACTAGGTGCCAGGGAAGAAGATATCCCGAAACTTGTGGAGATGCTGTGTTATGCCAACGGCGATAACGGAAAGATACACGGTATGGTCACACTTAATGCCGATGACTGCACAAAGATATATCAGATGATGGTCTGATAAATAAATAGTTCATATTAAAGCAAAGCAGGCACATCATTTGCGATGTGCCTGCTTTTTTGTTTAAGTTCAGAACTGTTCAGCTTATTTCGCTGCTTCTTCAACTGCGACCGCGCATGCGACCGTAGCGCCGACCATGGGGTTGTTGCCCATGCCGATCAGACCCATCATCTCGACGTGAGCGGGAACTGAAGAGGAACCTGCGAACTGAGCGTCACCGTGCATCCTGCCCATCGTGTCCGTCATGCCGTAGGATGCGGGACCCGCAGCCATGTTGTCGGGATGGAGCGTTCTGCCTGTGCCGCCGCCTGATGCGACTGAGAAGTACTTCTTGCCGTTCTCAAGGGCCCATTTCTTGTATGTGCCCGCGACGGGATGCTGGAACCTTGTCGGGTTGGTCGAGTTTCCTGTGATGGATACGTCGACTGATTCATGCTTCATTATGGCAACGCCTTCGCTGACATCGTCTGCGCCGTAGCAGCGGACAGCTGCTCTGTCGCCTGTCGAGTAGGGCTTTTCCCATACTATCTTGAGCTCGCCTGTGTAGTAATCATATTCAGTCTCTACGTGCGTGAAGCCGTTGATCCTGGAGATGATGTGAGCCGCGTCCTTGCCGAGGCCGTTAAGTATGACCTGCAGGGGCTGCTTCCTTACCTTATTGGCTGTCTTAGCGATTCCGATAGCGCCTTCAGCGGCTGCGAATGATTCGTGGCCTGCGAGGAAAGCAAAGCACTTTGTCTCTTCACGGAGGAGCATGGCGCCCAGGTTGCCGTGACCGAGACCGACTTTACGCTGATCAGCTACTGATCCGGGTATGCAGAAAGCCTGGAGGCCGATGCCGATTGCTTCAGCAGCGTCGGAAGCTGTCTTGCAGCCCTTTTTGATAGCGATTGCGCATCCGAGTGTGTATGCCCATACCGCATTCTCGAAAGCGATGGGCTGGACGCCTCTTACTATGACTTCAGCGTCTACGCCGTGCGAGATCGTGAACTCTTTTACTTCATCAAGATCTTTGAATCCGTACTCTTTGAGGCATTTTTCTATCTGAGCTATTCTTCTTTCATATCCTTCAAATTTAGCCATTCAAAACACCTCCTTATTTAGTACGCGGATCGATGTACTTGTTGGCGTCCGCATAACGTCCGTATGTGCCGACGTTCTTCTCAAACGCTTCCTTGGGATCCACGCCTTTTCTTATCTGTTCCATCATCTTGCCGAGATGTACGAACTTGTATCCGATGACCTGATCGTCATCATCAAGTGCAAGCTCGAGGATATAGCCTTCGGCCATCTCCAGATAACGTACGCCCTTTTCATTTGTCGCGAACATCGTTCCGACCTGAGAGCGGAGGCCCTTGCCGAGGTCTTCAAGACCTGCGCCTATCGGCAGACCGTTCTCGGAAAAAGCAGTCTGCGTCCTTCCGTAGACTATCTGCAGGAACAGTTCTCTCATCGCCGTATTGATAGCGTCGCACACGAGGTCGGTATTGAGGGCTTCGAGTATGGTCTTTCCGACCAGTACTTCTGAGGCCATGGCTGCTGAATGAGTCATGCCTGAGCATCCGAGCGTCTCAACGAGTGCTTCCTCGATTATACCGTTCTTGACATTTAGAGTCAGTTTGCAGCAACCCTGCTGGGGAGCGCACCAACCGATACCATGCGTAAGGCCGGATATATCACTCACTTCCTTGGCCTTTACCCATTTGCCTTCTTCGGGGATGGGAGCGGGACCGTGGTGAGGACCTTTTTTAACACATGCCATCTCTTCCACTTCTCTGGAATATTCCATATAGCATATCCTCCTTAGGTTTTATATATGTGTTTTAACAAAAATTGTCATGTAACATTATAGCATATCCGGAGGTGCTTTGCAGTTGTTTTTTTACATGCCGGGTATTATAATATATTTTGTATTTTTATGTTAAGGTGGCGTTCTATGGATATTAGATTCGCGGAAAGATTTGACGGTATAACAGGCAGCGAGATAAGGAAGATATTCGCTCTTCTGAACGACCCTGAGATGATATCTCTGGCGGGCGGAAATCCGTCGCCTCAGTCCTTTCCGGCAAAGGAAGTAGCTGAGATCGCAGAAGAGATAATAAGCAAGAACAGCGCGGTCGCGCTGCAGTACGGAAACACTCCGGGCATCAACGATTTTCTGGAGCTCCTGAAGGCAAACGATCCGGATATAAAAGACTACGACGGCATGCTCGTTCTGACCGGTTCGTCCCAGGGCATCGATTTTGCGTCGAGGACTCTCCTCAATCCCGGCGATAGGATACTGGTCGAGTCGCCGACGTTTTTAGGGGCGCTGCAGACGTATATGATAGCCCAGGCGGATATCGAAACGGTAGAACTGGAAGAAGACGGTGTGGACCTTAATATGCTTGAAGACAAGGTCAAAAAGTATTCGCCTAAGTTCTTCTATATAATCCCGACTTTCCAGAATCCTTCGGGACGCACTACGAGCCTTGAAAAGAGAAAGGCTGTATATGATATATGCTCAAGGCACGGCGTTCTCGTACTTGAGGACGATCCCTACAAGGCGCTCCGCTATGAGGGAGAGGACATACGGTCTATAAAGTCTTTCGATACCGAGGGCTTTGTCATAAAGCTCATGAGCTACTCAAAGACCATTTCCCCGGGTATAAGAGTGGGAGCGGTCACGGCTCATAAGGATATAATCCAGAAGTTCAACCTGTGCAAGCAGGGAGCGGATGTTCACACGTCAAACCTCTGTCAGCTCATAGTGTATGAGTATGAGAGAAGGGGCCTCATGAAGGATCATCTGGATGTCATCCGTTCGATGTACAGGGAGCACAGGGATGCTCTTATGGATGCCGTTGCATCGGAGTTCCCTGAGAGCGTCAAGGTGTTAAAGCCCCAGGGAGGACTTTTCGCATGGTGCGAGATGCCCGAGGGCACGGACTCGAGGGATATATTCACGAAGTGTGTGGAAAACAAGGTCGCGTTCGTTCCGGGCGAGCCTTTCTACGCGAAGAACGGCAGAAAGAACACGTTCAGGCTGAACTTCTCTATGCCGTCAGTTGATGATATTTACAAGGCCATAGGTATAATGGGCAGGATATTAAGGGAGAACATATAAACAAATGGAAAATGTATTCAAGACTCTTAGTGAGAGAGGATTTATAAAGCAGGTCACGCATGAAGGGCTGGAGGAGATGCTCCTCAAAGAGCCGGTCAGCTTCTACATCGGTTTCGATCCGACGGCTGACAGCCTTCACGTCGGACATTTTGTGGCGCTGATGGCGATGGCCCACATGCAGAGGGCCGGCCACAGACCCATCGTACTGCTCGGCGGCGGTACCGGCATGATCGGAGACCCCAGCGGCAAGACCGATATGAGAAAGATGATGACGGTGGAGACCATACAGCACAACGTCGACAGCTTCAAGGTTCAGATGAGCCGTTTCCTGGATTTCTCGGACGGCAAGGCCATTATGGTCGATAACGCTGAGTGGCTGAGAGAGCTCAATTACATCTCTTTCTTAAGGGAGATCGGCGCATATTTCTCAGTCAACAAGATGCTGACGGCAGAGTGCTACAAACAGAGGCTTGAAAAGGGCCTGACGTTCCTTGAGTTCAACTACATGCTCATGCAGGCGTACGACTTCCTCGAACTGAACCGCAGATACGGATGCACTCTCGAGATGGGCGGCGACGATCAGTGGTCAAACATACTTGCAGGCGCCGACCTTATAAGAAGGATAGAGAGAAAGCAGGCGTTCGGTCTTACATGCACGCTGCTCCTAAAGAGCGACGGCAAGAAGATGGGCAAGACAGAGGGCGGAGCTCTCTGGCTGGATCCCAAAAAGACATCGCCCTATGATTTCTATCAGTACTGGCGCAACGTTGACGATGCCGACGTCAGGAACTGTCTGTCGCTGCTCACATTCCTTCCCATGGATGAGGTCAACAGACTGGGCAGCCTCAAGGACGAGAAGATAAACGAAGCAAAGAAGGTGCTCGCTTACGAAGTTACCAAGCTGGTGCACGGTGAGGAAGAAGCGAAGAACGCGGCTGCGGCTGCGGAAGCGCTGTTCGGCAATGCTGCTGAAGGCGGCAGCATCCCCGCAACGGAGATGACGGCGGATGAGTTCAAGGAGCACGCTCAGCTGGCCGATATGATGGTATTTCTCGGCATCGCTTCATCAAAGGGCGACGCCAGAAGGCTCATACAGGGCGGCGGCGTATCGGTTAACGGCGAGAAGGTCGCTGACGGATTCAGGACCCTCGGGGAAGAGGATATAGTCGACGGCGAGATAATGATAAAGAAAGGCAAGAAGGTCTTCCATAAGATCGTTCTGAAATGATAAAGTACCTTACGGTCTCGGACACCTGCAGCTTTGAGTTTACCGAAAAGAAGTCGCGTTTCATAGGGACTCTCATGAGCGTAACGGATGCGGATCAGGCTGCGGAGATAATCGCCGGGTTCAAAAAGGAATACTGGGATGCGACGCACAACTGCAGCGCGTATATAATCGGTTCTGATAAGGGCCTCAAACGTTTCTCGGATGACGGGGAACCCCAGGGTACGGCGGGTATGCCGATGCTGAATGCTCTCGAGAAAAGCGGCCTTACAGACGTGATCGTTATAGCGACCAGGTATTTCGGAGGGACTCTGCTCGGTGCCGGAGGGCTGGTCAGGGCTTACACGAAGTGCGTGACGGGCGCTGTAGAAAAAGCGCGGGAAGGCGGACTCATATGTGAGATGGTACCGGGGAGATGCTATGACATACGCGTAGGATACACGGAGTATCAGAGACTGGATGCATTTCTTCGGAACGGTTCCTTTGAAAGGGGAAATACAGAATTCACGGATGCTGTTGACTTAACGGTGTGCGTGCCTCTCGATGAGACAGATAAGTTCGAAGAGGATATAAGGGAAATGTTCAGCGGCAGCGTTTTGCCTGCTGCGGCTGATGAAAAATATATAATAAAGACTGTAAAGTGACAGATCCGGAGGTAGTATTAAATGGATATCAGGTTTGAGAAGAGAAGCGAACTGAAAGCAAAGCCTACTGATGAGACAAAACTCGGATTCGGAAGGATATTCAGCGATTACATGTTCATGATGAATTATACGGAGGGTACGGGATGGCATGACGCCAGGATAGTACCTTACGGCGATATAAGCATATCACCCGCAGCGACAGTCCTGCACTATTCGCAGGAGTGCTTCGAGGGCATGAAGGCCTACCGCGATGCGGACGGCGGGATATCGCTCTTCAGACCTACCGACAACTTCAAGAGGATGAACAATTCGGCTGACCGTCTCTGCATGCCCAGACTCGATATAGACGAAGTCATGGAAGCCCTTATAAAGCTCGTTAAACTTGAGCAGGACTGGGTACCCAAGACGAGAGGCACATCTCTCTATATAAGACCCAACTACATCGGAATAGACCCGTTCGTCGGCGTTTCCGCTGCCAAGGAGTATCTGTTCTACATAATCGTAGGCCCCGTCGGTGCATACTACGCGAGCGGCCTTGCTCCTGTCAAGATCTATGTAGAGGAGAGCTACAGAAGAGCAGTCAAGGGCGGCACGGGATTTGCCAAGACCGGCGGCAACTACGCTGCGAGTCTGATAGCAGGCGAAGAAGCCCACAACAGAGGATTCTCCCAGGCACTCTGGCTGGACGGCAGGGAAGGCAAGTACATCGAGGAAGTCGGTTCAATGAACATGTTCTTCAAGATCGACGGCGTGCTGGTCACTCCTGAGCTCGGCGGCAGCATTCTTCCCGGTATAACCAGGGATTCCGTTATAAAGCTGGCGAAGGATATGGGCGTCAAGGTCGAAGAGAGAAAGATATCTCTTGACGAAGTGCTGGAAGCTCTTGAATCGGGCAAGATGGACGAAGCGTTCGGAACAGGCACGGCGGCAGTCATTAGCCCCGTCGGAGAACTCTACTTCGGAGAGAAGAGACATCTTATAAACGGAGGCGAGATGGGCGAGTTCTCATCCAAGCTCTACGACACCATAACAGGCATCCAGTACGGTGAGATAGAGGATCCCTACGGATGGCGCGTAAGGCTCTGATAAAGCGCATTCTGAGAGGCGGTTTTATATGCCGCCTTTTTTTGTTTAAATTGACATTCATATGTAAAAATACTAAAATGATAGTGTTATTAATGTGGGGAATAATACACATATGCATATCAGTCCCCGCACCTGAATAGGAGGTAACGTTCATTGAAAAAGTCACTGTCACTGATACTGGTCGCAGTACTTATATTTACAGCATTGTTCGCGTTCGCAGACATGGCTCTTGCGGCGGACGTGTCATGGTCGGCCAGCTTTTCACCTTCCGAACTCACGGGGGGAGGAACAGTTACATTTTCCACAAGCGTACAGAATAACTCAGCGAACCCGGTAACCGGAGTAACGCTGTATTATCCGGACGGGAGCGAGATAGTCCTATCCGAATCCCTTGCTGCGGGCGAGAGCACGAGCAGGGTGGATGAGAATTTCGCTATCGCCGAAGATCAGCTTGGAAAGGCACAGGAGTTCAAACTCATATACATCACGTCGGACAGCGTAAAGCACACGCTCACCGGTAGCGCTACTGTCAAGCAGAAGACCGGCAGCGTTGATGTCTCAGGCTCAACTTCAGCTAATATAACAGAAGTCAATGCAGCAGGTGATAAGGTAACGTTCACGTTCAATTTCAAGAACACGGGCGATGTTGCCATGTCAAACTGTCGTCTATATGCTCCTCCGATCAACGAAGGCAACGAACTGACACAGAACGCATTCACTCTTGAACCGGGAGCGACAAAGACGCTCACATACAAGACGCCGGTCAATCAGGCTATGACTGTAGCCCCGAAGCTTACGTTCGATGCCGGCGGCACGAACAATACGTTCACAACGAATACAGTTGCCGTTTCGATCAAAGGCGCGGCTCCGGCAGATACTCCGGCTGAGGAAACGCCGCAGGATCAGCCGGCTGAAGAAACACCGGCAGAAGAACCTTCAGCAGATGAAGAGGCAGGGACTTCCTCCCTTGAGATATTCTCGACATCTGTCGATAACGAAGAAGGCGGCAAGGACTATACGATAACCGTGACCAATACAGGTGAGACAGGGATCACCGATCTTGTTGTCACGGATTCTCTCGGTAACAACATAATCCTGAGCGAAACAGCCCTTGCACCCGGTCAGAAAGCTACGGGTTCGTATTCGTACTATGAAACCAGCGATGACATCACCTTCAAAGTTACGGGCAAGGATGCCCTGGGCAATGATGTTGAGGCGTCGTCAGCAGCAGCCGCAGCAGATGAGTCGGGAACAAAGAAGGGCCTGTATATCGACGTTGTAGCGGCTAACTATGAGCTCAAGGAGCCCGGCGAGGCTTCATTCAATATCACAGTATCCAATACTTCGGATTATGTACTCAAAGACGTCACGGTCTCCGAGGAATCACTCGGCGATATATTCACCATTCCTACCATGGGAACGGATGTCAAGACGTATGAGCACAAGGTGAACGTTGAAGAGACAAAGTCATTCACATTTACTGTGAGAGCCACTATGGAGGACGGCACGGAAGTGTCAGCCACTACCAACCCCATAACTATAAACGTTCAGGGCGGCGGCATCGATATGTGGATGATACTGCTCATAATCATAATAGCGGCGGTTGCGGCGATTGTTGCCATACTGCTCGTTATGAACAACAACAAGAAGAAGGCTGCAGCAGCCAGAAGGAACAGAGGCGGCTATCAGAACGCCAGACGCGATCCGCGCCAGGGTTCCGGCGCCCGCAGACCTCAGGGCGGATACTATGATGACAGACGTCCGCGCCAGGGTCAGCCCGTGCGCAGGCCCCAGAGGAGCGGAGAGCCTGTCAGGAGACCTTCTCAGAGCCAGAATCCGCAGCGTACAGCGAGGAGACAGCCCCAGGAGATCGAACTGGACAGAGATTTCTTCAGTGAGGATTCGGGAAGACAGAACGGCTATGACCTTTCCGTCGGCGGACAGGATGAGCCGGATGTAAGGATCGACAGACCCCAGAGGGCCAGAAGACCCGAAACACGCAGGCCCGAGCTCGATATAGACGACAGCCTGAAGATAAAGAAACACTACGGAGACAGAAATAATTTCTAAGAAAGGGAGAACACTATGAACAAAGACTTTACAGCTATCAACACGATCAGATTCCTTGCTATGGATGCTATCCAGAAGGCAAACTCGGGACATCCGGGACTTCCTATAGGATCCGCTCCCATGGCATATACGCTCTGGTCAAAGGAAATGAAACATGACCCCAAGGATCCCGACTGGAAGGACAGAGACAGATTTATACTGTCTGCCGGCCACGGCTCCATGCTCATATACTCCCTGCTCCATTTATTCGGTTATCCGCTCACAATGGAGGATATAAAGAACTTCAGACAGTGGGGAAGCCTCACGCCCGGACATCCGGAATATAAGCACACAAAGGGCGTTGAAGCCACGTCAGGACCTCTCGGACAGGGTATCGCCATGTCGGTAGGTTTCGCTATGGCTGAAGCGCATCTCGCGGCTGAATTCAACAAACCCGGATACGATGTAGTCGATCATTACACATACTGCTTAACAGGCGACGGATGCCTGGAAGAAGGCGTATCGGCGGAAGCATGTTCGCTCGCGGGACATCTGGGACTCGGCAAGCTCATACTGCTCTATGACAGCAACAAGATAACGATCGAAGGAAACACGGACTTTGCTTTTACCGAGTGCGTAAAGACAAGATTCGAAGCATACGGATGGCAGGTCCTCGAAGTTGCTGACGGCAACTGCGATCTTGAAGGCATACAGGCCGCTATAAAGGCTGCAAAAGCCGAGACAGACAAGCCCTCGATAATAATCATAAAGACCACAATCGGATTCGGCACGCCCAACCAGGGCACGGCCAAGGTCCACGGTTCTCCGATAGGCGAAGAGAATATCGCCACTACGAGAAAAGAGATGGGATGGGAGTACGATCCCTTTGTTATCCCGGAAGAAGTAAAAGCTGAGATAGCGGAGCTCCAGAAAGGCTTTACCGCTGCTCACAAGGCATGGGATGATATGTTCGCGGATTATGCTTCCAAGTATCCGGAAGATGCTGCCAGGTTCGAAGCTTTCTTCAAGCCTGTCCCCGCAGATCTTTTCGATGACGATATGTACAAGTTCGACGGCCCGCTCGCGACAAGACAGTCCTCCGGCGAAGTTCTTAACAGGATCGCCGCAAAACTGCCGAATCTCATGGGCGGCAGCGCAGACCTCGCGCCTTCGAACAATACGCTCCTCAAAGCAAGAGAGTATTTCTCAAAAGAGGACAGACTGGGAACGAACATCCACTTCGGAATAAGGGAATTCTCCATGGCGGCGATCACCAACGGCATGATGCTTCACGGCGGTCTCGTGGCATACTGCGCCACGTTCATGGTATTCTGCGATTACTTAAAGCCCGCTCTGAGGATGGCTGCCCTTATGAGACTGCCTTCGATATTCGTTCTTACGCATGACTCCATCGGTGTCGGCGAGGACGGACCCACGCATCAGCCGATAGAGCAGCTGGCCATGATGAGATCGCTTCCGAACTCTTACACGTTCAGACCTGCGGATTCAAAAGAGACCGCAGCTGCATACGAGATCGCGCTCAATGCAAACAAGCCCACATGCATATGCCTCACAAGGCAGAAGCTCCCGCTCTATGATGAGACGGGCAAGGGCGCTCTTAAGGGAGCATACATCCTTAAGGACAGCGATGATCCCGAGGTCATACTTATCGGTACGGGAAGCGAAGTCGAGATATGCATGAGCGCATATGACGAGCTCAAGGCAAAAGGAGTAGCTGCCAGAGTAGTAAGCATGCCCTGTATGGAACTGTTCGAAGAGCAGGATGAAGCCTACAGGAAGTCAGTGCTGCCGTGCTCGGTCAAGGCAGTTGCTGTTGAAGCCGGAACATCATTCGGATGGGCCAAGTACGCTGATGACTGTGTATGCATAGATCACTTCGGAGCATCTGCGCCTGCCGGAACGCTGTTCAAGGAATTCGGATTCACTGCCGAGAACGTAGTAGCGAAGGCATTAAAGGTTATCGGCAAATAAGAATTCCTACAAATGATCACAAACAAAAAAGAGAGCCGCAATGAAGTGAACCCCTTTTGTTAGACACGAAACTAACGAAAGGGGTTTTGTTATGTC
>CAYRWM010000043.1:0-12508 GCA_964428055.1 uncultured Christensenellaceae bacterium | reverse complement strand
CCCCTAAGCAAACAGTTTTATTATTTCAACTGTCTACCTAGGGGGTAGCATGTCAGCCCCAGGTCTCCCCTTTTTTTAATACTAAAAACATCCTCTATAAGCCGTTTATTCAATGATCGGCTTCATTGTCGGGATTCGCTAGAGCTATACTCATATATTACCGCAAGTTATTAAATCCCTATTATTAAAGGCTTTCAAGAGATATCTCTTCTTATATCTTTTTATACACTCATCGGCAACTGGTGTATTTTTGGTGTATTTGGTGTATCGTTCATCTCAACATTCAAATACATTTCCAGGACCTTAACTTCTCTATTCCTCAGTTCATTTGTGACGTCGGTATATATATCCATTGTGGTACGGATATCCGAATGCCCTAGCATGTCTTGGATCACCTTTATATTCACACCCGCTTCGCACAATCTCGTTGCAAAAGTGTGCCTTAAGTTGTGGCAGCTGAATTTAGGCAAAAGCACTAAACTCTCTTCTCCTTTGCTTCGATCAAGAATGTCCTGATTGCAATCTCTTATTATTCTTCTGAGCGCTTTGTTCAGTACTCCCTGATTGAGCAATCCTCCAAACCTGTTTATAAAGATAAAGTTGTTATAGCCCTGTACTTCTTCGGTGGATTCAAGACCAAGCTCATCCTGTCTTGTTTTTTCCATCAGGAGTGCTTCCTTGGTCATTTTCGTCATCGGCACGATCCTATTGCTGGCCCTTGTCTTCGGGGTATTGACCTCGTAGCGACATTTATGCTGATTGTAATGATAGAAGATCAGTGTGTGGTTAACATTAACCGTTCCTCCATCTAGATCAACATCTTCCCATCTCAATCCTGTCACCTCGCCTACCCTCAGACCGGTCCCCAGCATGAAAGAGAAAACCGGATACCAGTGCTCATACTTATCAGACGTTCTCAAATACTTTAGGAACAATTTTTGCTCCTCTATCGTAAGTGCTTTTCGTTTTTCCGAGTCAATATTCCTAACTCTCTTTAATTCCTTAAGAGCATTATCTGAAACATTGTTCCTCAAATAACTGTCTTCTACAGCAATGTCCAGAATCTGATGAAGAATATTATGGATGCCGTCAACGGTTGCAACCTTAAGTCCTCTTTCATCTATGAGATAGTTATAGAATCTTCTGATATCGCTTTTTTTGAGCTCTGATACCTTATAACGGCCCAGGTTATCTTTTACAAACATGTTGTACATGTAGATATAATTCTGAAATGTATTGTTCTTGAGGCCCCTCTTGAGCCTTTTCCACATCTCGTATATATCATTTACCTTGGCCGTGTGATAATCACCACGAAGACCATCTTGTATGCTGTGGGTCAGTTCTTCTTCCCGTGCTCTCAATTCATCAAGTGTTTGCGCATATAAGTACTTTCTTTTCCCATTAGGCAACGACCATCTGAATTGATAACCACCGTTTTTACGCTCGCTTTCACCATCCTTCAATACTCTATTTTTACTGTCTTTTCTTCTTTTACCCATTTCCTTTGTCCTTTCTTTTTCGGACCATCTGAAAAAATGGCAAGAAGCTGACAGCCGTATTATAGCATACCAGCTTCCCTTTAAAAAGCCCTATATGGAAAATGCCTTCTCCAGATACTTTTCAAGCGCCGTCCTTTTGATTAGCCTCTTGGATCCGTTCCAAAGAACAAAAGGACAATCGCTGCCCTCTGATATAGCCCTAAGTTTGTTTTCTCCGATCCCGAAGTACATGGCGGCCTCTTCTACTGTTAGATTTGCCTTATGCCAAACAGGAACAGAATTTTCCTTTCTTACCTTGCTCTCATTGTTTTGTAAAAGCATTGATTCCTGTTCTTCTTCGTTTGAGCCGTTGCTGTATATGTTCATCCTTTTCCTCCTTTTTTTGTTTTCACTATATATGCGAAAAAAGTAGAGGGTTGTTACGCTTTTTTGTTATAATTCGCATCTAATTTGACGATATATTTGAACCGATATAAAATAATATTACAGTTATCGTATATATTGGATACTCATTCCGAGGTGATTTGATGCTTGTTGAAAACACAAAAGAAAACAGAGACCTGAAAAGAGTCACTGCTTCTATGGCAATAGAAAACATGTTTTTTTCAGAATCATTTATAAAAGAAATGATTAAAGTTTCTAATGGAGAAAAAACAACTGAGGAATTACGGCAGGAGATAATTAAAAAGTATGCCAGATAGAGATATATATTATTGCTATCCTAATTCTAACGTCTTAATCAATAAATTAAATATTAAAGACAACAGCACTCTTTTTAAGGCCGAAAAAGAACTCACTTATATTCGTCTACAAGAGTTGCAAAATCATCCGATCCAAGGCAACTATGATTTCAATCATCTAAAAGCCATTCATAAATACATATTTCAAGACATTTATGATTGGGCCGGGAAAGAAAGAACGATCGAGATAGGTAAGGGAAATCTTTTCTGCACAACAATGCATATTCAGGAATATGCAAGATCGGTTTTTGCCAAGTATTACCCTCAGTGTTATTACGCAAAAGATGATTTTGATGAATTTGTTAAAGTATTCGCTGATAATTACGGGGATCTTAATGCTTTGCACCCCTTTCGTGAGGGGAATGGCAGAGCGCAGAGGGAATTCGCTAGACTCGTTTGTTTAGAGTGCGGATATGTTTTTGATTTGTCATCAACTTGTCATAAAGAAATGCTTGAAGCAAGTGTTATGTCATTCAATTACGGGGACAATTCTGGTTTTATAGATATCTTTTCGGATTCACTTACTCCTTCTTCAGATTATATGGAGCACAATACCGAACGCCTTAACATACACACTAGAGATGATCTTAGTATTAAGACAAAAGTTAACTATGAATACTATAATCAAAATGATGCTCCCGAAATAGATGCATATCAAGAAGAGTATCGGACTAGGATTAATGAAATGGATGCCCAGAGCTCATTAGAACTTGAGGAAGATGAAGAAATAGATGATTTCGATTTATCTTTATAAGCGTTACCCTCTATTTCTGTAAGCCCCCCTAAACAGACCGAATTACACCATATAATCTAACTTCCAAAAACTTTCTATTGACATAACACTGCCTCTCTTTCGGCGGTTTTGTTACTTTTTCCAAAAGTAACGCAAAAGCACTTTCGACGTTCCATCAAAAGTGCTATTGCGGCCTGCGGCGCTCGGCTTTGTGTCATCCCTATCCAAGATGACGCTGCTCACTCTTTTTGAAACCATATCAAGACAACTTATCATCTATGAGCAGCCCAAGCAGATACTCGCTATATGGTATATACCTTTCGGTTTTTAAGTATCTGCTTTTTAAGTAAGCTGCGCATGTTTCAGTATCCTTTTTGATACATCAACATATTCAGTTAAAACAAAACAGAGAGATTATACTTTTCTCTCTGTTATAAGTTTCGTCAGCTTCTTACCAGTTCTTAACCAAATGGTGTATTTTTGGTGTATTAGTGTTCTTTTCTCTAGGAAGAAAGCCCCTGTTAAGCCATTTATTCGTTGATTGGCTTCATTGTCGGGAAGACATTTTAAATGTCTCATAATCCCACAAATGCCTTTATAAACACATTTTTTTAATGGATATTATTGCTTGTTTTATTAATTATTTACTTAAATCTACATTACTGGTCGTAAGTTGGTCGTAAGTTGGTCGTAAGTTTTTACGCAACATCCTTAAAATAGTCGGCCAGGTTCCTCATTTCTCTTTTCTTCAAATCCCTAGTGGCATCAGTATAAATCTGGAGCGTAGTTTCAGCATCTTTGTGACCCAAAATATCTTGCATGGCTTTTATATTTACTCCGGCTTCACACATCCTTGTTGTAAATGTATGCCTAAGAGAATGGTTGCTGAACCGCGGGAGCAAAGTAACCTTATCCTGACTATTTGTTTTGTCTATCTGTGCAAAATTACAATCTCTTATTATCTTATTCAGGGCCTTGTTGAGCGTTCCAATGTTATGAACTTCTCCATACCTGTTGAGAAAGACAAAACCTGTATACCCATCAATCACAGACTTGCATTCTATTCCAAACTCTTTCTGTAGTTGCCTTTCCATGAGCAGAGCATCCTTAACGATCGGAAGCATCGGTATCGTTCTTTTGCCTGCTTCTGTTTTAGGTGTGTTGATGGCATATATGCATTTTTTATGTTCTTTGTGGGCAAAGAACACAAGTGTATGGTCTACTGTTATCTCATCATTCTCAAAATCTATGTCACACCATCTTATTCCGGTCGCTTCGCCTACTCTCATCCCGGTCCAAAGCATAAAGATAAATATTGGATACCACCTGTTATACTTGCCCGGTTTTTTCAAGAATTCAGTAAAAAGGTTTTGCTCTTCTTTAGTCAGTGCCTTTACTCTAATGGACTCTTTATTGCAAGCTCTCTTTAACTCTTTAAGAGCTCCGTCTGACGGATTATACCTTATATATTCGTTTTCTACACCCAGCTCCAAAACCTGATGCAGAACAGTATGAAGGCTGTCTATCGTATTGGTCTTTAATCCGTACTGCTCTGAGAGAGTATTATAGAACGCCCTGACATCGGTTCTTTTTATGTCCTTAATCTTGGCTTTACCGAATGTCTCCTCAACAAATTGAGTATACATATACATGTAATTCTGAAAAGTGTTTTCCTTTAATCCTCTTTTCAGATCCTTCCAGAGTTTATATAGATCGTTGACAGTAACTATATTACTATCCGTTCTGATACCCTCTAGTGATGCTCTCAAAATATCGAGTTCTTTTTCCCTTAGTTTTTCCAGTGTCTTCGCATAGATAGAGTGTCTGTTGCCCAGTGCGTCTCGCCACTTAAATTCGAATGTTCCGTTTTGCCTTTGATATTCTCCTTCCTTAAGCACTCTTTTTTTATTATCTTTTCTTCTGTTCACCATATGATCCTCCATACCGGCAATCAGAAGATGCAACTACAATATAGCACAACACAATCAAATATACCAATCCAGTTCTATATCGAAAACAGCTCTTGAATATGCTTTTCAAAGGGCACCCTCTTTATCAGCCTTTTTGATCCGTTCCATAGTACATAGGGGCATCCGTCTTCATCTGTTATCTTTCGTAGCTTATTTATACCAATCCCAAAATAAGCGGCGGCTTCTTCTAAAGTTAAATTCGCTTTTTCCCACACCGGAACACTCATGTTTACTCTTGCGTTATCTTTCAAATTCATCTCCCCTTTCTATATATCTATAGTTTGTCTTTCTTCTGGTCAGCATCTTCTCGTGTTCAAATGCTTTTTCCATTTGCTTCTCAAACCTGTCGGTCCCAAGATAGGTTTCAAGTGTATCCATTTCCTTTTCTGTTACTTTAAGCTGCTTGATATAAAAATCCTGGCTGTCTATGGTCTTTTCCAGTTTTATTACCTGCTTTTTAAGATACTCTGTTGTCATGTTAAGGTCATTGAATTTCTTCTTAAGCTCAATGTATTTGAGCGACGCAGTCTTAATAGCCTGCTTAAACTTTTCAATGAGCGGTTCGACCGCCTGCTTGATGTAACTCTTGATAGACATGAACCCTTTAGGCTCAGGCAGGTTCCATTCCGGTTCGCTCAGTCTCTCGGCAGCCTTGTCTATTATCGTCATCTCTTCCCTTATGGCACTGAGTTCCTGTGTCCTCTCTGCTATCTCTTTGGTGGTCTCGGATATCTTTTCAAGGCTATCCTTGACCTGTTCGTTGAGCTGTTCAACTTCTTCGGATCGCATCTTCTTCTCAAACTCTATAGTGGATAGGTGTTTCTCATGGGTACCGCGCTGCTCCCACTCAATACCGTTTCTTTCCATTACCTTGCTCAGCGCTTCCTTTTCGGAAGCAACCCATAAGTTCCATTCAGTAGCGGATCTGCTGCCCCCGACAAAACCCTGCTCCGCCAGGGCCTGCTTAAGAGATACTCTTTTACTGAGCCCCCGTGTGGAATGCTCAGTAAAAGGTACGAAATCTATATGCAGGTGAGGCGTCGCCTCGTCCATATGCATATGAGCAGAGAATACCCTTAAGTTTGGGTTCCGCTCCTGAAACGATCTCATATACTCATCGAGAGTATCTCTTGCCAGATCCGAGTGTTTACCCTGAGCGTTCATGTTGACGCTGTCGCCTATCTGTATTATGAGTTCGTGGTATGACTTTTCCTGTTTACCGCTACATATCTTCTCATAATAATCGTCTATTCTCCTGTCGGCTCTGGACTGCTCCTCGTTGTACTGCTCGACCGCCTCATCGAACATCTCGTGATACACGTCTCTTATGTCTTCGTTCACATACTCGATATTCAGGTATGACCTTTCCGGATCTGTGTTCTTGGCATGAAACTGCCTGCTGTTATGGTTGACCGATCCCTTGCCCACCATAGCAGAAATAGTACGTCGCAAAATAACAACCTCCTTTTTGCGTTTACTATATATGCGAAAAAAACAGGGGTTTGTTACGCTTTTTTATTTTTTTTACAGGGCGTTTTTTTGTACAGTTCTTTTCATACAATTAAGTTACAAAAACAAAGAGGAGGGTACGTCATGAACAGAATCTATTTCACGATTACCGGAACCTGTCACCGTTATGGTCAGGAATTCTTTGAACCGAATATGTTAGTTCACCTTGTCAAGGAGCCCGATAATGAATTTGATACCGAAGCTATAAAAGTCGAACTGGAAGGCCTTGGTCATGTGGGTTATGTAGCAAATAGTCCTTACACCGTAACAGGAGAAAGCTACAGTGCCGGTCGGCTATATGATAAGATTGGAGATGCTGCTGAGGGAACTGTACTTTATGTACTGCCAAGGGCTGTATTGTGTTACGTGAATGAAGATAGCCTTCTTGAGATGTAGACTCATAAAAAGTGATTAGAAAACACGAGACACAATAATAATCCTTTTAATAACCACTTTTTAATGGAATACGACCCTACAAAACTGGTAGGTCGTTCAACCAAGATAATAAATGAAATAGACCTGATACCGGTTAACTCCGCTGGCGTTGCTCCAACAGCAACCGCGCCTGAAAACCGAACAGGTCTTTCTACTGATAATGTAGCACAGGGCGAACCAGAGGTCAATACTGTTGCTGAAGGAATACGACCCTCCAAAACTGGTAGGTCGTTCAACAATGCTATAACAAAACTATTGGCGGATGCTGTGAAAAAAGAACTATCTGGGCAAACTGCGGTTTACTATTATGATAAAAAAAGAGCCGCTACGCTGCTAAACCTTGCCAGGGTGCAATTCCCTGGGAACTTTCAGCAGGACGGCTATATATATTATAAACGATAATGATTCTCCTGTAAATAAAAAAACTCGGGAATACGACCCTCCAAAACTGGTAGGTCGTGCAACAGCAGTTTCTTCATGTATAGTATTGACCTCTGCTTCAGCACGTGGTACATTTTTTTTAGGAGGAGAAGTAAGGCTCGTTTCGGACGTGTTGCCCAGGGTCATATTGGCATGAGGCACTTGCGTAACTCCTTTTTTGTTTGGAATACGACCCTACAAAACTGGTAGGTCGTGCAACTGCCAACGGAAACCTATGGTGATATAATCAGTGAAACTGTTGGAGGTATAGAAAATGCCTATAATTATAAAAGATTGGAAAGACGTCAGGTTGTTGACGAAAACGCCGTCCGGACATCTTATAGGAATACGTGGAGATCAGCTGGAAAGGTTCCAGAAGGCAATGGATACATCAAAGCGTTTACAGAAACAGAAGAATACAAAAATGAGCGAGAAAGTGGACTAGATACTCTTGTTGCTCCTGGTAACGGAGGAGCAGAGATAGCGAGGCACTTCTTTGGAATACGACCCTCCAAAACTGGTAGGTCGTTCAACATTAAGCACGGGACATGATCAGTCGGAGAAATTAATAACCACAGATAAAACGTGGGATATAATCAATAGTGATATAGAAGGTTACAGAGAATTTGCAAGGAAAGAAGGAATTAAACGTGACATTACACAAACAGGTCTCACTGAACGAGAATCCAGAGAGCTTATCCGTCAGCGCAAGATCGCAGAGGGATCCGGAACTCGAAAAGCAGATGAACGAGGCTTGCAGAATAGCAAACCAAGCGAGGAAAGAGCTACGGGCATATCTGGATCAGAATCGAGAAGAATTAACCAAGATGCGGAAAACATATTAGAAATCGATGCCACTCGAAAGAGTGGTATTAAGGAATACGACCCTCCAAAACTGGTAGGTCGTTCAACTTGTCCCCTCTCCACATTAAGCATATTATAGTTGACTCCGTAAGGAGTCACCTTTTGGCAAGACGAAGCCGCCAAAACGGCATTTTGTTACTTTTGCTAAAAGTAACGCAAAAGCACTTTCGACGTTCCATCAAAAGTGCTGTTGCGGCCTGCGGCGCTCCGCTTTGTGTCATCCGCCTTCGGGGATGACGCTGCTCATTCTCTTTAAGACCTTACCCATAAGCGAGGTAAGGTCTTCTGATGAAAGCCCACTCCGGAGCTTATCATCTATGAGCAGCCCCAGCAGATACTCGCTATATGGTATATACCTTATAGCTTCCAAGTATCTGCTGTCAGGGTCATCGACTTCGCTTATTGAGGGAGAGTATCGATCCTGCCACTCATACAGGATCAATAAGTACCTTACCAGTTCATCCATGTATCTCTCCCTCAATTGCTCGTCTGCTCTGTTGGCCTCTATTTGGGTATTCCTCTTAGGGCTCTTTGCCTTTTGCTTTTCAGATACGCAGTCTGTTACATCTATGCCGTACTCGTCTGCTATCGTATAAGCTGCTTCAAGGGCAGGCATACCAAGGATCTTTTCAGCCAGTCTTATGCTGTCACCTTTCTCGCCACAGCCGAAGCAGTAGAAGTTCCTCTCTGCTTTCAAGCTGGGGTTCTTATCCGGGTGGAACGGACACAGAAACAATCCGTTCTTACCTTGCTTTAATCCATACCTAAGGGCTATGTCCCTGGCACTCACATTTGCTTTTACTCTTTTGAAAACACTCTCTTCTGCTAGCTTTCCCTTCCTTTACTGTGTTTGCCTATGCGGACAGTTTTTCTCACAGACTGTTCTATGAATACGACTCGCTTGAGAATCTCACAGACCATATCATACAGGGTCATATACTCCAGCGACGGTTTCTTATCATCACCGAACAGATGTACTATATTTTCTTTTTCACCCATAACAAAAAAACACTCTCCTTTCTCGAATATATTTGTGAAAAACAATTCCACACTATATATGCGAAAAAAATAGGGGTTTGTTACGCTTTTTTATGTTTTTTGATTAACAAATAATATGTGAGAATCCTTAGCGAACAAACGTTCGATACATCCGGATAATACGTATGGTATAATATTTACATAAAAATTGATGCCACCATCGCAGAATACATAATCACAAATGTCATTTCTTTTCTGTCGATAGTAAAGGGCTTAAATAGCTGTTGCCTTACGACAATTAATAATAGCAAACAAGGGATTGTTTTTATGATTGATAACAGAAGTATTAAAAAGCTAGAGGCGGAGTTGTGGGAGTCAGCCGATCTTCTTCGTGCTGGGTCAAAGTTAACATCGAACCAATACTGCATGCCTGTACTTGGGCTTATTTTCCTGCGATATGCTTATAGCCGCTTTAAGAAGGTTGAGTCTGAGATACTGAAAGATCGCCCCTCTCGTGGCGGACGCGTTATGCCTGTGGAGGCAAGTGACTTTTCCGCAAAGAGCGCGCTGTTCCTGCCAAAAGAGGCGCAATACGAATACCTTGTCAATTTGCCGGACAATATTGCGGCAGCAGGGCTTGTTAATAAAGACGGCCATCCGATGAACAGCCTCGGTGAAGTGGTCAACAATTCCATGCAGCTGATTGAGGATCAGAGCGAACAGCTCACAGGTGTCCTTCCAAAAAGCTATACCGATTTTTCTGATGAGTTGTTGGTGGAACTGCTTCGTATCTTTAATAACAGCGCCCTTGATGACGTCGGTGGTGATATCATCGGACGTATCTATGAATACTTCCTAAACAAATTCGCTAAGAATATCGCCTCAGACGACGGCGTGTTTTTTACGCCGAAATCTCTCGTAAAAATGATTGTAAACATCATTGAACCGAAACAGGGTGTTCTTCTCGATTGTGCATGCGGTAGCGGTGGCATGTTTGTTCAGAGCGGCGACTTTGTAAACGCTGCCGGTATGAATGCAAATAGCACAATGACCTTCTATGGGCAGGAAAAAGTGGAATACAATGCGCAACTCTGCTTGATGAATATGGCGGTACACGGGCTGACCGGTGTTATCAAATCAGGAGACGAAGCCAATACTTTCTACCATGACGCACATAACCTGAATGGTTGCTGTGATTATATCATGGCGAATCCGCCGTTCAATGTTGATAAGGTTAAGGCCGAATCTTGTGAAAACGCCGGACGTCTACCATTCGGACTGCCGAGCGTAAACAAAAACAAAGAAGTCGGTAATGCCAACTACCTCTGGATTTCCTATTTCTATTCTTATTTGAACGAACATGGTCGCGCCGGTTTCGTAATGGCGTCCTCCGCGACGGACAGTCAGGGCAAGGATAAGGATATCCGTGAAAAGCTTATTAGGACAAGTCATGTTGACGTGATGATCTCCGTAGGTAATAACTTCTTTTATACCAAATCGCTGCCTTGCTCTCTGTGGTTTTTTGACAAGGCCAAGTGTAAGGAGATCCAGAATAAGGTGCTGTTTATAGATGCTCGGAACTACTATACCGTTGTGGATCGTACATTGAACGAATGGAGCGAATGGCAGCTAAAAAACCTAAACGCTATAGTATGGCTCTATCGCGGTGAAACTGAAAAGTATACTGCATTGTTGCGGGAATATTACGATTTCCTCTACGCAGAAGCCGAAGCCGCTGAGAATGACAATCTGGAAGAGGCAATTCATCAGGATTCCTTTGCCGATACTGTTTCGGCGCTGAAAGAAAAGCTCTCCGCTCTCCGCAGGACTGCGAAAGCCGAAGTGGATGCCGCCGGGAAGCGCGATAAAAAAAGCTTGCAGCAGCAGTATGACGACAGGATTGCCTGTATCGAGAATATGCTGACCGTTGCCAAAGAAGCGAACTGGCTTTACGAGAAATTCGGTGATGGCATTTATACCAATGTTCTCGGTCTTTGCAAACTTGTCACGATTGCCGAAATTGAAGAAAAAGGCTGGTCCCTAACTCCGGGTGCGTATGTAGGCATCGCTCCTTTGGAGGATGATGGTGTAGACTTTTCCGAGCGTATGGCGGAGATTCATCGGGAACTTCTGTCCCTTCAGGCTGCATCCAACGATCTGATGGATACCATCTCACAGAATATGAGGGAGATGGGGATATGAAGACGGTTACACTTCGGGAAATAACTCTAAATATAACTGACGGAAAGCACGGTGATTGTGAGCCGGCTGAGAATTCAGGGTATTATTTTGTTAGCTGCAAAGATGTTAATAACGGTACGGTTGACTACGCTAATGCAAGACAAATATCAGAAAGGGCTTTTCTCGAAACACATAAAAGGACTCAACTTGAGCCAAACGATATTTTAATAACAAATAGCGGGACAATCGGTAGAATGGCTTTAGTGAAGGATATCCCCGAAACATATAGAACAACTTTCCAGAAGAGCGTTGCTATTGTAAAACCAGACACCTCGGTTGTCCTACCAACATATTTGTACTATAAATTGCAAAACTGTGTGACAGATTTTGTTAATCGCTCAAACGGCTCCGCACAGAAAAACCTTCTTCTTGGAACCATGCGAGAGTTCCAAATTGATCTTCATGAGGATTTTGCAGAGCAAGAACGTTTGTCTTCTATTTTGGCTGCTTACGACAACCTTATCGAAAATAACCAAAAACAGATCAAACTGCTCGAAGAAGCGGCGCAGCGGCTTTATAAGGAATGGTTTGTTGATCTTCGTTTTCCTGGACATGAAGATATAGAGATCGTTGATGGTGTTCCAGAGGGATGGACTGTAAAATCCATGGAAGAAATTGCGGATTATCTGAATGGATATGCTTTTAAACCGTCGGATTGGGGTGAAATCGGGAAACCTATTATTAAAATCAAAGAATTAAATGACGGCATAACCAAGGATACTCCAAGAAATACAGGAGTTGACATTCCTGAAAAGTATAGAGTTTTACCAGGCGATATTGTGTTTTCTTGGTCCGCAACGCTGACAGCAAAAATTTGGGATGCAGAAGAGGGACTGCTAAATCAGCATTTATTTAAGGTGACACCCTATGATGGTTTTTGTCGTGAATATGTTTTGCAATCAATATTACAAACGTTAGATGAGTTTAGAAACTTAACTACTGGATCAACAATGAAACATATCCAACGAGGGAAACTAAAACAGGTATTTGTTAAGGTCCCATCCCCGAAAATCATGGATGAATATAAGAAATATGCTGATATTATCAGACGACAGATTTTGGTACTTGGTCACAAGATAATTTTATTACAGGAAGCACGAGATCGCTTGCTTCCAAAAC
>CAYRWM010000042.1:0-13004 GCA_964428055.1 uncultured Christensenellaceae bacterium | reverse complement strand
GATATAGCCATGGAGCAATTAAGGAAGAACATAGGCGGATATTTCAAGGTCAAGGCGGATGTCGAGACCATGGATATCAAATTTGTGGACGATGAGTTTGCCGAAGCAGTAGCAAGTAAGGACGGGATTACGGGATACAACACAATAGATATCTACTACCTCATAACCCCGGATCTTGAGCTGATACCTGCGAGATTCACGGGAGAGATGGATCCCAAAGCCCAGCTCGCAAGGTTCATAAGCAACAGAGAGTCCAAATACTATGAGTATTTCGTGAGCGATATCTATACTCTTGCTGAAGGGCGCCATATAGAGCCGGGTGACAGGAACAAGGCTGTAATATCGGATGAGCTCGCCGGGATGAACGGAATAGGTGTTGGAGATGCAATAACCGCAAAGATCACTGAAGATGTTAACGGAGCAAATGAAGGAAGTTACGGCAAGAGTTTTGAATGGGAGGTCGTAGGCATATTCCATAATCAGAACAAGACGGACCCGGGGTTCATGACTCCCGAGTGCGATGTTCCGGAGAACTTCATATTTACGGACGCCCAGAGCGGCAAGGACGTCATATCCGCTATGTCCGGGAAAGATATAGATGTGTATAAATACGGAGCGACATTCTTTACCGATGATCCCAGAGAATTGGGACGGATAATAAAGGAAGCTCAGGACGATCCGAACATAAACTGGGACGGCCTTTCCGTGACGGTGATGGATCAGGCTTACAGGGCATCGGCTCAGCCTCTCGAAAAGCTCGGAGGTATAACCACAACTCTGATAATGACCGTGTTCATAATAAGCATAGTGCTCATGTCGCTTATACTCACCATGTGGATGAAGGATAGAGTAAGAGAAACGGGGATATATATGTCCATAGGCATCAAAAAGGGCGGCATATTCTTCCAGCATTTTCTGGAGTGCCTGCTCATAGGGATCATAGCGTTCTGTATTGCTCTTGGCATAGCAACCGCTGCGGCAGGACCTGTCGGGAACATGGTTTTGGATTCCATTCCCATGGAAGAAGTTGAGAGCGATGTCAGACACACCGCATATGATCCTTTTCAGGATGCAGAAGATATTGAGATCAATGCTGAGAAGATCAGCGATATAGACATACAAGTGGGAGCAGGCGAGTTCGGGCTTACGGTGCTCATAGGGATAGCGGTCATAACCGCATCTGTCGGCCTTTCATCGATATCTGTCTTCAGGATGAAACCGAAAGAGATACTTACATCCATACAATAGATTTGGAGAATCAGGGGGTATAACATAATGGCAATATTGGAATTAAAGGATATCAAATACTACTACTACAGAGGCAACACGGTACTTAACGGGATATCAAAGGAGTTTGAAGCAGGCAAGGTCTATGCGATAGTCGGACATTCGGGGTGCGGCAAGACTACGCTTTTATCCGTCATAGGCGGTCTGGATGTGCCGAGATCCGGAAAGATATTTGTCGATGGCAAGGATATAAGCGAGATAAGTCTTGAGCAGCACAGAGCCAAGAATATAGCGTTCGTGTTCCAGAACTATAACCTTATCGAGTATATGACTCCTGCCGAGAATGTCAGTCTTACAACGAAAGAATCTCCTCTGCCTTATCTTGAAGCCGTGGGACTTACTCCTGAGCAGGCGAAGAGAAATGTACTTAAGCTTTCAGGCGGTGAGCAGCAGAGAGTTGCAGTTGCAAGGGCTCTCGCTTCACCGGCAAGGATCATACTTGCAGACGAGCCGACAGGTAATCTTGACGAAAAAACGGCTGACGATATAGCGAAACTGCTTATAAAGAGCGCGAGGGATTACAACAAGTGCGTAATAGTAGTATCTCATTCAAGAGATGTTGCCAATCAGGCTGATGAAGTATTGCAACTTAAGGACGGCCTCTTAACGGCAGAAGCGGATGCCGATGATGTTACTGAATAATATAATTGAAAACGTATTGAAGTTGTATTGAAGTAACGTTGAAGTGGCATTGAAGTAAACGTTGAAGTAGCATTGAAGTTGACATAGAAGTGATATTGAAGTAACTTCAATTTGAGGAGGTAAAAATGTAATGAATATTGTTAAAAACATTCTTATAATAGTTCTTCCTTTTTTACTAATACTTGCTATATCCGGGATATGTCAGCAGCTTCAGTATGTATCTGCGGCGACATTTGAAGTTGCCCCAAAGATCATAGCCCCTGTTGTCGCAGGAGTCATAATCTTCTTCTATATACTGTTTCTGATTAAAATCTGTCCGGTAAAACAAAAAAGCACCATGATATGCTGTATCTTCGGTGCAATAGCATCAATCGTATTTCCTTATCTGTACTGGTTTTTGCCAATACCGGGTTCTCTTCCAACAGCATATAGTGAAGCCGGCATAGCGTCTATAGTATTTCTCCTGGCGTATATTCTCTGCATAATCAGCTACGGGAAAAGAAAATCTGAAAACATATAATTAAAAAGGATTTGTTAGCTGTAATCAAATGAGCGCATGGCATTTCTCCTAAAACCAATTTATTCTCCTAAATCATAGTGGTTTTTAGGAGAAAAAGTAAGGTGTTATGAAAAATGAATGTAATAGGACTATGAATTCTTTCCCCTTGGGAAGCTTCAATTCAGACGTGGAATCCTTGTATTTTGTCTAAGTCTTCTATGCAATCGACATCCATGAGCTCACGGCTGTCGGGGATCTCATACAATTGAAGTATATCCTTATGTCTTTTTATTATTGATTTTCCTCTTTCAAACGGAGGCAGTCCCATGAATTCAGGGAAGATAGACTTAGGATATATGACTGGATTTCTTTGTTCTCCGTTTTCACTTACCGCACATATACATGACGGGTTCTCGTCAAACAAAGCGCACAGATTACCAAGGCTTTCTTTTGTGAGCAACGGCTGGTCCGCCACAAGAAGCATGCATCCGTCCGTATCTTCTGGGAGGTTTCCCATGCCCAGTTTTACGGTTATCGAAGGGTCGTCCGTTTTATCATCGTTGTATACGCCGGTAAAGCCGAACGATTCTGCAAGGTCGAGTATCTCCCTGTCCCACGCAACGACTATTGTTTTTTTAATCCGCTCGGGTATCGCTTCAAATGTGTACTGGATCACAGGTTTCCCGTTGAGTTCGGCAAGAAGTTTGTTGCTCCCGAATCTTTTTGCATGACCGGACGCGGTTATAACGATAGATATCTTTTTCATTTCTTTACCACCACGAAAACATTTTCTTCTTTGATCACTTTTATGCCGCCATATACTTCGGACAGTTTTTCCTCAATCATTTCTACAGAAGATTCTTTAATGTTTATCTCACTGCGTATCGTACCGTTCTTAAGCAGAAGTATCCTGTCGCAGTAATTGAGAGCATAATTCGGATCGTGCAGAGTCATGAGCCCGGCATAGTCCTTGTCTCTTGTGATGTTCTTTATATGGGTCAGAACGATATGACGGTTCGGATAGTCGAGCGAACTGTCCGGCTCGTCAAGCAGCATCAGAGGAGAATCCTGAACTAGGCATCTTGAAAGTATCACAAGCTGTTTTTCACCCTGGCTCAGAGTATCGAAACGCCAGTTTATCTTGTTTTCCAGGCCCACGGTCTTAAGGGCTTCTTTAGCTTTCAGCCTGTGTTCGGCTCCAGGAAACTCAAGGAGTCCCAGATGGGGATTGAAACCCATGAGTACGACATCGATCACATTCCTTCCTTCCTGATCGCTGAAAGTCTGCGGAAGATATGAGATATATCCTGCCCTTTGCTTTTCATTCATCTTGGAACAGTCGGCTCCGTTGATCCTTACATCTCCGGCTGATCTTACGAAACCGCAGATGGAATTCAGGAGTGTGGTCTTTCCGCTGCCGTTAAGCCCCAGGAGAGCGCATAGCTCACCGCTCTGAATACTGAACGTTACTTTATCGAGCACCCTGTTTTTTCCGTATGCGGCAGTCAGGCCGTTTATCTCAAGAAGATTCATCGCGATTCTCCTTTCCGCCGCAGTTTCAGGAAGACGATAAGTATCGGCACGCCTATTATCGTGGTTAAGATCGATATGGGTATCTCACTCGTGTAAACTATCCTTACCAGTATGTCGGCGCCCAGCACTATAACCGCTCCGGTCATGGCTGAGAGCGCAAGGCCGGAAGAACTGGTACGCTTCAGTATAAGTTTTGAAATGTGCGGCGCTACAAGACCCACAAACGATATGAGACCGGTAACGCAGACTATGGACGCGACAAGGAGTGTGTTTAACAGGAGAACCGCAACTCTTATGGGCTTAAGCCTAAGTCCAAGTGATCTGCTCTCATTGTCATTTAAGGACAGGAGCTCTATCTGACGTCTCAGGATTATTATGCCGATAAAACCTACGGTCGCCAGAGGCAGCACGGACAGGAATTTTGAAAGGGTTATATTTCCTAGTGTTCCCATCTCCCAGTACTCGATCGATGCCAGTTCGTTCATGGGATCCGCGAAGTATTTGAGCGACATGATGATCGCACCGGCTATCGCGTTTATCACGATACCGGAAAGGATGAACGAAGTGGTGCTGTTCATGTTGACCGCCCGGGCCAGTATGAGGACGCACAGGACTGCGATTATACCGCCTATAAAGGATCCTGCTGCGATGGTCACGGTCGCTGAAGACGATACCATCAGGATCGCCAGCGCTGCGCCGACGTTGGCTCCGCCGGATACGCCCAGAAGGTTCGGTGATGCAAGAGGGTTTTTGAATATCGTCTGATAGACTGCGCCTGCGAGCCCAAGCCCCGCTCCGGCAGTTATCGCCATAAGGGTTCTCGGTAATCTCAGAGTGAAAAAGACCTGATATGTCATATCCGGGATATCGCTCGAAGAGGCGAACATCCCGGATATCTCTTCAAATGATATATTATATTTGCCCACGCAAAGAGAGACAGCAGCAAGCACGATGATGATCGCCGTCATCACCGCAAACAGCAGCGTGCTTTTCTTTCTGTTTATCTTGAGCAGGTCTTTTTCAGGCATAGCGTTATCCTGTGATCAGTGTTTTATCTATCTCTATGTCGTAGAATTCCTGGTAGAAGTCATATGCCTTGTCCGCGACCTGATCCATAGAGTACAGATCGGGATGCAGGGCTGCCAGCGTCCAGAGCGTTCCGAGGAAACCTGACGGAACGGGGGAATCCCACGCCTCAAGTCCTGCGGGCATATAATAAATATCTTCGTTCTTAACTGCTGTCACCTCGGACAGACTTGCGTCATTCAGTATATCTTCTTTAGTGTAGTCAGGATAGCCGTTCGCAAAATTATTTGTCGGGATTATGATTATCTCCGGGTTCATGGACAGGAGCTGTTCGTAGGATATCTCGGTCCTGCTGTCGCCTTCCAGAACATCGCCGCAGTTCTTTCCGCCGGCTGAACGTATTACGTCAGCCTGGTACATATCGCGCGGTACTGCGCTTAAGTATCCGCTGGGGGAAGTCATGTATACTGAAGGCTTGTCGCTGTCGGCGAGATTTGCCGTAGCAGTTTCCGCTTCCTTAAGAGCCGAGTCATAGAACACTGATATCTTTTCAGCTCTGTCCTGAGTGCCTGTAGCTTCAGCTATGAGATCTATCATCTCAAGGAGTTTCTCGTGATCTTCAGGATTGACCATAAGGACTGTGACCCCGACTTCCTGTAGAGAGGAGGCATAGTCCTGTGCCTTTTTCGGCAGTATCACCAGATCCGGCTCAGCAGAGAGGCATGCTTCTATATCGAACTCTTTCGGGCTGCCTACTCTGACGGCGCTGTCCAGCATGTCGGGAGCCGCCATATTGTACACGGGCCGTTTTTCGGCGCCGTCTTCTATCCCGACTATATTATCCTCAAGCCCGAGTGCTATTAGGGCTGATGTTGAGATGTAATATGCCGAAACTATCCGCTCGGGCTTTTCACTTATAACGACATCATTGCCGAGCTGGTCGGTTAAGGAAATTTCCTGAGCCTCTTCGGGTTTGATTCTTGCTGCGCATCCCGCAAGCATACAGAAGATTATGATGACCGTCAAAATCAGTATTGATGTTCTTTTCATCTGCATAGATCTTTTATTGCGTCTACAATCTTCTGGTAACCCGTGCAGCGGCAGAGGTTACCTGACATCTCGCGGCGTATCTCCTTTTCAGTCGGTTTTTTATTCTTGTCAAGCAATGCTTTTGCCGACATTATCATTCCGGGGGTGCAGAAACCGCACTGTGCGGCGCCATGCTCAAGGAAACTCTTCTGGATCCTCGAGAGTTCACCATCCTTTTCTATGCCTTCAATGGTTAAGATTCTTTTGCCGTGAGCCTGAACAGCGGGGAATATGCAGGAATTGACGTTCTTTCCGTCGACGAGTACCGTGCATGCTCCGCATTCGCCCTCGCCGCAGCCTTCTTTCGTTCCAGTCATTTTTAGTTCATCGCGCAGGAAAGAGAGGAGGGTCATATCACTCCTTATCGTGCGGGATACGGTTTCACCGTTAATGGTGCACTTAAGATCAAATGAACTCATATCCTGCCTCCTTTAATGACGATGCCAGCATGTTGAAAGCGCAGAGCGATCTGTATTTTCTGCTCGCTCTTATATCGCTCACGGGCGATATATCTTTTTTAAGCTCTTCTCTCAGATGTTCTTTATCTATCAGATTATTATCCTTTATATACTCTTCGCAGTTATACAGTCTTACAGGCTCAGGCGCGACCGAACCCATTGCAAGGCGAACGCCATCTTTTGTCTTTTTGAGAGCAACGCTCGCAATGCTTATGGACATGGCGTTTCTTAAGCCCATTTTCTTAAAGCATGAAAAACCGTCTTCTTTTCTGATCCGTATCTCTTTTAAGAGTTCATCAGGCTTCAGGTCTGTTGAGCGTACACCTCTGAAAAAGTCAGTTATCTTTACTGTCCGTTCTCCCTTTTCCGAGACGAGCGCCAGTTCTGCATCGAGCACGAGCAGAGCGGGACCTGCGTCGCAGGCCGGGGAGGCGTCGCATATATTGCCGCCGATGGTTGCTCTGTTCCTTATCTGCGGTCCGCCCATTTCGTATGCCGCTTCATAAAGGACGCTTTCTTTGCCGGAGAAGAACGATTCCGCAAGATCGAACGTTGCAAGAGAACCTATGATGTATCCATCTTCGGTCTCTTTTATCCCTTTCAGTTCCTCTATATCAGATATATCGACAAGACCGTCATACGTCCTTCCCTTTTTTGCCGTATCAACAAATATGTTTGTTGCGCCGGCCAGAGGTCTCATTCCCTTTCCCAAACACGGTAATGCTTCTTTTACGGAGTATGCCTTTATGATATCCACTATTCCGTCACCTCCCCCAAAAGAATGCTTTCCGCCGTTATCGGAAGGTTGTAGTGCCATATGCCCGTTGCATCGAACACTGCGCTGTTAACGGCTCCGCAAGTTGGAACGGTCGGAGCTTCCGCTGCGCCCTTAACACCCATCGGACCGCTTTCCTCATATGCCTTTACATACTCTGATGAGATACCGGGGATATCAGACATAGCGGGCAGTATGTATGTTGAAAAGTTGTCGTTTATGATCTTTCCTTCTTCGTTTATGAGAGTGTTTTCGGAGAGTGCAAAGCCCAGGCTCTGCACCATGCCGCCCTGGATCTGTCCGTCAAGCTGCATGGGGTTGATGACAGTTCCTGCTTCCGTTGCGGCTGCCGCGTCGAGAAGACTTACCTTGCCCGTGTCGGGATCGACCCTGAGTTTTACGGCCTGCGCTATGAATGTATACATAACATGAGGCGCTCCTATAGAGTGCATTCTGTCTGTTTCGGGGAAGGGAACCTTTATATGTACCGTTATGTCCTTTTCTCCCGCTTTTTCTCTTTTTAAGTATTCATCCGCGGCGGCGATTATCGCGTTGCCGCCTATAAATGTGGATCTGGATGCCGCTGTAGCTCCGCAGGCGAACGTATTTAATGTATCGGACATTGTGATGATGATGTTATCTATATCGGTCTGCATCCTGTCCGCCGCGATGGCGCGCAGCGAATTATTGTTTCCCTGACCGAGATCGGTGAGGCCAATGAAGAACTCATACCTGCCGTCAGAAGTTTTTTTCATCTCAATCTCGGCTGCGTCCGGAACGCCTTTGCCGAATCCGCAGCTCAAATGCCCCGCGGCTATACCATAGCCTACGTTCTTATCCTTATTTGTTTTTCTTTCCTGCCAGAGCGGAGACTTTTCCAAAAGGTCCAGTGCCTCCTCAATTCCGCAGCTTGTGGTAATGGTCTGACCCAGCGAACCCGTGTCTCCGGTATGAAGGGCGTTAAGCTTTCTTATCTCTATCTGGTCTATCCCCAGTTTATACGCGGCCTCCGAAACAATGGATTCCCTTGCGAAGGCTGACTGCGGCGCTCCGAAACCACGGAATGCCGAGGCCGGCGTGAGGTTTGTGTATACCAGTTTGGAATCAAGCTCTATATTGTCAATGCTGTAGGGTCCGGGAGCGTGCTCCGTCAGAAGTCCGAGTACAGCGAATCCGTATCCCACATACGCGCCCGTATTTATATCAGCTTTCAGGCTGTATGCGAGTATCCTGCCGTCTTTTCTGAAGCCCATCTTTACGGTCATCACGGTGCTGTGACGCTTGAAAGTGTAGGCTATGCTCTCTTCTCTCTCAAATACGAGCTTCGCGGGCCTTCCGGTCTTCTGCGTGACTAATGCTGTATATATCTGGCATATATGTCCGTCCTTTCCTCCGAAAGCACCGCCCAGGACAGCGTTTTTGACGCGGACCTTGTCTTCGGGGATCCCCAGAGCAGTGACGAGCATATTTTTGTCGGCGAAGACATTCTGCGAAGCTGATATAAGCGTCAGGACATCGCCGTCCATGTAACAGAAACCCGCGTCGGGCTCCATGTATGCATGTTCCTGGAAAGGAGTCGTGAATGTATGCTCTATGACAAGATCGGATTCCGTGAATGCTTTTTCCGGGTCGCCCTTTACGTTTTCAAAAGTGCCTATCAGATTGCCGCCGTCATGGATCGGTACGGCATCTTCTTTAAGGGCATCGGAGCAGTCTATGCAGTGGGGAAGTTCCCTGTATGTGACTTTGACTTTTGAAGCTGCTCTTACGGCTTTCTCTTTTGTTTCCGCGGCGACTACCGCTATGGGTTCGCCGAAGAACCTTACTTTATCGCAGGCGAGTGCAGGCCTGTCGTTTATTATATCGACGATGACGTTCTCTTTAAGATCTTTGGCCGTAAAGACCAAAGCCTCTTTTTCCGCATCGGCAGTATCGATGCCGAGGATCTCGGCGTGAGCGTACGCGGACCTTACGAGAGCAATATGAAGCATGCCGCTCATATAATAATCGGCGGCATATTTTGCCCTGCCCGTGACTTTGTCAAAGCCGTCTGGCCTTATTGTATTTTCCCCTGAGTATTTCATTGATTATGCCTTTTGATATTGTCCTTACACAATAATTATACCATGAAAAGTGCGCAGATAAGATGTCAGAATATCTTAAAAAGAAGTTCCGCAAGACCTTCTTCATCCGTAACGGTGTATTCCGGTTCAGGTCCTTCGAAAGGGAGCGTATGATGCCGTTTGTTCATCCAGACAGTCTTCCATCCGGCTGCCTTCGCGCCTGCGATATCGACCTTATGATTGTCGCCCACATACCAGATCTCGTTTCCGGCAAGGCCGAGCTTATTTACCGCATAGTCAAAGATCTCCCTGTGCGGTTTTGCGTATCCGACGTCACCGGATACGATGATACGCTCCTCGGATATATAATCCGGTATCTTAAGTATCCTTATCTTTTTCCACTGCGGAGCCGAGACTCCATTTGACAGTATTCCCGTAAGGACGCCTTTCTTATCGAGACGGACAAGCATATCCTTTACCGTCCGGGTCATTGCTATGCTGTCCTGATAGGAACGGTATACGGAAAGAAGCTCAAGTGCCTCCTCTCGCGTTATCTGAATGCCGCAATCCGAAAAAGCCATCTGGTGCCTGTAGGCATGGAAATCTTCCGGGCTCAGCCTTCCGTCGCTGAATTCCTCAAATCTTGCGTCCGTATGGAATCTGCTCCTTATAAAGATACTGTCTATACTGTCGTCATACCGGCCCTGAAACATGTCATGGACTGCCATGCGGAAGGGCCAGGCAAGATCATATAATGTATCGTCAACGTCAAAAAAAACGGCTTTGGTATCTTTTTTCATATCATGTTTTCCTGTTCATACTGTGCCTTTTAAGTATAGCACAGTTTTGCGTACGGTTTTGGCATGAACGTGTCATTTTTATGTGGAAAAACAAATCCGTTCTGTTATAATAGCAAAGGCAGTTTTTAATGCTTACGGGAGGAATAAAATGAATTTTGTTGAATTTGCGGAAATAGCTATGCTGGTACTCTTCGGCGTCTCATGGCCTTTTAATATCGCCAAGTCCTGGAGATCCAGAACGGCAAAGGGAAAGAGCGTGCTTTTTGAGATAATAGTCATCTGCGGTTACGTTATAGGAGTGTCGGGAAAGTTTGTCGAGTTTCAGAATACGGGGACTCTTGCTTATGCCGTATGGTTTTATTTTGCGGATATAGCAATGGTCCTGATAGATGTCTGTCTGTATGTAAGGAACACTAGGCTGGACAAAGCGAATGCATAATAAAATCCCCTGCTTCATAGCAGGGGATAAGTTTTATTAAGGCTATTCGATCGAGCCGATCATGCTCCTTACTATGGACGCGCACTTCTTTGCCGCGTCTTCCTCGAATATCTCGTAATCGATCTGGTTCGATCCGTCGAATTTATCGGAGATAGCTCTTATTATGACGTAAGGCACATGATTGAGATAACACGCCTGAGCGATGGCTCCGCCTTCCATCTCGCAGCACAGTCCTCCGAACTGCTTGATTATCCTTGTCTTCTGTTCATCCGTGTTGATGAACTGGTCTCCGGAGCAGATGCGTCCTTCAAGCACGTTTACATCGGAATATGATTCTTCTATCGTACTTACCGCAATCTGTCTCAGATTTTCATCAGCCGGGAAGGAGATAAGGCCGGTATACGGTATCTCGCCCCTTCTGAATCCGATAGGACTCACATCGAAGTCATGCTGAACAGCTTCAGTTGAGACGACTATATCTCCTATATCAAGGTCATTGGTGAGAGATCCTGCAACGCCTGTGTTTATTACGTAGTCAACACCGAAATCGCTTATGAGCGTCTGGGCGCAGATTCCCGCGTTGACTTTTCCCATTCCGCACTGGACGACCACAACGTCTTTTCCGTCAAGCATGCCCTCGCAGAATTTCATGTCCGCCACTGTCTCTGTGCCGGTTATGTCCATCTCCTCTTTGAGAGTTGCGACTTCATCGGCCATGGCTCCGATTATACCTATCTTTACGGCGGGAGCGGCTTCCCTTGCAGCGCACGAGAAGAGCGTGGCCGCAAGTACGATTACAAGTATTATAAGAGTGATCCTTCGTACGGTTCTCATAATTCCAACCAACCTTCTTAACAAACAAAATCTGTAATATATTATATCCCAACCAAAAATCACATTCAATATTATTCAGAGGACGCGCGTTGCAGCGCGGCTTTGTCCCAACGCTTGTATTTTATGTAAAAGGAGGATAATATTTAAAAAAAGACCATGCGGGAGGTAATGAAATGAACGTAGCATTCTTTCTTAAGCCCAAGGGCACGGTAACATATCTGTACGACGACTGTACGTTCCGTCAGGCTCTCGAGAAAATGAGAGTCCACGGGTATACGGATATACCCGTAATAGACAGGGACGGCAAGTACAGAGGGTCTCTCAGCGAGGGAGATATACTCTGGTATCTGGTGCTGGACGACGGAGACATATCCGTTGTTACCATGAAAAAGACCAGCGATCTCTATGTATCCGACATACTGAATACCAAAAAGAATCCCGCAGTCAGGATAACCTGCTCCATTGATGAGCTCATTCAGAGAGCGATGAACCAGAACTATGTTCCCGTGGTTGACGACATGAACAACTTTATCGGCATAGTCACGAGGAGAGACATCATAAAGCACTATGCGGAAGAAAAGGACGGAGCGGCGGATCAGGAGTTATGAACCTGATTTTGCCTGATGGGCGTAAGGTGGTATAATAAGCAGGATCACTTAAAAACGGAGAAACGATATGGAGATATGGCAATCGATAATTCTCGGAATAACGCAGGGACTGACTGAGTTCCTGCCCGTATCAAGTTCAGGACATCTGGTACTTGTACAGAACGCTATGGGGCTGGCTGACATCCCGATAATGTATGATGTTATGTTCCATCTGGGCACGCTGGTAGCTGTTGTGCTGGTAATGTACAGGGAGATAGCGGCGATATTCGCGCACCCGGTCAAGAATCATCTGGTGGTTCTGATAATAGCGACGATTCCCGCGGCAGTCGTGGGATTTCTGTTCAACGATCTGTTCGAGGAAGCTTTCAGCGGAACTTTCCTGGGGATATGTTTCATACTGACGGCTGTCATACTGATGCTGGGAGAGTTCATATATGACAGGCATAAGACGAAGTATGACATAAGCCTCTACAGCGGTATATCCATGGGCCTCATGCAGGCGCTGGCTCTGTTCCCCGGAATTTCGAGATCCGGTTCGACGATCGCCGGCGGTCTGTTCTTCGGAGTCAACAGGACGAAGGCAGCGAATTTCGCGTTCCTCATGTCCATACCGATAATCCTGGGCTCTCTCGCGTCTGAGGTGCTTAAGCTCAAGGATACGGGATTCGGCGATATCGATATGGCTCCCATGGCTGTCGGAACGGTGGTCGCGGCGGTATGCGGTTTCTTCGCTGTCAAGTTCATGCTCAAACTCATAAAGGAGAGAAAGCTCACGGGATTTGCGATATACGTGACAGCGCTCGGAATATTCGTCCTGATCGATCAGAACGTATCCCATCTCATTTTCAAATAACTGAAAAACGATCATATAAAAAAGGATCCTGCATTTTGCGGGATCCTTTTTTGATTTTGCTCATCAGTCTCTTGGTATCCAGCCCTCGGCTTTTTCCA
>CAYRWM010000041.1:0-13286 GCA_964428055.1 uncultured Christensenellaceae bacterium | reverse complement strand
GATGGTCGCCTGATCAACTGCCAAAATGTGTCTAACATTTTGGGTTCAGTTCACAGCGAGGGATCTTTTTGATTCACTCTTTGTTTCCCGAATACTACAGGAACATGAGCAGGTACATGACGATGAACAGGCCTGCAATGACGTAAAGTATCGGAGATACTTCCTTGCCCTTGCCGCGGACCAGTTTGATTATGCACCAGGAGATGAATGCCCAGCCGATACCATCGGAGATGGAGTATGAGAAAGGCATTATCGCTATTGCGAGGAAGCAGGGAATAGCCTCTTCGAGGTTTTTCCAGTCTATCTGCTTTACGCCGCCCATCATGAGCACGCCGACTACGACGATAGCTGCGCAAACAGCGGACATCGGGATCATCTTCGCTATAGGAGCGATGAATATGAAAGCGATGAAGAGCAGGCCGACAACGACTGATGTGAGACCTGTACGACCGCCTTCTTCGATACCTGTTGCAGACTCAACATATGTTGTGACTGTTGAAGTACCGAGGCAAGCGCCTGCGCATGTTGCGATAGCGTCTGCTATGAGAGCTCTGTCGCCGCCGGGGAAGTTTCCTTCTTCGTCGAGCATTCCGGCATTGCCGGCTGTTCCGATCAGAGTTCCGATCGTGTCGAACATGTCAACGAGGAAGAATGAGAAGATAGCTGTTATCGCGGGTACGATACCTACTGCAGCGAGATTGAAATCCATCTGGAATGCTGAAGCGAGGTTCATGCTCGAAAGAGCCGTGCCCATCTCTTCTCCTGTGGGAACAGGGCTGACACCCATCGGGATACCGATGAGCATCGTAGCTATGATACCGATGAAGATAGCGCCTTTGACTTTGAGTACCAGGAGTATCATCGTTATGACGATACCGATGATAGCGAGCATCGGTGCTCCGTACAGCAGCTCAGTCGTAAGATCCGGAACACCTGACGAGAAGTCGATGATTCCGGCATCGCACAGACCAATCAGTGCGAGGAACAAGCCAATGCCGGCTCCGATCGCGGCTTTAAGAGGCATCGGGATAGCTTTTATAACAGCTTTACGTAAGGGTGTTACCGTGATTATCAGGAATACAATACCGGAAATAAAGACAATAGCAAGACCCTGCTGCCATGTGAAGCCCATACCGAAGCATACGCTGTAGGTAAAGAACGCGTTAAGTCCCATACCAGGAGCCTGCGCGAAGGGGACGTTTGCTAAGAAAGCTGTCAGGAAACAGCCGATAGCGGAAGCCACACACGTTGCAAGAAGGACAGCGTAGAAATCCATTCCCGTCTGAGCCAGGAAGTTAGGATTAACAAATATAATGTACGCCATCGCAAAGAACGTCGTGAAACCAGCAAGAACTTCAGTCTTGGCGGTTGTCCCGTGCGCCTTCAGTTTGAAGATTCTTTCCATTATATATGGACCCTCCTAAAATATATTTTTTATAGCCGCTAAACAAAGAAAGACGGCTTATAAACTAATTAAGCCGGCATATCATCTTGCTTGGATCTGATCGTCTGAAATACAAAACGGATTACAGTCCATAGTACGGCATTTGAGGGCTGCCGTGTAGAAACTTTTGCGCCCGTTTCCCCAAGCAAAATTATATGCACTATAATTTAGAAAAAATATATTTTTAACACTTATATGATAACAAAACAGCATACTGTTTGCAAGCAAAAACGCGTGTTTTCAGCCCTTAAAATCATCGTTTTCGCCTGCTGCTGAGCGAAGTATGCAGTGGCCGTGAATAATTAATAGTTTTATGCTTCGAAAGACTGAAAATCCGCCGTATTTTTCAGTGGGGGAAACAAGAGAAATGTGATAAACAAGCCATAAAAATGAATGCATAAATATTGAATTATTATGTATAGGCATGAATATGCATTATTTTTTGTGTTAATCAGTGCTGCAACTTAACAAAAAATGAAAAAACTTTCAGTTCTCACAAAATGCCGTTCATGCATAAAGTTATCCACATTGTCCACATTAAATCGCTGAAAATCCAATAAAATAAAGGATGATATATCCAGGTTATCCACAAAGTTGTCCATAAATCCATAAACCGCCGATCCGGCCCCATGAAATTTTCACAAAATCACAACGTATAAATATTCTGCATAAACATTTTTTGTATATTCACCACCCCGCACGTGCCGCACGTGCTGCAGCCCTGCTTTTACAAAAAAAACAAAACTTACATTTTTTTGAAAAAAATGGTACTATATTAACATATAAGTGAGTATATTTAACGGCCTTTTGAACAGTTCTTGGAGTTTGCTATGTATGAAATAGGCGCGAAGATAGTATACGGCAGCACTGGTGTCTGCACGATCACGGATATAACGGACGGATCCAACGTCGGCGGCGAAGCCGGACGCACTTATTATGTCATAGAACCTCTGGGCGGAGGATGCATGATATATACGCCTGTGGACTCCAAGGTATATATGCGTCCGGTAGTCAACAAGGATGAAGCGGATAAGCTTATAGAGAGTATCCCGGATATAAAATCCGAGGCGTATTTTGCAAAGAGCGTTCAGCAGCTGGGAAGTCACTACGACGAGGTCATAAAGACTCATGACTGCGAGTCCCTGATAAAACTTCTCATGTCTATACACGAGAAGAAACGCTATGTCCTTGAGAGGAAGCAGAAATTCGGACAGCTTGATGAAAGATTCATGAAAAAGGCGGAGGAACTGCTCTACAGCGAGTTCTCGGTGGCGCTCGGAATTCCTAAGGACAAGGTTGAGGAATATATCCACGATAAAGTGGAAGCGATGAGATAGTTCCATCCTTATACTGTATACGGACCGGCGGAAGCCGGTTTTTTTGTTGCCCCGGTAAGACTGTATTTAAGGCTCATATATGGTATAATTGTATTTGAAGAATCAGAAAGCAGAGAGATACATGACTGTTATCGCTATAGCAAACCAGAAGGGCGGAGTCGGCAAAACGACTACGACCATAAATCTGTCGGCCTGCGTCGCTTCACTCGGCAAGCAGGTCCTGCTGATAGATGCCGATCCGCAGGGCAATTCCACCAGCGGTCTCGGCATTGAAGCCAAAGACATAAAGAAGACTTTCTATGATGTCCTCGTTAACGGAGAAGATCCGAAGAGGGCCATACTTCCCACTGTCCAAAGCGGGCTCAGCATAATCCCGTCCACGATAGATCTGGTCGGAGCCGAGATAGAGATGGTAAGCATGATGGCCAGGGAACAGAAACTGGCCAACGCCATGAAGATGATAGAGGGAAGGTTCGATTACGTTTTCATCGACTGTCCTCCGTCCCTCGGTCTCATAACGCTTAATTCGCTTACGGCAGCCGACAAAGTGCTGGTACCGATACAGTGCGAGTACTATGCTCTTGAGGGTCTGTCCCAGCTCATGAACACGGTCAAGCTGGTCAAGGCCAACCTAAACCCGTCGCTCAGCATCCAGGGAGTTGTCCTTACAATGTTCGATATAAGGACAAACCTTTCCGTGCAGGTGGTCGAGGAAGTCAAAAAATATTTCACCCACAAGGTTTACAATACGGTCATACCCAGAAACGTAAGGCTGGGCGAGGCACCGAGTTACGGGCTCCCCATAATCCAGTACGATCCGAAGTCGCAGGGCGCAATCTCGTATATGGATCTTGCAAGGGAATTTATTACGAACGAGGAGGGTGATCTGTGAAGACCGCAAGGAAATCAGCTTTAGGCAAAGGTCTGGGCGCTCTTATAGATGATGTATCCAGGATAGATGACGTAATAGCGGATGAAGAGCCGCAGGGCGTTAAGGAGATAGATATATCTCTGATCGACCGCGACGAGAACCAGCCGAGGAAGAGATTCGACGACGAAAAGCTCGAAGAGCTCGCAGCATCTCTTAAGACCCACGGCGTCATGCAGCCCCTGATCGTTGTTAAGAGAGGCGGCAGATATACCATAGTCGCCGGCGAGAGAAGATACAGGGCCGCCCGCAAGGCGGGTCTTAAAAAGCTTCCCGTTATAGTAAAGGAACTGTCCGATCAGGACGTGCTCGAAGTATCTCTTATAGAGAACATACAGAGAGAGGACCTCAATGCCATAGAGCAGGCGGAAGCGCTGATCAGTCTCATGGAAAAGTACGACATGACTCAGGAGCAGGCTTCCGAGCGAGTCGGCAAATCCAGACCCGCGATAGCGAATCTTGTAAGACTGGCATCTCTTCCCGAAAGCATAAAGGATCTGGTCAGGGAGGACAAGCTCTCTCCCGGACACGCAAGAGCGCTGCTGCCCTTAAAGAACGAAGCAGTCATGAAGGGCGTGGCTTCGCGCATAATCAACATGAATCTGTCTGTCCGCCAGACGGAGGCGATGATAAGGAAGATGCTTGAGGAGAGACCGGCTCCTAAAAAAACGCAGCAGCCGTCTCCCGAGTGGAACGACGCCATGAGAAAACTGTCCGAATCGCTTGATACGAGAGTAAGGTTCTCGGGCAATGAGGACAAAGGAAAGATAATAATAGACTATTATTCAAAGGAACAGCTTCAGGAGCTTTTCGACAAGCTTTCTTAAAGAGGGTTCTTTTTGATCCTGGCAAATGGCCGCGGATACTTATCCGGGGTCTTTTCTATTTTTCTGAATATGAGGAGTCTGCGTCCGGGATAATCGAATGTTTCTACAAGTACGCAGCCGAGTTCATCGCAGAAAGATGTATCCTTTATGTCTTCCGCATCTTGTGATTTGTATGCTATGAATATGCCGTTTTTACGGACAAAGGGGATGCACAGTTCAGCGAGCGCCGAAAGATTTGCCACGGCTCTCGATACCGCAGCGTCGAACTGACCTCTGTATTTTCCGCGGCCAGCGTCTTCCGCACGCATGCAGACAACGTCTGCGTCAATGCCCAGTTCCGCGCACATACTGTTAACGGTCTTTGTCTTTTTTTCTGTGGCGTCGAGCAGCGTCATTCTGAGATCGGGTCTCATTATCTTAAGCGGGACACCCGGAAAGCCTCCGCCCGTCCCGACATCGATGACATGCGCTTTTTCTTTTATGAACTTCGATGCCATAACGCTGTCATAGAAATGCTTTTGTGCCGATTCTCCGGGGTCGGTTATAGCGGTCAGGTTTATGCTCCTGTTTGCGAGCTCGACAGCTGCATGATATTCAAACATCTTTTCAGCGCAGTTAGGATCGATCTCCGGGAGGAGTGAACCGAGGCTGCTCAGGAAAGTCTCTTTTTCATTCATCGGATTCAAGGTATTTTTCGAGAAGTTCTGCAGCGAGCTCAACAAGGCCCTCGCAGGGACGCGTTTTATAGTATTCAGCCGTTCTTTTTTCCGGAACGGTGCTTTCTTCCTGTCCTTCGGGGATTCCGAGAAGTTCTCGGCATATCACGGAACCGGCCTTATTACGGAAATCATCCATAAAGGCACGCGATATCCTGTACAGCTCTTTTTTGTCTTCGGAACCTCCGGAAGACTTTGCGAGGCCGAGGACCATTATGCCTCCCAGAACCGCACCGCAGGTCTCTCTGCTCCGGGCGATGCCGCCGCCGAGGCCGCACGCGATCCTGGCCGCAGTCTCGGTATCCATACCGAAGTCATCACAGTACGCCATGATCACGGACTGTGCACAGCTGTATCCCTTATCAAAGTAATCTTTTGCTTCAGTAATCCTGTCAGCCATCATCGGAGCTCCTTTATTATGGCATCAGTCATTTCTGCAGTGGAAACATACGGTCCGCCGTGCGCGAGGTCCGCTGTCCTAAGCCCCTTGCCCAGTACGCGCCTGACTGCATTCTCTATGCTGTCAGCCGCATCTTTCATATCGAATGTGTATTCAAGCATCATAGCGCAGGAAAGTATCTGCGCTATAGGATTGGCTATGCCTTTTCCGGCTATATCAGGAGCTGAACCGTGTACGGGTTCATACATGCCGTAGTTTCCGTCGCCGAGCGAAGCCGAGGGAAGCAGACCTATTGAGCCTGTCAGCATTGAAGCTTCGTCCGACAGTATGTCTCCGAACATGTTCGATGTTACGACAACGTCAAATTCGGCAGGTACTCTTATGAGCTGCATGGACGCATTGTCGACATACAGGTGATCGAGCTTAACTTCGGGGAAGGATTCCGCGACCTTAAGGATGCAGTCTCTCCAGAAGACCGAAGAGAGCAGAACGTTTGCCTTGTCGACATTGGTCACTTTTTTGTTTCTCTTTAATGCTATCTCAAACGCTTTTCTGGCTATGCGTGTGACTTCCGCTTCAGAGTATTTTTCCACATCGTAGGCGTAGTCTTCTTTCCTGTCCTTTTCGCCGAAATATATGCCGCCTGTAAGTTCCCTTACTATCATTATGTTGAAACCGCCGCCGCAAAAATCTTCCTTTAAGGGGGATTCACCCAGCATCTCGGGATAGAGTACGGCGGGTCTAAGGTTTGCATACAGACCCAGAGCTTTCCTAATGCCGAGAAGACCCGCTTCGGGTCTCTTCTCATACGGGAGTCCTTTCCATTTGTCTCCGCCTACGGCCCCGAGTATTACGGCATCGGCTTCTTTGCACGTTCTGACTGTCTGTTCAGGCAGAGGATCTCCTGTTTCATCATAAGCCGCTCCGCCTATGAGAGCCGTTTTTATACTAAGATCGAACCCGTATTTGCCGCCTGCGGTCTCAAGGACGCGTAGCGCTTCGGGTACGACTTCGGCGCCTATTCCGTCGCCGGGCATAACAGCTATGTTAAGCGTCATCTCTTCCGAGTCCTTTCATGGCAGCGTACATGAGGCCGCCCGATTCTATTATCTCCTGAAGGAAATCCGGGAACGGCTGGATGGCATACTTTTTCCCGCCCGCCGTTATCGTTCCGTTCTTGATATCAACTGAGACCTTGTCGCCCGTGCTGATAGCGCCGACTGCCTTCGGACACTCGATTATGGGAAGGCCCGTGTTTATCGCGTTCCTGTAGAATATCCTCGCGAAGCTTTTGGCTATCACGTATTTAACGCCCGCAGCCTTTAGGGCTATCGGTGCATGCTCTCTTGAAGATCCGCAGCCGAAATTCTCTCCTGCCACCAGGACGCATTCCTTTCCGGCTTTCTTTGCGAATCCGGAATCTATATCCTCCATGCAGTGTGATGCCAGTTCTTCCGGGTCGGAGGTGTTGAGATAACGCGCCGCTATTATGGCGTCGGTATCAATATTGTTTCCGTATACAACTGCTTTTAATGTGTCGGCCATTATGATGCCTCCTTTTGCTTACAGTGCGTCAGGCGAGCAGAGCACGCCCTTTATGGCTGAAGCCGCGGCAACAGCCGGTGATGCCAGATATACTTCGGATTTGGGATGTCCCATCCTGCCGACGAAGTTTCTGTTGGTGGTAGCTATACAGACTTCTCCTTCCGCAAGTACTCCCATATATCCGCCCAGGCACGGCCCGCAGGTCGGTGTCGACACGGCGCAGCCGGCCGAGATGAAGTTCGCGATGAGGCCTTCCTCTATGGCCTGCAGATATATCTCCTGCGTTGCGGGAATCACGATAACGCGCACTCCGTCGGCTACCTTTCTCCTTGTGAATATGGAAGCGGCCACTCTCAGATCCTCGATCCTTCCGTTTGTGCACGATCCGATCACGACCTGATCGACCTTGACATTGCCGAATCCCTCGGGAGTCCTTACATTATCGGGTATGCTCGGGAAGGCGACCGTCGGTTTTATATCGGAGAGGTTCAGTTCGTATTCCCTCTCATAGTACGCATCCTCATCCGGTCTTACCGCAGGGCACTCTATGGCGCCGCGTCCCATGAGGTATGTCACTGTTTCCTCATCGCATTCGAATATGACGTTCTTGGCTCCTGCTTCAATACCCATGTTCGCGATAGTCAGTCTGTCCGCCATGGTGAGGCCGGACAGGTCGCCCGTGAATTCCATGGACATGTACTGAGCTCCGGAGACCTTTATCAGCCCGATTATCGTAAGGATCACATCTTTGCCGGATACCCACTTCTGAAGCTTGCCGCTCACGTTGAACCTTATAGCGCCCGGTACCTTGAACCAGCATTTTCCCGTTGCGAAAGCGAATGCCAGATCGGTGGAGCCAACGCCCGTAGAGAACAGGTTCATCGCTCCGTACGTGCATGTGTGCGAATCGGCACCTATAGCCAGATCTCCGCAGTTGAGGTAGCCCTTTTCCGGTATCAGCGCATGTTCGATGCCCATCGTACCCGCGTCGAAGAATCTCTCTATACCGTATTCATGCGCGAAATCACGCACTATCTTGCACTGCTCGGCGGCCTTGATGTCCTTGCAGGGATTGAAGTGATCCAGGACGAGCACTATCTTTTCCGGTGCGGCCAGCGTTCTTGAGATCTTCTTGAACTCATTTATCGCTATCGGAGCCGTTATATCGTTTCCGAGCATGAGATCCACGTTGCACAGCACTGTCTCGCCTGTCCGTATATTCTCCTTCCTCCCGCTCTTTGCGGCGAGGATCTTCTGTGTCATAGTCATTCCCATAAAGATGTTCCTCCCTTATTATGAGGTGTTCTATCTTCCTGCAAGGAAGTATTCTATCGAATCGGTCAGCGCAATGAAGCTGGCCTTGATTATATCTGAAGAAACTCCGACCGTGGTCCAGCTCGATGAGCCGTCAGTGGTGGTCACAAGGACTCTGACGACAGCGCCCGTAGCTTCTTTAGGCGACAGCACTCTGACCTTGTAGTCAATGAGCTTCATGTTCATGAGACTCGGATAAAAGACGGCGAGAGCTTTTCTGAGCGCTTTGTCCAAAGCATTGACCGGACCGTTTCCGAGCGCAGCACCCGTCTCCTCCTTGCCGTCAACGTTTATCTGTACGAAAGCTGACGCATTGTTGTCTGAAAGCGCCGGGAATTCGCCGCTCGTTCTGTAGTGTACAGTCGTGAAATGCTGTTTGAAATTATTGAGTTTCTTTGATGCCATGAGATAGAAGCTGGCGTCTGCACCCTCGAACTGGTATCCGTCGCGCTCCAGGTTCTTGAGCTCTTCCGTGATGCTTTCAATCTCGGACGAATCCTCTTTGAGGCCGGGGAACATACCCGTCAGTTTTTTGGTTACCGCTCGTCTGCCCGACACTTCGGACAGGAGTATCTTTCTCTTGTTCCCGACGCTTTCGGGATCGATGTGCTCAAATGCTCCTTCAAGCTTGTCCATGGCGTCGATATGCATGCCCGCTTTATGGGCGAAAGCACTGCGGCCCACGTACGGGGTGCTCCTCGGAAGAGCGTTGTTGGCTATCTCTGCTATTCGTATCGCCGACGGGGTCAGATCCTTTATGTCGCCCGCAATGCATCCTATGCCCTTTTTGAGCTGAAGGTCGGCTATAACCGACGTCAGCCTCGCTATGCCGCACCTTTCACCGTAGCCGTTGAAGCTGCCCTGCACATGAGTGGCTCCCGCTTCGACAGCCGCTATGCTGGCTGCTACCGCGCAGTCGGAGTCATTATGAATGTGTACGCCGAGTTTTGCGGTCTTAAGGTGAGGAGCCGTCTCGCTCACTGTCGAGCTGACGCCGGTAACGGAAGTGCCGCCGTTGGAGTCGCACAGACATACAACATCCGCGCCCGCTTCCTCAGCCGTCCTGACAGTTTCAAGAGCGTATTCTCTGTCGTATACGAAACCGTCGAAATAGTGCTCCGCATCGAATATGACCTTAAGGCCCTTTCCCTTTATATATTCGATCGTCTCGCGTATCATGTTTAAGTTTTCTTCTTTGGATACTTTTAGGACCTTGTCCACCTGCTCCGCATGCGCTTTGCCGAATATGACTGCGCAGGATGCTCCGGATGAAATGACGGCCGCGATGCCGCCGTCCTCATCGGCTTTTACATCCTTTGCTCTTGTGGACGAAAAAGCGCAGAGCTTTGAGCCTCTGTCCTGAAGCGCAGAGGCCTTTTCAAAGAATTCGGCGTCCTTGGGGTTCGAAAATGGGTTTCCCGCTTCGATATATGCTATGCCCAGATCCGAGAGCACGTTAAATATGTCTATCTTGTCCTGTATGGAAAAAGATATGCCTTCCATCTGAGCGCCTTCTCTCAAGGTGCTGTCCAGCAGCTCCACTGTCATGGGAAACTAACCTCCGTTCATCAAAAGTATCACATTTAATTATACTTTATACTGTGTATGCAGTTCAAATGGCATTCGATCGTTTTTGTCTATCGGCCCTGTCTTTTTTTGTACTCGGCGAGCTTTATCATATCATCTACCGCAAGGTCATTCTCGCCGGCGAGACCCTCCACATGATGCACGAATTCATGCCTTAAGGTCTCCCTCAGCCTTTCCCTCATCTGGTCTTCATCAGCATATGGGAACATCTTTTCGAACGAACCGTAGTATATATTGATACGTCTCCCGAGTTTGGGGTCGAATATATACTCACCGAGTATGTAAAGCATACCGTTTCCGGCTTCCGGATGGCGCTTTGATTCGGGCAGCAGGTTGATGCCGCCGGAAAGGTCTCGGAACACCTCGGGCGGGAGTTCTTCCGCCAGTTCGTTCAGTATGGTCTCCGCTCTGTCGATCGAGATCATAAGCGTTTCCTTTCAAGTGAATGATAAAGATATTATACCATTATTATGTTACAATATTATAAAAAGACGCGGGGGATTTTTACATGACAAAGATGCGTCCGGATGATCCGGTAAGGAGAGACTACAGTCTGACTCCTCAGTTCACAAGCATGCGGCCGGCTTTTACCATAGTATGCATAGCCTACATAATACTGATGCTCCTTCATTTCCTGACGGGAGCGGGCGGTCTCGGCGTATCGATAGCGTTGCTGTGCCTGGCCGCGCTGCCCGTGTGCATGTATATATTCGCCTACGTATCGCCTTTTTCCTCATACAGGAAATTCATAGGCGCCATGAGCGAGGATGAGTATATCGGATTCGGTAATGAGTACTTAAAGGGCAAAAAGTATATCACGGCAAAGCCGTCGGATCCCTGTGTGCTCACGATAACAGACAAGTATACGGTGCTGGCGGCCAATCCCGTAAAGGTTATAAAGAACGAGGATATATCCTGGGCGTATGAAAGAGTCGTGATCGACGGCGGACGCGAGATACAGTTCATAGACATACATGCGGGGAAAGATTTTACCACGTTCACGCTTGAGGATATGGACAGCGCGAAATCAGAGGAGATACTCGGTCTGTTGTCCCGGGTCTGTCCGAACGCGCGTATAGGTTACGATGAAGGAGGGAACGGATAATGGGACTTTTTGGTTCAAAAAAAGAAGTTGTGCTTCCGAAGGTTTCGGATATTTTTTCAGCGGATGATCTGGAGAAGATAAAGGCGACGGTCGGTCCGAAAGCGGAAAACAGGGGATACGGCAAATACTCGGATCTTGCCAAGACCATCATGCAGGTCGTCGATACGCCGGATAAGGAATTCACCAAAAAGGAATGGAACGGCATCATCTTTTCGGCAGGGGGCCTTACGAAGCTCGAGCCCGAGCTGGCGCCTCTGCTCAAGGGTGTTATAGAAAAGTTCAAGGCTTTCGGGAAATAACAGGAGTCTTAGTATGGAAGAGAACAAGTTCTTAAGGTTCTGTCCCAAACACGGAAATCAGGGGGAGGCGGCCCTGACCTGTCCCGAATGCGGGCAGGAGACATTGCTTTCTGATGTTACCAGGGACGAATACGGCGAATGGCTGTTTTCCTCGGACGACAGGGAAAAACTGTATCCTTATTTTATTCAGAAAGCATTCAAGGTAGGACTAGATAAGATCCTGGCGGACCTTCGGAGCGGCAAGAAGGGTAAGGTCGAAAAAGCGGTTGAGCTTCTGACGTGGCGGCCGGAGAAAGAAGATTATCTGCCGGAAGTCATTCCCTGGTGGGGTGTTTTCATACCAAAACAGATAACGCTCTTCTTAAGCCGCTGCTCATATGAGAGTGTCAGGCCCTATCTTGATTTCAAACACTATGATTATTTCGACAAAAACAGCGTAAAACTGTTCATACCGTTGTTTCTGGAGCGCTACAAGCACAGCGGGACACTTCCGTGCGAAAAGTGCAAGAAGGAAACATCCAATCTTTTTATAAAGATAGTATCACACAAGAATGTGATCTCGACCGTGCGGCACGTCGGGTATATAACGGAAAAACTCGAGTACGAAGGCTTCGCGGTCCCGCACGCCTACTGCGATGAGTGCGCCCTGAAACTGGCGAACAAGGAAAAGAAGCTTAGGGACTTAAGCGACAGGGAGAAGATAGAAGGGTTTATGCACCTGAATTCCGACGCGAACATAAGGTCCGCAGGCGATATGGGACGTATGTCGGTGTTCGGCAACCTCCAGACAGACGGATTCAATTACGAAGATCTCGTAAGTCCCGATGTTATGGAGAGGCTTAATGTCACAGACCAGAACGACAGGGCCGTCATAGCGGGCATGATGGAATGCGCTTTTGACGTAAAGGGAAAACTGGACAGTACGGACTGAATACATAAATGCAGCTCAGAAAAACGCTTAATTCGAACCAGATAAAGTTAATAGCGATAATCGCCATGACGGTCGACCACCTGACATGGGCATTCTTCCCCGGTCTTCAGGCCGTGTGGTACGTTTATGCTCTCCACATAGTGGGGCGGCTGACCGCACCCATAATGTGGTTCTTCATAGCCGAGGGATTTCATTATACGCACGACAGGAAGAGGTATATGTTCCGCTTGTTCCTTTTCGCCGTGATATCCCACTTCGCATATGACTTTGCGTTCGGCATACCGTTTATCCCGCTGTCCACCGGTGTGTTCAATCAGACCAGCGTCATGTGGTCGCTCGCTTGGGCGGTGGCGCTGCTCATCATATGCAATTCCGAAAAGATAAAACAGTGGATAAAGATAGTGTGCATCGTTGCGATCTGCCTTATCGCATTCCCGTCGGACTGGTCGAGCATAGCCGTTATGGCTCCGTTCTTCCTGTACGTTCACAGGGGTGAGTTCAAAAAGCAGGCGAGGAGCATCGTTTTCTGGACCTTCATATACGCCCTCGTATATTTCATATTCATAGACCGGCTGTACGGTGCTTTACAGATGTTCACTTTCCTGTCGATACCCGTTCTCGCGAAGTACAACGGGGAGCGCGGCAGCTGGAAGGGCATGAAGTGGCTCTTCTACATTTACTATCCCGCTCATCTCGTGGGTGTGGGACTGCTGAGACTCGCGCTCCACGGGGACATAAGCATAATATTCTGAAACTAAAAAGACCGCCTCGGGGCACACTTCGTATGGAAGTTGATTTGAGGCAGCTATGACCGGATAAAAAGGACATGAAACGGGCGTGACCCCTATGGTCA
>CAYRWM010000040.1:0-13690 GCA_964428055.1 uncultured Christensenellaceae bacterium | reverse complement strand
TGTCTGCAAAGAATACATCCCGCCTGTCGGTATCCGTATTCGGATACTCGGTCTTTCTACTCCAGACAAAAAACATAAGAATAAGAAGGGGAACGAAGCAGACGGCGGATATAATGAACTGCCACTTTTCAGGTACGGCGCAGTATATCAGCAGCATTGACAGGCCGGCCTCGGTCGCCCTTGAAACCAGCATTCCGAGCGCCGCGGCCGGCAGCATCCTTCCGTCAGCGCGCCCGAGATCCGTGAACATTATCACGTAATATATGGTTATAAAGCCTCTGAACAGGTAGCTTAATGCCAGTGCCGTCGTCCCGGCGACGCCTTCGCCTATGAGGGCTGTCACGATCAGCGGATACGTGAGGCTCGCAACCGCGCATATGCCGCCTATAAGCCTGCTCCTGTCCATTATAAAGCCGGCAGCGACAAGTCCGATCGAATAGAAAGCGCGTATCAGATTCCAGTCCACATCCTTTGCCTGCGGCACGGAATAATACAGGCCCGAACCCAGAACGGATATCACCATCATGACAGCCGTAGCAGATATGAGAAACGCGAGTCTTCTGGAAGGAGCAGCTGTTCCCGTATCCGCAGTTCTTTCCGGCACTCTTATGTCCCCGGCCTTCATCACAAGCACCGCGGTCACGGCAGCAAGAGCTATGTACACCCATGTTATATCCGCGGTCATAAGAAAACGGCCTTCATCAGCAAGAGACAGAAGATACGTTCCTATGCTCCCGGCAGCATAGGCGATGCCGTAGCAGAGTCCCGCCCGGACCGCCGGTATCTCGGCGGACAGCATGGTCAGGTAGAACCCCAGATACATACCGATATGAAGATTGAACACATACCCGGAAACGACTATAACGGCCCCGTCCCGGGAAAGCTGTGAGAGCGCCATAAAGAAAGCGCCCGATATGAGCAGGACAAAAAAGAGCATCCTGCGGCCGAAAATGCGCGGGCACTTAAAAAGTCCTATGCAGAACACAGCTATGCCTATCGCCTGAAACAGATAGTTCCAGCCGGATGTGATGATATCAACTGTCGCGCCGTCGTATAAAGAAGTCAGCCTGTAAAACTGCGACATATATGCCGATCCCGCATATAAGAAACATACAGCTATGAGCGCTGTGTACAGAAGCGTTTTCCTGTTCATACGCATTGCCTTTTCCGGTGACCTTAAGAATTTATACTCCTATTATAAACGCCTGCAGAGGCAAATACAATTTTACTCCGGAAGCGATACCTATCAACAAACAAACGCATGGTTTACCTGTGTCTGTAGTACGATTAAACTGAGAAAATGTATGGAGGAAAGCATCATGAAAAAAAGAACCGTCATGCTGATCATACTTACAGCTTTTGTCTGTCTGCTTGCAGTCTCCTGCGGTACCCAGGGCAGTGTGTTCGACCTTTACGGAGACGACGTAAAGGACTGGGCGAAGAGCTTTGACGCATCCGAACTGTACAACTGTTCCATAGAATACGACGGCGAACCATATGTCTTCCATGAAGATTCCGAGATCGATACCATCTTCAGCGGACTTAAAAATCTTAAACTTGGCGATAAGACGACTGTCGATGTATCTGCAGGGACATCTGCAAAGATCATATTCAGACCGGTTGACGGAAGAATTTTCGAATTCCGGTTCGCAGGAGATTATCTGATGCCTGACGGTTCCGGCAGTGGCTACAAATGCGAAGGCCTGGACAAACTTCCGGTATTCAACGGTGATTTCCCCGTTACGATAATTGAGTAATATAAGAAAATCAGGAGAATGATGTTATGAAAAAGATAGCGATACTTTTGGCTGTCCTCATGCTGGCTGTCATATTTGCAGGTTGTGCACAGGAGAGCACTGATGACACAGAACTCGATCCTGAGATCGCGGAACTGCTGGAAGAGCTGAATGATTATAACGATACGGCAGAAGAGCCTTCGGAGCCCGATCTGCCGGATGACACAGGCTTAAATGACGATTTTCAGATGCCGGATACAGACAGTGATGACGGAGACTCATACAGCGAACCTAAGCCGGCACCTTCTTCCGGCATACAGCTCGTGCAGTATGACGGCGGTTTTTTCTCGGTCATGATACCGGCAGGTTGGACGATCCAGCCGATGGGCCAGTATACCGACTTCAGCTTCAGAGCCTGGGATCCCCAGAATCCGGACTATGAGATATTTTATTACGGATCGCTCTCGCCTTTTAACAGGAGCTATCAGACTATGGAATGGAACAGGAACGCGGCCGCGATGGCTACAGGCCCCAATCCCTATGCGGTATTCGGGGATGCGCCGCTCATTGACGAGACCGATGTCGGTTCCATGTTCTTTGTCTGGAATGAATATGCCAATCTCGTGGCTACATACGCCGGATCGTATATGAACTTAGGCTTCAGTTTCCCGGCGATGTACGATCTTGAAGTGAGAGAAGAGATACCCGTTTCAACATACTTTTCATCGATCGCTTCATCCGAAGCTGTAGTCCTCGCAGACTTCACGTCTGCCGCCGGAACACAGTGCACTGGAAAACTGTTCGCATCACTAATTCCGAGTCCTTCATACGTCGAAGGCGGAGTGGACCAGTCATGGGTCGAAGCAGTGGGAGTAACGGGCGTTCTCGCACCGGCGGATGCATTTGAAGGCGTGGAAGAGATCCTCACACAGGCGGCTTTCAGTCTGCAGTTCTCGGACGCATACATGGCGGAAGCAAAGACATATGCACAGGCACAGACAACGCAGGCGCTCGCAGAAAACGCAATCCTGCAGATGACGTATGACACCGTTAACGCGGCATGGAGCGCACGCTTCAGATACTATTGATAATCACAACATATAATAAGAAGGCGGCTCTTGCCGCCTTCTTTGTATTAATTGTTTTTCAGTTCTCAGTCCGGTGTGCTTTTATCCACGAAACGATCCATTCATATTCAACGCTGCCATCGGCAATGCCCAGCCCCAGCTGTACTATGTCTTCGTCTGTTGCATCAATCCGTATGCCGTTAAGACTTAGAAAACTGAGCATAACAAAAACTCCGATACGCTTGTTGCCGTCGACAAAAGCATGATTGGATACGAGTGAATACGCTATCTTGGCAGCCTTTTCCTCCTTTGAAGGATATAACTCAACACCGTCAAATGTCGCAAATGCACTCTCAAGAGCCGAATCCAGCAAACCTTCATCGCGCACGCCGATACTGCCGCCTGTTTCCTCTGCCAGCAGCTGGTGTATCAGTTTTACTTTGTCACGGCTAAACCTTATCATTTTGCCAGCTCCCTGAATGCACCGATGTGTTTCTTAAGTATCCGCCTGACCACTATATCTATTTTTTCTTCTTCGCTGAGATCCAAAATCATATCGCTGCTGTCAAGATCAACCACAAGATACTTCGGCTTATTATTCTTGAAAACCAGAGCCTGTCCTTCCCTACCTGCTGTTTTTGCCACTCTGGAAAAGTTCTGGTTGGCCTGCGTCATAGAGTAAATATTATCTGTATTGATAATCATAAAACATCACCTTAATTTATACAATAAATATATCCTATATTTATTATAACCATGTGTTATGCTTTGTCAAGCAGTCAGCAAGCCCGGACAAAGCACAAAGCCGGTAACATAGCAGGAACTTATCTGCATAATAATCATATTGTGATACTGTACAGTCCGTGACGGTTGCAGAAAGCAAATATTTCTCCGTGTCCTCTTGTAAGGAACCTGCATTCGGCATTGCCTTCCGGGTAGAGTTTTAATGTCTCAACTCTGTCTCCTGTACGATAGATGAAAAAGCTGATATGATGCTCTTTCGTCATGGGATGAACCACAGAAACGTGCAGTTCATCCTCGATCCTTTCCGCCTTTATGTCATGACCGTCATCAGGCGTTTCTTTTTCCAGCGCAGGCAGGCTCACTCCGCAGCAGCTGACAGCAACGTCGCCGACCGACTGCACTATATTGCCGCATACGGGACAGACATAGATCTTGGCTTTTTTCATGTTTGCCGCCGGATTATCATTTACTATCTGCTCGCCAGCAAAGAGCTCGCCTACGGAAATGCCCAGAGCTCCTGCAATGGGTTCAAGTAATGTTATGTCCGGCAGGCCTCTGCCTGTCTCCCATTTTGATACGGCCTTATCGCTCACGCCTATCTTTTCCGAAAGTTCGGCCTGGGTCATATCCTTCTTTTCGCGCAGCACCTTTATCACTTCACCTTTTATATATCCGTTCATTTTATCTTCCTCCTGCGATACGAGGATATCATCCGCTGCAGGTAGCGTCCACCTACGCTCCGTAGAGTAGAAATATAAAAACCCGAATCTCTTCGTATCCCATGAGATCCGGGTATTTCATCTGGTGGAGGCGGGGGGAGTCGAACCCCCGTCCGAAAACCCGTCTTACCGAATTTCTACAAGCTTATCCCGGTTCGGAGGATTCCCGCAGACGCCCAAGCCGGGCAAGCGTCATCCGCGGTAGCTTCTTAAATGCCGCTTTCGGGGAAAAGCGCCCCGTCAGCCGTACCCTGTCTAAAACTGATGCCCTTATGAGAACGCGACAGGCGACTTTCTCACAGGACAGCTGCTAATAAGTTAAGCAGCGAGCAATGCAGGCTGCATTGCGGGTTTCTGTGTCTTTGCACTTAAATTTAATCCGGCCGTTTTTTAATGCAGACCATCCGGAAACTGCAGCTTGCTTATCGGCACTCCAATGATCCCCGTCGAAACCATTTTCGCCCCCGAATATTTATTTTATCTGATACTTCCGGTCGTTATCCCTCTTTACGGCCTTTTCCTTGAGATCGGCTCTCTTATCAAAGAGCTTCTTGCCTCTGGCAAGTCCGATCTCCAGTTTCATCCTGCCGTTCTTGAGATACACTGACAAAGGTATCAGAGTAAAACCCTTCTGCTGGACCTGACCCATGAGCTTCATGATCTCCCGTTTGTGAAGCAGCAGACGCCTTGTCCTCATTGGGTCGGTGTTGTTTATGTTGCCCTGTTCGTAAGGGCTTATATGCATGTTGCACACAAAGGCTTCGCCGCCCTTTATCTGGACATACGAATCCCTAAGGTTGGTCTTTGCGGCTCTTAAGGACTTGACTTCCGTCCCCTTAAGCTCCATACCGGCCTCATATCTCTCGTCTATGAAATAGTCGTGCCGCGCCTTTCTGTTGGTCGCGATAATCTTAACCGATTCTTTCATATCTTAAAATATAATCCTTCCGTCATGAAAACGCAAACTCTATCCTTGAGTCATACTTGCTTGCCGCTGTGCATATTACGCGCACGCTGTCGCCGAGCCTTATGACCTTGCCAGTTTCTCTTCCGACGAGGCGGTAGTTCGCCCTGTCGTAGTCGTAAAAGTCCTCATACATCTCTGATATATGCACGAGACCCTCGATCGTATTCTCAAGTTCCACGAACACCCCGAAGTTCGTCACTCCGGAGACTATGCCGCTGTATTCCTCGCCTATATGACGCGTCATGTACTCGGCCATCTTTTTGTTGACAGCCGCTCTTTCTGCTTCGGCCGCGTTCCTCTCCGTCCTGCTGGAGCTGTCAGCAATCCCCGGAAGCTCTGCGTAAAGCTCCGCGATCCTCTCATCCGTCATCTTTCCCGACATGACCGCCTTTACGATCCTGTGTACCATAAGATCCGGATACCTCCTTATAGGAGAAGTAAAGTGGCAGTAGTCTTTAGCAGCAAGGCCGAAATGACCCGTGGGCATGCAGTCATAGCACGCTTTCTGCATAGATCTTAAGACAACGCTCTTTATGACCTCATGGGACGGCAGTCCTTCCGAATCCTTAAGTACTGTCTGAAGCGCTCTCGGATGTATATTGGCCGTGCCCTTTAAGGGTATGCCGAAGCCCGACAGAAATACCGACAGCTCATGGATCTTGTCCGGATCCGGTTTGTCATGCACACGGTATATAAAGGGCATCTCCATAGTGCTGAAGGTTTCCGCCACCGTCATGTTCGCGGCGAGCATACATTCCTCGATGACCCTTTCGGCCTCCCCGCGCTTCGCAGGGACTATATCCCTGACCTTACCGCCTTCATCAAGCATTATCTCAGGCTCGTCAAGATCAAAATCTATACTGCCCTTTTCCGTCCTTTTTGAGTTGAGTATATCCTTAAGAGAGCGCAGTATGTCCAGCTCGGCACAGGGCAGAGAACCGCCGCTGCCGCCTTCGTAATACTCATTGACCGCGCTGTATGTAAGACGGGCGCACGACCTTATAACGCTGTCTTTTATCTCCGAGGATACTATCTCGCCTTTCCCGTCTATCTCCATGATACAAGAAAGCGTGAGTTTATCCTCGTCCGGATTGAGTGAACAGAGATCGTTTGACAGTATCTGCGGCAGCATGGGCACTACCATGCCCGGGAGGTAGACGCTTGTACCCCTTTTCCTCGCTTCCGCATCAACGGGATCTCCTTCTCTTACGTAATATGATACGTCGGCTATATGTACGCCGAGCACATAGTTCCCTTTTTCATTCTTTGATACGGACACAGCGTCATCGAGATCCTTCGCGTCATCGCCGTCTATGGTAAAAACAGTCTCGCCCCGAAGGTCCAGTCTGCCTTCCGTATCAAAGGGCATGTATTTAAGAGCCTTGGCCGCCTTTTCCGTCTTCTTGTCAAAACCCCGGGCAAGGCCGAAGCTCCTTGCGACTGAGAGCATATCGACCCAGGCTTCGTCAGCGTGTCCTATGATTTCTTTTATCCTGCCTTCCGGCGAATAGAACCTGCTGCCAGGTTTTTCTATCTCGGCCACGACCTTGTCGCCGTCCTCAGCACCCCCGGCTCTGCCTTTGGGTATAAAGATATCATCGTATGCGCTGTTGTCGGGAACGACAAAGACGGCGTTCTTCCCCTTGTAAACGCTGCCTACGATCTCCAGGTAAGGAGACAGGACTTTTACTATCCTACCCCTGTCGTTCTGACCGGAATATCCCTTTTCAGTTATCTCGGCCTCGACTTCCTGACCGTTCATGGCCCCCTTTTTAAGAGCTTCGGGGATATATATGTCCCCGCTTTCGGTCCTGACGAATCCGAAGCCTCCGCTTTTTGCTTCGAAGATACCTTTGATTCTCATAAACTCCAATAAAAAAACGCCTGCATACGCAGGCGCTGTACATCATAGATTAAAGCCAGTAAGAATTCATTATAGTAAGGAATGCAGCCAGTATCATGAAGCCTATAGCCGCTACCTTCGTGAGCTTCACTAAGAGTGCATCCATGTTCTTACCTTTTTTCTTACCGAACATCTGCTCGGCACCGCCTGCGATGGCTCCTGACAGTCCCTGCTTAGCGCCGGACTGGAGCAATACTACTATAGCTAAAAACACTGAGAATACTACGAGTACTATCTTTATGATAAGTGCCAATATCTCCATGTTTTTTCCTCCTTAATAGTGATAGCAAAAGATATTATATCATCGCAAAAAACAAATTGCAACATCATTTGAGCAAAAACTTCAGCCGTCCACTCCGGGTATTACATAGCCCTCCTGAATTCACTGAATACCGTTTCAAAATCGGCTCTGCTCTCCGCTTCGACCGCTTTTTTTCTTAAGGCCGCGGAACCGCTCGCTCCCTTTATATAATATGCCGCGTGCTTGCGCATCTGCCTCACGGCAAGCCGCTCGCCCTTTTCTTCTATGCAGAGATCCAGCTGCCTTAAAAAAGCATCCGCCCTCTCGTCGTTGGTCGGTGCCGGCGGAACAGTACCTTTCCCGATCAGTTCCTTTACATCTCTGAATATGAACGGGTTGCCGAGAGCTCCTCTCGCGATCATTATGCCGTCGCATCCGGTCTCATCTGCCATGGTGAGGGCATCCTCCGCCGTATATATGTCACCGTTCCCGATCACGGGTATTCCGACAGCATCCTTTACTCTCTTTATGCAGCCCCGGTCCGACTTTCCCGAGTAGTACTGCTCGCGCGTCCTGCCGTGCACATACACTCTCCCGGCGCCCGAGTCCTCGCACATCCTCGCGAAATCAACGGCGATATCCTCACCCGGAGAAAATCCCTTCCTGAACTTCACGGTCACGGGAACGCTAACCCTTTTAACGGTATCCTTTATGATATCCGAAGCTTTTCTGATATCCTTCAGCAGGGCTGCTCCCTCACCGTTCTTAACGATCTTCGGAGCAGGACAGCCCATATTGATGTTTATCTCACGAAGACGTTCTCCCAGCATTTCCTCCGTGGCGCAGGCCATCTTCGATACGGTATCAGCATTGCTACCGAACAGCTGTACGCCTACAGTCTCCTCGCCCTTCGCTATGTGCAGAAGATCCTTTGTCCTCGAGTTATTATAAAAGAGACCGTTCACGCTTATCATCTCGGTAAACGTGAGACAGTCTCCGTATTCCAGGCATATCTGCCTCATGGCGGTATCTGTTATACCCGCCAGAGGCGCAAGATAAACGGACAGACCCATATCAGCCCTCATCCTCTTCGGTCTGTTCTGTTAAAGTGCCGCCACCGGTCTTCTTGTTGCCGCCTTCGGGAGAGATAACGACGTTGTCGGGTATCTCCTGCTCTTCCTCGTCCTCATAGACTTTCATCATCCTGTCTTCGGCGGGACCCTTGTATTCTATGGAATCTATCTTCCATGACTCATCCTCTTCCTTGGGACGGATGAGCGTGACCTCAAACTCACCGTTCTTCCACTCGGGTAGCACGACTTCAGCCTCGGATACATCCTCCTCGGTAAGACCGTTGGCAAGGAGGTATTCACTCGAATACGTACCCTTTATATCCATGACCTGTTCAACGACATTGAACTTGATCTCGTCTTTCCAGGGCCATACTATCGGATGTCCCGCATCCAGTCTCTCATAATAGTTCGAGATGGCGTAATCATTCCACTTTTCGTCATTAAGTGCTTCATCGCTGAGTATCGCATGCTCTGAGAAGTATCTCGTGAGTTTTTCCGCATCGGTATCGGTTGGCTTCATAACTGCCTGAGCGCGCAGAGAAAAACCGTCCTTGAGCATAGTGTATACGTTCATGGAATCCATGCCGACCTTGAACGCGGTCAGCAGCACCATAACGAACAGCAGCGCAAGGAGTACGCGCGTAGCTATGAATATGACGGCTCTTACCGGCTTCGGTATGTTGAGCCTCCAGTTTTTCGCTTTGTTGTTCTCAGATTCTACAGCAGCCATCTTTCTACCGGTTTCCGTTTTCTTTGTGCAATAATTATATCACGAAAACGATGCCTGTTCCACCTCAGTCAAGTTTCCCTGCCCGGGGATGCACATACTGCCCGTGCTTTTCCGTGCGGTTCCCGTACTTTATGGCATTGACAGGACATGTATGAAGACATCTTAAACACATGGCGCACTTTTTCTCTGTCCAGGACGGATGTCCGCTATTCATCCTGAGAACTCCCGTGGGGCACGCCGACGCGCACCTGCCGCATCCTGTGCAGTTTTCCTTAAGCCGGAAACCGCCGGTACGGCGCATAACCGCATATATCAGGCGGCCGACAGGAGCAGCCTGCCACGGGGCTTTTGTCCTGTTAAAGTAGCCCTTTTCTCTATTTTTTATCTTTGCCGCCGCGGCAGTGATCTCCTCATCGGCACTCTTAAGACGCTCGTCATTACGTTTCTTATCAGACAGATCGAATATGGGAGTCCATGTATCAGGCATCCTTATATCGAATGAAGCATCGGTACTTATACCATGAGTCTTAAGAATCCTTCTCACGAGACTGACGGAACACCCGGAAGTAGCCCCGCATGTTGCGATCACAAACACGTAGCGTCCCCCTGCGCCCTGCTGAGCCTCAAATCCCTTAAGAAAATCCTCGAACACCGTCGGGATAACCCATGCGTATGTCGGAAACACAAAGCCGAGGATACCGTCATCCGATTCATTGTCCGGTACGCCGTTTTTTGCAGCTTCAAGAGCGGATACCGCTTTGGTCCCCGTTTCTTCCGCAATCCTGCCGGCCACATATTTAGAATTGCCTGTTGCTGAAAAGTAGTATATCAAATCCCTGCCTCCTTAATGTACTCCCTGAGCATCGCCGCCGACTCATTGAGTTTTTCGGACTCTTCGTCATTAAGAGATATATTTATGACCTTTTCTATGCCGTTTCTGCCAACGATTGAAGGCATGCTCAGAGCAACACCCTCAATACCGCGCACACCGTGCTGCACTGAAGACACCGGAAGAATTGATTTTTCATCTCTTACGATTGCTTCGCATATGCGCTTCACTATCATGGCTATGCCGTAGTAAGTCGCTTTTTTCTTCTTTATTATCTCGTATGCGCTGTTCTTCACGTTCTCCGCGATCTTTTCCATATGCTTTCTGTGATCGTAGTATCCGCGCATCTCACAGAAATCATTGAGCGGCACACCGGATACGTTTGCGCTGCTCCACGCGACTATCTCGCTGTCGCCGTGCTCGCCGATTATAAATGCGTGTATGCTTCTGCCGTCAACACCGAGATGATCGCTGAGAAGGTATTTGAGCCTTGCCGTGTCCAGCACCGTCCCGGTCCCGAACACTCTGCCTTCAGGGAGGCCGCTCAGCTTCGCCGCGGTATAGGTGAGTATGTCAACAGGGTTGGCAACAACAAGAAGTATGCCGTTAAACCCCGCATTCTTTATGTTAGGGATTATGCTCTTAAACACCGATACGTTCTTTTTTGCAAGATCAAGCCTGGTCTCTCCCGGTTTCTGTCCCGCGCCGGCTGTGACTATCGCAACGGCCGCATCCGTTATATCGCCGTAATCCCCAGCGTAAATCTTCATGGGAGACGCAAACGGAAGTCCGTGTCCCAGATCAAGAGCCTCTCCTTCAGCTCTGTCCCTGTCGGCATCGATCAGTACGATCTCCGAAAACAATCCGCTCTGCATAAGGGCAAATGCCGAGGATGAACCTACGAATCCGCATCCTATGACTGCCGCTTTTCTCTGGTCTATTGCTTTCATGACCGGTCACCTGCCTTTCTCCAATGTAAATATAATCCGGTCTTAACCAAATTATTCATAAGAATCAAAAGAATCATTATTGCACAATCCGGCAATTACATTATAATTAAATACGGTTGAATAACAAATATGAGATTGACTCAAGGAGATTGAAAATGCCGCTTTACACAATGAAGGAGATACTTAAGGACGCTCAGGAGAGAAAGTACGGCGTCGGCTACTTCAACTGCACCAACATGGAGATGACGAGGGCCTACATCGAAGCCGCCGAGGAATGTTCCTCTCCTATAATAATAGGAACGGCTGAAGCATTGCTACCCATAGCCGGCTTCGACTGGCTGCTGCCCATGTTTCTCGAAAGAGCAAAGATATCAAAGGTGCCGGTCGCCATACACCTCGATCACACATATCACTTTGAGGTACTCATGAGAGGACTCCGTGCCGGTTTCGGTTCGGTCATGTATGACGGCTCGAGAGAAGCCGATCACAGCAAAAACATAGAGAACTCGGCTGAGATAATCCGCATAGCGCACTCCATGGGAGTAGGCGTCGAGTGTGAGATAGGCAGCGTGGGAGGTCTTGAAGATGAGAACGGCAAGGCTGACGCTGTCGTATACACAGAGCCTGAAGATGCGGCTGATTTCATAGACAGAACAGGTGCCGATTTCCTTGCCATATCCATAGGTACAGCCCACGGCGTATACAAGTCTACCCCTAAGCTGGATATCCCCCGCCTCAAAAAGATAAGGGAAACGGTTGCGGAACCGCTGGTACTGCACGGAGGATCAGGCCTGTCGGACGATGACTTCAGAAACACTATCGCCGGCGGCATATGCAAGATAAACGTTTATACCGACATAATAACGGCCGGAGCCGAAGCGATAAAGAGCGCTTCCGGCACTTATACCGATTACACAATGGCAGCCGAAGCTGCGATGAAGGAAGCAACGAAAGTAAAGCTTAATCTCTTCGGCAGCAGCGGAAAAGCCTGATGCCTAACTGACCAGAACCCTGCCACCCGGCAGGGTTTTTTAATATTTATCAATAATTTCTTTTTTTTAGCCCCTGAATATTAAAAAATATCAATCTTTAGTTAAATAATGTCAATTACATTCCACAATAAAAGTGTTATGGTATTATATGTGATTCGATAAATAATACGTTTCGGAGGATTATCTTACATGAAACTCGCTTTTTCAACACTCGGTTGTCCGGACTTCTCATGGTCTGAGATATACACGATGGCAAAGGATTTCGGCTACAGCGGGATAGAGATGCGAGGTCTGGGAAATAACATCTTTTCCATAAAGGCCAAGCCCTTCTGTGCCGAGAACATAGACAGGACAGTAGAAAAACTTAAGAAGCTCCGTCTTGAGATCCCCTGCCTTTCTTCCGGGTGCGCTCTTAAGGAATACGACAAAGAAGAGCAGACGATAGCAGAGCTTAAGGATTACATAGATCTTGCGACCAAGCTCGGCTCCAAGTATATAAGGATACTGGCGGACAAGACAGCCGCTCCGATGGGTGAAGTGGATGACAGCCGGATACTGGCTGCGCTCAATAAGATCGTGCCCTACGCTGAAGAGCATAAAATCACGCTGCTGGTCGAGACCAACGGCGTATATTCCGATACAAAGAGACTGGCCGAGCTCCTGAATAACATAGAAAGCGATTACATGGGCGCACTCTGGGACGTGCATCATCCTTACAGATACGGAAACGAGACTCCCGCCGAGACCATAACGAACCTGGGTGCGTACGTCAAGTACACGCATGTTAAGGATTCCGTCATGGAAGACGGCAAGGTTTCATACAAAATAGTGGGAGAGGGCGATGTGCCGCTGGATGATTTCATAAGCGCACTCCGTTCCATCAACTACGAAGGATACATATCTCTCGAGTGGCTGAAGCAGTACGCTCCTGAGCTCTCGGATCCCGGCATAGTGTTCCCGCATTTCGCCAACTACATGACGTCGAAGTACTTCGAGAGCGGAGAGGAACCGAGGAGGCTCTACTACAACGCCGCGAGAACGGGCAGATACCCCTGGCCGAAGGAACACCTGATAGATCTTACATTCCCGCAGGTGCTCGACCGCATGTGCGAAGAGTTCCCGGATCAGCTCGCGTTCAACTACACGACCCACGATTATACGAGAACATATCCCGAGTTCAGGGATGACGTCGATACATTCGCAAGGTCACTCATAGCCATGGGCGTCAAGAGAGGCGACCACGTAGCCATATGGGCAACAAACGTTCCGGCGTGGTACCTGACATTCTGGGCGACAACAAAGATCGGTGCGGTACTGGTCACGGTCAACACGGCATATAAAGTGCACGAACTCGAGTATCTGCTCCATCAGTCCGACACACATACGCTGGTCATGGTTGACGGATACAAGGATTCGAATTACATAGAGATAATAAACAAGCTCTGTCCGGAACTTAAGGATGCCGAAAAGGGCAAGCCGCTTCACATAAAGAAACTGCCCTTCCTCCGCAACATCATAACCTGCGAGAGCAGTCAGCCCGGTTGCTACAGCTGGGATGAAGCGATAGCTCTCGCGGACAGCGTTCCGATAGAGGAAGTATACAGAAGAGCCAATACGATTAACAAGCACGACGTCTGCAACATGCAGTACACATCCGGCACGACCGGATTCCCCAAGGGAGTCATGCTCACGCACTATAACGTTGTCAACAACGGCAAGGCTATTGGCGACGCGATGGA
>CAYRWM010000039.1:0-14154 GCA_964428055.1 uncultured Christensenellaceae bacterium | reverse complement strand
TTTTCTACTCATTCGTCCTTATTTGACCTCATATTTTTAATTCCCTCGACATCAACTCTAAGCCGTTAGAATTTTTGTAGCCACTCTGGTTGAGAGTCTATATTTGATGCGAGTTTTACAAGAGTACATTTACCCACTCTTCGATCCAAAATCACAAACATTCGAACCACTGCGTTTTCATCATCCAAATATACAGCAATGCTCTAATATCCAAACAGCGCACTCGACCCTCCGTCAAAATGAGCCGTAGATAAGTTTCCGGGGAGTGTTTTTCGAGCTGCGCGAGTGAGCAACATACACAGATCCCATAGCAACGCTCCTCTCTGCCCTGACATCTAAATAGCCGCCTCAACCCCCGACATCTAAACGGCCTACTCAACCCTACTGTTTCTGACATCTAAATGGCCGCCTCAACCCCCGACATCTAAATGGCCTACTCAACCTTCCGCTAAAATAACCTGTAGATAAGTTCCCGTCGAGTGTTTTTCGTGTTGAGTGACTGGCCGTCTCAATCAGCGCTAATTCGACAAACCGCTTGTTTTCAAGCCTTTCAGCACCTATTACTCCTTTACGCGAGACATCAATACTACGCACTCCACATGAGTGGTATTCGGAAAAAGATCCACCGGTTGTACAGAAACAGTCTCATACCCTTTTTCATTGAAAAGCGCCAGATCCCTTCCGAGTGTGCCGGGATCGCATGACACATACACGACACGCTCCGTTCCCGAACCGGCAATATCCGATATGGCCTCGGGTGACAGTCCTTTTCTCGGCGGATCGACGATTATAAGATCTATCTTTTTTTCACTGGAAAGCACTTCACCGATTTTTTCCTCTACACTCCCGCAAAGGAATTCTGCGTTTTCAGCACCGTTCAGCGATGCATTCAGCTCCGCATCCCTGACCGCGTCCTCTACGATCTCAATGCCATAGACCCTTTCGGCCTTTTTTGCCGCAATGAGCGACATGGTACCTATACCGCAGAACAGATCCAGAACTATATCATCACCCGATATGCCGGCAGTTTTCATCACGTTTTTATAAAGCAGCTCCATACCTCCGTGATTGACCTGCATGAAACTGTGCGCCGATACCATAAAATCAAGGCCGCATATTCTTTCTTTAAGATATCCGCTTCCGTAAGCAACGGTCTCTTTGCTTCCGAGTATCACATTCCCTTTTTCGGTGTTGTGCGAAAAGACTATGCTCTTAAGTTCCGGTATCACATATGTACAGCGTTTCAGAAGGTTCTTTATATCGGGAGCTTCGTTACTGTTGATGACTATGGTCAGCATCATATCCCCGCTGCTCACGGTTCTGACAACTATGTGCCTTACCAGTCCCGTGTGCTCGGATTCATCATAGATACTGAGTCCGTCATGCACTATCCAGGACCTAACCTGGCTCATGAGCAATGAGACTTTCTCTTTCTGAAGGATGCAGTCATCTATATCGCAGAGATCGTGGCTGCGTCCGTGATAAAATCCGGCCTTAAGGATATCTCCGTCCATCCTTACGGGAAAAGATGCCTTATTCCTGTATCTGAATTCCCTGGGAGACGGTATGGGATACATAACTTCTGTTTCTATCTTGGCTATCCTTGATATACAGTCCTTAACATGCTTGTGCTTTATATCCAGCTGAAGAGGATATGCCGCATGCATGATGTTGCAGCCTCCGCACTGCTTATAAAAGCGGCACGGCACTTCCCTGCGCATCTCCGAAGCATCCAGAAGAGAATCTATACGGGCAACAGCGTAGTTCTTTTTATCCTTGATTATCTTTGCGTTCACTATCTCGCCGGGCAAAGCGCCCTGCACAAAAACAGCCTTTCCGTCCGCACGGGCAACGCCGTTTCCGTCTATATTGACATCATCTGTATGAAGTTTTACGATATCGTTCTTTTTCATATCCTAATTATAACAAAACTGTACCGTTTGATGATATAATCTAAATGACAAAACGAACAACGAGGTGTTAACAATGAAAAAAGCAGTAATGTACGGCGCGGGCAATATTGGCCGCGGTTTTATAGGCAAGGTCTTTTCGGACTCCGGTTACGAAGTCTGTTTCCTGGACATAATGCAGGATATGATCGACGAGTTTAACAGACGAGGATCATATACGGTCAGGATAGTCTCAAATGAAGGGAACCATGACGAGACCGTGAAGAATATCAGCGCAGTCAATTCTCTTACTGATGAAGCGATAGACAAGATCGTTGAAGCGGATATAATGGCGACAGCCGTCGGCGTCAACGTTCTTCCCAAGATAGCTCCCGTGATCGCCAAGGGCATGGTAGCAAGGATGAAAGCCAACGGCAGACCTCTTGACATAATACTCTGCGAGAATCAGCTCGAAGCCGACAAGCTCATGCGCGGCTGGATATATGAATGCCTGAATGATGAAGAAAAAGCCTGGGCCGATGATAACCTCGGTCTCGTGGAAGCGTCCATAGGCCGCATGGTCCCGCCGCTCACCCCCGAGCAGAGAGCGGAAGACATGCTCATAATACTGGTCGAGCCCTACTGTGAGCTACCGGTCGACTCTGAAGCTTTCAAGGGCGAGATACCGGATCTCAAAGGTCTTGTACCTTACACACCCTTTGATTTCTATATTAAGAGAAAACTCTTCCTTCACAATATGGGCCATGCAGTTTGCGCATACCTCGGAAACCTCAAGGGCTATGAATACATATGGCAGGCAGTCGGCGACAGCAAGATATATGAGGAAGCTCACGGTGCCATGCTGAATTCAGGACACGCACTCATAAAGCAGTTCGGAGAAGGCGTCAGGGAAAACGTCGAGAACAACATAAAAGACCTTCTCTTCAGGTTCGCGAACAGGGAACTCGGCGATACTGTCAAACGCGTGGGTGCCGATCCCAAGAGAAAGCTCCGCAGAAACGACAGGTTCGTAGGTGCTGCTCTCTACTGTATAGAGCAGGGTGTCGATCCTTCACTTATAGTCAATGCTATATGCGCAGGCCTCAAGTATGATTTTGAGGGCGATGTGTCTTCAGGGGATCTTCAGAAAGACCTTAAAGAGAACGGCATAGACTACATACTGTCAAACTATATGGAACTTAAAGAAGATGAGCCGCTGTACGGCATGATAAAAGAAGAGTACACAAGACAGAACGGATAACAAGCAGAGCGGCTTTAACGCCGCTCTTTTTAATGGGAGACATATATGGAACTCAGTGAATTCAGAGAGATGATGAAAAGACGAGAGCCCATACCCGCAGGAAGCGAAGCAGGGCTGCTGCTTCACGAGATGATACAGCGTGCCTTAAGGATAACAGCAGAACTTAACGGCTCGTATCATACTCCCCGGGAAGTTAGAGAGATATTCTCTATGCTCACGGGACAGGAGATTGATGAGGAATTTGTTCTGTTCCCGCCGTTCCATACCGACTTCGGCATGAACATAAAGGTCGGAAAGCGCGTAACAATAAATATGGGCGTATGCATGCAGGATCAGGGGGGCATAAACATAGGCGACGGCACGTTCATAGGGCATAACGTCGTCCTTGCCACTCTGAACCACGATCCCGATCCCGAAAAGAGAGCGGATATATTCCCCGCTCCCATAACGATAGGAAAGAATGTATGGATCGGCTCCAATTCCACGATCCTGCAGGGTGTAAATATCGGAGACGGTGCCATAATAGCAGCCGGAGCGGTGGTAACAAAGGATGTTCCGCCAATGACGGTATTCGGCGGCGTCCCCGCAAAAAAGATAAAGGATATTATGTGATGGAAGAAAAAGGCCAGGTCTCTGAAAACATATTGAAACAGGCTGAAGACAGAAACAAGATAATAATAAGCACGAGCGTAAAGGGAATAGTCGTAAACATACTCCTGGCAGTATTCAAGGCCATAGTTGGCCTCGCGGCAAATTCCATAGCCGTCGTGCTCGATGCGGTAAACAACCTTACCGACGCCCTGTCCTCTGTCATCACCATAGTCGGAACGAAGCTCGCGGCAAAACATCCGGATAAAAAGCATCCCTTCGGGTACGGGAGGATCGAATACCTGAGTGCCATGATAGTATCGGCCATAGTGCTTTACGCAGGCATAACGTCCGGTGTGGAATCAGTCAAAAAGATAATATGGCCTGAATCTGCCGATTACTCGCCGGTGACGCTCATTATTATAGCCGTTGCGGTAGTGGTCAAGATAATACTCGGAAAGTATGTCAAGGCCCAGGGCAAAAAAGCAAATTCGGGAGCGCTCACGGCATCGGGGGCCGACGCTCTGTTCGATGCCATACTGTCTGCTTCAGTGCTGGCTTCAGCGGTCATATTCATGCTGACGGGTGTGTCGCTTGAAGCCTATGTCGGTATCGTCATAGCAGTCATCATAGTTAAATCGGGTATTGAGATGATGATAGAGACCTTAAACGACATACTTGGCAAAAGATCGGATGCCGCTCTTTCGAAAAGAATAAAGATGCTGCTCGCCGAGGAGCCTGAAGTCCGCGGCGCATATGACCTCTTCATTTATAACTACGGTCCGAACAAGGATTACGCTTCCGTGCATCTCGAGCTTCCGGACACCATGACCGTAGACGAAGTGGATGCGTTGACAAGGCGTGTCCAGTCAAAGGTATATTCCGAGACGGGAATAATACTTACCGGCGTGGGGGTCTATTCGTTCAATACAAAGGATGATAAAGCAGCCGAAATAAGAAATACGGTTCAGAAGACAGTGCTGTCTCACGACTGGGCAATCCAGCTCCACGGTTTTTACGCGGACACAGAATCAAAGTTCATGCGCTTTGACGTAGTCATGAGTTTCGACATACCGCATGATGATGGACTGTCCATCATCAGAAAAGAGGTACAGGACCTGTATCCTGAATACAGCATCATGATTGCGCCGGATACTGATATATCGGATTAAAAAATGCCGCTTCCGCGGCTTTTTCTTTTTTATTTTCTGCGTTAATCAGTCATCATGATCGCCCTCATCCTCTTCGACCGCAACCTCTACCTCTTGTCCTGTGTCTTCATCCAGAGCGACTCCAAATGTGCCATCATTTTCGAGGGCTGTTCCGTATACCTTTCCGGTCAGAGCATCCATCTCGGTCTCGTATTCCAGTGTCTTGCCGTCTTTTACGATCTCAAACTCCACAAGATACACAGCGGCTCCGTCGGCAAACTTATATATCTCCACCTCGACGTTTTTGGCATCCGATACCTTATATCCGGCATCGCTTACCGCTGATTCTATCGCCTTGTCTATATCGAGATATCCCTTGGTATTCTCAGCTGTAGCCTTTGTGCCTTCCACCAGCCCATCTTCCCTATTCCAGATGCCTACCTCTGCTTCCTCAGGCGCCGGCTCAGGCAGCTGTTCTCCGAATTCAGATTCCTCAGCATCCCTTTCGAGTATATCGCCCGTAAGCGCATCTATCTCATATCCGATAACGGCAGTAGGTCCGTAAGGATCCGGAGCTTTGATCTCTATGGCATATACCGCTTTGCCGTTGTCGTTTTCGAGTTTTGCCTTTAAGAATACAGTTTCCTCCATTTTAAGATCTTCGCTTGTAACAACAATCTCTTTTGCCTTATCAACTCCGATATAGTCTTTTTCGGCATCCGCAAGAGTCTCGCTACTGGGAATTGTATAATCTATCTCAAAATCATAGTTGAGTATCTTGCCCGTTGCGATCTCTATGTCGTAATCATATTCCTTGTCACCGCTTATAAACTCCACATCGTAAACTTCCGCTCCGTTTTCCGTGTCCTTGTGAACTGCGACGAAAGTGACGTCCTCCGCTTTAAGCCCGGCGTGATCAAGTGCTATGCTCTTTGCCTCATCCGATGTTACGGGGCCCTTTTCGGCGGCAAGCGCTATGCCGTCCGCACTGGGCGCATTACTGCAGGATACCAGTATCATGAGCGACATCGCCACGCATACTGTTATGATGAATATCTTCTTTATATGTTTCATTTTGTTTTCTCCTTTCATCTATCCTGCACTTAATATACAGCCGCTTTCATTAAAGGATTATGAGAAAGGCAGGAAAAATTCAAATACGCTGCCTGCGCCTTTTTCGCTTCTCACATTTATATATCCGCCGTGCGCTTCGGCGATCCATTTCGCTATGGGAAGGCCCAGTCCGGAACCCTTTTCGTTCCTTGCGCTCTCTTCTCTGTAGAATCTTGACCAGATGCTGTCCAAAGCGTCCTTGCTGATGCCTATACCGTCATCCTCGACTGTCCCTAAGACTCCATCTCCCTTTTTTCTGAGGGTTATTGTCACGCTGCCGTTTTCCCTGCCGTATTTAACGGCATTGTCAACAAGGTTTACGAGCATGTGGGTTATCATGGCTCTGTCCGCGTTTATCTCTGTATTCTCTTCCGCGTCCGTCTTTATCGTTATTGACTTTTCCTGCGCAGCCTCGGCTTTCTGCTCGGCCACGATCTCTATGAGTTCGCTTAAGTCAAAGACTTCCTTTTCGGGCTTTATCGTTCCTTTATCCGCACGCGCCATCATAAGAAGGCTGCTCACCATGGAGGACATGTCATCGGCCTGTTCTTTAATGACTGTCAGAGACTGCTCTGCCTCATCCGGGTTTTCAAGGGCATACTCCGCCTCGTTTGATATAACGGCGATGGGAGTACGCAGTTCATGAGAAACGTCACCCGTGAACTGCTTTTCGCGCTCGAACGCCCTGTCCAGCCTGCCGATCATCCCGTTCATCGTCTCAGCCAGAGATCGCATCTCATCGTTTGCTTTTCCGACAGGCAATCTTTTCTTCAGATCATTCCCCGAAGCTATGCTGTCCGCAGCAGCAGTCATTTTTTTGACAGGCCTGAACGCATGTCTGGCGATAAGTATGCCGCCTATTACGGCTATGGCTGCAAGGATCGGGAACAGTATGAGCTCCGTTCTGAAATATGAGCTCTTCTCACTCAATGCCGCATCGACGGACACGCATCCTTTGATCCATATGAGACCGTAGCCGTCTATATATACGGAGCGGTCGTAGACCAGCCAGCTGCCGTCAGTGAAAGACATCTCCCTTGCCGTGCCGTCCCTGAAATCGACAGCTCCCATACTGCCGGGACAGTATCCGCCTACCTGCTCCCCGTCGATATCGTGTATCGATATATATATTCCGTCCCTGAAAAAAGGAATGTCCTTATTGTATATATCAAGATTCCCGTCGCGGTACTGTATATCGCTTATGCAGTCATTTATCGTATTTGAAAGAACCTCCTCAAGATGCTCCTTGGTCTGGGAGGTTATTATCGCGTTCGTTATAAAGAACATGAGAAGTATGGACAGAATGAATACGGCCGCATACCATATTGTAAGCCGTGCCTTGACAGAGAGTCCCATCTTCTACTCCTTTTCGGAAAACATGTATCCCTTGCCCCTTACGGTCTTTATGAGCTTGGGTTCAAAGCCGCTGTCTATCTTGCGCCTTAAATACCTTATGTATACATCTATGACATTCGAGACCCCGTCATAGTCATAGTCCCATGCGTGGCTGACGAGCCTTTCGCGTGATACAACTGTATCCCTGTTTCTGACCAGGTATTCGAGGATGTCGAATTCCTTTGCGGTAAGTTCTATGCACTCACCGTCCCTGAAGACTTTCCTGCTGCCGAACTCTATCCTGAAACCTGCCGCCTCAAACGAGTTTTCAGCCTGACCGCCGGAGCGGCGCGTCATCACACGTATCCTTGCCAGAAGCTCATCCAGCGAAAACGGCTTTACCAGATAATCATCTGCTCCGAGGTCCAGTCCTTTTACTCTGTCGCCAATACTGTCCTTTGCCGTGAGTATTATAACGGGAGTCTTGTCGCCCGACCCGCGCAGATCGCGGAGGATCTCAAGACCGCTCTTCCCGGGCAGCATAAGATCGAGCAGCACGACGTCATATTCGGCGCAGTCCAAAAATGAAGCCGCGTCATCTCCGTCATAGCAACTGTCCACACTGTATTTCTCGTTCCTGAGTTTTCTGGCGACCAGTGAATTCAGGTGCTTTTCGTCTTCGATAATAAGAATACGCATAAAGTATCTTCTCCGTTTAATTTAGGATATTATCTTTTGCATCCGGGCACAAGGATTATATGCCCCACATTTATATTGTATACGGAAAATATTAAGAGAAGATTAAAACAAAAGGCGGACAATGTCCGCCTTTTTGTCATTCCTGTTTCATGCTGTTCAGCCTGTTTCCGGCCTTTATCCTGTCCTGCTTGCTCAGTATCGCCTTTCTGAGCCTTATGCTCTCAGGCGTGACCTCGACGAGCTCGTCATCCGAAATGAACTCCAGGGATTCCTCCAGCGACAGTACCCTCGGCGTAGTCAGCCTCAGGGCTTCGTCACTGCCGGATGCTCTGGTGTTGGTTATGTGCTTTTTCTTGCACACGTTAACGACAAGATCCTCAGCCTTGGGCGATGAACCCACGATCATGCCTTCATAGACCTTGGTCCCGGGACCGATGAACAGCGTTCCTCTCTCCTGGGCGTTGTACAGTCCGTATGTCACGGCTTCGCCTGTCTCATGCGCTATGAGCGAACCGTAGTTTCTTCTGTCTATATCGCCCTTGTACGGTTCATAGTCATAGAAGACCGTACTCATTATGCCTTCGCCCCTGGTATCTGTCAGAAATTCGCTCCTGTATCCGAACAAACCTCTTGACGGGACATGGAACTCAAGTCTCATCCTGTCGCCCGAAGGCGTCATATTGATGAGCTCGCCCTTTCTCTTGCCTATCTTTTCTATTATGTTTCCGACTGAATCCTCGGGAGCGTCGATCACGAGCTCTTCAACAGGCTCGTATCTCTTGCCGTTGATCTCCTTGTACAGCACTCTCGGCGGACTTACGAGAAGTTCGAACCCTTCCCTTCTCATAGTCTCTATGAGTATCGACAGATGCATCTCGCCTCGGCCGAGCACTCTGAATGCGTCTTTCGTATCCGCGTCCTTTACTCCGAGCGACACGTCCTTCTGCTGCTCCTTGTACAGACGGGATCTTAAGTGCCTTGAAGTCACGTATTTTCCTTCTCTTCCCGCAAACGGTCCGTCATTTACCGAAAACGTCATCTCGACCGTAGGCTCGGATATCTTGACGAAAGGAAGCGCTTCGGGGGTCCCGGACTCGCAAATCGTGTTTCCTATGTTTATATCATCGATACCTGAGAACGCAACGATATCGCCGGCTTTGGCTTCCTCGACCGGAGTCCTCTTAAGACCGTCGAACTCATATATCGCGGTTATCTTGGCTTTGCCCGATACGGACGGGTCATGGTAGTCGCAGTACTCGACTTCTGTATTCTGCCGGAGCACACCGCGTTCTATCCTTCCTATCCCTATCCTTCCTACATAGTCTGAGTAGTCGAGAGATGAGACAAGCATCTGAAGCGGTGCGGTTTCGTCGCATTCCGGTGCGGGGATATAATCCAGTATCGCATCGAAAAGAGGCTTTAAGTCCCTGCCGAGATCATAGGGGTTTGTCGAAGCAAGACCCTGTCTTCCCGAGCAGTAAATGATCGGACTGTCCAGCTGATCCTCGGTCGCATCCAGATCTATAAGAAGATCTATTACCTCGTTCGGTATATCCGACAGCCTTGCGTCGGGACGGTCGACCTTGTTTACGGCTATTATGACTTTGTGGTTAAGCTCCAGCGCTTTCTGCAGAACAAACCTCGTCTGCGGCATCGGTCCTTCGAAAGCATCAACAAGAAGGACTACTCCGTTGACCATCTTGAGTATATGTTCGACCTCGCCGCCGAAATCCGCATGGCCGGGAGTATCCACTATATTTATCTTCACGCCCTTGTACACGGTGGAAGTGTTCTTCGCTAGTATAGTGATGCCGCGTTCGCGTTCGAGATCACCGCTGTCCAGCACCCTTTCCTCGACGGTCTGATTTTCCCTGAACACACCGCCCTGTTTGAGCATCTCATCGACGAGCGTGGTCTTTCCGTGATCGACGTGCGCTATTATCGCTATGTTCCTTAAATCTTCTCTCTTCATACCCTTATAAAACTCCTCAAACCAGCATATTATACAACAACTCGGGCCAAATCAACAGTATCTTGGGCAATTTTCTTGCCTTTTAGAGCACAAAAACACCTCTGATGACCCCGTTAACAGAGTCGCAATACAAATGACAGACATATCGTAACATTTGAAAAAATGGCTTAATAAAGCCATTTTCAAGGCCGGATTTTGTTACAATTTATTCATCTTTACATGAATTTTCTATGGTATAATACCTTAAGCGCTAAGGAGAAACGCGCGAATATTATATATCGCGAGGTATTAATATGTTTAAAAAATTTATGGTCATACTTCTCGCTGTGATAATGGTCATGGGACTGGGGGTATCCTCAGCATTTGCAATAAACGCAGGTGAACAGAGAGTCACAATGGGCGCAGACCTGACGACCAGCGAAAGAGCATCCGTATACTCTGATTTCGGTATACAGGAAGGCAGCGTAAAGGAACTCACCGTAACGAACGCCGAGGAAAGGCAGTACCTTGAAGGCATCGCAGATGAGTCCAAGATAGGCAACGTAGCCCTCTCCTGCATATATCTCACAACCAAGGAAGAAGGTAACGGACTCAACATCAATATAAAGAACATAAAGTGGTGCACATCCGACATGTACAGGAACGCACTGCAGACGGCAGGCATATATGACGCGGACATCATGGTATCCGCTCCGCATCCCGTTACCGGAACAGCTGCACTGACCGGCATATACAAGGCATATGAGGATATCACCGGCAACAAGCTCAAAGAGGACGCAAAGGAAGCTTCCATAACAGAGCTGCTCATAACCGGTGAACTCGCCGAAGCTCTCGGTTCAGAGAACGCCACCGAACTCGTCAACGAACTCAAAAAGATTCTGGACAACACCCAGAACATGACAGATGACGAAGTAAGAGCCGAGATCAGAAGGATCGCAAAGGAACTCAACGTTGAAGTCACTGACAAGCAGGTAGAGGAACTCCTCTCTCTGTGCAGAGAACTTGAAGGACTGGACAATGACCAGCTGCTCGCAAGACTTCAGGGAATGAACGGCGCTATGGGCGCTCTTGAATCAGTATCAAACGCATTCAAGTCATTCGGCGAAGTAGTGACCGATGCATTCTCAAAGGTGGGAGATTTCTTCAACAGTCTCTTCGGGAACTGATAATCTCAGACGCAGAATAAACTTAAGGCGTCTTCCGTTAAAGGAAGGCGCCTTTTTTATCATCTCAGTATTCCGCTATCATCAACTGCTCTTATCATCTCTTTTATCTTTGCCTCCGGCAGTACAAGTGCAAACCTCACATAGCCCTCACCCTCAGGTCCGAAAGCGCTGCCCGGGGTGCATATAAGCCCTGTCCTGTCTATAAGATCATATACAAACTCAAAAGAATCATCATAGCTATCCGGTATGCGCGCCCAGGCGAACATCGTCCCTTCAGGCCTGCGGATATGCCATCCGGCTGCATCAAACCCGTCGCAGAGCGCATCCCTTCTCCTCTGATATGCCGCCCTGTTGGAATCGAGTATATCCTGCGGTCCGCTTATGGCCGCTATAGCTCCGTACTGGAGAGGCAGATACATACCGTAATCGATCTGGGACCGGAGACTTCTGAATCTGGCTATCATATCCCTATTTCCCAGAGCAAATGAAACTCTCATCCCAGTCATGTTATATGATTTCGACAGCGAATTGAATTCTATGCCGACTTCCTTCGCTCCTTTTGATTTAAGGAATGATGTTCCCTCTCTTCCGTCGTATACGAGTTCGCAGTATGCGTTGTCGTGCACGACCATAATATCGTATCTCTTCGCGAAGGCTACCAGTCTGTCATAGAAATCCTGCTGTGCAAGAGCGGCAACGGGATTGGACGGATAGGATACTATCATGAGTTTTGTGTCATGGGCAACCGTCGGGCTTATGGCTTCAAGATCGATGATATACCCGTTTTCTTCCTTCATGGGAATCCTGACTAGCTCGGAACCCGCCATCAGAGCACCGAATGAAAAGATCGGATAACCGGGATCGGGCACCATCACTTTGTCGCCCTGATCGCACATAGCGAGCGATATATGCCCTATGCCTTCCTGGGTACCGTTGACGGATGTTACCTCATCCTTTTCAAGGCTGACACCGAATCGTCTCTCATACCATGCGATAACAGCTTCGGTGAGTTCGGGGATGTCGCCGAGTGTATACTTATAGCTCCCGGGATCCTCCGCCTTTTCCCTGACGGCGGCAACAACATGCTCCGGCGGTTCAAGGTCGGGAGTACCCACGAACATGTTGTATACTTCCCCTCCGTCAGCTATACGCTTCTGTCTCTTTTCATCCAGGACATTGAATATGTTCATCTGGAGTCCTTCGGTCAGTTTTGAAAATCTCATTATGATCCTCTTTATTGCGGTAGTTTTGTGATGCTTAAACTATTATACTTCATCGGCGCCCGAGGCACCATGAATTTTACAAGTATACATAAATAGTGTATAATAAACGTAGTATGGACACAAGATTCAGTAAAAACGGCATAAGGACACTCCTCATAATACTGGTCTTTTTATTCGTCCTGGCCGTTCCGATGGCAGCTCTTGCCGAGCCGGAAACGACTGCTGAACCCGAAACGGATGCACAGCAGGAAACCGAAGCGGCTCCGAGCGTACCTGAAGCACATTACTATGACATCTCTGAAGGTCTGACTGACGACATGTTTAAGTCTGCCTCTGTTGTTATGCTCTTCGATGCAGAGACAGGCGAAGAGATATATTCAAAGAACCCTGATAAAAGGGTATTCCCCGCATCCACTACCAAACTTTTAACGGCACTCATAGCAGAAGAAGACGGCCTGCAGGACAGGAACGTCACTGTTAAAGTATGCGCAGACGATTTCTCTTCCGACAACAGCCTTATGGGCCTCGTCAGGAACGAGACGATCTCGGGGCTCGACCTTATGTACGGCATGCTGGTACGCAGCGGTAATGACGCGGCATCGGCCATAGCTGTTGAGATAGCCGGCAGCGGCAGCGAATTCGCTGAGCTGATGAATCAAAAGGCCGCAGAGCTTGGCATGACGCATTCGCACTTCGTAAATGCGAGCGGTCTGCACAACGATGATCACTATACCACAGGTGCGGACATGAAGAAGCTCGCTATGGAAGCCCACAAGAGCGACCTTCTGATGAAGATATGCGGAACCGGCAAGTACATAGTGGATCCGACCGATATGTGCATAGAGCAACGCACACTCTTCAACTCCAACAAACTGTTAATCACGAACAATCCCCTCGTTGATACCGACTATACATATGAATATGCTACAGGCATGAAGACCGGCGCAACATCCATAGCGCAGGCCTGTGTTGTGGCATCCGCAAAGAAAGACAATCAGGAATACATAGCCCTCATATTCGACGACTCATCCGAAAGCGGAGCGAACCGCTGGCTCATGTGCCATGCACTCTTCGATTACGCGTTTGAGAACTACAGGAAGATAGATCCGTCCCAGTATATAGAGGACTGCACGATAAATGAGAGAGTCAGAAATACAGCGTCCAATGATCCGGGCGAAGGCATGGCGGAATTCAAGGCTGACGTATCCGAACTCGGATCAGGCATACTTGTCACAGCCGATGAATTCGACGCCCTTGAAAACGGCTCAGCAAAGGTAACGACTAATATAACTCTCAATACGATAATCTCGGCTCCTCTGTTCGAAGGACAGAAGGTAGGTAACGTCGAGTATTATATCGACGGAGAGACAGTCGGCAACGTTCCGCTGGTATCGACAAGGAGAGTCTACACAAAGGGCGAAGAAGAGATCGTTCCCCTGATAGAGCCCGCGGAAACTGATGAGGACAGTGAAGAAACAGCGCGTCCCGATATAGCGGAACATTTCCATAATAAGAACATACTCATGCTGCTAATAATACCCGCAGGCATCATAGCATTCATAATCATAAGAGCGGCCGTGATGAGCAAAGCGCGCTCAAGGATGCGCCGCGGAGCGCCGATCACGGGCAGTCTTGACAAAGACATGCCTCCGAACCGCACAGCCAGACACAGAAAAAGATAAAAAAAGGCCGCCGGTCACATGACTGAACTTGTCAACACAAAGTAGACAGTTCAAAAGGGTCACACAAAGCCCATT
>CAYRWM010000038.1:0-14838 GCA_964428055.1 uncultured Christensenellaceae bacterium | reverse complement strand
CATAGGCGGATATTTCAATGTCAAGGCGGATATCGATACCATGGATATCAGGTTCGTGGACGATGAGTTTGCCGAGGCAGTAGCAAGTAAGGACGGGGTTACAGGATATAACACTATAGATATCTACTACCTTATAACTCCCGACCTTGAACTCATACCTGCAAGATTCACGGGAGAGATGGACCCGAAGGCTCAACTCGCAAGGTTCATAAGCAACAGGGAGTCCAGATACTATGAGTATTTTGTGAGCGATATCTATACTCTTGCGGAAGGTCGCCATATAGAGCCGGGTGACAGGAATAAGGCTGTGATATCTGATGAACTGGCTGAGATGAATGGTATCGGTATCGGGGATACAATAACCGCAAAGATCACAGAAGACGTGAACGGGGCAAATGAAGACAGTTACGGCCAAAGTTTCGAATGGGAAGTCGTAGGCATATTCCATAATCAGAACAAGACGGCCCCGGGGTTTATGACACCAGAGTGCGATGTCCCGGAGAACTTCATATTCACGGACGCTCAGAGCGGCAAGGACGTCATATCCGCCATGTCCGGGAAAGATGTAGATGTGTATAAATACGGAGCGACATTCTTTACAGATGACCCGAGACAACTGGGGCGGATAATAAAGGAAGCACTGGACGATCCGAACATAAACTGGGACGGCCTTTCCATGACAGTGATGGATCAGGCTTACAGAGCATCTGCTCAGCCACTCGAAAAGCTAGGCGGCATAACCACAACTCTCATAATGACCGTGTTCATAATAAGCATAGTGCTGCTGTCGCTGATACTTACAATGTGGATGAAGGACAGGGTCAGAGAGACCGGAATATACATGTCTGTCGGCATCAAAAAGGGAAGCATATTCTTACAGCATTTTCTGGAGTGCATACTTATTGCAGTCATAGCGTTCTGCATAGCTCTCGGCATAGCAACGGCTGCGGCGGGGCCTGTCGGTAATATGGTGCTTGACTCCATTCCGATGGAAGAAGTTGAGAGCGATATAAGACACAGCGCATATGATCCGTTCCAGGATGCAGAGGATATTAAGATAGATGCCGAGAAGATCAGCAATATAGATATACAGGTCGGGCCGGGTGAATTCGGTCTGACGGTACTCATAGGTATTGCGGTCATAACCGCTTCTGTCGGACTTTCGTCGATATCTGTCTTCAGGATGAAACCGAAAGAGATACTGACATCCATACAGTGATCAAAGGTCGGAGGTATTATTAATGGCTATATTGGAATTAAAGGATATAAAATACTATTACTATAAGAGCAATCCCGTACTTAACGGGATATCGAAGGAGTTTGAAGCCGGCAAGGTCTATGCAATAGTCGGACACTCGGGATGCGGCAAGACGACTCTGCTGTCCGTCATAGGCGGTCTGGACGTGCCGAGATCAGGCAAGATATTTGTTGACGGGAAAGATATAAGCGAGATAAGTCTTGAGCAGCACAGAGCAAAGAATATAGCATTTGTGTTCCAGAACTATAACCTCATTGAGTATATGACACCCGCCGAGAACGTTAGCCTAACAACAAAAGAATCTCCTCTGCCTTATCTTGAAGCTGTGGGACTCACGCCTGAGCAGGCGAAGAGGAACGTTCTTAAGCTTTCAGGCGGTGAGCAGCAAAGGGTCGCTGTTGCGAGAGCTCTTGCTTCACCCGCAAGGATAATACTTGCCGATGAGCCTACCGGAAATCTGGATGAGAAAACGGCGGACGACATCGCAAAACTGCTTATTAAGAGCGCAAGAGATTACAACAAGTGCGTTATAGTGGTATCTCATTCCAGAGACGTAGCCAATCAGGCTGATGAAGTGCTTCAGCTCAAGGACGGACTCTTAGCAGCAGAGTAAAAGTAAAGCTTGTAAAACCTGACGGATTATCTGAAAATGATAAATTAAAATAACATAATGTGTTTTTTGTTTAACATATTGATTCTATAATTGGAAAGGTGGTATAAACAAATGTCATTTTTGATAGCTGTACATGTTGATGAAGGAATTGTGTTGGCAAGCGATCGGCGAACCACGTATAATACAACCTTTATTAACGGAAATACTGTTGAAAACAATATAGGCATACATACTACAGATTCTACGGAAAAGACTTTTGTGTGTCCCAATGATTCAGGTATATCCATTTGTGGAGAAGCCACGTTTCTTGATAAGCCTATAACTGGTTTTATTCAGGATATGATCCGCGAAAGGATATCAAAAGACTGTTTAGTTGAAAGTATGCCGCAGATAATAATTGATTACTTTAATGGCTTTTCGACTGTTCCTGATACTGTTTTTATTATTGCGGGGTATGATACTGTAAACGGCAAGAGAAAGCAAGTTTTGTGCAAGTTGAATGTTAAAACAAAAAACATTGAGTTTATTGATACTAAGTTGCAAGGGGCCACTTGGGAAGGAGAAACACTTACTCTAACAAGACTAATACAGAATGTTGCACTAATAACTCCAGATGGGAAGTATGAAGATTTACCATTTAATTCTATCCTTTGGAACTATTTCACTCTTCAAGATGCAGTCGATTTTGCCAGGTACGCAGTTGAAGCTACTATTCAGACAATGAGGTTTAAGAACGTAGTAGAAACTGTAGGAGGATCTGTTGATATTTTGGTAATTACACCAAACTCCGCTAATTGGTTGCAAAAAGAAGACTTAAAATGATTTGAATTTGTACTTTGCAGAATCTCGTAAGGAGCATGAAAAGAAGAATTGTTATAGGTTTTCCTAAGTACTTAGGAAAACCTTATTAGTCTGTAAGTATAATAGCATAAATGCGATTGAGGTTCATGTTCAAGAAAGTATTCCCTGGGGTAGTCATTTTGCCATTGTTATAGATATTATGCGATATGCCTCGCATAACATACTCAAATTTAACATATTTTATGTTGTTTCTGGATATGTCTATTGACACACGGAGGAAACGGGGGTATTATTAAGAAGTAGTTCATTATTAAAATGAGGTAGTAAGGATGATTACTTATGTAGAACTGAGGAACTTTAAATCATTTAAGAATACAAGGTTTGATTTCCGAAAAGGAAAAAAGTCATATAAAAAGTTCGTTGCCGTTTATGGTGAGAATGGAAGCGGTAAGTCTAATTTTGTTGATAGTTTAAGTTTTTTACGTCTTTCGCTTGAGTCATTTCATATGGTGACTCTGCAACAAATGCATAAGTCCGGATCTTTGCCAGATGCACTACTTGCATCCCTTGCAAATGATAATATGTTATCATTTCAAAAGGTAATGGCAGATCATAGAATGATTGATTGTGAGGATCCAACTACCATAGAATTAGGTTTTATATATAACAATCATTCTGGTTACTATTCAGTTTCATTTGCAGAAGGGTTTGTTGAAGAGAAATTATATTATTTTACAGGGAAACAGAGCGGAGTTGTATTCGATTTCTCATTGAAAGACGGGGGGATTGAAAAGTCTTTTTGTGGGAGCTTCTTTAAGACTAAAGAAGCAGAACGCGAATTATCAACTTTGATCGACCAGTATTGGGGCAAGCATTCTCTTCTGAGTATTCTCAACAATGAGCGGGAAAGCAAGAATGCGGATTATATAAAAAAGTGTTATTTGCCCTACGTGTTTGAACCAATAAATATGATTCTGTTTTTGACTGCGAAGCATTCGATTGGTGCTTTTAAAAGCCAGAACGCTAATGTGAATTATCAAGGTGTAATAGAGAATCCTCTTGAAGGATTGATTGCCGTTTTTCAAGAGAATGCATTAGACAAAACTGAACGTATTCTAAATAACTTTTTTACTCAAGCTTATTCTGATATAAAGCGAGTCTTCTATATGAGGAATCTTGAAGGATCGAATCTGCATTATAGACTATATGTTGAGAAAATGATTGGCGGACAAGTTAGGAGTATTAATTTTCAAGAGGAATCAGAAGGAACAAAACGTATTTTGTTTATGATCAATGATTTGTTGGGAGCCTGCTTAGGTGGAACTATTGCTCTTGATGAAATTGATACAGGAATACACGATTTACTACTTAGAACTATGCTTTTATCAATAGATGAATGGATAAATGGACAGTTAATTATTACAACACATAATACTTATTTATTGGAGAAGCTCCGCCCACAGTCGATATACGTTATTAATGTTGACTATCTAGGAAACAAAGAAGTACATTGTCTTGATAAATACGATATACATGGAACAAATAATGCTCGGACTATGTATATAAAGGGTTTGTTTGGGGGTGTACCTGTTGTTGACGAGATAGAATATGGAGAAATAGTCGAAGAGTTAAGAGCCGCTGTTGTTAATCAGGAGGATGCTGAATGAAGAAGTATACTCCTGCTCAATACAAAAAAGCAGCCGTTATTGTACATGGGAAATCAGAACGAATTCTTGCAAGTTACATATATACGAATCTCCATCTACCAATAATAATTATTGACAACAATAAAGGGAAGAATAGTATTCAAATCAATGGATTACAAAAATTGTTCTGTAGTAAACCATATAATAGTCTCAAAAGTTTTGCTGAAACTTACTCAATAGAATATGACAAAAAAGATAAAACTCTAAAAAACTTCAGACTGTTTATTATCATGGATACAGATGATTGTTCCGATAAAGCAAGGGAGGATTATATATCTGGAAGGATGTTTGAGAGTAGTTGCCTTAAAGAATATATTGTACCAATATATAACTCTCCAAATCTTGAAGAAGTTATGATAAAAGCCGGAATCATGGCAAAAAAAATTCCCGATTCTCAAAAGGGTAGTTATTACAGCAAAGTATTTCCGATTAATCAGAATCCTTTTACTTATGATACGCTTGAACAGATTCATATTCTCTCAACAAAGCTTCGAAAAGTTATAGAAACAAATATCCTAGAGTATGTTGATTACTGTTTATCCCTAATTAATCAAGTTTAAGGTATAAATACCCATAACCTTTCCAAAACACACCTTACGAGAGGGTAATATTGTTTAGGTTTTGCACATATTAAGGGGCAAGTTGTTATTTGGGGAGCATTTTTAGGTGCAAAGTGAAAGCTACAAGGAGCGAACGAAAGGAACAAAAGTGAAATATTCTGAAGAGAGATTACAATCATGGACTGCGCCGCTTTCTGACACAGAAAAGCAGCGCTCGGATAATGCAATAAAGATGATTCAAGCTGCTATCGATAGTAGCGAAGAATTAAAGCACATGGACATTGAGATATTCATCCAGGGATCGTATGCAAACAACACTAACGTTCGTTCTGAGAGTGATGTGGATGTCTGTGTGATGCTCAAAGATGTTTTTTATGGGGTATATCCGGATGGCAAAAAAATAGAGGATTATGGCTTTAGCGACGCAGCACTTACTTTTTTGCGTTACAGGGATATGGTCAAAAGCGCTCTTCAGTCAAAGTTCGGATCAGAGTATGTTTCAGATGGTGATAAATCTCTGAAAATAGATGAGAATACCTACCACGTCAAAGCCGATGTTGTCCCTGCATTTCAACTTAGGAATTACTATTATTTGGGAAGTACAGATTCTGGTCGTTACGTTGAAGGAACATGGTTTGAGTCCAAGGAGGGAGAAGAAGTTCAGAACTATCCCAAAGAGCACATTGCTAATGGCAGAACCAAAAACAATGGAACGATTTACAAGTATAAAAAGCTTGTAAGAATAATGAAACACATTCGGAATGAGATGCTTGATGAGAAAAAGGCCGACGGAAATAAAATCACCTCATTTTTGGTGGAATGCCTTATATGGAATATTCCTAATTCAACTATCACTAGTTACTCAACGTGGACTGAGACAGTGAAGCAGGCCATCATATATCTATACAATACAATCAAAGATGGAAAGCATACGGAATGGCTAGAAGTCAGTAAAATGCTCTATCTCTTTAGAGGAAGAAAGTGGACAGATCAAGATGCAAAACAATGGCTATATGACGCATGGAATTATTTGGGGTATGGTGAATGAAGAAGTCGTATAAAAAGTTTGTGAAATATAGTATTTGGATCGCAATTATTCTCTTTGTCGTACGATGTGTTTTTGCCAAAAATGAACTTGGCGATTGCATTAGTAAGGCAGCATGGGGTATCCTTGGTTACAATGTGTTTAGTTATGCTGGTGAGGCTATTGGTTTGATGTTTTTATTTATGGCATTCTTTAATAAAGTCGCTTGGAAGTGGAAATTCATTAACAAGTTTGTAGATATGCCAGTACTTGCAAAGCAATATACGGGGACCTTTGTTTCAGACTGGCAGAGCGAGAACAAAACATATGATGCCAGGCTTGAAATCAAGCAGACATACCTTAATGTCTCAATAGTGTTTAAATCAGGAGAGAGTAGGAGTTATTCTGTTCTGTCGACAATAGATACTATAAGTGATTCAAAACGAATTATTTATAATTATCAAAATGAGCCCAGAGCAGAATTGGTCGACAGAAATACAATCCATAAAGGTACTTCAGAATTGTGGATTGAAGATTCCGGAGAATTAGTTGGAAACTATTATACGAGCCGCAAAACTAGTGGTTCGATGATTTTTAAACCAGTTTAATCGTTACTCATTATTATAAAACTGTGATTTGATTGATGATTTGTTTAGATAGTTATGTTGGAATCATATATAACAAAAATAAAAAATCAGTACTTAGGAAGTTCTATTACTGTAAAACAATTATTATAATAAAGTCGGTAAAGTGTTGTATTGGACCCAAGTAGTTTTACGCCATTTTTACGCCAATTTTTTATTGACCTTTAGCGAATAGCATGGAAATGTGTGATTAATCAGGTGTATCAAAAATCGCTTAGCAAAAGGATTTATAGGGCTTCATCGAGTTTTGAGAAGCCCTGTTCTTTTGGCTAGTTTTCGACTACTCCTAGTTTCATTTTTTACTGAAACCCCCTTATTTTGAGCCATTTTTCTAACCTATATTCCTATTTTACACCATTTTGACACCAATTTTGACACCAATTTTTAACCGGCATGCTTTTGTTTACTGATTTGCTGATTTACGCGGCAGGTTCATATGCTCAATTCCGTGTGCGTATGTTATACTGTTTATAAGTGTAAGATCACGGCAACAATAGCAACATTTGAAGAACTTAAGACGGCATTTACTTTAATATTTTCTGCTTTTTTAGCCATTAGTTGTTCTAATCTTTTGAAAAAACGGATGAAAAAAGAAAAGTTTGATGAAGAGCTCTTTATGAGCCTGTATCAACCTATCGAAAAAAGCATATACAATTATTTAAAGAGATTCTCAAACAACGCCGGTTTTACAGAGGATATTTTGAGTGAGTGTCTTGTTATTGCCATTGAGCACTTTTACCAGCTCAGGGACAAGAGCAAGTTCAAGAGCTGGTTCTGGACTATCGTTAAGCGGCATGCGATCTCATATATGAAGAAACACTGCAAAGAGACGCCGTATTACAAAGTGTTTGACACCGCAGAGAAGGATATACTTTATTCAGACAGGGATATAAACCTGCTTGAGCGTCAGATTGAGAATATTGACAATGAAAAACTTATAAAAGAAGCGTTAGAAAAACTGAATGACAGGGAGACCCTCTTTGTAACACTATTCTATTTCAATTCTCTAAACTATAAAGAGATCTCTGAAATCACAGGTGATACGCAACTCAACTTAAGAGTTTTTCATTCAAGGCTGCTTAAGAAGATGAGAAATCTCATCGGGGAAAAAGACAGGGATTGAGGACGGTCAAAATGAGAAAGAGTAAAAAGCTTAGGGAGATAGTAAGCAGGAACATCGTTGACAGGGATGACAGCATACAGATGTCTCCTGCAGAAGAAACAAGGCTCAAAGATATTCGCACGAGAGCGCTTGAGAAAGCATATGCTTCGTGGGGCGCGGAAGATAAAAGCAGGCGGAGGAATTTTGCCGTACCAATTGCAATCACTTCTTGTGCCCTTGCCGTTGCGTTTGTTATTTCCGGATTATATGCCGGCAGTTTTTTCAATCCGTCCAAAGAACTTCCGGCTGTGATAGCCCAGAAAGACGAAAGCCCGATTATAAAGGCGGCCAAGAAGTATACTGATGTTGATACGGAGCGTGAGATAGAAAAGGCGGCAGTAACCAATATAATGAACAATATAAAGAACTTATAAAAGGTTTAAGAAGTCGACGGAGCCAAGGCTATGAATAGATTCAAAAGTGCATTTACCGGTATATCACATAATAAATGCAGGTTTATAATCCTGATAGTTGTTGTATGTTTTTTTGCTCTTAGCATCGCTCTTTCAGCTGCTGTTGTAAACGGTACTGCAAAGAAGGCTCAGGAATACAAAAACAGCCTTGCGACCGGTTTCGTGATAACACTGGACTACATAAATCCGGATTGGGTTTTTATCGATGAAAACGGTGACGGTAAACTCGAATATATCGGTCCGCGTCTTGATATGGATACAGCAGAGGAGATAATGTGTCTGCCCGGTGTTTCAGGATGTAACCTTCAGAACAGGCTGAGTATCAATTCAAATATTGAACTCAGACACGGACTATATAAAGAAATGATTGATGCATACTCATCTCTGCCGGATGAGGAAAAGGATGCCGGAATACTGGCAGATATTGAAGAAGCAAAGAACTGGCAGAATATAACGAATTTCTATTCGGTATCAGAATCCGAAAACTGTGATTATTTCAGGACAGGGGCTTTTGAACTCGTTGGGGGCAGGCATATACAAAGCAGTGATGAGAATGTTGTCATTATATCGGATTATATTGCCGAGCAGAACGGTCTTAATATAGGCGACAGTTTTGAGCCTGAGATGAAGGCATATATGATTGAATTCGATGACACGAAGGATGAAACTGTAGGCGAACCTGTTTCCCTAGAAGTTGTGGGTATATTTAAGGCAAATATTGATCAGGGAGGAGATTCAGTCGTATTAGAGACGGAATATGCTGATAACCTGATGTTCACGGACACCAAGACGATGTCTGATTGGAGAAAAGATGCTCTGCAGTATAAGAACAGCGACAGGGATGCCGAAGCGGATAATTTTGATTCCATAACTGTATTTACGGACGGCTCGGTTGACATGGATAGCCTGATAGCAGAAGTTAGGAAGATCCTGGGAGTCAACAGTTCTTTCTATGATATTCGAGTAAACGATGCTGATTATGCGGGCAAAGTCATTCCGCTGGATATTGTTTCCAATATAACATCCCTGTTTATGGTCCTGATCTCAGCGGCTTGTATCTTTGCACTCTGTATTGTCCTGGTCATGGTACGTGCAGCCAAATGCAAAGACCCGGATGATTCCGACAGATATAGCTCAGCAGACTGCAAACATCTTGTTATAAGGTCACTTATAGCCTGCGCTATCGGTATTGTAATAGGCATTATTATTGCAGCCAGCTTGGTCAATCCCATAACAGGCAACGTTGAAAGGAAGATCTGCGAGTTGTCAGACGGTCAGGATGGCGGATATACTTATTATTATGATTCTGATTATGACCTGAAGGTTGCGGAGGGTTTGGACGGAGATATTGATCTTGATTTGGGCATTGGTGTTGAAGAGACTGTAACTTCCATAGCGGTATGTGCCGGGGCGGTCATTATAGTATCTCTTATAGCCGGAAAGATGAGAAAAAATAAATAGTGTTTTTCGCTTAAGAAGGCATCTTTTTCAGCATGCAGCAAATGAGTTGCATGCTTTTTTATTTGCGGATGTAACAAAAGAGTGTGGTGTGTTCTCTTAATAATAAAAGGTTTATTGCTATTACTGGAGGCCATATGGGGGCTGTTTCAAGAGGAATCAAATATATTACCAAGAATAAGGCAAGATCCGTTTTGCTCGTAATTGTCATTATCGTTTTGTCACTGACACTATTATTCGGTTTTAGCTTTATAAAAAGCGTGGACAGTACTGTTGCGGATTACAAAAGCAGTCTGGCCACAAGTTTTTCCGTCATAAAGGACCCCATTCCGTATGCCGACAGTTCAGCATTTTATGCTGATACAAACGGCGACGGTATTCCGGAGAACATCGGCCCGATGCTTTATCTTAAGCATGCCGAGGAGATAATGAAACTTGATGACAGGATTACAAAATACAATGTTGAATATCCATGCGCACTTGTAACACTTGATATCGATCTTTGTCCGGGCTTTTATACGCACTTTTACAAAGATATTGATAAGATTTATGAAGAAGAAGGTAGTCGGAGTGGCTCGTCATACGAAGAATATCTCGAAGAGGCAAAAAATGCTGAAATAATATGGTCACATACTGTTTTTATTCACCCTACGGTTGAGTCATATCTGGATCACTTCTTTAGAATAAGAGCGTTTGAGCTTATTAAAGGGAGACATATACAAAAAAATGATAAGTATACTGCTTTAATATCCGAGGATTTGGCAAAGGTCAGTGGACTTGACATTGGAGATACTATTATGTCAAGACAAATGAACGAATATAACATGGCTTATAAGCCGAACCTGGATCCTTTCGGCTCATTTGAGGATCCGGTTCCTCTGGAGGTAGTGGGAATATATAAAATAAATTTCCAGCAAGAGAATTCATGGTCTACTTGTGAAATAGATATGGCGGAGAACTATATCTATACGGATTTTGAAGCATACAAAAAGTATCAGCATGACTGGAGATATTTTGCAGGAGTCTATTTGGATAAGGAAGATGATGAGTTTAATGTCGATGAAGTATTCTTTTATGTGGAAAACCCGGATGAAATTGACGATATCATATCAAATATTGAGGAATCCGATGTACTTGACTGGCAATTCTATCATGTAGAGAAGAACAATGAGGAATATGAGGCAATTGCTAGGCCTCTCAATAATTTTAAAAATATGATAATGTTCTTCATTATCCTTATCTCGACTGGCTGCATAGTAGTTCTGTTTTTGCTTATTGGCATAAATGCAAAGGGCAGACAAAAAGAAGCGACAATATACCATTCTATAGGGATTACTAAAAAGTCTATTATTAACCAGCGAGTGTTTGAGAATATGCTGCTGTCCGCTATTGCCATTTTAATAGCGTGCATAATTGTAATCTGTATGGCTGGTTTTGTGGGCGCATTTGTTTCCGATACCATAAACGATAAAACATCTGAAACTGAAGAATTTGAAGTATCGGCAGATGCCAACGATTTTTTGGTAGTGGAAAAGAATATAAAAACAGAATTAGACCTTAATGGCCAGATAGATTTTGGCGATGTAATAGTAACGATCACGATAACAGAGGGTGTAGTGATTCTGGCAACAGTTGTTTCTGTTAAAAAGAAAAGAGAGGAATAATAGCAGAACCATAACGTTTTTGTGTAGGATGAGGGGGTGTTCAGGTTGGATACATCATAATAACACGAAGATATAAGCGTTAAGATGCTCCTTTTAAACCATCATATCAAAAGGATTATCATAGAGTTAAATAATCTACCGTCCGTTTCGGGCGGTATTTTCTGTTGCACAGTGTAACAAATGTACTATATTTGTTGTCTATATATTTGAAGGGTTTAAGTTCACCCAATCAGGAGGTTGTTATGAGCATATTTAAGAGGGCTATTCTATACATTTCCCGAAATAAGACCAGAACCATTCTTCTGGTCATTATCCTTGCTTTTCTTATGCTCATATCACTGAACGGGATTGCTATAAAGTCAAGTGTTGACAGGGAATCAGAAAAGGTCAGGTCGGAATACGGATCAAGTTTTATTATAGAGAGCAATTATGATGATTTTGACGCCGATGAGGAAGTCATTGAATTAGAAGATGGCACTACTGTCAGAATATATACCGGTCCTAAGATAGTCGATGAAGCTATAGAAGAAATCTGTTCGGTTTCAGGTGTGGAAGGATACAATGAAGGCGGGTGGTGTGGAGTATACTATTTTAGCAACATTGAACTTCTTCCCGGATTGTTTGGCTATATGTACGAAAAGAATATTGTTGATGATCGGGATGATGCTATTAAAGAGCATAGGGATGATTATATTTGGAGTCGTTCAGCCACTTGTTACAGTAACAGAGATCCCGAACATGACGCTTTTTTTGAAAACGGGTCATTTGAATTGGATAGCGGCCGCATGATAAGCATAGAAGGCGCAAATGAAGCTATGGTTTCCAAAAGACTTGCTGAAAAGAATGGCTTAAATGTCGGAGATCATATCAGTCTTGAAATCAAAGAGACTTGTATTGATGTGGCAGGCGATCCCGATAAGATAGTTGGTGAACCTGTTGACTTGGAGATCGTGGGTATTTACAGGATTAATTTCAGTCTTGAATCTTCAATCTATACGCCGGAGAATGAAAACCCCGAGAATTTTATATACATTTCAAGAAATACTGCGAAGCAACTGACAAGTATATCAAATGCCCACATGGGGTTAACTCCTGGCCCGGGATACTCAAGAGTTGAGTTTTATGTTGACAGTCCTTCAAAACTTGATGGGATAATACAAGAAGTTAAGGACTTGGATTGTGTAAACTGGCAGTTCTGCAGTATTAAAAAGAATGATGCTACCTACAGATCGTTATTGAAGCCATTGGAAACAGTTGGTGGTTACTCCTCTCTTATGTTGTTTCTTTCATTTGGTGCCGGTGGCATTTTAGCAGCGTTCATCATTATGATGCAGCTTCGTTCGAGAAAGAAGGAACTGTCAATCTATTCATACTTAGGGTTCGTTAATAAGAACATAAAAATGCAGCTGATAATTGAAATAATAATGATTATATTAATATCATTTTTGTTCATGCTGCTCCTGTCATATTTCCTATCCGGGCCGATTAAAGAAATGATTACCGATACGGCCTCAATGAAAACCACAGACGAGCTCTATACTGTTGAATCAACCAAAATTGGAATTGAGATAACACAAACAGCAGGAGAATTACCGGATATAGATATCAGCAATAGTCCTGGCGATTATGTTATGGTCTTTGCGGTGTTCGCAGCAATACTGCTGCTCGTAACTTCTATTGTATCCGGAGCAATAATTAAAAGATTAAACAAGGAGTAAAATAATCAGCTTCCTTGATCTTGCAGTATATAAGAATAAATGTAACAAAATCTATAGATAATACTCATTATTTATAAAGCACAAGCGACCTCGCGAGGATAATTGAATGAACATCCCCAAAAGAGCATTATTGTATTTAAGAAGAAACAAATCCACGATAGTCTTGACCCTGATTTTGGTAGTATTCTTTATTTTACTGATAATAGGATCGGCTATGATAAGCTCGGCTGACAAGGAAATAAACAATGTAACGGATGCGCTGTGCAATTCCTTTAATCTTACAATGATAATTGACAGAGACGATCCGAGTCTTTGGACCGAAGAGGTCGTTGAAAAAGACGGTACGACCACCCCACAATATCATAGCCCAGTTAGCTTGACCGATAGTATGGCCGAAGAGATACTACAGATCGATGGAATCAGTGAATATAACGGGGAAAGTATGGGCCTCATGCATACCGATCTTAAGGTAAAGGAGGGGCTCTTTTCCCGTGATTACTCAAGACTGATTAGCGATCCCGAGTATTATGAAGATTATATAAACTCAAATATGACGGAAGATGATTTAATCTTTGAAAAGTATGCACGTCAAACACTTAATGTGCTAATAAACACCTCAAGTGAAAAGAATGAACTGTTCAGAAACGGAGCATTTGAGGTCATTGAAGGCAGACATCTATTACCAGATGATCAGTTTAAAACACTTGTTTCTGAAGATTTTGCCAAAAGGAACAACCTTAAAATAGGAGATGCCGTTCCTGTGGATCTTAATAAGGAGTACATCGATGCCGTATATTTCAATCTGGATTGGATCAAACCGTTTAAGACTGAACTGGAAGTGGTCGGTATTTACCGCATAAATTTTCAAATGGAAGTATCCGAGTATACTGTCGAAGAAGAAATGCCCGAAAACACGATTATTATTAATGCATTGACCGAAAAAGAAATAGAAAAACTTGATGGAAGCATACCGAATGAGCGCAAGGATCTGGTTTATAGAAAACTAACATTTTTTGTGGATGATCCTAATGGGATAGACAGTATTATTGAGCATATGAAACAGATCGATGGTATCAGTTGGGGTTATGTTGATGTTACCAAGGACGATACAGATTATCAGCCGATAAAGGATACTCTTAATGGAATAAAGAATATGGGGTTGCTGATTGCCATCGGGGCCGGTATCGGATGCTTTTTTGCAGTGTTCCTTTTGATCATTATGCGGACGAGACAGAGATCAAGAGAAGCCGGTATCCTTCTTGCAAACGGTATCGGTAAAAAAGAAATACTCTTGCAGATGCTTTTTGAGATATTGATAACCAGTGTGATAGCGTTTGTAATAGCGGTTATAATTTCAGGTATGCTCATGCAACCTTTAGGCAATGCTGTGAATGATTCGTTTTCAAAAGAAGAGGGCGACAGATATGAGGCGTATTATGACGATTACCTGAATATCGTTGCAAAACAAGGAAATGCAGACATTAATCTTGAATATGATTTTACCGAAGGTATAGTCCCTGCCGCTATCTGTATCCCGTTATTTTTGGTTCCGGTCTTGATTTCATCAAAGAAACTTCTTAAAAAGAAGCCTTATGATTTATTGTCTGAATAACACCAGGAAGAAGGAGGCTAAAACATGTCTCTTATAAAAAGAGCCGGGCTGTATATAGCCCGTAACAGAGGAAAGACCGTATTGCTGCTGATAATAATAGTGATACTGTCATCGCTTGTGCTCATAGGTATGTCGGTCAATAAAGGATCGGATATAGCCATGGAGCAATTAAGGAAGAACATAGGCGGATATTTCAAGGTCAAGG
>CAYRWM010000037.1:0-15266 GCA_964428055.1 uncultured Christensenellaceae bacterium | reverse complement strand
CATCATATAAGCGGTTCGTAAAGAACAAGGCTCCGAGCTTTGTGTCATGGTCAAATGAAAACCGATCCCAGCTAATACGCATACCGGCAGCTGTCGATGAATACAGGCGCATAGAACTCAGGTCGCCTGATCCGGAATCCAATCCGTATCTCGCATTTGCGCTCATTATTTACGCCTGTCTGTACGGAATTGAAAATAAGCTTGAACTGAGTGAGCCTTCCGACTTCAACCTGTTCACGGCAGACCTGACAACGCTTTCGAAGTTCGAAAGACTTCCTTCGGATCTGAAAGAAGCCGCTGCTGCAGCCCATGAGAGCGAGTTCATAAAAGAATACATACCTGATGCGATAATAAGCAGTTACTGCAACAGATAAGGATAAAACTACTTACACTTAAAACTGGGGGGAAAGAGTGTGGTAAGCCTTAAGACAAAGACATACAGCATTCTCATAGTATCTAACGGACAAGTGTTCAACAGCGCTCTCTCTTCTCTGCTCCCTGAAGCCAGATTCAATCTGATAAGGACTGTAAGCAGTATAAGCGCGGCAAAGAGGATACTGTCCGATCACGATATGGACTTTATAGTTATAAATTCGCCTCTTCCTGATGATGTCGGTTCGAGATTCGCGATAGACATGTGCAATACCTCGGGTACTGTTGTTCTTTTTATGGTCAAAGCCGATATCCTTAACGAGACCTTTGAAAGGGTATATGAGCACGGAGTATACACGCTGCCAAAACCGACCTCAAAGCCTACCCTTACTACTGCCCTCAACTGGATGGCGACCACCAGGGAAAGGCTGAGAAAGACAGAAAAAAAGACCATGACCCTGGAAGAAAAAATGGAAGAGATAAAGGTCATCAACCGCGCCAAGTGGCTGCTTATAGGCGAAACAAACATGAGTGAGGCTGAAGCTCACAGGTACATAGAAAAGCAGGCTATGGACAAATGCGTCCCTAGGATACAGATAGCAAGAGAGATAATTGATGAGCATTCATGATGCGCTTGCGCATCATGAGCAGGGACGCACGCAAAAAGCAATACGTTTTTTCGGCGGACTTTTTGTAAAAGAAGATGGAAGCCCGCCTTTTGACATGCCGGCGACGAGCCGGCTGAAACAATGCTATTCAGGAGAGACGGATGGACAGAATACTCGTTCTGGATTTCGGCGGACAGTATAACCAGCTCATAGCACGCAGGGTGCGTGAACAGCACGTATACGCTGAGGTCAGGTCATACGACAGAATGACCCTTTCGGAAATAAAGGGCGGCGGATACCGCGGGATAATCTTTACCGGTGGCCCAAACAGCGTATACGATCCTTCATCTCCTAACTTCGACCCGGAAATACTCGGGCTCGGTATACCGGTCCTCGGTATATGCTACGGCGCACAGCTGATAGCCCATATGGCGGGCGGACAGGTGGAAGGAGCACGCGACTCCAGCGAATACGGAAAGACGACGCTTAAAACCGTCAGTCACACTCTTTTCAGGGATGTTCCTGAAAAAAGCATCTGCTGGATGAGCCATACCGATTATATCCGGACTGCACCGGAAGGATTTAAGGTAACCGGCACAACGGATAAATGCCCGTGCGCAGCGCTGTGCAACGATGAGAAAAAACTCTACGGGGTACAGTTCCATCCGGAAGTCACGCACACGGAATTCGGCAAAAAGATACTCAGCAATTTTCTCTTCCTTGTATGCGGATGTACAGGCGACTGGAATGCGGTTGATTATGCCGCGGAAAAGATAGAACAATACCGTTCGGAATATGCAGGGAAAAAGGTGCTTCTGGCTCTTTCGGGAGGAGTCGATTCCTCGGTCGCGGCACTGATACTGAACAGAGCGGTCGGAAGTAATCTCATCTGTGTGTTTGTGGATCACGGTCTTTTGAGAAAAGATGAGGGCGACTATATCGAAAAAACATTCCGCAATGATCTGGGTATAAACCTGATACGTGTTAACGCCCAGGACCGTTTTCTCAAAAAGCTCGCCGGCGTCACCGAGCCGGAGAAAAAACGCAAGATCATAGGCGAGGAGTTCATTCGTGTCTTTGAAGAAGAGGCAAAAAGAGCCGGGCACATCCATGCGCTCGCCCAGGGTACGATCTATCCCGATGTCATAGAGAGCGGTAAAGATGCCTCGGCAGTGATCAAGAGCCATCACAATGTAGGCGGACTCCCTGATGTTATATCGTTTGATGAGATCATTGAACCTCTTCGCGAGCTGTTTAAGGACGAAGTCCGCAGGATCGGAGAGACGCTCGGCCTGCCGGGAAAGCTTGTATGGCGTCAGCCCTTCCCCGGGCCTGGCCTTGCCGTGCGTATAATCGGGGAGATAACAAAGGAAAAGATCAGGACGCTGCAGGAAGCTGATGCGATCCTGAGAGAAGAAATAGATGCGGCAGACCTGCCCTGTATACCCGATCAGTATTTCGCCGTTCTAACGGATACAAGAACGGTGGGCGTTGTAGGAGACGCCAGAGCATACGGATATACGGTAGCTGTAAGGGCGGTATCAACAGATGACTTTATGACGGCAGAATGGACCAGGCTTCCGTATGAGCTGCTGGAAAAAGTGAGCGACCGGATAACAAACGAGGTCAAAGGCATATCAAGAGTAGTTTATGATATTTCATCAAAGCCTCCGGCTACGGTGGAATGGGAATAAAGGGGGAACCAGTTATGACAAGGTACATTTTTGTGACAGGAGGCGTTGTCTCGGGACTCGGTAAAGGGATAACGGCGGCATCGCTAGGAAGGCTGCTCAAAGCACGAGGGCTTAAGGTGGCCGCCCAGAAACTCGACCCGTACATTAATGTGGATCCGGGAACAATGAGTCCGTATCAGCACGGTGAAGTATATGTTACCGAGGACGGCGCAGAGACCGACCTGGATCTGGGTCACTACGAGCGCTTCATCGATGAGGACCTGAACAAATACTCCAATCTGACTACGGGAAAAGTCTACTGGAATGTACTCAACAAAGAGCGAAGCGGAGAATACCTCGGTTCAACTGTACAGGTCATACCTCACATAACAAACGAGATAAAGGAATTCGTATATAACGTCGGCAAAAAAACGGGAGCTGATGTCGTAATAACCGAGATAGGCGGTACGATAGGCGACATAGAATCCCAGCCGTTTATAGAAGCGGTGCGTCAGGTCTCCCTGGAAGTCGGCCGAGAGAACAGCCTTTTCATACATGTAACGCTGGTTCCCTATCTTCACGGATCCTGCGAACACAAGACAAAACCCACGCAGCACTCCGTTAAAGAACTTCAGGGCATGGGCATCAATCCCAACGTCATAGTCCTGCGCTGCAATGAACCCCTCGAAAAGTCGATATTCGAAAAGATATCAATGTTCTGCAACGTAAAGCCTGACTGCGTCATAGAAAACATAACGCTGCCCAATCTTTACGAAGCACCGCTCATGCTCGAAAAATCCAGCTTTTCCGAAGTGGTATGCAGGGAGCTCGGCCTTTCCGTTCCTGAGCCCGATCTTACAGAATGGACTGAAATGGTCGGCAGGATAAAATCAACCCTTTCCAACTGCGTTGAGATAGGACTTGTGGGAAAATACGTCGCGCTACATGACGCGTATCTTTCGGTTGCGGAAGCTCTGAGACACGCCGGTTTCTATAACAACGTTCATATCAATATACACTGGATCGATTCTGAAGAGATAACTCCCGATACAGTCGAATCCATGCTCTCGGGCCTTGACGGCATAATCGTACCTGGCGGCTTCGGAAAACGCGGCATCGAGGGAATGATACTCAGCGCGGAATACGCCAGAACTCATTGCCTGCCGTATTTCGGCATCTGCCTCGGAATGCAGGTCGCAGTTATAGAATTCGCCCGTAATGTCGCCGGTATCGGCGATGCGAACTCGGGTGAATTCGATGAAAACTGCATGAACAAGGTGATAGACTTTATGCCCGGACAGAGCAATGACATAGACAAAGGCGGCACGCTGCGTCTCGGTGCATATCCTTGCGTTATACAGCCCGACACGACCATGGAACGCTGTTACGGCAGCCATAGGATAAGCGAAAGGCACAGACACCGCTACGAGCTCAACAATGACTACCGCAAAATTCTTTCTTCAAACGGACTTAAACTGAGCGGAATATCGCCCGACGGCAACCTTGTTGAAACTGTTGAGATCACAGAACAGCCGTTCTTCGTAGGCGTTCAGTACCATCCTGAATTTAAGAGCCGTCCCAACAGACCGCATCCTCTTTTCAAAGGTTTCATCCGCGCTGCAGCAGAGCACGCGAAGGGCTGAGCCATGGGTATACATGAGGAATGCGGCGTATTCGGAGTGATCGCCGACAGACCTGTAGATGCAGCGGGCATGTGCTACTACGGACTGTATGCCCTTCAGCACAGAGGTCAGGAAAGCTGCGGCATCGTTGTAAACGATGACGGCCTCTTCGTTTCCCATAAGGATCTCGGAATAGTAGGCGATGTGTTTTCAACAGATACTCTGTCATCACTTCCCAAAGGATCCATGGCGGTCGCCCATACGCGCTACGGGACTACGGGCGGCACGACACGGAGCAACTGCCAGCCGATAGAAGTAAACCATCAGAAAGGGAGAATGGCGATCGCGCACAACGGCAATCTGTCGAATGCAGCGGAGCTGCGTTCATCGCTGGAGCTTAAGGGCGCGATATTTCACACTTCAAGCGATACCGAAACGATAGCATATATAGTAACAAAGGAGCGACTTAGCGCCCCTTCGATCGAAGACGCTCTCAGCCGTGCGATGAATGCATTTGAGGGCGCCTATTCACTGATACTCATGTCTCCGCAGAAACTGATAGCGGCAAGAGACCCCCGCGGATTCAGACCGCTGTGCTACGGAAAGACAAAAGACGGTATATTCGTCGTGGCTTCGGAGAGCTGTGCTCTCAAAGCAGTCGGAGCGGACTTCGTGCGGGATATTGAGCCGGGCGAGATACTGATATTCAGCAAAGGAAAAACAGAATCAAGGCGCGAACACTGCGGCAAAGCAGAGGAAAAGCCCTGCGTTTTCGAATACATATACTTCGCACGTCCCGACTCTGTAATAGACGGCCGGCCGGTATACGAAGCACGCATCAATGCGGGAAGGATACTTGCAAGAACATCTCCTGCAAAAGCGGACATAGTGATAGGCGTACCGGACTCTGGCCTGGACGCGGCAATAGGCTACAGCAGAGAATCGGGCATACCATACGGAATCGGTCTTATTAAGAACAAATACATCGGCAGAACGTTTATAGCACCTGATGGCAGATCGGATAAGGTAAACATCAAACTGTCCGCCGTCGAAGGAGCAGTTAAGGGAAAGAGGATCGTCCTTATCGACGATTCTATAGTACGGGGCACTACCAGCAAACATATAGTATCACTGCTCCGGGAAGCCGGCGCAAAGGAGATTCACATGCGGGTTTCGGCACCGCCCTTTCTTTATCCCTGCTATTACGGAACGGATATAGATTCCAGAGAGCATCTTATAGCCTGCCGTCATTCGGTTTCCGAGACAGCGGAAATCATAGGAGCTGATTCCCTTGGGTATCTTCCTGTGGACAGCTTAACGGAGATGTGCGGGAGACCGGACTGCTGCAGGGCCTGCTTTGACGGCGACTACCCGACAAGGATACCGGCAGACTCGGGCAAGGACCGCTTTGAGCATGAAATGCCGGAAAGCATGAAATGAGGAAAAACATGGCATCAGAACCAGACAGAAAGATAATAATGGAGGACGGACAGGAGTATTACGGATACTCGTTCGGCTCGGATAAAGAAAAGATACTTGAGATAGTATTCAACACTTCAATGGCAGGTTATCAGGAGATCCTGTCCGACCCGTCGTATACAGATCAGGCGGTAGTGATGACATATCCTCTGATAGGCAACTACGGCATGGCCGATGACGACTATGAAACGGACGTCCCGACGATCGGCGCGCTCATAGTCCGCGAGTACAACGATAAGCCTTCCAACTTCAGGTCAAAAGAAACGCTCGGCGAGGTAATGAAAAGATACGGCATATCCGGCCTCAGCGGCGTGGATACAAGAAAGCTTAACCGTTCCATACGTGATTTCGGAAGCCGTAAGGCACTGCTTACAGATGCCGATACGCCTCTTAAGCAGGGTCTTGAGATGCTGAGCGGTTTTGTGCAGCCGAAAGATGCCGTGTCCAGGGTAAGCTGCAGAGAGTCCTGGACGGCAGGAGAAGATAACACCGGATTTCATGTGGTCGCGATCGACTGCGGGATGAAGCGCAACATAGTAAATTCTCTAATAAAAAGAAACTGCCGCATAACAGTTGTCCCCTGGAACACACCGGCGGAAGAGATCACGGCCCTAAACCCTGACGGAGTGTTTATCTCCAACGGACCGGGAGATCCGACGAATGTTCCGGAGACCATAGAGACAGTTCGTTCGCTTTTGGGACAGTATCCGGTCTTCGGTATATGCCTGGGGCACCAGATAATAGCCCTCGCATACGGAGCCAGAACATACAAACTGAAGTTCGGCCACCGCGGCGGAAACCATCCCGTAAAGGATCTGGATACGGGAAAGATCGAGATAACATCGCAGAACCATTCATACGCTGTGGATGAGGACAGTCTGGCAGAAACGGATCTTTACGTCTCCCACAGGAATCTGCTCGACAGGACAGTGGAAGGAATAAAGCATAAAAAGGACAGCGTATTCAGCGTTCAGTACCACCCCGAGAGCTGCCCGGGCCCGCAGGACAGTGCGCACCTGTTTGACCGTTTCATCAGTATGATGGAAACATCAGTCAAAGATGATCGGAGGGATATGTAATGCCCAAAAGGACAGATATAAAAAAAGTCATGGTGATCGGTTCCGGGCCGATAGTCATAGGTCAGGCGGCCGAGTTCGATTATGCGGGAACACAGGCCTGCCTTGCTCTTAAGGAAGAAGGATATGAAGTAATACTCTGCAACTCCAATCCGGCCACGATAATGACAGATACGTCCATCGCGGACAAAGTGTATATGGAGCCGCTCACGCTTGAATACATAGCAAAGATAATACGCTACGAGCGCCCCGACGCGATACTCCCCGGCATAGGCGGACAAACGGGGCTCAATCTCGCGATACAGCTCGAAAAGAAAGGCGTACTCGAAGAGTGTCATGTCGAGCTGCTCGGCACCAGAAGCGTATCCATAGAACGCGCGGAAGACCGCGAACAGTTCAAGCAGCTGTGCAAAGAACTGGGTGAACCCACGCTGCCCTCCGATACAGCATCTTCTGTAGAGGAAGGGCTTGCAACAGCGAACAGGATCGGCTACCCGGTGGTGCTTCGCCCCGCATTCACGCTCGGCGGTACAGGCGGCGGATTTGCAGACGGTCCCGATGATTTCGTGCCGCTGATGAAAAACGCTCTCGACCTCTCCCCGGTACGCCAGGTCCTGATCGAAAAGAGCGTAAAGGGCTACAAGGAGATTGAGTATGAAGTGATGCGCGACAGAAATGACACAGCCGTCACGATATGTAATATGGAGAACCTGGATCCGGTAGGGATCCACACAGGTGACTCCATAGTCGTATGCCCTTCGCAGACACTTACAAATAAGGAATACCATATGCTCCGCGACAGCGCTCTCAAGATCATACGCGCTCTCGAAATAGAAGGCGGATGCAATGTGCAGTTCGCGCTCGATCCATGTTCCTTCCAGTATTATGTTATAGAAGTCAATCCCAGAGTCTCGCGGTCTTCCGCACTTGCTTCAAAGGCCAGCGGATACCCGATCGCAAGAGTGTCGGCCAAGATCGGTGTCGGCATGACGCTGGACGAGATACAGATAGCCAACACGCCGGCTTCCTTTGAACCTGCGCTCGATTACGTAGTGACGAAACTCCCCCGTTTTCCGTTCGATAAGTTTGCGGATGCCAACAACTCGCTCTCCACTCAGATGAAGGCAACAGGTGAAGTCATGAGTATCGGCAGAACTTTCGAGGAGAGTCTCCTTAAGGGAATACGCTCGCTCGAGATCGGCGCTTTTCATTTATACCTTAAAAAATTCGATGATATCGATACGGGAACCCTGTTCAATTACATTAGGATCGGCACGGATGACAGAATATATGCCATAGCGGAACTCTTCCGCCGCGGCACGGACTGTGACAGCATATCATCCGCTACGGGCATAGACAGATTCTTCATTCGTAAACTGAAAAACATAATCAAGAAAGAAGCTGAACTGAAAGAACACCCCAATGACCTTGACAAACTGGCTGAAGCCAAAAAAATGGGCTTCTCAGACAGGGAGATCGCATCTCTCTGGGGAAGCAGTGAAAACGATATATTCAGCCTGAGGATCGGGCACGGAATAGTACCCGTATACAAAATGATCGATACATGCGCCTCTGAGTTCGAGAGTTACATACCCTACTTTTATTCCACGTACGAGGAAGAGAATGAATCCGTGGTATCGGACAGAAAAAAGATAATAGTTCTCGGCTCCGGTCCTATCCGCATAGGACAGGGCGTGGAATTCGACTACTCCACCGTACACGCCGTGCAGACCATACAGAAAGCCGGGTTTGAAGCGATAATCATAAACAACAACCCGGAGACTGTCTCAACGGATTATACCTGTTCGGACAAGCTTTATTTTGAGCCCCTGTGCACGGAAGACGTAATGAACATAATACATATGGAAAAACCGGACGGCGTCATCGTTACACTCGGAGGCCAGACCGCTATCAATCTCGCTGAGCCGCTCCGCGACCGCGGAGTAAAGATAATAGGCACAGACTGCGATGCGATAGACCGTGCGGAGAACAGGGATTCTTTTGAAAAACTGCTTTTATCCCTTGATATACCGCAGCCAACCGGAAAGGCTGTCACGAGCATAGAGGACGGCATCGCTGCGGCTCATGAGATCGGATACCCTGTACTCGTACGTCCAAGTTTTGTGCTCGGAGGCCGGGCTATGCAGATAGTGGCGAAAGAAAAATCCATGTGGAACTATCTCAGGGATGCCGCAATGGTTGATGAAGACAAGCCTGTACTCGTTGACAAATACATACGGGGCAAAGAGGTTGAAGTGGATGCCGTCTGCGACGGCAAACGTATATTTGTTCCCGGGATAATGGAACTGGTCGAAAGAACAGGCGTGCACTCAGGTGACTCAATAAGCGTCTACCCTTCCTGCAGTCTTTCCGACAGTGTTAAAAAAACGATCCTCGACTATACCGAAAGACTCGGCCTCGGGATCGGGATAATCGGGCTTTTCAACATACAGTTCATAGTGGACAGCTCAGAAAAAGTATATGTTATAGAAGTGAACCCGCGATCGTCACGAACGGTCCCCTTCCTTTCAAAGGCTACAGGCTACAGCCTCGCTGATATCGGCACGCTGGCCATACTCGGGGTATCGCTTGAAGAGCAGGGTTTATGCGAACGCTACCCGAAGGAAAAAGAACGCTATTACGTTAAAGTACCCGCATTCTCTTTTTCAAAACTGCGCGGCATGGATGCGTATCTGTCACCCGAGATGAAATCGACCGGCGAAGCCATAGGATATGATAGAAAACTGCACAGAGCTGCTTTCAAGGCAATGATAGCAGCAGGCCTCAAGCTCCCCAATTACGGCACGGTCCTTGTAAGTGTTGCTGATGAAGATAAAGATGAAACGGTTCCCCTTATAAGACGTTTTTACAACATGGGATTCAATATAGAAGCAACAAGCCTTACGGGAGAAGTCCTTAAAACAAACGGGATCCGTACAAGGATCCGCTTGAAACCGAGCGAAGGAAGTCAGGAAGTTGTTGATTCCATCCGCGCCGGTTATGTCAGTTATGTGATAAACACAAGAGCAATACTCTCAGGCATCCATTACGGTGACGGTGTAGCTATCCGTCAGGCTGCAGCACAGAATAATATAACGATGCTGACATCCCTTGACACAGTCCGCCTGCTGTTAGACGTTCTGGAAGAAGTAACGTTCGGTGTATCCACCATAGATGCCGAATAGTATATGCTGTCAGGGCAGAACGAAGTATTCCTCACAGGATAGTACCCCGCTGTCGATTCCGGCTTCAACAGTCTCCTCGGTCACGCCATTAACGCAACAGACCTGCGTTCCGTCTTCAAGTTTTAATTCATCGCTATAATAGTATATCCACTCGCCGTCTTTCCAGACAGCCATTTTATCATACGCATTAACAAACACATCGCCTTCAGCATAGTCTCCTATGAGGGTAACACCGTACATGGTATCGGTTATCAAAGGAAGATCCAAATCAAAAGGCGAAACTTCTTCGCAGCTCAGGATCTCATTTATCTGCGGGTAGTCCACATAGCCGGCGACTCCGCCGTTTAAAAAGTCCACATCGGCCGTTACCTTATAAAACCCGCCGTCTTCCATGTTTCCGCCGTATGCATCCACTTCATATACGTATTCATCAGCCGTATACGTCCGCCCTTCGATCTGAAAAACGTACAGCGTAGCATCCGGGTCGCTTTCAGTGAACATCTCGTCCGTTGTGTTTTCATATATATCTTCAGCCGGCTCTTCGTTTTCCGTCCCGCTGCATCCCGCAAGGATTACTGAAAGCAAAACAAATACCGCAAACATGACTGATATTCTTTTAGCTCTGCTCATGTCTTTTTCCTCCTGCTTTAAGATTGCAGCAACCAGGACCGCGACCGGCGGCACCGTGATCACTGTCCCCGATAAAACTTATGTTCTTCAGGCTCCTTACTCCGGATCGCAGTCGCCAAACAGTTTGTCGGCATAGAAACTGTCCGCAACGTAAAGACAGGCGACCGGGTTGTGGCCGAGCACACGGTCCTTGCAGACGAGCGTGGTCACAGGTGCCTTCGAGTATTTATAGAACACGGTGTCGTGACCTACGCACAGACCTATCACGACATTGAACTCCGTGCCGTGCTCCGCTAAAAGTGCGGCCTGCATTATGGGATTGCAGATGCTCATACCCGTAGCGTTGTGCTCTTCAGGTATGCCCATATCCTGCTTCGGGATCATTCCCACCTTGCAGCCAATACCGTAAACCTCAAGCCCATAGCTTCTCAGGACTTTTGCAGCGACTCTCGCTTCCTTAAGCAGTCCGACACAGGCGGCCAGACCGATCTTCTTATATCCCATCCTCAGCGCAAACTGTGCGATCTCCACAACTCTCGGCCAATTGCCGTAGCCTTCGTACTCGACATCGGAAGAGACCTGCATGAGTTTCAGGTTTTCCTCATCATCCAGATATTCCTGCTTGATCTCATTCAGAAAATCAGGATCCATTTTGCCCGTCGGGCAGAATTCCGTAAAGTTAGTGTCCCCCATGTGACATTTTGCCGCGCCGCAGTCGGCACATGACTTGTTTTCAATCTTCATAGCAATCCCCCTACTTGTTTTATGTTCCTGACATACCTGAAATGTCGTTATCCTTTGACTTAGGTCCTAAAGGCTTAAAAATATAATTGAATGTGTTACCTATAAACTCAAGCGCGATGGAGATAACGGAAAAGTAGAAGCGCATCCGTGTTTTAAATGGATAATTCTTTCTTGCTGTCTCTATAACAAGTTTGGCTTTCGAGCCGGTCATTAGCTGGAATTCACCGTTCTCATCGGTGAATGCTTTGATTATCCCGTCAACGAACAGAGCTCTGTCTTCCTTCTTTCTGTGGCGGGCCCATGTCTTTGTGGTCCTGTGCCATATCTTGGTATAAAGACTTCTTTTCTCTATATAATCCAGTTCGCCGCTGTCTGTTATCTCCCAATAGTACAGATGATGCTGCGTCATACCGCTGCCCTGCGCATTGATAACCGTATGATTGTTAGGTGTATAAAAAATCTCACCTACTATACTGTCACGAGGCACGATCTGTACCATGCGGTCAAGTGATTTTTCATAATTGGGCTTGCTTCTGTAATCTTTTGTAAAAAAGCCGGGGCCGTCAAGCGAATACGCCTTTGTGATCCTTTCATTGAACTCCGCAGGCGAATAGATCATGGCGTAATAAGCGAGATTCCCTCCTTTTGAGTGACCGCCTATCATGACCTTTTCATTACCTATGTGGCTGAAAACAAGCCTCAGGTATTCAATAGAATCAATTTGGGCAGCGGATGCTCCCTGCCACATGGTGACGCAGTTTTCTTTCCAGCCGACGAGGCTTGAATCTGTCCCCCGGTACACTATAAACAGCCCGTTTTCGGGTATGACAAAAGTAAGGGCAAAGAACTGTTCGAGGAACTCATCATCGAAAACGTTCATCACAAATTTAATGCCTACGTCTCTGAATCGTTCAGAGTTCCTTACGGCACGCAGCAGTTCCTCTTTTTCGCGTTTGCCTCTTTTTGTTATTGGACCGATCAAGGGTATCTGCTCATCAGTCAGCTCCCCCAGATAGAAGCATGCGTCCTTCTCTGAATAGTCCGGCGCAACCTTATCAAAGTGCATGTAACTGAGCGCAGCAAATACGAGAACGTCAGCGTCCCTGAAAGGAGTCTCGGTAAAATCCTTATTTCCGAGTTTTTTCACATAATCGATAATATTCATAGAAACCCGCGAAACAATAAATGTATTATACAAATAGAATATAGTTTACAGAGAAATAAGGCAAGAAAAAAAGCCCTTGAAAAGGTGTTCTCTCAAGGGCTTCGCGAGTCTTGTATTATTCGTACTCGACAGGGCTTAACTGATTTCGTTTAGGAAATATTGTTCGTCCTGTTCATGGTTCCTTTGATTATTTGATATATCCATATTATCCGGCCGATCACCCCTTCTGTTATCATTCTGTTATCAGCATTGATAACAGTGGAGTGGAGTTGCTATGGATAATAGTGCTGTTATTATACTTGCCTGAACGCTGTTCTTCAAGATTTATGTGCTTTTTGTCATTCCAGAAAACAATCCATTCATTGTTGGATTCTGCGCAGCATGGAAAAATATTTCCGTTTTTGTATTGCCTTGCCGATCGGATTAGACAGGATACCGGCTGCAATACCAATGATCCACACATATTTCCAACTGAAAAGAAATCCGATCAGATTGATGGCGGCGATGATTGTCGCCCAGTATATGAAGTAGAATCTCACTGTCGTTTTATTCAGCTCACCGACAACATCTAATCCGTTCGATGAATGCGGTGCATTCTCGATAAACTCCGCTGCTCCGGCAGCACCGGTACAAGAACGAAAATCTGCACTGCACACTTCTGCGGCTTTTCCGTAGGCGGCGTTGCTCAGAATCTCATGTACAGACGCCCGGATTCCGTCAATGGAATCGTCATTTAAAGCCGTACCTGCGCCGATTTCCATTACCCTTCTCGCCACTGCTTTCTGCTCACTTGTCTGGGGATAGAGCACCATCGGTGCAGCCATATAGAGACTTTCGGAAACGCTGTTCATGCCGCAGTGCGTTATAAAAACGTCCGCTTTGGAAAGAATGTCAAGCTGATCAACGTAGGGATACACATGGATGTTGTCAGGCAGCACTCCCAATGACTCACGGTTTACCGCATTCCCGCATGAAATGACGACGTTGACATTCTGATCCCGCAATGCTTCAATGCATTTAGCGTAAAAATCCCGTCTGTCGTTGATAACGGTTCCCATGGAAATATAAACGAGCGGGCATTCCTTCGTTTTATCCGGAACGGCCTTTGAAAATACAGAGGGCCCTACAAAGGCGTAGTGGTCAGAAAAGCTTTCCGCATAGGGCTGAAACCGCCGTGAAGTATAGACGATGCTGTCCGTCTGATTGTCGCTCTGTACCAGTGACAAGGCGCCTTTCACATGATAGCCGTAGGGTTCGAGTGTTTTTAACTCCTTAGAAACCCTCGGCAGCCCGAGAATCATATCTGCCAGCTCTTTCGGCGTGTTCTTCATGTACTGTGAGGACAGCTGGTTAAAGGCGAAGGTACTGGTGGAGACCACCAGTGGCACATGATGCTTCCATGCGTTCAGTTTGCCCCAGAAACAAACGGAATCCGAATAAATGACGTCGGGCTTGAAGGTCTTAAACTCTTTATCAAGGAAGCTGTCCATACGAAGCGTGATCCGGATGTCCTGCAGTGTCATTTCTGTCGTGGAAATATTCTTTAGTCCAGCTTCTTCCTGCTCCGTGAGTTTGGGCAGATACGCATCGCATGAGATAAACTCTGCGCCTGTTGCATTGATCTTATCTTCAAATTCGTCGAACGAATAGAATCGGACGGTATTCCCTCGTTCCACCAGTTCCGCAGCAACCGGTAGCATGGGATTCGTATGACCGTGCGCAGGAATGCAGAAAAAGGCGACCTTTTTCATTCCTTGTCACCATCCCGCTCTTGGAATGCGATCCCGAACAATTCTGCAAACGCTCCTTTTGGGGGAATGGCGATCCCCCGCTTATCATCGCCAAGAAGAAGCAGAGTATCTCCGGGCTTGATCTCAAAGATATCCCGCGCCTGTTTCGGTATTACGATTTGTCCTTTCTCCCCGACGGTAGCCGTCCATGCATATTTCCCTTCCGGTGCTTTCATTATATTGCCTCCAACGTATGATTTGTATAACAAATTATACTCTCTTCGCGCGAATATGTCAAAGGGAAAAGAGCGGCGGGGATTGCTCCCCCGTCGCCAAATTGTTATCATAATGTTATCAACGCTGATAACGCAAAGCAGCAGCCACTCCGAAGAATGCCTGCTGCTTTAAGTAATTCAGAATAATTCAGCACATTTTGAGTCAAAAGCTGCATTATTCCCACTCTACCGTGGCCGGAGGCTTTGGCGTATAATCGAAGAGCACACGGTTTATACCCGGAACCTCCGTTATTATACGGCTTACCAGATGATCTATGAATTCAGGATCAAGATGTTCCACCGTTACTTCCATGACATCGGTAGTGTTTATGGCGCGGATTATGCAGGGCCAGTCAAATGTCCTTTTACCGTCTTTGACTCCTGTGGATTTGAAATCAGGAACTACTGTAAAGTACTGCCATACTTTTCCTTCAAGTCCCTTTTTCGCAAACTCTTCACGGAGTATCGCATCGGATTCACGGACCGCTTCAAGTCTGTCCCTGGTTATGGCGCCGGGGCATCTCACTCCGAGGCCGGGGCCGGGGAACGGCTGACGTTCAACCATTCCTGAAGGAAGACCGAGCGCTCTTCCGACTTCACGGACTTCGTCTTTGAACAGTATCTTAACGGGTTCTACAAGCTCGAATCTCGAAGCTATATCTTCGGGGAGCCCGCCTGCGTTGTGATGGGCCTTGATGCCGGCTTCG
>CAYRWM010000036.1:0-15831 GCA_964428055.1 uncultured Christensenellaceae bacterium | reverse complement strand
TCCGGAGATAAAGACTTTAATTATTTTACCTGTCTACTTAACGGGTAGCAGTTCAGGCTTTCTCTTTTTTTTGTGTTACGAGTAGGGGTAGCGCTGTCTTGAATCTTGGTTTAGAATATAAGTATACTTTGTTTGAACACCAGTTATCATTGGAGACCGGAGCATAAAGAAAAGTGTTGTTATCATTGTCAACGCAATCATTATAGCTGCCATACTGATCTTTGTTGTGGTATATTCCGGATTTGAAAACAGTGATTCTTACCAGAGACAGATCGAACACTTTGAAAAAACGACTGTCACGATGGAAAAGGTCACGGAGAACTATCTGGAAGGCGAGCAGCGTATTTGTGATGTCTGGGCGAAGCATATCAACAACGGGGCCATGACAATGAACGAGGCTATAGATTATATCCGCGGCTCCAATACGCTTGCAAACAATTCAACGCATCTGGTTTTCCTGGACACGCTTACAGGGCTCTCTACTCTTCCGAAACAGGGCACGGCGGCAAAGCAAACGCCGGCAAAAGGCTGATGATGTTCCTCAGTATCATACCTACTGTTGCGGCAGCTATAGTGTTCGCACTCACACAGAACCTGGCTGGTTCCATGATACTTGCGGACAAATGGACGGTAATGATGCTGATAATAGCAGCGGTAAACGCGGTAATAGCAGTTATGGCAATCAGAAGCATGACCAAAGGTGAAGATAACGATACCGCCGTTGCATAAAGCAACGTTAAGAAGAAGCGGACAGAGAAATCTGCCGCTTCTTTTTTTGTATTCTGCCAACTTCCTTCTGCGGATTGTTACTGTTTATGTTTCGCAGAGCAAAATGCTTATGGCGTTCTGGTTTTCGACATATGCATTCTTATTATTATAAATACTCAAAATGGTGTATCATAAACAGGTAGAGAAGCAGTAGACAGAACCGGAGAAACACGATGAAACAAACGGAATTGGACAGCATGGCCGGCGAAATGTTTGAAAAACAGTGCTGGGTCATTGACTTTTTGCCTAAGCAGGTGCCCGAGAAGAGCGGAAGCAATTACTTTAGTGTCGAACGCTATTATATGAGCGGTCCCGGCATAGAAGCTCTCTACGCGAAGTTTACCGCGGTGCTGATCAAACTCAGCTGCTATTACGATATGGCTTTTGACAGCGGAAACGGGTGGGTTGAAGCACCGGAGCCTGAAATGCTTTCAGCAACTATAAAAGAACATACAAAACGCGGATATGTCAATTTCCTTTTCCCGGCCGCGGAAGCGCTCGTTGCGCTGAACGGCGGAGATTTATATATGTCGCTGTATAATCCTCCTGCGGAGATGCTGGACATACTTGTGCCAATTGCTTTTTCAGAAGGATTGTTCGTGCGCGAAGCAGCTGTGATATAATCTAGAGAACTGATATACGGGAGATCCGAAGATATGGAGATACAGCATGGTTCCCCTACTGATATGACCGGCAGGAGCGACAGAGAGATAAGGACATACAGATTCCTTGATGATCTTGGAGTGGAATTCGACCGCACCGATCACTTCGATCAGCCTGCCACCAATATGGAAGCATGTGAGATGATAGACGGCGTACTGGGCGTAAAGATCTGCAAGAATCTCTTTTTATGCAACAGACAGAAGACGGACTTTTATCTTCTTATAATGCCGGGGGACAAGGCCTTCAGGACCAAGGAGTTCTCGAAGGAGATGGGAATAAGCCGCCTTTCATTTGCGGGAGAGGAATATATGGAACAGATGCTGGATGTTCATCCCGGCAGCGTTTCGGTTATGGGTCTTATGAATGACAGGGAACACAGAGTCCGCCTTGCTATTGATGAAGACGTACTTAAAGAAGAGTATTTCGGATGTCATCCGTGCGAGAATACAAGTTCGATCCGTTTCAAAGTAAAAGATCTTACCGAAAAGGTTTTGCCTGCTCTCGGAAGAGATCCTGCTATAGTAAAGCTTACAGGGGAAATGTGATGAACGTAAAGAACCGCATAAGGGTTTATGTCTGCGATATACCGGACACATCTGAGATCGATATGAGCGAAGTCGGTACATTCCCCGAATACAGGCAGCAGAGGATTCTGTCTGCAGGTTCGGAGCGCGCCAAGGCTGCCAATTATGCCGCGGGACTCATGCTGAGGGATATCCTTAAAGTAAGATGCGATGCGGATATATCCTTTGCCGGAAAAGGGAAACCGTATCTTGCAGCGGGCAGCCCGTTCTTTTCGCTCTCGCATGATGATCTGCATGTGGTTCTTGCCGTGGGAGACTGCGAGACAGGTGCCGATACAGAGGTGTTCCGAAAGATAAAAGAGTCCGTAAGAAAAAGGGTCTTTACCGAAGAGGAGATGGCTTTCTGCGGGGATGACATAAAAAAAGGCGTTTGGCTGTGGACGAGGCTGGAAGCAGTGCTCAAGCTTTCCGGCGACGGCATCGGGGGTATAGACAAAAGGACCTTTTCTCTGCTTGAAGACTGTGAAGGGCTGTATATTTATACCTTTGAAAAGGACGGATCGGTCATTAGCGTTGCCTGCAAAGATCCTTTCGAGGCGGAAATAATAAATCTGGCTGCAGAGTAAAAAACCGTTTTACCTGAGGCAGCAAAGAGAGCAGGAGTCTGTTAAGCGGCAGACTCTTTTTTGGTTTATAAAAATCGGATAAAATACAGGCTTTTACACACATCAATCCGATTAGTGACGCTTTCGGTGACCATTTTCCAAATATAATCAAGGTATATAACGAGTAAAGTATATTTTGGGGAAAATAAAATGAAGAAGAATAACGTACACGCTAGAATAATAAAGAGTTTCCTTGGCGCTGCTGCGGCCATGGTGTGCGTTCTGCCTGCATGCGCCTTTGCAGCACACGATTTGCAGAGCGATTCGTGGGGACTCGCTAACCTTATATGCATGATCCTGACTATACTCATGACGGTCATCGTACATCTGAGCAGAGCCAACGGCAGGAAGCTTAAGTACATACTCATGAGCGTCATGCCGGCGGCGGCAGCCTGCATAGCGTTTGCGGCGACGGAGACCGTTCCCGGGCCCATGATACTTGCCGACAGATGGACTCTGCTTATGCTCGTCATTGCGGCCGTGAACGCGGTCATTTCGATCGTGAGCCTCAGAAGGATCCCTGAAGAGGAAAAAGAAGACAGCGCGGCGGCATGCTGACAAATAACCGATATGTACGGGCGGGTTCCCTCCTGCCCGTTTTTTATTGCTCTCTCATTGAAAGAATCGGGCAACGAGGGTATAATGTCTTTTGATTTTAAGGACTTAAAAGGACGGTTTTCAATGAAGTCAACGGCCATGAACAAAAGAAAAAGACGCTGGATCATACCGGTCGTTATAATTGCTGCCGCGGTAGCAGTATTCTTTATATACTTTGCGGTTTATTATCATGCTGACGATACAGCCTTAAGTGCGCTTGAGAGCAGCGAAAATGTAAAAGTATCTGTTTCGGATGATACATACTTCTTTGACGGACCGTCTAAAGAAAACGCTTTTATCTTCTATCCCGGAGCAAAGGTTGAAGCCGCAGCATATGCGCCGCTCATGCGTGACATAGCGGAAAAAGATGCGGACGTATTCATTGTGAAAATGCCGCTCAACTTTGCATTCTTCGGCTCCGGCAGAGCGGAAGACATAATTAACAGTAATGACTATGAAAACTGGTTTATCGGAGGACATTCCCTCGGAGGTGTTGCCGCGTCCGGTTATGCCTCTTCACATACTGATGTGATCGATGGCGTCGTGCTTTGCGCATCTTATTCTTCAGATAATATCAGCAGCCTGAAAGTGCTTTCACTATACGGGACAAATGACAGCGTACTGAACCGTGAAAAGTACGAAGAGAGCAGGAAGTATATGCCTGAAGATATGACCGAGGTCATCCTGGAAGGCGGCAACCATGCGCAGTTCGGAAATTACGGCGAGCAGGACGGTGACTCGCCTGCGGACATTACTGCCGGTGAGCAGCAGGCGGCTGTAGCGGAGGCGATAGGTGAATTCATAAGCAGGTGAAAACAAGTATAATAAAACCCCGGCTTTAAGGCCGGGGTTCTTTTTATTGCTCTGTGCCTTGTTTTATGATCTCTCTCTTCTCCTGATAAGCGAACACGCGTTGGACTGCCAGAACGGCAGCCATATATACGGCGCAGATTATCATTATCTGGAATCCGGAGAAAGAGCCTGTCACAAGGGACAGCACGGCACCGCCAAGTGATGAGAAGAACATTATAACGCCTCCCGCAGCGCCCGTGTACTTTCCTGATGCGTCTGTTCCAAGCGAGAAATAAGATGGCCAGTGAGGACCGAGACCGAAACCGATAAGGAAGAAGAGGACCAGGCTCGCAGCTGCGTTATCATGCAGGAATATTATCCCCGCAAAACCGGCGATTCCGAGTGCTGCAAATACCGAAAGAGCCGTATGGGTTCTTTTGCTGCAGAATCTTGCCATTATGAATCTCGATATACCCATGGCTGCCCAGAAGATCGCCAGCGCCCATGCGCCGAACGATGTTGAGTCGAATATATGGGAAGTCCAGCTCGTTGCGCCGGATTCAGCTCCGAGATATATAAAGATCAGAATGCATGACAGCAGGAAATACTTGTTTTTTAGCAGCTTCACCGAGACCATTTTGGGAACATGGACCTGCTTCGCCGATACCGTCTTTTCCACCTTTGCCGCTGCGAAAAGGATGCCGAGCACCACAAACAGCACGATTATGACTATATATACAAAATGCCAGTCACCGCCGCCCTCGAGAAAACCGCTTATGAGCAGAGGCGAGAGTATGGCACCTGCAGAGAAGAACACGGAGTTGTAGTTAAGTATGCTTGCGGAATCCGAGTTCACGTCCACCAGGAGCGCGTTCTCCATGCCTTCGACCGCACCGAAACCGAGGCCTATCAGAACAAATCCGATAAGGCCGGCTACCGGCGAAGTGCAGAAGCTGAGCACGAGCGTACCTGCGACGATCACGAAGCAGAACAGCGTAATAACATTCTTCTTTCCTATCCTCTCGGCGATCTCTCCCGATATTATCGCCACAACGACCATACCGATGAAGAATGCCGAAGAGAAGAACCCTATCCACATCGTTGTATTGTCAACGTTCAGATAGTTGCATACCACGCGGAACAGAGTCTGGTCCGCTACAAGCACTATGCCCTGTACAAGCGCACATATAAAGCAGATGATATTTACATAAGTTTTATTCATAGTATCCACCTTAACAAACAGTACTTATAGAGTATATCACCATTTTACGGTTTTTTGTTAAAGCAGTTTATTATATAGAAATAATTGATGTTATCAGAGCACAATATTTACCATATATATTGAACAGATTACACAAAATGTAGTATTATTTTTATGTAAGAACAAACCAATCAATAAGCATTTTAGTGAGGTCCGATATGAAAAAGAGTTTGATCATTTTAATCGCTGTTATACTGTGCACATGCATGATAGCGGGTTGTTTTCTTGAGAACAAGAAGCCGGCCGAAGAACCCACCGGTCCCGTTGTACTCGACAGCACACCGGGTCTTGAAGATGACACAACAGATATGACTATAGAGGGAGAAACAGAGGCAGGGGAACCGGTTGCGATAGCCTATGTAGCGCCTGCTGAAGGGGTTGTTCCTCCGGAAGGATTTGAACAGGTGACTCCTGAAAAGGACGCAGTCCTCGGAAGTCTTGAATATCCGGTTTATTCCTATACCGATTCAAACGGATATACCAGGTATACCGCCATGGGACAGCCGGTAGACGATAAGGGCAATCCCAGCGGGGATCCCTCATGGTGCGTGTTCCTTGTGAGGACAGTCGGGATGGAAAACTCAAAGGCAAAACAGTATGTGTTCAGGGATGCCTATGACCAGATAGGCCTGCTCCCGGCAGGGGCGGTTCCAGCTGAGGGAGATGATATCCCGGCTCAGATGGGCTTCACTGTTTACTCTGTAGAAAAACAGGATGCGGCAGGCAATTACACTAGAGAGTATTATGCCTATGCAGATGTATATGATACAACCTCTCCCGGTATGGCCGAGCCCGGCTGGCAGAAGGTCGCTCTTGTTACGGAAAAGGTTCCCGAGGATGCCTACAGCAAGCTTCTGAAGGGACAGAAAGTATATATCTATTACGAAAACGGAAATGTGAAAGGATCTTTTGAATACGGATCCGGCATGGTCCTCAATCCCGATTTTAGTCAGGATACTGTCGGAGTCAGGTCATGGGATATTGTTCTAGGCGATGATGCCGAAGCTCTTCAGTCAACGGATGCTGTGGCAGAACTCATCATAAGCGGTGAAACTACAGAGGATCTGAAGAAGAGTGAAGAAGAAGCCAAGAAGGCGGAAGAAGAAAAGAAGAAGGAAGAGGAAGCCAAGAAGGCGGAAGAGGAAAAGAAGAAGGAAGAGGAAAAGAAGAAAGAGGAAGAAAAGAAAGAAGACAAACACGAACATAGTTGGAAACTGGTTGACAAGAAGGATGCGACCTGCACAACTGATGGGTATGAGAATTACGAGTGTTCATGCGGTGAAAAAAAGACAGATACGATAAAAGCAAAGGGGCACGATTTGAAGTTTGATCACTCAGTAGCTCCGACATGCACAGAAGATGGTTATGACGTATATACCTGCAACAATTGTGACGAACTTATTTATAAAGACAATGGTTCAAAAGCAACAGGTCACAACTGGAGCAAATGGACTTCGGTAGATACGGTAAATCACAAGAGAACCTGTACTAACACAGGCTGCACTGCCTCTGAAACCGGAAAGCATGACCACAGTCCATGTAGCTTTTGCGGTTACTCTGGTGGGCTGGGATGATCTGGAATAATTGATTGTTAAAGATAATACATGGGGAGCGGCCTTATGATGCTGCTCCCTTCATATAAAGGGAAAGTTTAATGGACAGAACCAGGGTTCGCAACTTTGCGGTTTGGGCGAGAACGGAACTAATAGACAGAGTTAAAAGGCAGGCGGAGAGATACGGCTGCTCTGCTTCGGGTACCGTAGAATCCGTAAAGGCGCCGGACCTGAAAACCGAGAGGCAGCTCCGTCAGCTTAAAGAAGATATACGGAAAAAGGGTTTCGGCCATGTTATGGAAGAGACCGCGTACACGTGGTTCAACCGGTTCATAATACTCAGATATCTGGAAGCGAACGGATATCTTCCGGGCGGCAGGCGGGTCTTTACCGACGAGAGCGGCGACTTCGCTCCGGGTGGTTCCTGTCTTATGTACTCAGAGGAAGAATACCGCAGTTTTGTTATAGACATATGCAATGAGATGAGCCGCGCTCTTCCCAATATATTTGAAAGGATCTCGGACCCCACCGAACTGCTGTTCCCATCGGGACTGCTCGACAGAGACAGCTTCATTTCCCGCATGACCGAGGACATCAGCGAGGATGACTGGAAAGAGGATGTCCACATAATAGGGTGGCTCTACCAGTATTATAATGAGGAACGCAAGAATTCCGTAATAAGCCTCAACAATCCGTCGGTCAGCAAAGAGGACATACCGGCGGCGACGCAGCTCTTCACCAACGAATGGGTGGTCAGATACGTTCTGGACAATTCTCTCGGAAGATACTGGGTCGAGCGCAATCCGGAAAGTCCGCTTAAGGATACGCTTGAATACCTGGTATTGCCGGAGACCTGTGAATGGAAGACGCAATCCGGAACCATAGAGCCGGAGGAACTGACGGTACTCGATCCGTGTATGGGATCCGGTCACTTTCTTCTGTATGCTTTTGATATCCTGATCCAGATATATTCCGAACGCGGTTACACGCCAAAGGAAGCCGCGAGGAGCATAGTAAAAAATAACCTTTACGGTCTTGATATAGACGACCGCGCAGGACAGCTTGCAAGCTTTGCCGTCATGATGAAGGCGAGGCAGTACGATCCTGACATACTGGACGGATCAGTGAGTCCCAACACCTTGGCGTTTGTTGAGTCTTCCTTTATGGACGACCTGTTCATATCGTATTTTGCCGGGAAAGACAAAAAGATAAGAGCTCTCTTGGAACAGCTCAGGGAAGCGTTCAGAGACGCGAAGGAACTGGGCAGCATAATAAACATAGGACCGTTCGATCCGGAACCTCTTTATTCAAGAGCGAAGGAGATGTCGGGCGAGACGCCTTCGGATCTGCTCGGCATGCTGTACAGGGACCTCGTTTCCGATAAGCTTATCCCGCTCATAAGGCAGGCTGAAGCGCTCTTCGGGAGATACTGTGTCGTTGCGACCAATCCTCCTTTCTTAAGTAAGATGAACAGCGTGCTCAAGACATACGTTAAGAAGCACTACACCGATTACTCAGGCGATCTTTTCAGCGTGTTCATGTACCGCAATTTCGGGCTTTGCCGCGAAGGCGGTTACTCCGGGTTCATGTCGCCGTTCGTTTGGATGTTCATCAGAAACTACGAAAAGCTCAGAAAATATATACTTGAGAACAAAGCGATAACGACACTCGTTCAGATGGAGTATTCGGCGTTTGAGGATGCGACCGTTCCCATATGCACGTTCGTTCTCAAGAACGGTCCCGAGGACACGAAGGGCTGCTATTTCAGGCTGTCTGATTTCCCCGGCGGGATGGATGTCCAGAAGCAGAAGGTCCTCCATGCCATAGCGGACAGAGACTGCGGATACTATTACGAAGTGACTTCGGATGCATTTGCCGGAATCCCGGGCAGACCCGTTGCCTACTGGGTAGGAAAAGCTATGGCGAGAGCTTTCAGGGAAGGGACCCCTCTGTCCGAGGCTGCCGACTTAAGGCAGGGACTTGCCACGACCGACAACAACAGATTCTTAAGGCTTTGGTATGAGGTTGACTATAAGGATATAGTCTTTGGCATGAAAGATACTGCTCAGGCCGAGGCGTCAGGCGGAAAATGGTTCCCGTACAATAAGGGCGGGGACTTCAGAAAATGGTACGGAAACGATGATTATGTTGTGGATTATTCCGATGACGGCAGAGAGATAAAGGAAAGCGTCATGGCCAAGTATCCTTATCTCAAAACCCCTGGTTTCGTGGTCAAGAATACGGGATACTATTTTAAGGAATGTATATCGTGGTCGCTCATATCGTCTGCGGCTACGGCTTTCAGATACAAACCGGAAGGTTTTATATTCGATGTTGCGGGCATGAGCCTCTTTACGGAAGAGGATCTTTACTATTACCTCGGTTTCTGCAATACAAAGATCGCGTATGAGGCATTAAAGATAATAGCCCCCACCATAAACTTCCAGGTCGGCGACATCGCGAGGCTGCCTTTCATAAAGGACGACAGCAGAAAAGACGAGATTGCCGGTCTGGTACAAGAGAACATCGAGATATCAAAAGAGGACTGGGACGCATACGAGACTTCATGGGGTTTCAAGAAGGATCCTTTAGTCGGGATAGCGCAGAAAAGCGGTCTTTCCTCTATATCTGACTGCTTCGGAATCTGGGAAAAGGAATGCGCCTCGCGTTTTGAAAAGCTTAAATCCAACGAGGAAAAGCTCAACAGCATCTTCATAGATATCTACGGCATGGAGGGCGAGATGACGCCCGAAGTCGAAGACAGGCAGGTCACGGTCAGAAAGGCCGGCAGAGCCGACAGCATAAAGAACCTTATGTCGTATGCCCTGGGGTGCGTCTTCGGCCGGTATTCTCCTGAAACCGATGGAGTGTTAAGTGATGTGAGCAGCGGATGTCCCGTTGCGGTACCGCTGCATCACGACGGCGTGAGCAGAGATATAGTACGATATATCCGCGGATTCTTATCCGAGGTCTTCGGTGCAGAGAGCCTTGAGCGGAATATGAGATATATAGCGGAATCGCTCGGCGGGGCCGGATCCCCCGAAGAGGTAATATCGGCATACTTTAAGAATGAGTTTTTCAAAGACCACTGCCGGGCATACTCTGTCACGGGTTCGGGCAGAAGGCCCATATACTGGCTGTTTGATTCAGGCAGGAAGAACGGGTTTAAGTGTCTCGTATATATGCACAGCTTTAAGCCGGAAGATCTTGAAAGTGTATCAGCTCTTGTAGGACTGAGGATGGATTTCTGTCTGAAAGCTCTCAGGTCAACGGAAAACGCTCTGTCTTCGCCCGATCAGCGGGAGAGATCGGAAGCGCGCCGCAACAGAGAGAATATTAAAAAGATCCTCGAAGAGATCGAGGCCTACGGATCCGAGATCAAAACCATTATCAGTGCTGGTATAAGACTTGATAAGGATGACGGTATCACAGCTAACTATTCAAAGCTTAAAAAGGTTCTGGCAAAGATAAAATAAGAGCAGCTGTAAGGCTGCTCTTTTTCGTTATCTTTTAAGCGCTCTCATTGAATTTAGTATCGCTATCACGGCAACGCCCACATCGCCGAAGACCGCGGCCCACATCGAGGCATGGCCCGTGGCGCCGAGGACAAGTATCACCGCTTTTACCGCAAGTGCGAAGATTATGTTCTCCCTTACGATGCGCATAGTCTTTTTTGATATGGCCGCCGCAGCAGGGATCTTATTGAGATCGTCATCCATTATGACTATGTCGGCTGCTTCTATCGCGGCATCCGAGCCCATATTTCCCATGGCGATGCCTACGTCGGCTCTCATGAGTACGGGCGCGTCGTTTATTCCGTCGCCGACGAATCCAACATATCCCGAACTGCCCTCACCCATGAGTTCCTCTATGGCCGAGACCTTATCCTGCGGCATGAGCTCATACATGACCTGATCGACGCCTGCTGCATCCGCAGCAGCAAGAGCGGCTTCCTTTCTGTCGCCTGTGAGCATCACGGTCTTATCTATACCCCGGGCCTTCATTTCGGTTATACTTGATTTTGCTTCGTCCTTGAGCGAATCCGCTATGACTATTGCGCCCAGATACCGGCTGTCTAGAGCCGTGTATATGACCGTGCCCGGTACGTTGACCGCGGGTACGGTTATTGAGTGCCTTTTCATGAGTTTTGCGTTCCCGGCGAGAAGTAGTTTTCCGTCAAGAAGGCTCTCTGTTCCTTCACCGGGTATCTCTTTTTCATCTTTTACGGGCCCGGCGGGGGCTGTTTCACCGTAAGCCGCCTTTATCGGCTGTGCCGCCGGATGGTTTGAAAACCATTCAGCAGAAGCTGCAGCTTCAAGAAGCTCTTTCTCGCTCACGCCTTCGGCCGGATACATTCCGCTGACGGAGAAACGGCCTTTTGTGAGTGTTCCCGTTTTGTCGAATACAAGCGTTTTTATCTTCGACATAGCTTCAAGATAGTTGCTACCCTTAATTAGTATGCCCGAGCGGGACGCAGCCCCTATGCCGCCGAAGAATCCGAGAGGCACTGAGATCACTATCGCACAGGGACATGAGACGATAAGGAATATGCATGCTCTCTCTATCCACTCCTGGAAGGGCTGACCGAACGCGAGAGGAGGTATCAGCGCTAGAGCGAGTGCTCCTATCGTTACCGCCGGAGTATAGTATCTGGCAAAACGCGTTATAAAGTTCTCTATCCTGGCTTTCTTCTCGCTGGCCGTTTCGACCAGTTCAAGTATCCTTGCGACCGTAGAATCCTCATAAGCGGAAGTTACTCTTATCCTGAGCGTGCCCGTCATGTTTATGCATCCGCTTAAAGTTTCAGAACCTTCTGCGACGGAAACCGGAGCGGATTCGCCTGTAAGAGCCGAAGTATCAAGCACCGAGCTTCCATCCGTTACAATCCCATCGAGGGGTATCCTCTCTCCGGGTTTTACGATTATCGTGTCGCCTATCCCGACTTCGTCAGGATCTATTATTTCGATATTCCCGTCCTTTTCCACATTGGCAAACTCGGGCGCGATATCCATCATATCAGCGATGGACTGTCTGGATTTGCCGACAGCATAATCCTGGAAGAATTCACCGACCTGATAAAAGAGCATCACAGCACAGGCCTCCGGGAATTCGCCCATTGCTATCGCGGCGGCAGTAGCTACTGTCATCAGAAAATTTTCATCGAAAACATGACCGCGGCCTATGTTCCTGACTGCTTTGAATATGACATCGTATCCCGCGATGGCGTATGCTGCGAGATAGAGTGCGGGCAGTATGAACGGCGACGGCATGGAAACGCCTGTCTTGTCCGGTATGAGAGCGCAGGCAAATATGACTGCGGCTATTATTATCCGCTTAAGCGTTTTTTTCTGTTTGGGGCGCATTTCTTATCCTATTACTGTATCGGGATCCGCTTTGGAAGCAGCCTTTACGACTCTGTCAAAAACCTCGTCGAATATCTCATCGGGAGCTTCAAGTGTCATCTTCTGCATAAGAAAATTAACCTTTACATCCGAGACACCGTCTATTTTTTTAAGTGCATCTTCAAGTTTCTGGGCGCAGACAGCGCAGTCCACTTCGCATTTGAATTTCTTTTTCATGTCTATTCCTCTATGTGTTCCATTCCCATGCTCACTATTGTGCGCACATGATCGTCGGCGAGCGAGTAGATGACGCTCTTGCCTTCTCTCCGCGAATCCACGAGCTTTGACTGCTTTAAGAGCCTCAGCTGATGGGAGACAGCAGACTGTGTCATGCCGAGGGTCTCGGCTATGTCGCATACGCATAGAGGGGATTCCAGCAGGGCGTACAGTATCTTGACCCTTGTGGAATCGCCGAACATCTTGAACAGCTCCGCAAGGTCGTACAGTTTGTCCTCGTCGGGCAAGTTCTCCCTGACTTTTGATGTGAGATCCGAGTGCGTTTCATACACTTCGCACAGTTCAACGTCATTAATAGCCATTTCAATACTCCATACAATATATTGAACATATGAACACTTATTCATATGTTCAACATTATTATACAACGGTTTTCCGGTTTGTAAACACCTAAATCAAAGTTTTTTATATGACGCCCTGTAATGCTGATATAATAGAAACAAGGTTAAGTATGGATATGGAGTTAACAGGTCTTTTTATACTAAACAGTATACTGTTCGGTTTTGCTCTCGCGATGGATGCCTTTACGGTCTCTCTAGCGAACGGTCTCGCATACCCTGACATGAGCAGGCGCCGCATGATTCTGATCGCCGGGACCTTTGCCGGTTTTCAGATAGCGATGCCGCTCATAGGCTGGGCGCTCATGCACGCCGTTGTGTCTGCTGCTGAGGCTATAGTGCCGTTCATTCCGTGGATAGCGTTCGGCCTGCTGCTTTTCCTGGGGATACGGATGCTAAGGGGCGGCATCAATAATGATCCCGAAAAGAGCAGTGTCAGGATAGTCACTGTCGCAGCTCTGATCTTCCAGGGCGTGGCCACTTCCATAGATGCTCTTTCCGTGGGCGTTACCATATCGGATCTCACATGGCCGTATGCTCTCACAGAATCAGTTATTATCGGGGCCGTCACCTTCGCCGTATGTATGGCGGGCATCACCCTGGGACGTAAAGTCGGGACGAAGCTTTCCTCCAAAGCCGAGATCATAGGAGGACTCATACTGATCGGCATAGGAATAGAGATACTTATAACAGGCCTTATATAAAGACAAGAAGACCGCTTCTTTAGAAGCGGTCTTCTGTTATATAGTTGCTGAACCGTTAAGCGGTCTCTATAGTTGTTGCATCCTGCAGTCCGAACTTTTCGACTGCATCTTCCCTCATCTTGTACTTTAAGATCTTTCCTGCGGCATTCATCGGGAATGCGTCCACGAAATCAACGTATTTCGGGACCTTGTGCTTTGCCATGTTCTCGCGGACAAAGTCTTTAAGCTCGTCTTCGGTCATTTCAACGCCTTCCTTCAGTATCACGCAGGCCATTATCTCTTCACCGTACTGTTTGTCAGGCACGCCTATGACCTGAACATCCGATACCTTTTCATGCGTGTAGATGAAATCCTCTATCTCCTTGGGATAGATGTTCTCGCCGCCCCTTATTATCATATCCTTTAATCGTCCGGTTATCTTGAAGTAGCCGTCGCTGCTCCTTCTTCTGGCTATGTCGCCGCTGTGCAGCCAGCCGTCTTCGTCTATGACCGCAGCTGTTGCTTCGGGGAGTTTATAGTAGCCCTTCATTATGTTGTATCCCCTTGCGCAGAATTCGCCGTCCGTATCATCGGGCAGCTCCTCTCCGGTCTCGGGATCGACGATCTTGCACTCGACTCCGAATATGGCGGGACCGACCGTGTTGACTCTCTGTTCAACGGTATCGGTCGTCTTGGACTGAGTCGTTGCGGGAGAAGCTTCCGTCTGACCGTACGTTATGACGATCTCGGTCATATGCATCTTCTCTATGACTTCCTCCATGACCTTGATGGGGCACGGGCTTCCTGCCATTATGCCTGTCCTCATATGCGAGAAGTCCGTCTTCGGGAAGTTCTCATGAGCCAGCATCGCGATGAACATCGTCGGCACTCCGTGGAAGCAGGTTATCTGGCGCCTGTGTATGCAGTCCAGACTGACCCTGGGTGAGAAGTACGGTATAGGAGCCATCGTAACGCCGTGTGTCATGGATGCGGTCATCGCGAGCACCATGCCGAAGCAGTGGAACATCGGGACCTGGATCATCATCCGGTCGGCCGTGGACAGGCCCATCCTGTCGCCGATACATTTGCCGTCGTTCACGACATTGTAATGGGTCAGCATGACGCCCTTCGGGAAGCCGGTGGTGCCGCTGGTATACTGCATATTGCAGACATCATCGGGAATGACCTTTTCCTGATAACTCTTCAGGATTTCCTCGGACACCGCATCGAAACGGTGCATCGCTTCCTCAAAGGTCAGGCATCCGGCCTGACGGAAGCCGACGGTAATCACATTCCGGAGGAAGGGGAGTCGCTTGCAGTGAAGCGGTTCGCCGGCTTTGCTCTGCCTGATTTCGGGGCACAATTCATTGATAATGCTCTGGTAATCACTGTCCAGGGCCTTTTCAATCATCACCAGCGTATGGGTATCGCTCTGGCGAAGCAGGTACTCCGCCTCATGGATCTTATAGGCTGTATTGACTGTTACCAGCACAGCGCCGATCCGGACCGTGGCCCAGAACGTCAGATACCAGGCGGGGACATTTGTTGCCCAGATCGCGACTTTCGTTCCGGGGCGAACCCCCATGGCAATCAGGCTCCGGGAAAGCCGGTCCACATCCTCCCGGAATTCAGAATAGGTTCGGGTGTAATCCAGGGTGGTATACTTGAACGCATACTGGTCCGGGAACTCTTCAGCCATCCGGTCCAGCACCTGGCCGAAGGTCAGGTCAACCAGCTCGTCCTTTTTCCAGACATATTTTCCGGTGCCGTCATGATTGAAATACAGGCTATTCTTTATGCCACTCGGGGTATCAATCCGGATCAAGTAATTCAGTAAGAGGCTGAAAAGGATTTCGCGGTCCTGCAGCTCCTCAATCCATTCCGGTTTCCATTCCAGGGAAATGAAGCCGTTATAGTCAATCGAGGAAAGAGCGTTCATCATGTCCTGAATCGGAATCGTGCCTTCGCCGATCAGGTTATAGGTCAAATCGTCATTCGAGTCTCTCAGGTGGACATGGCGGACATATCCGCCCAGGTTCCGGATCGTCGTATCCGGCTTTTCCTGATAATCGCGGTAGGGATGGTGCATATCCCATAGGCAGGCCAGGTCGTCGCTTGCATAATCATCCAGCAGTGCCCGGAGGCGTTTGGTATCCGCATAGATTCCGACGGTTTTCAGAAGAATGCAGATCTTTTTTTCCGCCGCTTTCAGAAGCAGGCGATCCAGCGAAGCACGGACGTTTTCCTCGCAGTCGCCCAGCGCGCAGAACGCGAGATACGGCATGCGGAAAGCGGATGCCAGATCCCTCAGGTCCGGGATGGTTTCATCCAGCGCGGACGAGATATCG
>CAYRWM010000035.1:13356-15861 GCA_964428055.1 uncultured Christensenellaceae bacterium | reverse complement strand
CTTCTACTGTTACGCCGTGGTCATGTGCATATTCAACGACTTTCTTTGTGAGCGCGATATTCTCTTCGAAAGGAAGCGATGAACCGTCGATCATTACTGACGTAAATCCGCCTTCTATGCATGATACGCATGTCTCATAGCTGTCGCCGTGATCCAGATGCAGGCAGATCGGGAGTCCTGATACTTCTTCAGCAGCTGCAACAAGATGTCTGAGATATACAGGGTTTGCATATGCTCTTGCGCCTTTGGAAACCTGAAGGATAAGGGGAGCCCTTTCTTCAGTGGCCGCTTCAACGATACCCTGGATGATCTCCATGTTGTTTACGTTGAACGCTCCGATGGCGTATCCGTTGTTGTAAGCATGTTCAAACATTTTCTTTGATGTTACGAGTGGCATGTTATTTCCTCCTAAAATAAATATTGGTATTAAATACTCATACAAAGTTGATTATACATATCTAATGAAAAAATGTAAATGATTTTGATGGAAAGCTTGTCCATGATTTGACATTTTTTCTGATGCTAAACGGTTTTGCATCTGTCGTTCCGTGATATAAAAAATGAAGAAACATGGATTATTCTGGTATTGCAAATCACTTCTTACCCATTTATAATAGTTGTGTATGTTTTATTACAAATCATAAAATTATTTGGAGGAAAAATAATTATGGCAGTTAAAGTTGCAATCAATGGTTTTGGCCGTATCGGTCGTCTCGCTTTCAGACAGATGTTCGGAGCTGAAGGATATGAGATAGTTGCTATCAACGACCTCACATCCCCGAAGATGCTCGCTCATCTCTTAAAGTATGACTCAGCTCAGGGCAGATACGCTCTTTGCGATAAAGTACAGGCCGGCGAAGATTCTATAATCGTTGACGGAACAGAGATCAAAATCTACAAGGAAGCTGATCCTGTGAACCTCCCCTGGGGAGCTCTTGATGTTGACGTAGTGCTCGAGTGCACAGGTTTCTTCACATCTAAGGAAAAGGCTTCTGCTCACATCAAGGCAGGCGCCAAGAAGGTTGTTATCTCAGCTCCCGCTGGAAATGATCTTCCCACAGTCGTTTACAATGTAAACCACGACATACTCAAGAAGGACGATACAGTTATCTCAGCCGCATCATGTACAACAAACTGCCTCGCTCCGATGGCTAAGGCTCTGAACGATCTCGCTCCGATCCAGGCCGGTATCATGAGCACAATTCATGCTTACACTGGCGACCAGATGACTCTGGACGGCCCGCAGAGAAAAGGCGATCTGAGAAGATCACGTGCAGCTGCTGTTAACATCGTTCCGAATTCAACAGGCGCAGCAAAAGCTATCGGCCTCGTTATTCCCGAACTGAACGGCAAGCTCATCGGTTCCGCACAGCGTGTTCCCACACCCACAGGTTCAACAACTATCCTCGTTGCAGTCTGCAAGGGCAAGGTAACAGTTGACGAGATCAATGCTGCTATGAAAGCTGCTTCGAATGAATCATTCGGATACACAGAAGAAGAACTCGTTTCTTCCGACATCATCGGTATCACATACGGTTCACTCTTTGACGCAACACAGACAATGGTCAAAGAGATGGACAACGGCGATACAGAAGTTCAGGTCGTTTCCTGGTATGACAATGAAAACTCATACACAAGCCAGATGGTAAGGACGATCAAATACTTCGCAGAGCTGTAAGCCGAGATATTTAGATCAAACGGGAGGCACAGAGTTCTGTGCCTCTTGTTATTTATATATAAGGAAGGAAAAAAAGATGAGTAAGACTGATGAAGTCAGAAAAGCCATGATGCAGGCAATGAAGGACGGCGACAAGGACAGAAAGAATGCTCTGTCCATGCTCCTTGCGGCGCTTAAGCAGAAGCAGATAGATAAAAGGGAAGATCTGACACCTGAGGAAGAGGGTCAGGTTGTGCTAAAAGAGATCAAGCAGGCACAGGAGACCATTGATACGGCACCGGAGAGCAGGCAGGATATAATCGATGAAGCAAAGCTCAAGATCGAAGTCATGAAGGAGTTTGCTCCCAAGATGATGGACGAGTCAGAGATAAAAGATGTCATAGCAGGCGTTCTTTCCTCACTCGGTCTGGACAGTCCGACAGCAAAGGATAAGGGTCTCATTATGAAGAACCTGATGCCCATTGTAAAGGGCAAGGCTGACGGCGGTCAGGTGAACAGGATACTGGGCGAAATACTGTCAAAAAATGCATAAAAAAATGAATAATGCATAAAAGTGTGCAAAAAAGGGTGCTTTCAGCAGTAATACGCAAATAATCCTTGATATTCTCAGGTGTGTGTGCGTATAATTATCCATGTACACTTTTTATGTATATAGTGCCCAAACGGCGCAGATGGAGGAATTATGAAAAAGATTATAGCATTGGTTTTATGTGTGCTCATGGTCGTAGCGGTCCTCGCGGCTTGCTCGTCACAGGGGGACAAGAATGCTGAAATTAAAGAAGCAGGGGAATTAGTTATGCTCACAAATGCATCATTCACGCCTAATG
>CAYRWM010000035.1:0-13346 GCA_964428055.1 uncultured Christensenellaceae bacterium | reverse complement strand
GTGTGCTCATGGTCGTAGCGGTCCTCGCGGCTTGCTCGGATCAGGCACAGGAAGCTGCAGATGGCGGCGAAGCAACATCTGATGCTGCTGCAAGTTCGGTTGAAGCCATTAAGGAAAAGGGCGAACTCGTGATGCTCACAAACGCATCATTCCCGCCTTATGAGTATCTCGGCGATGATAACAAACCGGCCGGTGTAGACGTTGATCTCATGGGTCAGGTCGCTGAGGAACTCGGTGTTGAGCTCAAAGTCGTCGATATGGATTTTGACGGTCTTATCGCTGCTCTTATGGCTGGCAAGGGTGATGCAGTCGCTGCCGGTCTTACAGTAACAGATGAGAGAAAACAGTCAGTTGATTTCTCGGATGATTATGCAACAGCAACACAGTACATAATCGCCAAAGAAGACGATGACTCTATCCAGAGCGTTGACGATCTTGCTGACAAGGTAGTAGGAGTACAGCTCGGTACAACCGGTGACATCTACATGTCTGATGACGGAATGGCTAAAGAACTCAAGCAGTACAAGAATGCTCTTGAAGCTGCCATGGATCTGAAGAACGGCAACATCGACGCTATCGTTGTTGACAAGATGCCTGCTTCTACTATTGTTGATGCAAACGAAGGTCTTAAACTCATTGGCGATGCTTTTGGTGAAGAAAAGTACGCTGTAGCTGTTGCAAAGGGCAATGAAGATCTGATCGAGGTCATCAACAAGGTCATCTCAAGACTGAATGATGACGGCAAAATCGAGAGATGGACTGCAGAGCACGCTGAACTGTTTGCAAATTTAGGCAACTGATAATACTGCAATAATATAATCAAAGCAAAGGGCAAGTCATATATTGCCCTTTGTTTTATAGATACGGAAGGGAACCCCTATGTTTGATAATCTGGGAAATCAAATTTATCAGGCGATCGTATACAGCGACAGATGGCAGCTTTACCTGCAGGGTCTGGGCAGCACCTTTGAGATAACGCTCATGGCTGTTGCCATCGGACTTGTAATAGGCATATTCGTTGCCATAGCCAAGGACAGCTTCAAGGATGTTAAGGGAATGAAATGGCTTGTCGTGGTACTCAACGTCTATACTACGATAATCAGAGGAACGCCCATGGTCGTTCAGCTCATGATAATGTACTTTATCGTGTTCGCTTCATCCGGCGCTGACGCCATAATAATCGCCGGACTCGCTTTCGGCATCAATTCGGGTGCTTACGTATCCGAGATCGTAAGAGCGGGAATAAACTCCATACCTAAGGGACAGACTGAGGCGGGCAGATCTTTAGGCCTTTCCAAGGGGCAGACCATGAATAAGATAATAATGCCCCAGGCCATAAAGAACGTACTTCCTGCTCTCGGCAACGAGATAATAGTTCTGTTCAAGGAGACTTCGATAGTCGGTTACATTGCTATCATGGACCTTACCCGTGCTGCCGACCTTATACGTTCGAGAACATTCCAGCCTCTGGTACCGCTGCTTCTCATAGCCGGTATCTATCTTGTGATAGTTCTTATACTGACATATTTCCTCGGACGGCTTGAAAAGCGAATGGCCGCGAGCGAGCAAAGGTAGGAGGTGCCGTTATGATAAAAACAGTAGATCTTAAGAAACAGTTTAATGACGGCGTTATGATCCTTAAGGGGATAAGCGAGCATGTGGAACAGGGTGAGAAGGTATGTATAGTCGGTCCGTCCGGCAGCGGCAAATCCACTTATCTGAGATGCCTTAATATGCTGGAGAAGCCCACATCAGGTGAAATCTGGTATAAGGGTCAAAAGATAAATCAGCACGGAGTAGATATCGATGCAGTAAGAAGCGATATCGGCATGGTGTTCCAGTCGTTCAATCTCTTCCCGCATAAGACAGTTAGAGAGAATATAACACTTGCTCCTGTTCTGACTAAGAAGATGACGCAGGAGGAAGCCAATGACAAGGCCACTCAGCTCCTGACAAGGATCAATCTCCTTGAAAAAGCTGATTCATATCCTCTGCAGCTCTCAGGTGGTCAGCAGCAGCGTGTCGCTATAGCCAGAGCACTCGCGATGAATCCGTCACTTATGCTCTTCGATGAGCCGACATCGGCTCTTGACCCGGAGATGGTCGGAGAGGTCCTCGATTTCATGCATGCTCTTGCGGATGATGGAATGACGATGATTGTGGTTACGCATGAGATGGCTTTCGCAAGGGAAGTCGCTACAAGGATCATGTTTATGGATGACGGGATCATCAAAGAGAGCGGAACGCCGGATGAGTTCTTCAACAATCCGAGCGATCCGAGACTCCAGGACTTCCTGTCGAAGATCCTCTAAAGTATCTGACAAAATATAAAGGGATCTGTTTTTCAGATCCCTTTTTAGTTATTCTCCGTTGTATGTCATAGGGTCGGAGCCGAATCCCTTTTTGCGGTCCAGACCCGATATGAAATCCATATCCTCATCCGATATGGTAAACCAGAATATATCTGAGTTCTCAATTATCCTTACGGGATTGATGCTCTTCGGGATAACGATATTTCCGAGCTGCATGTGCCATTTCAGTATTACCTGGGCAGGCGTAGCGTCGTACTTTGCCGCAAGCGGCTGAAATGCAGGTTCATCGCTTAAATGGCTGTGCATGAGCGGTCCCCAAGCCGTGACTGCTATATCATGATTGCGGCAGAATTCACGGAGTTCTTTCTGCTGCTGCCACGGATGGATCTCAATCTGATCGAACTCCGGGTATTCGCCGAACTCTTTACATATAAGATCAAGATGGTACTTAAGAAAATTAGAAGCTCCAAGTGCACGTATTAAGCCTTTATTCTTAAGAACCAGAAGTTTCTCGTATGTTCTGTACATTAGATTCTGGTCAGTCCCGGGCCAGTGCATCATATACAGGTCGATATAATCTGTTCCCAGATTCTTAAGTGTATTTGAGAAAGTGTCTTCCGCGCATCTGAAATCCGAAGGCCAGAGCTTTGCTGCCAGTACTAGCTCATCTCTTGAGATCCCTGAGCGCTTAACGGCTCTTCCGACTGATTCCTCGTTACCGTAATATGTAGCCGTATCAATATGCCTGTAACCGCATCTTACAGCGCACGCGACTGCTGCATCCAGGGCGGAATCGTTGCTCTTGTATGTGCCGAGACCAATTACAGGGACTCTGACCCCGGACCTTAATGTAATGGTATCACTCATGCTCTCGAACATGTTTCGGACTCCCTTTTAAATTTGTTTTTTGAACACTATTAGAGTATCATATTTACATTGAATATTTAACTGATCAGGAGACATTTTATGGAAAACATCATGAACATAGAAACGGTCGCTTTGGATGATGAGAACAGCGCTCTCGTCATAATCGACCAGACTCAGCTGCCGTACAACGTTGAGATCTTAAAACTCACTACGCAGGAGAGCATATGGGATGCGATATATCTTCTTCAGGTAAGAGGTGCGCCTGCGATAGGCGTTGCGGCTGCTATAGGAATATATCTGGCTGCAAAGGATATAGCAAAGAAGACTTCGGATTATGATACATTCCTCGCGGAATTCAGAAAAGCCAAGGATTATCTCGATACCTCACGTCCGACAGCCGTCAATCTGTCATGGGCATTAAAGAGGATGGAAGCGCTTGTTGTTGCAAATGCAGGCAAGAGCGTTCCCGAGATAGTATCTCTGTTAAAAGCTGAGGCAGAGGAAGTCAAGAGAGAAGACATATGGGTCTGCAAGACAATCGGCGAATACGGACTCTCTCTCTTAAAACCCGGCATGGGACTTCTTACGCACTGCAATGCGGGGCAGCTCGCTACTTCCAAATACGGAACAGCTACCGCTCCCATGTACCTCGGTCATGAGAGAGGATACAACTTCCATGTCTTCTGTGATGAGACGAGGCCGCTCCTTCAGGGCGCGAGACTCACTTCGTTTGAGCTTATGTCATCGGGGCTCGATACAACGCTCATATGCGACAATATGGCTCCGTCTGTCATGAGACAGGGGCTTGTAGATGCTGTTTTCGTCGGATGCGACAGAGTGGCTGCAAACGGTGATACGGCAAACAAGATCGGAACATCTTACGTGGCTCTTGCTGCAAAGCATTACGGCATACCGTTCTATGTATGCACTCCCACATCCACTATCGATCTTAACTGCGAGAGCGGCAAAGATATAAAGATAGAGCAGAGACCTGCCGAGGAAGTGACGGAGATGTGGTATGAGCACCGTATGGCACCCGAAGGAGTTAAGGTGTTCAATCCCGCTTTTGATGTGACGGATGCTGATCTTATAACCGCGATAATTACCGAATACGGTATTGCGAGGGCACCGTTTAAGGAATCTATAAAGGAGATCTTCGAAAAGAAGGCACAGGCTCAGAAATAAATGAGTGAAACTACTATATTCGCACCGGCTACTGCCATAGGCAGGGCCGGTGTATGTATTATAAGACTGAGTGGACCGGATGCTCACGAAATACTCAAAAAATGCTTTAAGCCTCTTTCAGGCAGCATGAAGCCGAGGGAGATGGTCTTGGGTGATGTATACAGCGGCGATACTTTTCTTGACAGATCGCTCGCCGTTATATTCAGTGCGCCTAATTCATTCACCGGTGAGGATGTGGCCGAGATCCACTGCCACGGCGGGAGCATGACGGCTAAGCTTGTCATGAAGGCCGTTATGGATGCTGGGGCGGTTCCCGCTGAACCGGGCGAGTTTTCAAAGAGGGCTTTTCTTAACGGAAAGATGGATATATCCCAGGCCGAAGCCATACAGGATATAGTATCGTCCCTAAGCGAAAAGGGCGCTCAGATGTCAGCTAAAAACCTCTCCGGAGATATAATGCGTGAGATAAAAAGGATCCAGGATGCCTTAAAGGATGTCATAGCCGCCGTACAGGCCGGTATAGAGTATCCTGAAGAGGATATGGAAGACGATATAGCATCGGCTCAGATCCCCGTTATATCGCGTTTAAGGGGCGATATAAAGAAACTCATGGATTCATACTCTTCAGGCAGGATGATACGCGAAGGCGTTAGTGTCGTTTTTGCGGGAAATACAAACGTCGGCAAGTCATCCCTGCTTAATGCAATATTAGGTGAGGAAAGAGCTATCGTGACCGAAATCCCGGGCACGACCAGAGATATTCTGGAGGAGGTCTATGACTTAGAGGGCGTTCCTATCATATTCAAGGATACAGCCGGTATAAGGGATACGGACGATGCCGTGGAGAAGATAGGCGTGGACCGTGCAAGAAGAGCGTTTGACGATGCCTCTGTCATAGTTTTCGTGTTCGATTCAACGGCGGATATTACAGAGGAAGATAAGGCTCTGTATGAGAGTCTTGCCTATTCCGGCAGAACAGTAATACCTGTCATAAGCAAATCTGATCTTGAGCCTGTCATAACACCCGAAGATGTAAAGGGGATAGCAGGCTGCGATCCCGTGAGTGTGAGTGCACATGAAAAGACCGGGCTTGATGAAGTGCTTGACCGGATATATGAAGCAGCGGTACCGGATGATTCGCTGCTCGAGGGCGTGGTCATTTCAAACTCAAGGCATCTTAATTCGCTCAAGTCGGCCGATGCGTCGCTCCGAGACGCGACGGATGCATTTGATGCAGGTATAAGTCTTGACTGTATAACCATCGACTTAAATGCGGCATGGAACGCGCTCGGTGAGATAACAGGAGAGTCTTTGACAGAGGATATCATAGACACCATATTCTCAAAATTCTGCCTCGGTAAATGATATTATGAAAAAAGAGACAGTAAAGCATGAGATAGAACTTGTTTACGATGAGAGGAGCAGAGTCCTTATACTCGGGACAATGCCGTCGCCCAAATCGAGAGAAACAGGCTTTTATTACGGAAATCCGCAAAACCGTTTCTGGAAGGCGCTGGCAGGAGTATACGGCACGGCCGAACCGGTCGGGAAAGAGGAGAGAAAAGCGTTCGCGCTTGAGCACGGCATAGCTCTGTGGGATGTCCTGGCCGAATGTGAGATAAAAGGCGCTTCCGATGCTTCGATCAGTGCTGAAAAACCGAATGATATACCGTGGCTGCTTGAAAAGACCGGGATTAAGAGAGTGTATACCACCGGCAGGGCTGCATACAATTATTATTTAAGGTTCTTTAAGGAAAAAACGGGCATTGAGCCCGTTTATCTCCCGTCACCGAGCGGAGCGAACGCCGGCTGCACGCTCAGTGACTTAGTAAGGGAATATAAGGTGATAAGATGAGGTATTACCTCATCTTTTTTATATGTTCCGGTTGGTTTCGCTGGACCAGATGGCTTCTTCGTTCCTTTCATCTGTTCTGATCTTTCGTGCCTGACGCACTTCATAGCTGAATATCTTACCGTCACCCACTTCGCCGGAATAGGCGGCGTTCCGTATTGTATCTATGACAAGATCTTCCCATTTTTCCGAAGATACCACTATCTCGAGCTTTATCTTGGGGAGCAGATTAAGTTCGACTTCAAAACCCCTGACGACCTGTTTGAGTCCGTGCTGAAAACCGCATCCCATTACCTGGGATACAGTAATGCCGTGAACGTTTATCGCGTTTAGTGCATCCTTGACTTCTTCGAATTTCTCTTCGTTTATTATCGCATCTATCTTTATCAGCATAATTGCCTCCTTAATCGTCGAAACCGTTGAACGACGGATAAGCTTTTTCACCGTGCTGCGACTTGTCCAGTCCTTCGCGCTCTTCCATATCGGTTACTCTGAGCTTCATGAAGATCCTGACTATTCCCGCGGCCGCAAGAGTTCCTGCTACCGCCAGAGCTATAGTTATGCCCATTCCCGCCATCTGTGCAGAGAACAGTCCTGTCTCACCGAATACGAGTCCGTTCCACTGAGCGCAGCCGTTTATTGCCGTTTGGGCGAAAAGGCCTGTAGCGATGCATCCCCACATGCCGCCCAGACCGTGGCATCCGAATACGTCAAGAGAATCATCGATATTGAATCTGTTCTTTATGAGCTTTACTCCGAAGTAGCAGACAGGGCCTGCAGCGGCGCCTATTATGAAAGCCGCCCAGACAGGGACGAAGCCGGATCCCTGGGTTACCGATGCAAGACCGACCACAAGACCGGTCGACGCACCGACCAGCGTGGGCTTGCCTGTCTTTATGACATCTATTATTATCCAGCTCATCATGCCTGCTCCTGCCGATATGCAGCTCGTCATGAAAGCGTGAGCTGCGAGACCGTCGGCCGCAAGAGAGCTTCCCGCATTGAACCCGAGCCAACCGAACCAGAGCATGCCTGCGCCGAGAACAACAAAGGGGATATTATGAACGTTGTATCTGACTGTCGTATATCCCTTTCTCCTGCCCAGTATGATCGCAAGAACAAGTCCGGACACTGCAGAACTGATATGCACTACAAATCCACCGGCGAAGTCCACAGCTCCAAGTTCATTCAGGAAACCGCCTTTTCCCCAGACCATGTGGCAGATGGGGAAGTATACGAGGAACATCCATATGAGGACGATGAAGAATATCGCCTTGAACTTCATCCTGCCGACAACAGAGCCTATCATAAGAGCCGGGGTTATTATTGCGAACATCATCTGGAAGGCTATGAACACATAATGGGGTATGCCGCCGGCATACGGGCTCGGATCGTTCATTCCGATCCCGTTGAAGAATGCCCAGTTAAGGCCTCCGATAAAACCGTTGCCTTCGCTGAAAGACAGGGAATATCCCACAGTGCACCACAGAACGGTTACAATGCCCATTATAGTCAGGCATGACATAAGCGTGTTTACGACGTTCTTTCTTCTGACAAGGCCTCCGTAAAAGAAAGCGAGACCCGGAGTCATGAAAAGCACCAGCGCTGCACATACGATTACAAAAGCAGTATCACCCGAGTTCAATTAAGTCACCTCTTTTCTTGGTTAAAGAGCATTTCTTTTTTCGGGCTAAGGCAAGATGTTTAAAAATAAAAGAGGCGCCTCGGACTTTATAGTCCAAAGCGCCTTTGCTCTTTATATTAAAAAAATAATCCAATCGTTTTTGCATGTCAACTATTTTTTTGTACTGACTTGTCCGTTGAAGGCTTCTAAAAGCACAAACATATTGACATACAGGCCGTTTTTAATTAGAATACCAAATGTATGATATATAGTAGAGGTGCGTCATGCCAATAGTAAAGCGGTCATTTTGATATCACAGTATCGACCGTTTGAAAGGGGCTGATGCCGAAGCAGATCTGAGCTGTGAGGACGGTCCCGCTGGGCAGATGGAATAATATCTATCTGACTGTCGCATTTGCGGAGAGCTACGATATTATCAAACGATTGATTTATATGATTGTTTGTATTATCAGGCCGGCTTCGCGTTGGTCTTTTGTTTTAGATAGGAGTTTGACATGAAGAAAACTATTTTTGAAGGCATAGCGACTGCTCTTATAACACCGTTGGATGAGAACGGCGTTAATTATGAAGAGTACGCAAGAGTCATTGAGTGGCAGATAGAGCAGGGAATAAATGCTCTGGTCGTCTGCGGTACTTCCGGTGAGGGATCGACACTGAGCGATGACGAGCACAGGAAGGTAATAGATTTTGCCGTTGAGAAGATTAATGGCCGTGTTCCCGTGATAGCGGGTACTGGCAGCAATGATACCGCTTATGCCATCAGCCTTACGAAACACGCATGTGCGGCGGGTGTGGATGCCGTTCTGGTAGTCACACCGTATTATAACAAGGCTACACAGGCCGGACTCGTAAAGATGTATTCAACGATAGCGGATGCCAGTGAAAAGCCTGTCATCATCTACAATGTGCCTTCAAGGACAGGCGTTAATGTTGAGCCGTCAACATATGCCGCTCTCGCTGATCATGAGAACATTTGCGCTATAAAAGAGGCGAACGGGGATATATCCAAGATAGTCGAGACCATGTCAAAGGTCACGGGAAAGCTTGATCTTTATTCCGGCAATGACGATCAGATCGTGCCGCTCCTGTCACTCGGCGCAAAAGGATGTATATCGGTTCTGTCAAACATACTCCCGAAAGAGACAGTGGAGATATGTACCAGATTCTGGGCAGGGGATGTTGCGGGAAGTGCTGCGTTGCAGTTCAAGTTCCATGATCTCATCAATGCCCTGTTCTGTGAAGTGAATCCCATTCCCGTAAAGGCTGCCATGTCAGCGATGGGATTCTGCAAGAACTATTTAAGGATGCCTCTGACGCCCATGTCGGAAGCAAACTACGCAAAGCTCATAGGTCTTATGAGAGACTGCGGTCTGAACGTTTGATAATAAACATAGGAGAATACTGAGTTGAGTATGAAAAAACTTCCGGTATCGGATGAAAAGATAAAAGAGATAGCAAGAGAATACGGTACGCCGTTTCATCTCTATGACGAAAAAGCGATAAGGAAAAACGCGAGGCTTTTGAATAAGGCGTTCTCCTGGGCTCCCAAGTTCAAGGAGTATTTCGCCGTAAAGGCGCTTCCCAATCCGTATATCGTAGAGATACTGAAGGAAGAGGGCTGCGGAGCTGACTGCAGTTCGCTCGCCGAGCTTTATATAGTTGATGCTGTGGGTCTTAAGGGGGAAGAGGTATATTTTACATCCAATGACACACCTATAGAAGAGTACAAAAAGGCTCTTGAACTCGGTGCCATCATTAACCTCGATGACATAACACACGTTGATTTTCTGAAAGAGAATGCGGAACTTCCGGAAACGATATGCTTCAGATACAATCCCGGCCCTTTAAGAAAAGGCGGAAACGAGATCATTGGATACCCTGAGCAGGCAAAGTACGGCATGACGGATACTCAGCTTCTGGAAGCTATAGCTATGTGCAGGGATTACGGTGTTAAACACTTCGGCATCCACACGATGATAGTTTCTAATGAACTTAATACTGAGTATCTGACAGAGACAGCCGCGATGATGTTCAAACTAGCCGTCAAGATCAAAAAGATCATGGGCATAAACATTGAATTTATCAACATTGGCGGCGGTATCGGTATACCTTACAGGCCGGAGGATCCCAAAGTGGACCTTCTTGTGCTTGGCACTAAAGTTAAGAATAAGTTCGATAAAATAATGGTTCCCGCGGGGCTGGATGATGTAGCTATCTACATGGAGAGCGGGAGAATGATGACGGGTCCCTACGGCTGGCTTGTGGCTACAGCACTCCACAAGAAGGAGACATATAAGAATTACATAGGTATGGACGCCTGTATGGCCGATCTCATGAGGCCGGCGCTGTACGGTGCCTATCATCATATCACTGTAATCGACAAGGAGAGTCTGCCCAAGGATATGATCTATGATGTGACGGGTTCACTTTGCGAGAACAATGACAAGTTCGCTATAGACAGGCCGCTTCCCAAGATAGACAGGGGAGACCTGCTCGTTTTCCATGACACAGGTGCCCACGGTCATGCTATGGGATTCAACTATAACGGCAAGCTCCGCTCAAAGGAACTCCTTCTCAAAGAGGACGGCAGCGTGAAGCTTATAAGGAGAGCGGAGACTCTGGATGATTACTTTGCGACCCTTGATTATAAAGGACTGTAAACAGAGGGTTGACTTATATTCAGGAATATGTAATAATATACATGATTTATGAATATTAATACAATAACGAGGTATAATCATGAATAAAGACAGCATAAAGAAGGTCGTACTTGCATGTTCAGGCGGACTGGACACGTCGATAATAATCCCGTGGCTAAAAGAGAACTATAACAACTGCGAAGTCATCGCCGTTTCAGGTGATGTCGGACAGGGTACGGAACTTGACGGACTTGAGGAAAAAGCTCTTAAAACAGGTGCAAGCAAACTGTATATAGAGGATCTCAAAAAGGAATTCGTTGAGGATTATGTATTTCCTACAGTCAAAGCCGGAGCCATCTATGAAGGCGAATATCTTCTCGGTACGTCTTTCGCTCGTCCCATAATCGCTAAGAGGATAGCCGAGATCGCCAAAGCCGAGAAGGCTGATGCCATCTGCCACGGCTGCACAGGCAAGGGCAATGACCAGGTACGTTTTGAACTTGCTCTCATGGCTTATGCTCCCGAACTTCCGATAATAGCACCGTGGAGGGAATGGGATCTCAAGTCAAGGGATGAAGAGATCGATTATGCTGAAGCACATGATATACCGCTCAAGATAAACAGAGAGACAAATTATTCCAAGGATAAGAACCTGTGGCATCTTTCACACGAGGGTCTCGATCTTGAAGATCCCATGAATGAGCCTCAGTACAATAAGCCCGGTTTCCTTGAGATGGGCGTTTCCCCTGAGATGGCTCCTGATAAACCTACGTATGTCACGATCCATTTTGAAAAGGGCATACCCACTTCACTTGATGGCAAAGAGATGGACGGCGTATCTCTGATAGAGAAACTTAATGAGCTCGGCGGCGCCAACGGCATAGGCCTTGCAGATCTTGTTGAGAACAGGCTGGTCGGCATGAAGTCAAGGGGCGTTTACGAGACCCCCGGCGGAACTATCCTGTTCAGAGCCCATCAGGTGCTTGAGACTATATGTCTTGACAGGGATACTCAGCATTATAAGGAACTGGTGGCTGCCAAGTTCGCAGAGCTGGTATATTACGGCCAGTGGTATTCGCAGCTCAGGGAAGCGATATCCGCTTTCGTTGATTCCACACAGGAATCCGTAACCGGTGATGTTAAGCTCAAACTCTACAAGGGCAATATCATTAATGCCGGAGTATGCTCGCCTTATTCTCTGTACGATCCCGAGATAGCGACTTTCGATGAGGATGAGGTTTATGATCAGGCGGACAGCGCGGGATTCATTCATCTGTTTGGTCTTCCAATCAAAGTCAGGGCTATGATGAAGAATAAGAATAAAGACTGATCTTCAGTTTGGCAACTTGCAGATCTTTATAAGTACGCCGATAGATTCTCTGTCGGCGTATTTTATATAAATCAATGAATTTGTGCTTTACTCCACAAAATGTGGTATAATAAATGTTTGTGTGGACACAAGTGTCCGCAGATTTTGAGCGAAAATGCATTTCTCATAGGAGGTATTGTATGCTTACTGCTATCGTAGGGATAAACTGGGGTGACGAAGGAAAGGGACGTATGGTCGATCTTCTGTCCGAGGATTATGATGTCATAGTAAGATATCAGGGCGGAAACAACGCAGGTCATACAGTCATAAACGACAAGGGTAAATTCATACTCAATCTTCTGCCCTCAGGAATACTTAGGGACGATAAGGTCAACGTTATGGGTCCCGGTATGGTCATAGATGTTGAGCATCTGTTCGGTGAGATCGGACGGCTGAGAGAGGCCGGTATCGAGATAACGCCCGATCGTCTCAAGATAAGCGACAAGGCCACGATATGCATGCCTTATCACAAACTGCTCGACTGCCTGGAAGAGGACCGTCTTGCGGATAAGAAGTTCGGTTCCACAAGAAGAGGAATAGCGCCGTCTTATGCTGACAAGTATTACAAGAAATCGTTTAGGATGGGCGATCTTCTGCATCCTGAAGTCCTTCATGAGAAGGTAAGGGATATAGTCGAATGGAAGAATCTGACCGTTGCAAACGGATACGGCCATGATCCTATAAGTGTGATAGATATTGAAAACTGGCTCGAAAAGTACGGTATGCCTTTTAAGGATTACGTTTGCAATACCACCGATTATCTCTCGGTATCAAACATAGGTGAGAAGAGGATTATGTTTGAAGCCCAGCTGGGAGCGCTCAGAGATATAGACTTCGGTATATTCCCGTATACAAGTTCTTCGTCTACCATCGCTGCATATGCTCCGATAGGTGCAGGTATCCCAATGAAGAAGCTCGATAATATCATCGGAATAATAAAGGCTTATTCAAGCTGCGTCGGTGAAGGGCCGTTCGTATGTGAGATGTTCGGACCTGAGGGAGACGCACTTAGAGATGCAGGGCAGGAATACGGTGCTGCTACAGGCAGACCCAGAAGAGTAGGCGGATTCGATGTTCCGGCTTCCAAGTACGGTGTAAAGGTTCAGGGAGCTACTGAACTGGCACTAACTAAACTGGATGTCCTTTCCGGATTTGAAAAGATACCGGTTTGTGTTGCATACAAGGTTAACGGAAAGATAACCACGGATTTCCCGATCGGTCCAGATCTTGACGCGGCAGAGCCTGTAATAGAATATATGGACGGATGGATGACAGACATATCGCAGTGCAGGACAGTTAATGAATTGCCGAGAAAGACTATGGAATATGTGGATTATATTGCAAGCCAGGTCAATTGTCAGATAACTTATATATCCGTAGGGCCTGACAGAGATCAGTACATAAAGTGTGTATAAACCTTAGTGGTTCTAAGTCAAATGTTGGGGTAGAACCCATAAACCAAAAGTTGCAAGGTAGT
>CAYRWM010000034.1:0-17232 GCA_964428055.1 uncultured Christensenellaceae bacterium | reverse complement strand
GGAGTTTGCCGAAGAGATAAAAAAAAGATGCCCCGGAGCGGAGTTTGAGTTATAATACTAATGTTTTATAAAGGAAAAATACTTTTTAAAATGTATATAGAGTGTAATTTTAAAATGTATATAGAGTGTAATGATTATTTAAGGAGGAATCAATCATGAAGCGCGTTTTAATAATCATGTTATGTATGGTCCTGGCGGCATCCCTTGTGTTTGCGGGCTGCGCAGCCGAGGAAAAACCTGCGGAAGAACCCGCGGAACAGGCTGAAGAGGCTGCTGAAGAAGCCGCTGAAGAACCTGCGGAAGAACCCGAAGAAGCTCCCACTGATGCTGTTGCAGGAGGGTGGACTATGAATGAAGAAAAAGGCACCCTTCTCGATGAAGAGCAGACGGATATATTCAATGCGGGTCTTGAAGGTCTCGTCGGTGCAGAGTTCCAGCCCGTTGCCGTTATCTCAACACAGGTCGTTGCCGGAATGAACTATCAGTTCCTCTGCGTGGGCGAAGCTGTAACACGTGATCCCGTACCCGCCTGGGACATCGTAAGCATCTATGTTGATACTAAGGATGTCTGCAGCGTATCATCGATCAAGGATCTTGATATAGCAGAGCCCGTACTTATGCCGGCAGATACATCCGCAAAGGTCGGCGGATGGGAATGCGCTCTTAACGGCACACTGGTCAAAGGAGATGCTGCTGCGGCATTTGCCAAGACATCGGGCGAATATGAAGGCATCAAGCTCACACCCGCTGTGTTGCTCGGTACGCAGGTCGTAGCAGGCACGAACTACAAGCTTCTCTGCAAAGGCGTAAAGAGCGGCAAGGCATTTGTCTGCATAGCAACTGTTTATGCTGATCTCGACGGGAACGCAGAGATAACAGACTGCGGAATACTGGATTCGGGCCACTACTACGAACAGGAAGCTTAATAATAAGCCCTGAGTTTAAGAACATGACCGGAAGCCCTCTCAGGAGGGCTTCTTTTTATATGCTTTTTTGTTGCTGCTCATCATATTATTAAAATGCTGATAATCCGGAAAACAATAAAGGAGTTCCGGCCCTTCGGTTGTTGTATAGATGGAAAGAGTTTTTTCCCGAAGAGAAAACAACAGTCTTAAGGATTGGAGGAATATAAAGATGAAAAAAGTTCTGATACTGACACTGTGCTGCATGCTCGCCGTTTCAATCATTATGACGGGATGCGCGGCAAGGGATAAGCAGGAAGAAGCATCTGCTGCGGAAGAGACCGCGGCACCGGCTGAAGAAACACCTGCGGAGGAGGCTGAAGAAATGACAGGAGATCCTATACTCGGAGGATGGACCGTATTTGAAGGAAACGCAAGTCTGCTCAATGATGAGCAGAAAAAAGTATTTGCCGAGGCTACCGAGGCGGTCACAGGCGAGGAACTCACGCCGGTGGCAGTTGTGGGCACACAGGTCGTTGCCGGAATGAACTATGAGTTCCTGTGCATAGGCAGGCCTTCCGTAAAGGAGCTTGAAGGACAGGCAATATGGGACATGGTCAGCGTATACGTAGATCTTGACGGTAACTGTGAACTGGTTTCCGTAAAGGAATTCGACATAACGGATCCGGCGGCGGGACAGGTTTACGAAGAAGGTCCTATGGGTGCATGGGAGTGCGCGATCGACGGGACCTGCGTTGAAGGCGAAGCTGCTGAGGCATTTGACAAGACATCAAAGGAATTTGAAGGAATGAAGCTCACTCCCGCTGTTCTGCTGGGCACTCAGGTGGTCGCTGGGACAAATTACAGACTGCTCTGCGTCGGCGAGACGGCAAACAGGGATTATGCCTGCGTCGCAACCGTATACGAGGATCTTGATGGAAACGCCGAGATAACCGGCTGCACCGTGCTCGATATCGGTCAGTACTATGAATACTAAGCTGTGTCACATGCCTGATTTATCAGGACATGACCCTGAGACCCTCTCCGGAGGGTCTCTTTTATAATATTGTAAATCTTTATTTCAGGTAGTATAATTCAGTTATACAAGTTGTATTATATCCATTTCATTTATACGAATAAACGGAGGTAACCGAATATGAAGAAAGTTTCTATTGGCAGCTGGGCTATCGCTATGGATCTGCCCGAACTCTGCAAGGGTCTTGCCGATCTTAAGTTCGACGGCATAAGCATGGGCGGTTTCAAGCCGCATGCAAATCCCGAGCTCTATGACACAAAGGAAAAGAGAGACGGTCTTCTCAAACTCCTTAAGGACAACAATCTTGAAGTCGCGGATTACGCAGCTGACACATGGGCCATCACGAATTCCGTTCAGCAGAGCGACGAATGGCTGGCATACTATGACAGCGCTGTCGAGTTCATGGATATGATGGACTGGAGACTCGTACGTATTGATACAGGTATGACTCCGAATATCCCCGACGGATACACATATGCACAGTGCAGGGAAAAGATCACCGAGAACTTCATCCACTGCGCAAAGAAGGCTCAGCAGTACGGCATAACGGTAGCATGGGAATTCGAGCCCGGCTTCATGATCAGCGAGCCCAAATACGTTGTTGAGACGGTTAAGAACGTCGGCGAAGATAACTTCGGTGTACTGGTAGACACCTGCCACGCCCACATGAGTTCTGTCATCGGCGCAAACCATATCGAAGAAGGCTGCACGCTTAAGGGCGGCATAGTGGAATTCCTCGAGATGCTGTCAGGAAAGATCACTCACATCCATCTCATCGATTCAGACGGATCGCTCAACGGCGAGAACACGAGCACGCACGTTCCCTTCGGCGGCGGCGATGTTGATTTCGACACAGTTATCCCCGCTATAATCGAAAAGGGCGGATACAAGGGCGACTGGTGGTCAATAGACCTCTGCGAGTGGCCGGATGCATGGAAAGCTACGGCTGACTGCAAGAAGTTCGTTGACGGACTCAATGAGAAGTTCTGCAAATAATACTTCCGGAGTTTCAATCAGTTAATACTCAAGGCACAGCCGGCCGTAACCGGCTGTGCTTTTGAATTAAACAGGACAAGGGAAAAATGAGTGAAACAACAAATAAGCCGGTGCTGTTTATAAACGCATGCGTCAGGAAAGAGTCCAGGACCAAAAAGCTTGCGGATGCTCTGCTCACGGAGCTGGACAGGCCATATGAAGAGATCGATCTTAATAAGATCTCATTTCCTGTCGCCGATGAGGATTATATCAATACGCGCGACCGCCATATAGCCGATAAGGATTTCGACGATCCCGTGTTTGATCCGGCGAAGAAGTTTGCCGCGGCGGATACTATAGTCATCGCCACTCCGTACTGGGATCTTTCTTTCCCGGCCTCGCTTAAGCAGTTTATCGAACAGATCAATGTAGTGGATATCTGTTTCAGATATACGGAAGACGGAGTCCCGGAAGGACTCTGCATGGCAAAAACGCTGTACTATGTGACAACGGCCGGCGGAGATTATGTACCCGAGGAATACGGGTACGGATACATAAAGGCGCTCTGTCAGGATTACTACGGTATTCAGGACGTAAGACTGCTCGAAGCAGTCGGGCTCGATATTGTCGGCGCTGACGCGGATTCCATCCTTGAATCGGCTCTGAGCGCTATCCCCGGAATCGTTGCGGATATATAATATAAATCAGGATGACTTTCCGGATTGAAGAATGGAATTGCGGCCGGTTGTTTCCTTGCGCGCATGCTCATCTTTGATGTTGATTTTAACTATTTCTGCTGATATAATGATTAGGCAGATTGAGCCAACGTGGCACAGTTGGTAGCGCAGCTGATTCGTAATCAGCAGGTCACGAGTTCGAGTCTCGTCGTTGGCTCCACAAAAAAACCGCTCTTTATTAAAAGGGCGGTTTTTGTTATATGCTTTAGAATAATAAGACTACTTTTCCAGATCGTATACTGCGTGCCAGGCTTCAGCCGTGCATTCAAATATCTTTCTGCCTTTAACGCAGTCGCCTATATTGTAGGTCTTTTCCGCAAGTCCGCTGAAAGAATCTCTCAGCTCATCATTCGCGATAAGGCCCGTGGCGCATATTATCGTATCTGCCTTAAGCTCAGTCTCTCCGTCCGGACCTTCGGCCTTTATAAGCCCGTTGCCTATGCATGTTACTTTTGAATTGACGGCTTTTTTAATATTAAGCTTATCGGCAAGAGTGAGCACAGCGGCTCTTGAGATGCCTTCTTCCGAAAGGGCGATGTCGCTGAGCATCTCAACTATGGTGACATTCCTGCCTTTTTCAGCAAGGTGGAAAGCCGTTTCCGTGCCGATGAGCCCGCCGCCTATAACGATAACGTTCTTTCCGGTCTTATCCGGCTCCATGAGCGCCGTGTCGGGCATCATGGCGTTCTCTATTCCGGGTATTGGCGGCTTGGCATAGTGAGATCCCACGGCGGTTATCACAGCGTCAGGTTTCAGTGCTTTCACTTTGTCAGCGTCAGCTTCTTCTCCGAGACGTACATCCACTCCCAGTTTTTCCATCTGGCGTATCAGATATTTTATCAGGTTTCTGCCTTCATGCTTGAACGAAGGCTCGGTTCCCTCCAGATAATGTCCGCCCAGCTTATCCGTCTTTTCAAACAGCGTCACGCTGTGTCCTCTCTCGGCGGCGAGCCTTGCCGCTTCCATGCCGGCCATTCCTCCGCCTACGATAACGACCTTTTTGCTCACCTGAGCCTTGCCTTCAGCATACTCCGTTTCCCTTCCGGCTCTTCCGTTTACTTCGCACCTTAAGGGACATCCGTCGAAGAACAGTGAAATGCACCCTTCATTGCCTCTGCAGCAGGGGCGTATGTCCTCGTCTCTTCCTTCGATAACTTTTTTCGGGAGTTCAGGATCGGCTATGAGAGATCTGCCGAACGCGATAAGGTCAGCCTTGCCTTCCTCGAGTATCTTTTCGCCGAGATCCGGGGTTAGGGCATTAACGGCTATGACCGGGATGTCCACGGCTCCCTTCATCCTTTCGGCAAGGTGCGCTATAGGTGCCTGAGGCATATACAGAGGCGCGATCTGGTATTCCATGGCTTCATAGAAAGCGGCTGACACATTTACGTAGTCTATCAGATGCTGGACAGACTTCACGTACTCACAGCACTCGTCTATCTTAAGACCGTCCGGGAGGTAGTCGTCGCCGTTAACCCTCATACCTACTATGAAATCATCGCCTGTCATCGCTCTGATCTTTTCGAGAGTCTCTTTCGGGAATCTCCACCTGTTTTCTTTTGTTCCGCCGTACATGTCATCCCTTTTGTTGGATGCCGGCGATATGAAAGAACTTAGCAGATACCCGTGGGCACAGTGGAGTTCAATGCCGTCGAATCCGGCCATCTTCGCTCTTCTGGCTGCCATGGCGAACGAGTCTTCTATGTCATGTATCTCTTCTATCGTTAATGCATGCGGCATCCTGCCGACTGCCCCGCTCGGGATAGCGGACGGACCTACGCACTGTATGCCTGTTGCATTGGGGTTGGCCTGTCTGCCGCCGTGACTTAACTGTATTATCGCAACGGCGCCGTTCTCCTTTATGGCTTCGGCTAGATTATATTTGCTCGCTATCATATGATCACTGTAAAGACCGGATGATACCAGAGAGGATCTGCTCGCTTTTGTGTCCACGAAAGTGTTTTCGACTATTATCATGCCGACGCCGCCTCTTGCGCGTGCGGCGTAGTATGCGCACATCTTGTCCGTGGCGCTTCCGTCGGGATTGGACAGTCTCACTTCCATCGGCGGCATGACCATACTGTTCCTTAAGATCTTGTTCTTAAGCTTAAACGGTTTTGTAAGATATCTGTATTCCATAGCATCCTCCGTATGAAGTTTTATATAAGAATGAAAACAGGATATTTATATATCGATTATAACAAAAAAAGGCGGGTCAGTCCCACCTTTTGACGTTTCCGAGTATATCAGCGTCATGTTCCCACTTCTGGGCATAGTATTCTTCCGTCGGAAGGCCCTTGCGGTATCCTTTGACGGACGGGATCGCAACCCTTTTAAGATATCTGAAGAAGCCCATGTACTCCTCCTGCAGGGAATGACCGTACTCGTGGCGGACGGAATCCGCATTCGTCATATACTTTTTCTTTTTCGTTCCGTTTATGAAAAGGGTTCTGAATATACAGAAGGACGTTGTGCCGGGCAGCTGGTTCTTTATGACGTTCCTTCCTCTGTACGCTGAAAAGAACACGGCATCCAGAACCTTCTGCTCGTCCGTGTTGCCGCGGTCGAACTCCCGTATATCGTGAGCTATTGATGAAAAAAATGTCTTAAACGGATTCCTCATAGATGAAAGATAAACACTTTTAAAAATTGTTTGCAATATGGGAGAGGAATTTTATGATAATGATTGTAGATATTAAGTACGGAGAACCGGTATGGATATTTATGATATAGCGATTATAGGCGGAGGTCCCGCTGGTGTTACAGCGGCGCTGTATGCGTCAAGGGCCGGCAAAAAGGCCGTGCTCTTCGAGAGGATGTTCATAGGCGGACAGGTCGCGGTCACCCCTCATGTGAAGAACTATCCGGGCGGCAGCAGCTCTGACGGTATGCAGATAGCTGCGACCATGAAAGCGCAGCTTAAGGAGACCGGGACGGATGTAAGGACCGAGCAGGTCACCGCATTTGAAAAAGACGGTCCGGACCACGTAATAGTCACGTCCAAGGGACGGTATAAGGCTGCATGTGTAATCCTCGCCATGGGTGCTCCTGCAAGAAGACTCGGCATACCCGGCGAAGATGAATACGCGAGCAGAGGCGTATCATACTGCGCCGTATGCGACGGTTTTTTCCATAAAGGTAAAAATGTCGCCGTTATCGGCAGCGGGAACACTGCTTTTGATGACGCGCTGTATCTTTCCGATATAGCGGAAACAGTATACCTCGTGAGCCCGGCAAAAAAGTTCACTGCACTTGATGTGTTCATTAAAAGAGCCAAAGAAAAGGCGAATATAGAGTTTAAGGTCCCATATACGGCGGACGGTATAGAGGGAGACGGATTGGTAAACAGCCTTGCCGTCAAGAATAAGGATACCGGAGAAAAAGAGACGCTGAGCGTCACCGGCGTGTTCATAGCGGCGGGAGCAGCGGGCAATTCGGCCGTTAAGCCCGACGGGGTTAAAACCGACGATAAAGGTTTTATAATAGCGGACGAGTCCTGCGCGACGGGAGTCCCCGGCGTGTATGCCGCAGGGGATATAAGGAAAAAGGCGCTCAGGCAGATCGTGACGGCGACAGCGGACGGAGCCAATGCCGTAACGTCGGCGCTGGAATACTTAAACGGGAGATAGACGGTTTTGCTATTCTGCATGACCGGAGTATAATATAACCCATGAAGAGGTTTGGAGGAATTGTTTTTATGAGAAAGATACTTCTTATAGCGCTGGTCGCAGTGTTTGCGGTAGCAATGTGCGCATGCTCGTCTCAGACCATAAACGATCAGATAACGGATGCGCTGAATCAGGCGCAGGGAAACCTGGATGCGGAGAGTTCCGAGAGCGATCTGCAGGAGCTTCTTGACAGCCTTAAGGAAGATGCCGATGCGGCTGTTCCGAGTGAGAGCGAACCGGGCGATCTGGACGAAGGTGCCATTGAAGAGCCCCTGGACGGCGAAGATGCCGTGGTACCCGATGATGACGGACTTGAAACAGGTGACGATTACGATACCTATACCGATCTTTTTGAGATAAAGTATGTGAGACCCGAGAACGACAAAGAAGTATTTGAGTTGAGACAGGTCGTATGGGTAAATCCTGACGATACGGACTTAATTGAGCAGTACGGTCTCCAGGATGCTGAATTTGATGATGACTATGAGGTCGTTATCCCGAACGAGGAATTCATGGAGTTCTATGCTTATACGGACAATACTGTATTCAATGTAGTCGATTATGAAACGGATCTTGCAAACAAGACGGTGCCGTGCGAGCAGTTCATAGACATACTGAACGAGACTTACGACGGCACTATGCTCGTTGAATGCACATATATGGGAGATTATCTTTTCGTTGTGAATCAGGTATATGTTCCCTGATCTGAATAATAAGAAACAATAAAAAAGACCGCGGGTTCTTGACCCGCGGTCTTTGCTTTTCTTTTCTATCTTACTTTTACTACGAAGTCTCTCTTCTTCATCTCATCGATTATGAAGTCAACGGCCTTCTCGGCAAGAGCGTCCTCAGTCGCTTCGCTCATGACTCGAAGTACGGGTTCAGTTCCGCTTGCTCTCAGGAGTACTCTTCCGTCGCCCGCGAGATCGGCTTCAGCCTGTGCGACGGCTGCCTTTATTCCCTCATCGTTAAGGACGGTAGCCTTGTCCGTGACTTCCACGTTCTTTAATACCTGCGGGTACATCCTTACCGGTTCGGCCAGTTTGGAAAGAGGCATCTTCTGGCTGAGCATTGCCTGCATGATCTTTATTGCTGTCAGGACTCCGTCGCCCGTGTTTGCGTATTTCAGGAATATTATGTGTCCCGACTGCTCGCCGCCGATCAGGTGACCGTGCTCGCGCATGTTCTCATATACGTACTTATCGCCGACGGCGGTCTTTTCATAGTTGATGCCGACCTCGTCGAGAGCCTTGTACAGACCCATGTTGGACATTATCGTTGTGACGACGGTGTTGTTCTCAAGTCTTCCGCCGTCCTTCATGTATTTCGCGTAAAGGTATATGATGTGGTCGCCGTTCACGACGTTTCCGTTCTCGTCGACAGCGAGACATCTGTCGGCGTCTCCGTCAAACGCGAAACCGACGTCCAGGTTATTGTCTTTTACGAATTTCTGCAGGTGCTCTATATGAGTGGATCCGCAGTCAGTGTTTATATTCATCCCGTCAGGGGAATTGTTTATGACATATGTCTGTGCCCCCAGAGCATCGAACACGCTCTTCGCTATCATCCATGTGGAACCGTTGGCACAGTCCAGGCCGACCTTCATGCCTTTATATGATCTGGTGGCGAGGGATATCAGGTATCCGATGTATCTGTTTCTGCCGGCTGAGTGATCGATAGTTCTGCCTATGGCTTCGCGCTCGGCGAGCGGAACCTCGGGGATCTCGCCGTCGATGTACTTTTCGATCTCATCGAGGAGCTCTTCCTCCATTTTTTCGCCGTCGCAGTTTATGAGCTTTATTCCGTTGTCATAGAAGGGGTTGTGTGAAGCGGATATCATTATGCCGCAGTCGAAACCTTCGGTCCTGACCACGTACGAAACGGAAGGAGTCGTCGTGACGTGGAGCAGATAAGCGTCGGCACCGGAAGCGGTCAGGCCCGCTGAAAGTGCACATTCGAACATGTAGCTCGAGCGTCTTGTGTCTTTGCCGATGGCCACCGTGCATTTATGCTGCTTGCTGTAGTAGTATCCGAGATATCTTCCTATCTTGAAAGCATGCTGCACCGTGAGTCCCTTGTTCGCTTCGCCTCTGAAGCCGTCGGTTCCGAAATACTTAGACATTGGAATACCCCCAAATATATTAATATCCAAAAAAGATAATACCACCCGTAGTGGCATCAGTCAATTTATATATGAGCCCGTTTTCTTGTAAAAATGCCTGATAAGTGTATAATAAAAGTGTTTTTTTATTTTATTTTTTATTGCAGGGGGCATCACCATGTGCGGAATAGTCGGCTATGCCGGAAAGAGGGACTGCATAGAAGTTCTTCTGGGGAGTCTTAAGAAACTCGAGTACAGAGGATACGACAGCGCAGGAGTCGCATACATAAAGAACTCGAAGCTGGAGCTGTGCAAGAGAAAAGGCAAGCTCGCGGAGCTTGAGAGCGCCATCGAAGGAGCCAGCGCTCCCGATACCGTAGGCATCGGCCATACCAGGTGGGCAACTCACGGAGAGCCCTCGACTGAAAACTCACATCCGCATCTCAACATGGCCGGCGATATAGCGGTCGTGCACAACGGAATAATAGAGAACTACGCCAGCATAAAAAAATGGCTTATGAAGAAGGGCGTGGAGTTCAGATCCGAGACGGATACCGAGGTCATAGTCCATCTCGTAAACTATTACTACGAGCACGATCTGGCAGCGGCGGTACACAAAACGCTGTCCATGCTGTCGGGTTCATACGCTCTGGCTGTCGTCAGCACCAGGGAGCCCGGAAAGATAGTCGCGGCCAAGAAAGACAGCCCTCTCATCATCGGAAAAGGGAACGGAGAGAACATTATCGCATCCGATATCCCTGCTCTGCTCGACTACACTAAGACAGTGTATTTTATGGATGAGAACGATATAGCTGTCATCACCGAAAAGAGCATAGAGATATACGACAAGTACTTCAACATAAAGGAAGCGGAGCCCGTAACGGTCGACTGGGATGTGGCCGCTGCGGAAAAGGGCGGCTACGAGCACTTCATGATGAAGGAGATCGAGGAGCAGCCCAGAGCTCTCGCAGATACTTTCGCTTCAAGGTTCACCGATGCCGGCATCGATTTCACCGAAGCGGGTCTTGATGACGAAGCCATAAAGAGGATAAACAAGATATACATGGTCGCCTGCGGCACCGCGCATCATGCGTGCATAGTCGCAAAGTACGTGACCGAAAAACTGTGCCGCATACCTGTTGAAACGGATATCGCATCCGAGTTCAGATACAGGGATCCCATAGTTGACGCCGACACGTTCGTCGTGCTGGTGTCTCAGTCGGGCGAAACGGCGGATACCATAGCGGCCTTGAGACTCGCCAAGAGCAGAGGCGCTTTCGTGTTCGCAATAGTCAATGTTCTGGGCAGCACTATCGCCAGGGAGGCCGATGCCGTGCTGTACACGCACGCCGGTCCTGAGATCGCGGTCGCATCCACAAAGGCGTACACAACGCAGCTTTTAAGCCTGTACATGCTTGCCTTCAAGATGGCTCATGTCAAGGGGATGATCTCCGATGACGAGCTTCAGAAATACATAACGGACATGAAGGCTCTTCCGGACACCGTTACGGAGATACTGTCCAGCAAGAGAAAGCTTCAGCACTTCGCGTCCAGGCATTTCTCGGCAAGGAGCGTTTTCTATATGGGCCGCGGACTGGACAACGCCCTTTCGATGGAAGGATCGCTCAAGCTTAAAGAGATAAGCTACATACATTCCGAGTCATACGCCGCGGGTGAGCTGAAGCACGGCACTATCGCTCTCATTGAGGACGGTACGCTGGTCGTGGCTGTTCTGACCCAGGAGGAGCTGTTCGACAAGTGCGTGAGCAACATACAGGAGATAACGGCGAGAGGCGCTACCGTGCTCGGCATAACGCAGCAGAGATTCGCAAAGCGCCTCAGCGAATACGTGACTGAAGTCGTGTCCATCCCGGATACCGACGACATGCTGAGCGCCATACCGGCCATAGTACCCATGCAGCTGTTCGCTTACTTCATGGCTGTCCAGAAGGGTCTCGACGTAGATAAGCCCAGGAACCTCGCAAAGTCTGTCACGGTGGAGTAGACAGGGATGGATGAAAGAGCTTTTTCCTCTGACGGATACATAATCGATCAGAGCCGCCTTAAGGATATAAAGTACGGGGTATATCCGTCTTCGATAAACGGCTGCGGATGGGTGGCTGCGTACAACATACTGCACAGTCTGTCCGATGAGGAGAAGCCCGAAGACGTGTTTGACGGGGTCTTAAGTATACTCCCTTACCAGGGCAGCATGGGCACGCCTACTGCCACTATGCTCGAGTACTTAAGGAGCCGTGGCTTAAGCGCCCGTCTGATCCGGGGCAAGAGGAACATACTTGCGGGTATGGGCAGCGTTGAGCGCGGCATACTGAGGTATAAGGAGATGCTGGGAGATCACTATGTTGCTTTCGTAAAGGAAGACGCTCTCCGGTACCGTTTCTTCAATGCGGAGGAAGGAGAGGAAAGGCATCTTCTTCCGATGGACGTGTTTTTCGCGAAATATATCCATTTCCCCGGGACCAAGCTTATAGAGGTCGGATAGATGTTCCTGATTTTCGGTATTGACGGCGGCGAAGACAGACTCGATTTCGTTCAGAACGTCATATGCAGCTGCTGCGGCGGCTACGGAAGGATAGAAGTATACGTCGTATACTCTGTGTTTACGCTGTTCTTCCTGCCGGTATTCAGGTTCGGAAAAAGATATTACGCGCGCATGAGCTGCTGCGGTGCAGCATGCTCCATTTCAAAAGAGACCGGAAAAGCTATAGAGAAGAAAAAGATAAGCGAGATCCCCGAAGAAGAGCTTAAGTTTACGGGATCCGGCGCAAGACACCACTGTGCGTACTGCGGGTTTGAGACGGACGAGGATTTTCAGTACTGCCCAAAATGCGGGAGACCTTTTTAAGACATGATAGAAAAAGTTGACACGATACTCTGGGATATAGACGGAACGCTGCTCGATTTCACGAAATCGGAGCGGTTCGCGATAAAGGAATGCTTCTCGCATTTCGGCCTCGGACCGTGCGGGGAGGATCTTCTTCAGGAGTATTCTGCGATAAACACCAGATACTGGACTATGCTCGAAAAGGGAGAGCTCACAAAACCCGAGGTACTGCACGGAAGGTTTGAGGAGTTCTTTTCAAATCACGGCATAGACACTTCGATAATCGATGAATTCAATCACTATTATCAGGGCGTACTCGGCGAAAACCCGTATTTTCATGACGGCGCTAAAGAGACCGTGACTGCGCTCAAAGGACGTTACCGCCAGTACATAGTCACAAACGGCACGCTCAGGACACAGAAGATAAAGATAGAGAAGACCGGTTTCGGCGATATATTCGACGGCGTGTTCATATCGGACGAGATCGGATACGAAAAACCCTCAAGGGAATTCTTTGAGTGTGTTGAAAAGAGCATAGGCGTTAAGGACCCCAAAGAGGTAATGATAATAGGGGATTCTCTGTACAGCGACATAAAGGGCGGAGCCGAGGCAGGATATGTCACCTGCTGGTTCAACTGCCTTGAAAAGGAAAGAAAAATAAAAACGAGGATAGATCTTGAGATAAGATCCATCCCCGAGATACTCGATATACTTCTCTGACTTTCTATACGAAGAACCTTCTCTGTATGCTCGATCTTACGAGTGTGAACACCATCGTAAAGAGAACGGCTACGGTGATGCCGACAGCAATCGGTATCGATATGTAGCCGATTATGTCGGCGCCCGCGGGCGAGGCACTGGCCACTTCAGTCTTGAATATATTTGCTATGGCCATCACGAGCGAGAACACAAAAGCAGCGAACGCGAAAACGCCGGAGCTGTTCTTTTTGTCCCGTTTTTTCGTGCGCGGTTCGTTTTCCGGATAGGGGCGCGCGTCCCTTGTTTCAAATCTGTCCTGCGAGAGTTCGCCGCCGCAGAGCGGACACGCTCTCTCGGTGTTATTGACTTCTACTCCGCATCTTGCGCAATACATTTTTATTTCCTCGAGTTGCTCTCCACTTTCACGCTCACTCCCAGATCGACAAGCTGCGTGAAGAAGAGACGTTCAAGCTCGGTCTCCTTTATGCTCCTTGAAAAACAGATCTCTGTCTTTCCGCCGTATGTGATAACCGCACTGTTGTTCGGGGCATCCGGTCTTATGACCGATATTGCGCCCGCTCCCTTAACGTGCCATGCCATCTCTTCCGGCAATTTGATTATACCAAGGTTGGAGAGTGTTATGCAAGAACTCCCGCTGCCCCACATGCTGTAACCGCGCCGAAGGCCGATCATCTTCATGAACAGGGGTATTCCGCGTATGACGGGATTGCCCGTTATGCTGACTATCGATTTCATCTTGCAGCGCATCTCGTTTTCGGTGATCTTTTCCTTCATCTGCCGTGTAACCGATTCCGCGAGTTCCTTAAGAGAAAGATCTCTTTCCCTGGGGGTAGCGGCTGCCGTGATGCTGAGTATGAAGTTTCGGAGCGTACCTGCGCTGAACATACGCCGGAGGTCGACCGGTATCAAAACGCTCACGGGTTTTCTGCTCCTCTTTGAGCGCTGATGCTGCAGAGTGAGCAGAGACTTCAGCATGACCGCTGACAGAAGCGCCGTTATGCTGACTCCCATATCAGAGGCGGCTTTTTTGAGTTCGGCGGATTCCACAGTGCCCGTTATTATATTGACGTAGTTATCGGGTTCATGTGTGCCGCGGAATCTGTATACCTTGCTGTCTCCGAGAGGCTTACCGTCTCCGCCCGCGTACTTTTCGTAGCAGTCCTCCGTTTCCTCCGCAGTCCACTGAGCCTCGGGATCCTCGATGCCGTCGATAAACGGGATGTCTGCCCCGTATCTGATCCTTAAATACTCAGCGCACAGGGTTTTGAGGAATGTGAGAGCTCCCATTCCGTCGGTTATGGAGTGGAAGATCTCAACTGAGATCCTTTTCCCGTAATAAAGGACACGGAGGGCGGAGTCCGCCGTTTCCTTCATCGTCATGTACTTTAAGGGGTGAGTGCCTTCTTCTATCAGTTCCGGGGGCTCCTTTAAGGGCTCAAGATAGTACCAGAACATCCCGGGCCTGATCCTCGCCGCTATTGCGGGGAACCGGGGCACAGTTCTTTTAAGAGCTTCAGCCAGAATTTCGGAATCTACCGGCTCATCCAGCGTCAGCGACACCCTGTATATGTTGCTGCATCTTTTCGATCTCTGCGCTATGTAGATTATTGCCGAGCGGTCCATTCGGAACCATTCGGCTTTCTTCTTCTCTTTCATTCCTTATCTTCGGTTTCTTCCGTTATATTTCTTCCCATGAGTCCGGTCACGACCGCTCTTTCAACGGATTCCTTCGCGCCGGGTCTTAAGGCGTAGAGCCTCAGCATCTCTTCCTTGGCTTCCTGTCTCTTTGTATATCCGCTTGCGGGGCACGGGTTTTTGCAAACGGGCATCGATTCCCTGTTTGCCAGTTTTTCTATGTCGTGTTCTCTCGCAAGGATAAGGGGGCGGATCAGCGTTATACCAGTCCTTGAGAGGTAGGACTTCGGGGACAGAGTGTTCATCCTTCCCTCGTACATCATGCTCATGAAAAAGGTCTCTATCGCATCGTCAACGTGATGTGCGAACGCCGCCTTGTTGCATCCTTCCTCGAGGGCTGCGGTATACAGAGCGCCTTTTCTCATCTTCGCACAGAGCGCGCACGGATTGCTCTCCTGCCTCACATCGAACACTATCTTTCCTATATCCGTCCTGACTGTCCTGTGCTTTATATTGAGATCAGATGCGAATTCTTCTATCCCGGACGTGTCGAAACCGTTGAACCCGAGGTCGACCGTCAGGGATATGAGTTCGAAATCCTTCTTTATGTACATCTTATACGCGGCGAGCGCTTTCAGCAGTACAAGGGAATCCTTTCCGCCGGATACGCCGACGGCTATCCTGTCGCCGCTCTCTATAAGGCCGTAGGTCTCATCGGCCTTTCTCATGGATGAGAGTATCTTTCTCAACTTAAAGGTTTTCTCCGTTTATATTATATAAATATAGTGTAGCAATGAGAGGGGCTGTTTGCAATGAGAAGGAGTGCAAAAATGCTTCATAATACAACACTATTTGTTATTATTTTCACATTGCTTTTTTGACTAATCCATATATAATAATATAGTGAAGGAATATGGTCCTTTTATTTAAGGGATCTTAAAAATTTGGAGGTAAAAAATGGAAACTTACGGAATCGAAAAGCTTGGAATACTCAATCCCAAAGCTGTGTACCGCAATCTTACCCCCGCTCAGCTGACCGAAGCGGCGCTGAGACGCGGCGAAGGCACCCTGAGCGACAAGGGCGCTCTGGTTGTCACAACCGGTAAGTACACCGGCCGTTCACCTAACGATAAATTCATAGTAGATACTCCCGGTATCCACGATGAGATAGCATGGGGCAAGATCAACGTCCCGATCTCAAGGGAAAAGTTCAACAACATCAAGAACAAGCTGTGCGCTTATCTGCAGAATCGCGAAGTATTTATTTTCGACGGCTATGCAGGAGCTGACAAGAAGTACACGCAGAAGTTCAGGATCGTAAACGAGCTCGCCAGCCAGAACCTGTTCATTCATCAGCTGCTCATCCGTCCGACGGAAGAGGAGCTTCAGTCCTACGGCGAACCCGATTACACAGTCCTTGCCGCTCCCGGATTCAAAGTGATCCCCGAGGAGGACGGTGTTAACAGCGAAGCCGCCATCATGATCGACTATGAGGCAAAACTCATCGTCATCGCCGGTTCAGGCTACGCAGGAGAGATCAAGAAGAGCGTCTTTTCCACAATGAACTACATCATGACGAAGCTCAACGTTCTGCCCATGCACTGCTCGGCAAACATGGATCCCGAGACGAACGAGACGGCAGTATTCTTCGGACTTTCCGGAACAGGCAAGACCACTCTTTCGGCTGATCCTGCCAGAAAGCTCATCGGCGATGACGAGCACGGCTGGTCACCCGACGGCATATTCAATTTCGAGGGCGGCTGCTATGCCAAGTGCATAGACCTCTCGGAGGAGAAGGAGCCCGATATCTACAACGCTATAAAGTTCGGTTCACTCGTTGAGAACGTAATAATGAACCCCGATACGAGAGAGCTCGATTTTGCTGACGGCAGCCTGACCGAGAACACCCGTGTGGGTTACCCGGTCGACTACATCAACAACTCTCAGATACCCGGCGTAGGCGGCATCCCCAAGGTCGTCGTATTCCTGACAGCCGATGCATTCGGAGTAATGCCTCCCATCAGCCGTCTTGACAAGAACGCCGCCATGTATCACTTCGTAACCGGATTCACATCCAAGCTGGCCGGTACGGAGAGAGGCATCACGGAACCCGTTCCCACATTCTCAACTCTGTTCGGAGCGCCGTTCATGCCCATGGATCCTTCGGTATATGCCGAGATGCTGGGCGAGAAGCTCGACAAGTACGGCACACAGGTCTATCTGGTCAACACCGGATGGGCAGGCGGCAGTGCTGCAAGCGGAGCAAAGAGGATGAAGCTCGCCTACACGAGAGCGATGGTCACAGCTGCACTGAACGGATCATTCGACGGAGTCGAGTTCAAGCATCATGACGTATTCAATGTTGATTACCCCGTGAGCTGCCCCGGCGTTCCGGATGAGATGCTCGATGCACGCGGACTGTGGGCGGACAAGGCTGCTTACGATGAGCAGGCCGACAAACTCGCAAAGATGTTCTTCGACAACTTCGCTTCCAAGTATCCGAACATGCCGAAGGCCATAACCGAAGCGGGTCCCAAGCCGAAGAAATGATAGTTTTTTCGGTTCTAAGTCAAATGTTGGGGTAGAACCCATAAACCAAAAGTTGCAAGGTAG
>CAYRWM010000033.1:0-17862 GCA_964428055.1 uncultured Christensenellaceae bacterium | reverse complement strand
CTTTGGAGTCTTGATAAAGCCCAGTCTATAGATGCCGTTGACGAATGGATGCTTCGTACGGACAAGCTTGCAGAAAAAGAAGGACTTGGTAAACCGTCTTATTCACTTGAATCTAAGTTTGACGGACTTACGATTAATCTTACTTATGAGAACGGTGTTTTAGTTTGCGGTTCTACAAGAGGGGACGGAGAAATAGGCGAGGATGTCACAGAAGCAATTAAGACTATTAAGACTATCCCTTTGAGTATTCCATACAAGGGGCGTGTTGAGATTCAAGGAGAGGCTATCATGAAACTGTCTGTCCTTGAAGAATATAACAGAAATTCGGATGAGCCATTAAAGAATGCAAGAAATGCAGCTGCTGGAGCAATAAGGAATCTTGACATTAGTGAGACTGCAAAGAAAAAGTTATCTGCCTATATATACAATGTTGGCTATATTGAAGGTTTGGAATTCAGAAGTCATGGTGAGATGATTTCTTTTCTAAAGGAGAACCTTTTCTGTGTCAGTGACTATGAAAAAGAGTTCTCAAATCTTGATGAGCTCATGGATTCAATTAGAGAAGTAGAAGAAGGTGGAAGGGATAAGCTGGATTTTCTCATAGACGGTATGGTAATAAAGATTACTGATATGGAAACGAGGAGAAGATTAGGTTATACTCAAAAATTTCCCAGATGGGCTATTGCATATAAGTTTCCTGCAATAGAAAAAACGACAAGAGTACTTAATGTTGTTTGGGATGTTGGTCGTACAGGGAAACTCACGCCGGTAGCGATACTCGAACCCGTTGATATTGGAGGAGTTACGGTAAAAAGAGCAACTCTCAATAATTTCGAGGATATAAAGAGAAAGAACGTTGCAATAGGGTCCAAGGTTTTTATAAGAAGGTCAAATGATGTTATACCAGAAATACTATCGGCAACCCCACTCCAGGATAGTAATCTGATTGAGATAAAAAGACCTGAAATCTGTCCTTCATGCGGATCAAAACTTGTGAGTATCGGTCCTAACATGTACTGTCTGAATTCTTTAGACTGCAAACCACAGTTAATATCAAGGATAGACCATTTTGCTTCCAGGGATGCTATGAACATTGAAGGACTAAGCAGAAGTACCGTCGATCAAATAGTTAACTGTCTTGGAATATCAAATATTGCAGATCTTTACAGCATAAAGAAAGATGATTTCCTTTCTTTGGAAGGGTTCGCTGAAAAAAAGGCTGAAAAACTTATCAATGCGATAGATAATAGTAAAATGCCTCAGTTGGGAAATTTTATATTTGCACTTGGTATACCAAATGTCGGGAAAAAGACAGCTAGAGATCTTGCTAATGAGTTCTGTTCCTTTGACGCTCTTAAGAATGCCAGCATAGAGGATCTATTAAAAATAAGTGATATTGGTGATATTGTTGCATCGTCTATTGTTGATTTTTTTGCTAACAAACATTATGAAGATATAATAAACAGGTTATTTGCTCTTGGAGTGTGCCCAATGGAAAACGAGCGCATGTCAGGCGAAAAGCCTTTTGATGGTCTCACATTTGTTGTTACTGGTACTCTTTCAAAACGAAATAGGAAAGAAGTTGAAGACCTTATAGAGAATCTTGGAGGTAAAGCATCTTCATCTGTCAGTAAAAAAACGGATTATGTTCTTGCAGGTGAGAATGCTGGATCAAAACTATCAAAGGCAATGGCTTTATCAGTGAAAATAATTGATGAGAATGCTTTTGAAGAGATGATCAGTCCTTTTATGTGAGACAAAAATAATGTATAATTAAATTTGATTTTTTATTTGGAGTTATTATGAAAGTAACAGTTGATGATGTTAAAAAAATGGCAGCACTGTCAATGCTAAATATAGATGAATCAAAGCTTGAGGAATTTCGTAAAAATCTTGAGGCTATACTTGAGCATGTAATGAAACTTAATGAACTCGACACAGAAGGTATTGAGCCTACTACTTATATACTTGATCAAAAGAATATTTTCAGAGAAGATATTCCTGAAGAAAACAAGTTTGACAAAGAGAGCCTGCTCAAGAATGCTCCGAAAAGGGAAGGGGATTCTTTTATAGTCCCAAGAGTTGTTGAATAGGTGTCGTTTATGGATCTTTACGGGTTGAAGCTATTTGAAGCGCTTGAAAAACTTGATAATATAGAGATTTCCGCTGAGGAGTTAACTTCTTCTTGCTTAAACAGAATACGAGAAGTTGATCCCAGTGTCAGAGCTCTTGTTTCTGTATGTACTGAAATGGCGTTGGAACGCGCCAGAATGATCGATGATAAGAGAGCAAAGGGTGAGCCTTTAGGCAGACTACGCGGAATTCCGGGGATTATTAAAGACTGTATAAGCACCAAGGATGTTCTTAGTACTGCTAGCTCAAAGATGCTGTATAACTATGTTCCTGTCTTTGACGCTCATGTTGTTGAGAATCTTGAACGCGATGATTATGTGCTTATTGCTAAAGCGAATATGGATGAATTTGCCATGGGATCCTCGACTGAAAATTCTGCTTTTCATCCGACTAATAATCCATGGAATCTGAATACTGTTCCCGGAGGTTCGTCTGGCGGAAGTGCTGCATGTGTTGCTGCTGATGAAGCTATATTTGCATTGGGGTCCGATACCGGCGGCAGTATAAGACAACCTGCTGCTTTTTGCGGTGTAGTTGGTGTTAAGCCAACATATGGGACAGTTTCAAGGTACGGACTTATGTCATTTGCATCATCGTTGGATCAGATTGGTCCGATTACCAAGGATGTTAGAGATGCTGCTCTTTTAATGAATATTATATCCGGAACAGATGAACGCGATTCAACTTCTGCACGAATGGATTATCCTGATTATCTTGATGGTATTGAAAATGATATAAAAGGTAAGAAGATCGGTATCCCCAAAGAATACTTGGCTCAGGAAATGGATAATGATATACGTTCTTCTTATGATAAATGCATTTCTCTTCTTGAGAGTGCAGGTGCTCAGCTTGTAGAGATATCGCTTCCGACATTTGATTATGCACTATCAGCTTATTATATTATTTCCTCAGCTGAGGTTGCTTCAAATTTGGCGAGATATGACGGTATCAGGTATGGTTTCAGAGCGCGGAAATATGAGGATCTTTCACAGATGTATAAGAATACCAGGAGTGAAGGATTTGGTGATGAAGTTAAGCGGCGTGTTATACTCGGCAATTATGTTCTCAGTTCGGGGTATTATGATGCGTATTATCTTAAAGCACTAAAGGTCAGGACGCTTATAAAGAATGATTTTAAGAAGCATTTTGACAGTATTGATGCTATTATATCGCCTGTAACTCCTACAACTGCTTTTGAACATGGTTCAAAGGCTACACCTCTTGATATGTATGTATCGGATTTATTTACTGTTCCTGTAAATATTGCCGGACTCACTGCGATGAGCATACCGGCAGGTATTTCTGGAAAAGGTATGCCCATAGGAGTTCAAATTATTGCAGATGCTTTTAATGAGAATAAGATGTTCAATATAGCATATAATTTGGAAGGCATGCTTGGGTTCAATCAAAAACCCGCCATAAAGGAGTCTCCTAATGACTGAATATGAAGTAATAATCGGTTTAGAGATACATGTTGAATTAAATACTGAGACAAAGATTTTTTGTGGATGTAAAAATGATTTCGGAAGCGAACCGAATACTAATGTCTGTCCTGTATGTTTAAGTATGCCTGGTACTCTTCCTGTACTTAATAAAAAGGTAGTAGAGTATGGTGTAAAGGCCGGGTATGCTCTTAATTGTGATATATCCAATTTTTCTAAAATGGACAGGAAGAATTATGTATATCCGGATTTGTCAAAATCCTATCAGATATCTCAGTATGATTTTCCACTTTGCAAGAATGGTCATCTTGAACTTGATATGGGCGATTATATGAGGATACTCGGTATTACCAGAATACATATAGAAGAGGATGCAGGAAAACTTGTTCATGAAGGTGAAAAGAGTTTTGTAGACTATAACAGAGGTGGAGTTCCTCTCATAGAGATTGTTACAGAGCCTGATCTTAGAAATGCAAATGAAGTTAGATCCGCATTGGAAGCAATTAGGGCAAACATGGGGTTTATAGGTGTATCTGATTGTAAAATGGAAGAAGGCTCCATGCGGTGTGATATTAATATTTCGGTTCGTCCATTCGGGCAGGAGACATTCAACACAAGAACTGAGATTAAGAATATAAACAGTATATCAACTGCTTTTCTTGCTACAGAAGCTGAAGCTGAAAGGCAGATAGCTGTTCTTAGAGATGGCGAAGAAGTAGTTCAGGAAACTCGCAGATGGGATGCTGCAAAAGGTACCACAGTTCCCATGAGGGGTAAAGAGGAAGCAAATGACTACAGGTATTTCCCTGATCCTGATCTTGTTCCTATATATCTATCTGACGAAGAGCTTAAACAGATAAAAGGTTCAATGCATGAGCTACCTGGAGATCTTAAAAAGAGATATATGAATGAGTATGGTCTTTCGGAATATGATGCAGGAATAATGGTTTCTTCAAAAGAGATTTCCGATTACTTTATTAAGTGTATAGGGCATTATGATGGGATTAAAACTATCTGTAATCTTATTATGGGAAACCTTGCTGCGTTACTTCATGATGAAGATAAGGATTTTAACTCTAACCCGATGAGTGCTGAAAATCTCTGTGATGCTGCGAAACTAATTGACAGCGGCACATTAAACTCATCAATGGCTAAAGAAGTATTTGAAGAGAGTTACAGAAGTGGTACTCCTGCTTCAGAGATAGCTGAGAGCAGGGGGCTTCACCAGATCGATGATACTGAAATGCTCAGAGCAATTCTTGTTGATATAATAAATAATAATCCTAAGGCGGCGGATGATTACAGAAACGGCAATGATAAAGCAAAAACATTCTTTGTCGGGCAGGTAATGAGGGCTACTAAAGGAAAGGCTAATCCTAAGATCATCAATAGCATGATTGAAGAAGAACTGAGATAAAGCGAGGTTGAATACTACTATGCTTAGTATGACTGGTTTTGGAAAAACTGAGATTGAGCGAGAAGGCAGGCGGGTCCGTGTCGAAATCAAAACTGTAAATAACAGATTCCTGGATGTCAATATCAGACTGCCGCGATCAATAATGTATCTAGAAGATTCTGTTCGGAAGCAGTTGGCAGAAAAGATAAACAGAGGTCATGTTGATGTATTTATAAACTATTACTGCGATAGGGATGATGCAAAAAAAATCTTACTTAATACAGGTATAGTGAATTCATATTATAAGGCTGCTGAAGAGGCTTCAAACTTATTAGGTATTGAGAATGATATTAGTGTTGTGGATATTCTTAGATTGCCTGATGTCGTTTCTTTCGAGGATAATGACGATGATGGACAAGCCATTGAATCAGTGTTAAGGGATGCAGTAGCAGGTGCTTTGGATGAACTAATACGTGCCAGAATGACAGAGGGTGATAAACTAGCACTTGATATTATTAAACGTATTGATTTGGTTGCTGAATTATGTGAGAATATAGCAGAGAAAGAGGATACTGTAGTAAGTGACTTTAAGCTAAAGCTGGAGGAGAGATTGTCTCAGATTCTAGAGCCTGATAATATGGTCGATGATGTTCGTCTCGCGCAGGAAGTTGCTTTATTCGCTGATAAGTGCAATATTACAGAGGAGATTGTTCGAATAAAAAGTCATGCATCTCAGTTTAAGGATGCAGTAAATAGTGATGGTCCGCAAGGTAGGAATCTTGATTTTATTGTTCAGGAGCTTAACCGTGAGTTTAATACTATTGGCTCAAAATCCAACGACGTATTTATCCTGAATAATGTAATCAAAGCCAAAGGTGAGATTGAGAAGATAAGAGAACAAATACAGAATATTGAATAGGATACGGAGTAGAAAATGTCCAGATTACTAAACATCGGGCTCGGTAACGTTGTGAATTCATCCAGGATAGTATCAATAGTTAGTCCCGAATCAGCGCCAGTCAAAAGACTAATAACCGAAGCAAGAAATAATAATAAACTAATTGATGCTACATACGGAAGAAAGACGCGTGCTGTAATAATATGTGACAGCGATCATGTGGTTCTTTCACCGGTGCAGCCTGATACTGTTGCGCATAGGATGATACCTAGTGAAGATACGGAGGTTATCGAATGAAAAAAGGCATTCTCATCATTATCTCAGGCCCTTCTGGAACCGGTAAGGGAACAGTAATAAATGAACTTCTTAAGAATCGCTCTGCAGAGCTTTCGATATCGTGTACAACTCGTTCCCCAAGGGAAGGTGAAAAAGAAGGAGTCAATTACTTTTATAAGACAAAAGAAGAGTTCTTATCAATGATATATAACGATGAGTTTCTTGAGTATGCTCAGGTATTCGGCAATTATTACGGAACGCCTAGGGACTATGTACTAAAAAAACTCGAGTCAGGTAAAAATGTCATTCTTGAGATTGATATTCAAGGTGCTCTCAAGGTGAAGGAAAATCTTAGACAAGCTGTCATGATATTCATACTGCCGCCAAGCATGAAAGTTCTTTATGATAGGCTTAAGAACCGGGGCACTGAGACCGATGCAATAATAAGTAAGCGTTTCGGTATGGCAAAAAGTGAGATACAGTATGCAAAACAGTATGATTATGTAGTTGTGAATGATGACCTTGCTGAGACTGTTGAGAACATAAATGCGATACTTAACGTATGCAGTTTTTCTGCTTCCAACAGTGAAAAGATAGATGAATTGTTAAACGAGGAGGTTGAATAAATGATACATAAGGAGTTAAATGATCTTCTAGAACATGTAGACTGCAGATATACTCTAGTAGTAACTACTGCAAAGAGAGCTAGGCAGCTCATCAACGGAGCTGAACCGTTGACTGAAGAAGTAGAGAAAAATCCTGTATCACAGGCTGTTGATGAGATAGAACAGAATAAGATTTCTTATTACAGATCATCTGACGGTATTAAATAAATGAAAAATAAGAAGATTCTCATAGGCGTTACTGGAGGCATCGCTTGTTATAAAATATGCGATCTAGTAAGTAAACTTTATAAGGACGGTAACGATGTCAGGGTCATAATGACTGGTAACTCGACCGAGTTTGTTTCTGCGCTGACTTTTGAAACGTTATCTCATAACAGGGTTTACTGTGATACTTTTCGTTCAGAGAACTCCTACGAGATTAACCATATAGCTCTTTCTGACTGGGCTGATGTAATGCTTGTTGCACCAGCTTCTGCTAACATAATAGCTAAATTCGCGCAGGGAATAGCCGATGATCTTCTTACAACCACTTATCTTGCAGTTAAGTGCCCTGTTTTAATTGCCCCTGCAATGAATACTAATATGCTTGAGCATCCGGCGACTGTTGAGAATTTGGCTGTATTAAAGAGTCGAGGCAATTATGTAATCGACCCTTCATTCGGCTATTTAGCTTGTAACAAGGTTGGCAGCGGACGGCTTGCTGATATTAATGATATAGTAATTTCTCTTAAAAGAGCGCTCTCATCAAATGATTTCAATGGTAAACACGTAATCGTTACTGCTGGAGGAACAAGAGAGCCTATTGATGCTGTTAGATATATCACCAATAGATCATCGGGCAGGATGGGGCATTCACTGGCAGAGGCTGCTTATGTCAGAGGGGCTTCTGTTACGCTAATAACTGCATCTGATATTGAGAGTGTATCTTCTGGGATCAATGTTATAAGATGTTCAAGTGCTGCTGAAATGCGGGATTGTGTGTTTAAGAATATTGATTGTGCAGATATTCTGATAATGAGCGCTGCAGTCTCTGATTATACTCCTTCTGTTAAGCATGAGGGAAAGATAAAGAAAAAGAACGGAATGAATTTAGAGCTTGAAAGGACTGTTGATATACTAAAAGAAGTAGGTGCTACAAAATCCAAAGATCTCTATCTTGTCGGATTTGCTGCTGAGACTGACAACCTCATCGGTTATGCTGAATCTAAATTAAAAGAGAAAAATCTAAATATGGTAGTAGCTAATGATGTTTCTGATAAAAGGATTGGTTTTGACAGCACAGAAAATGCAGTAACTATCATAAAACGTTCCGGGGATATCTTTAGTACTGATATTAAAAATAAATCCGAAATCTCGGATATAATATTGGATGAGATAATCAAGGATATATAAAATTGTTTGCTAAAGTAATCGTTGATATCGATAATGCCCAGGTTGATAAGACTTTTGAATATTCTGTTCCTGGTGATATATGTGTTTCCATTGGACAGCGTGTTTTAATTCCCTTTGCCGGTAAACAGGTTGAGGGAATTGTTTTAGAATTGGAAGAAAACAATGATTATGATATTGACAAAATCAAGAGCATAGCGGCTTTAAGAGAAGAGTATCCTATTATAACGGCAGAGCAGATAGAACTAGCTATTGAGATTAAAGATTATTACAGAATTACTTTGATTTCTGCTCTTCATTTGATGTTTCCCAAGGTTTTAAGTGGTAAAAAGTATTCAGAAAAGAAAAAGAGGTATGCTGTGCTTGCAGCAGATCCTGAGGCTATATTTAGTTCACTGCTGACAAAAAAAGGCAATATCAGATCCGAAGGCCAATACAGAGTGGTTGAAAGAATAATAAAAGATGGCAGTGTACTATACAATTCCGATAATGCTTCTTATATAAAGTCTTTGGAGAGAAAGGGTTTTATTACTGTAATCACTGAAAACGTTCCAAGAATGCCATTTGCATCTGATGATGCTGTAAAGTCCAGAAATATCATATTAAACAGGGATCAGGAGAATGCTGTTGAGATGATATTGGAATCGAATGATAAGTATTATCTCCTGCATGGCGTAACAGGAAGCGGTAAGACTGAGGTCTACCTTAGGGTAATTAAGGATGTGCTGAGCAAAGGTAAGACAGCTATTTTACTTGTGCCTGAGATTTCTCTTACGCCTCAAACATATTATTATTTTGCAGATAATCTCGGATATGAGATAGCGGTAATGCATTCAGGTATGTCTGACGGTCAGCGTCTTGATGAATGGATTAAGATTTTGAATGGAGAAGCAAAACTTGTTATCGGAGCCAGGTCCGCAATTTTTGCACCTCTAAGTAATATTGGCATTATAATAATCGATGAGGAACATGAAGAGAGTTATAAAGCTGATAATTATCCCAGATTCAGAGCGCATGATATTGCTAGACTCAGATGCTCACATTTTGATTCGAAATTAGTTCTTGCAAGTGCAACTCCTTCAGTAACCACATATTATGAAGCGATTTCAGGCGGATTAAAGTTAATAGAAATGACAAGAAGAGTATGTGATGTTGATATGCCTGATGTAAAGATTGTTGACATGCGTGAAGAATTAAAGAACGGCAATACTTCAATGATCAGTTATGAGCTTAAAACTTCGATTGAAGAATCGCTTAAAATGGGTAAACAAAACATGCTTTTCCTAAACAGGAGAGGGTATTCTACAAGACTTTACTGTAAGAGTTGCGGATACGTATTTAAATGTGATGCATGTGATTCCGCATTGATATATCATAAGGACGAAAATTTACTTAAGTGCCACTATTGCGGAAGGACCAAGACAATACCTGAAAAATGTCCGGTATGCGGAAAGAAGTTTTTGAAACAGTTAGGTGACGGTACCCAGAAGATCGTTGAAAGTGTCGAGGAGTTATTTCCTCATGCCAGAACGCTTCGAATGGATCTTGATTCAATGAGCAGAAGGGATGCATATATTGATTTGTTCAGAGAGTTTTCTGAACATAAGGCTGACATACTGATTGGCACTCAAATGATTGCAAAGGGTTTTGATTTTCCTGACCTTCATCTTTCTGCTGTTATTTCTGCAGATTCCATGTTGGGATTTGGTGGTTATAAAAGTACTGAAAGAGCTTTTACGCATATGCTTCAAGTTGCCGGACGTGCTGGAAGGGCAAGTAAAGGTAAAGTAATAATACAAACTTTTTCACCTGGACATTATGCAGTGAGGGCTGCTTCGCATCATGATTATAGAGAGTTCTATGAAAAAGAAATCGCTATGAGACGACTTATGCATTTACCACCCTTTGCTAACCTTATTACAATTAGTTTTTCAGGGCGTGAGGAAGCGAATGTAATTGGTGCTGTGAAAGACTTTCTTAAGAATCTTTCAAAAGTATATAAAAGATATCCGGATGCATTTTATAAGGTTAGCGCAAGAGCCGCAGATATAAAGAGAATTGACAACATATACAGATATCTAATTATCATCTCATTAAAAAGTGATAGCAAAAATGATATAATTGATGAAATAGTCCGGTTATTTAAGCAATCTGATTATAATGGCGTAATGCTTGGATTTGATAAGGAATAAACAGGAAGGTATAGTATGGCATTAAGAAATATTCTATTTAGCGACAATCCCAGGTTAAGAAAAGTATCTAAACCTGTAAAGGAAATAAATCAACGAATTCTCACATTGCTTGACGATATGGCTGAAACTATGTATCAGGCTAATGGTGTGGGTTTGGCTGCACCGCAGGTTGGAGTCCTAAAAAAAGTAGTAGTTATTGATATAGGTGAGGGTTTAATTGAACTGATTAATCCTGAAATAATAAATACGGAGGGTGAATACGCTGCCGAGGAAGGATGTCTTTCTGTGCCTGATGAGACTGGCGTAGTTAAAAGACCTGAAAAGGTAACTGTAAAAGCACTGAACCGAAAAGGGGAAGATATTGAACTCAAGGGAGAAGGGTTGCTGGCCAGAGCTTTTTGTCATGAACTTGACCATTTGGAAGGCATACTCTTTATTGATAAGAACATTGCTGAAAGCATGGATGAGTATGAGGGTATAGATAAGGAGACAGTGTGAATACATTGGACAAGAGTTCTTTAAGGATAGTCTTTTTCGGCACACCTGATTTTGGCATTCCTTCACTCAATAAGATTTTAAGTGAGGGATATAATCTTGTTGCCTGTATATCTCAGCCGGATAAGAAATCAGGACGCGGTCATAAGATAAAAATGACTCCGGTAAAAGAATGGGCGAAAGAACATGGTATTCCTTGCTATCAGCCTGCAAAGATAAGTTCGGATGAAGGTGTTTCACTATTAAATAGCCTAAAACCGGATTTATGCATAACCGCAGCGTATGGACAGATTCTCTCTGATAATGTGCTTAGTGTTCCAGTTTTTGGCATATACAATGTTCATGCTTCTTTACTGCCTGAATACAGAGGCTCCGCTCCGATCAACTGGGCTATTATCAAAGGTGAAAAAGAGTCAGGCGTCACTATTATGAAGACAGTCAAAAGACTCGATGCGGGCGATATTATACTTCAGAAGAGAACGATGATTGGTTCGGATGAGACAGCAGGTGAGTTATATACAAGGCTGAGCATTTTAGGGGCAGAAGCTCTTTCCGATGCGCTCGGCTTGTTAGTCTCAGACTCCATAAATCCAGTTAAACAAGACGAGTCCTCATCTTCTTATTTCCCAATGTTTGCAAGAGAATTCGGTAAAATAGACTTTAATACAACCTGTTCTGATATATATAATTTTTACCGTGGAACTTTCCCTTATCCCGGCTGCTATTTCTTTTATAAAGGAATAAAAATTAAGGTTGTGGAGCTTTCTTTTGACCGTTGTTCGCATAATTACAATCCAGGTATGATTGTCAAAGCAAATCATAAAGACGGTATCATTATTTCATGCTGTGATGGGTTAATCAGTATTGATAAGATCAAATATCCTGGAAAAGGAGTTACTGATTCTTGTTCTTTCACGCTTGGTCATGAATTAGAGACTAATTATTATTTGGAGTAGTAATTTGATTGATTCCTCAAGATTTACAGCATTAAAGATATTAAATGACGTCCTTAATGGTGAAAGATTTCTAAATCTTTCTGTAAAGGAAAGGGTAATTAATCTAAGCGATCAGGATCGAAAGTTCTGTGTTTCGCTGGTTAATAATACTCTTGAGAATCTTATTCTAATTGACTATATTACTGGTTTGTTTGTCATTAAGGGTATTAAAGATAAAACTATTAGAAATGTCATGAGGCTGGGAGTAGCTCAGCTTTTCTTTATGTCTTCGGTACCAGATGAAGTTGCTGTAAACGAAACGGTATCTCTTTGCGACAAAACCGGTAAAAAAGCGCTTAAAGGATTTGTTAATGCTGTTCTCAGAAAAATATCTTTAAATAAACTCAATATTGATTATCCATCAAAGGAATCTGAACCGTCAAAATATTTAAGTATTATGTATAGTGTCCCCGAATGGATATGCAAAATGTATATTGATGATTACGGATTCAGTTTTACTGAGGACCTTTTATCCTATAAAAGTGATACAAGTTTGGTATCATTTAGATTAAAAGAGGGACGCATACCTAATAGAGACTGGCAACACGGGAGATATTCAGATAAGGTCTATTACATGAAAAATACTTCTGATGTCTCAAAACTGGATGAGTTTACGGATGGCAGTATATATATAATGTCCGAGGCTTCTGTTATTACTGTTGATGCGGCAGAAATCAAGAATCAAGATAAAGTACTGGATGTGTGCTCAGCTCCGGGAGGCAAAAGCTGTTATGCTGCTGAAAAGTGTTTGGAGGTTACATCCTGTGACAAGTATCCTCATAGAGTAGACCTTATAAACAGTAATGCCAAAAGAATGGGTATAAAGAATATTAAAGCAGTGTGTGCTGATGCGACAATTGTAAATAATGATTATATAGAAGCCTTTGATGTTGTTATTTGTGATTGTGCATGCTCAGGTCTGGGGCTTATGTACAGAAAACCTGATATTAAACTTCTTAAAAAACAGAATGATATTGAAGCATTGGTGGAGCAGCAGAAAAGAATTCTTGATGTTTCAAGTAATTATGTTAAGACTGGCGGTACGTTGTTATACTCTACATGTACAATTGATAGAAGGGAAAATGAGGAGATAATAAAGAGTTTCATTTCTGATAATGATGCTTTCATACCTGTTGATTTTACAGAAAGCCTGAACAGTCACTTTGCTGGAAGGGTTAATAATGGAATGCTTCAGATTTTTCCTAATATTGATGGTATCGATGGGTTTTTTATTGCGAGGATGAAAAAGGTATTATGAATCTGCTTGATCTCACAGCCTCTGAAATGACCGATCTAATGTTACAGTTAAACGAAAAAAAGTACAGAGCTGCTCAGTTAATGAAGTGGCTTAGTGCTGGATCGCGTTTTGATGAGATGACTAATATTCCGGATTCTTTGAAGAATAAACTTAAAGAACTTGGATACCATGAGGGAATACTTGAAAAAAAAGAAGTTCTTGAATCTCAGGACGGAACTAAAAAGTACCTGCTTTCTTTGGAAGACGGCCTTGATATAGAGTGTGTTCTTATGATCAACAATTATGGTAACACTTTATGTATTTCATCTCAGGTTGGTTGTTCTATGAGGTGTGCTTTCTGTGCCTCGGGGAAGTATGGCAAAGAAAGAGATTTGACTCCAGGTGAGATGCTAGGGCAGTTTATTACTGTAAACAGAGATTTGGGTAAGGGGAGAAACATAAAGAATATCGTAGTTATGGGTATGGGCGAACCGTTTGATAATTATGATAATCTGATTTCATTTCTTAAATCTGCAACATCACCGGATTACCTGGCGATAAGCGTCAGGGACATTTCTGTCTCAACATGTGGCATCCCTGACAGAATCCGAGCATTTGCTGAAGAGAATATACCTGTAAATCTTTGTTTATCTTTACATGCTGCTTTTGATGAGAAACGTGTTAAGATTATGCCTACAGCAAAAAAGTATCATCTTTGCGATATACTTAAAGCATCAGAAATATATTATAATAGTAACCACAGGCGTATAATAGTTGAATATATTTTGATCAAAGGCTTCAATGATTCTGATGCTGATGTAAAAGGGTTGAAACATATTTTATCCGGATTGAATTGTCATATTAATGTTATAAGACTAAATGACAATGATGGCGTATTTGAGGCTCCTTCCAAGTCGCAAACATATGCTTTTGTCTCTAAACTTGAAAAAGAAGGGTTGTCCGCAACAGTTAGAATGTCTCATGGCTCAGATATCCTTGGTGCGTGCGGACAGCTAAGAAATAAAAATCATGGGGAGAACTAATATTGCTATTCTTTGCAGATTCTATTGACGGAAAAGTCAGGCAGAATAATGAAGATACTATTGCTCTTATTACAAAACATAATTATCATGTTGCAATTGTAGCGGATGGTATGGGTGGAGCTACTTCTGGTGAGGTTGCTAGCAGAACGGCTGTAAGTAGCATTTCTGACTTTTTTGACATAAATGAAAGAAGAGATATAGATCAGTTATTTTTAGCTGATGCAATACAGCATGCAAATGATGATGTCCTGTCCTTAATTAAAAATGATCCTTCATTAAAAGGGATGGGTTCAACCCTTACTCTTTGCTGTTTTGACAATGAGGGAATAATAGCGGCTCAGATTGGTGATTCATCTGCTTATTTATACAATACAATTGAAAAGAAATTAATAAAGATTACAAAGGATCATTCTTATGTTCAGAAACTGATTGATTTTGGGAAGATGACTGATGATGAGGCTAAACGATCTCCTTTTAAGAACATTATTACCAGAGCGATTGGTGTTAAAAACGTACGTGCTGACTATTATTCTTCAAAATGGGCGGAAAATGATATTTTGATGATCTTTTCGGACGGTCTTACTAACAGTCTTACCAATGGAGAAATCCTTTCAATTGTTTCATCATCAGGTTCCCTTACCGAAAAAGGAAGCAAACTAATTGCTGATGCGCTTGAAAAGGGTGGTAATGATAACATTTCAGTAATTCTGGCAGAGAATGCTGATGGAGGTGAATCCGATGAGCGGTAAGTATTTCTATCAGCGTTACTTAATATCAGAAAAACTGGGAGAAGGAGGATTCTCTGTCGTATATAAAGCGTTTGATACAATTGATAATATTCATGTGGTAATTAAATTCTTAAAACCACAGATGATGAAAAATGATGCAATTGTAGAAACCTTTAAGAAAGAGGCAACAGATGCTGTAAATCTTGATCATCCTTGTATAGTTAAGACGCATTATTGGGCAGAGGATGACGGGAAGCTGTTTGTTGTAATGGATTATATTGAAGGAAGATCCATTAAACATATTTTAGGTCTTAATGAGAGCCTCCCAGTAGAGTTTGTTGTTTCTGTTATTAAAAAGATATGCCTTGCCTTGGAATATGTTCATTCAAAAGGCATTCTTCACTGTGATATTAAACCAGAGAATATAATAATTGATAAAGAAGGGAATCCTTTTCTTACAGACTTTTTATTTGAAGGCTCTGCAGATGATTTGTCAAGCGAGAACAGTGTAAAAGGTTCTGTTTACTATATATCACCTGAACAGGCTAAAGGAGATAAACTAGATCTAAGAACGGATATTTATTCTCTTGGAATAACGATGTTTGAGATGCTCACAGGAAAGGTTCCTTTTACAGGTGAAACTTCGATGGAGATTGCCCTCAAACATTTACATGAGGATTTGCCTGTCGATTCTATTATGGATAAATCTATTCCTGACAGTCTAAAATATATAATACTTAAATGTACGCAAAAGAATAAAGTTCAGAGATATAGATCCGCTTTGTTGCTCTATAAAGACCTTGATTTATGTTTGAGTGAACCTGATGGTAGTTATGTTAAGCTTGAAAAAAAGCTTAAACACAAAAAGGCTGCCGATAAAGAGAAAGCAAAAAAGCATAAAAGGGCTGCTGTGTTAATTGTGATTGCAATTATAGTTGTAGCGGTTTCATTGCTTTTATTCTCAATTCATTATTTTAACGGAAATATTGATAATGACATTAAGGTCCCTCAGGTTACTGGTATTACTGAAGAAGAAGCAAAAGAATTGCTGCAGAGCAGCGATCTCGTACCTGAAATAGAATATGCTTATAATGATGAGATTGCTGAAGGTGTTGTGATCACTCAGAGCCCAGCTGCCAGTGTTTCTGTGAAAGCAGCAGATACGGTTAAATTAATTGTCAGCAATGGAACTGAAGAGTCGCTGGAGATGCCTGATGTGTTGAACCTTCAACTTGAAGAGGCTGAAACTAGACTCGCAATGATGAATATTAATAAATACGAAATCGTAGAGGAGCTTGTGACTGATCAGAATCTTAATGGTTGTGTTATTAAGCAAGTACCTGAACCTGACAGTGTTGTGTATAAAGATGATGTCATAGTTCTCACAATAGGCAGGATAGAATAAATGTTGTACTCCGGTAGGATAATAAAGGGTATCGGTGGTTACTATTATGTACAGTGTGGTAACGTTTTAATCGAGTGTAGGGCGAGAGGATTATTCAGAAAATTAAACATTAAACCTCTGGTTGGCGACATTGCTGATGTTGAATCGTCGGATGGTGAAACAGGTACAGTTACTAATATTCATCCAAGGAAAAACGAACTGATACGTCCTAAAGTATCTAATATAGATAGTTTATTTATTCTATTATCAGCAAATCATCCCAGGCCTGATATGCTGTTATGTGATAAGCTCTTGATAAATTCGATTATGAATAAAATCGAGCCTGTTATATGTGTAAATAAGATTGATGATCGAGATGAATGTATATTTGATGAAATAAAAAGTTCTTATAAATCGTTCAAGACATTATTCGTATCTGCTAAAGAAGGTTTAGGATTGAATGATATAAAAGATCTTATTCGGGGATGTACTGTTGCTTTGGCTGGTCAATCTGCTGTTGGAAAATCTTCTTTAATTAATGCTATTGAAAACGATATGGATCTGGAGACAGGTTCATTAAGTTCAAAGAGTATGAGGGGTCGTCATACAACCAGAATGTCAGAGCTTATGTACCTAAAAAGCTGTGATGCTCTTATAATTGATACTCCTGGTTTCAGTTCATTTGACCTAACGGGATTAGAGCCCGAGAACTTAAGATTGTATTATCCTGATTTTATGTTATATAATCAAAAATGCGGGTATTCATCTTGTGTTCATATGAATGAACCAGAATGTGAAGTAAAAAAAGCAGTTGATGCTGGTTTGATTTCAAAGAACAGATACGAAAGATACCTTAAATTATTGAATATGCTGTATGAAACTAGAGAGAGGAAAGCTTGAAATGATTAAAATTGCGCCATCTATACTTTCTGCCGATTTTGCTAATATTTCTGATGACATAAAAAAGGCCGTTAATGGCGGTGCTGATTATATTCATTGCGATGTCATGGATGGAGTATTTGTTCCCAATATTACTTTTGGGCCTAAAATGATAAAAGACATAAAGGCAATGACAGATGTTCCTCTGGACGTTCATCTTATGATTGTTAATCCTGAGAAATATGTTGAAGAGTTTTGTAAATCGGGAGCTGATATAGTTACTGTACACTATGAAGCTACGCCGCATGTGCACAGAGCTCTTCAGATGATAAAAGATAATGGAAAAAAGTGTGGAATAGTGCTTAATCCCGGTACACCTGTAGATTGTGTTATGGATATGCTGGGTGATGTTGACATGGTTCTTTTAATGAGTGTTAATCCGGGGTATGGCGGACAAAAATTTATACCTTTTGTTTTAGATAAACTGAGATGCCTGAGTAAGATTAAACGAGATAAAGGTTATAGTTTCGAAATAGAAGTTGATGGGGGAGTATATGCTCATAATGCAGCTGAGATTAAGGATGCTGGAGCAGAAGTACTAGTTGCTGGAAATGCTATCTATGGTTCTAAAGACCATACCCCTGAAGAGATGATTGAACTAATAAGAAAAGCATAAATAAAGGACCGAGTTTTTTGAACTGAACCCAAAATGTTAGACACATTTTGGCAGTTGATCAGGCGACCATCAA
>CAYRWM010000032.1:0-20232 GCA_964428055.1 uncultured Christensenellaceae bacterium | reverse complement strand
AGAAAAAAAGCGGAAAAGAAAAAAGGCGACGGACACATACCCATTTTCAAGGAGAGAGACCGCAAACCGAATTTCGCCGTATGTCTCCTTGTCAATATACTGAGGATCCTGCTTGCGGGAATATTTGTCGTTGTAGCTATCGGCTTCGGCGCCGTTAACGGACTTGCGGACGCATATCTGGAATCCACTCCGGATCTGGATGTGACGAAGATCTCCGAGCAGGCCGAGACTTCATATATCTATGACCAGAACGGGACGCTGCTTGCCACATATACAGGCAGCGAGAACAGAGACTGGGCATCTATCGAGGAGATCCCAGTGGATCTTCAGCATGCGGTAATAGCGATAGAAGATATACGTTTTGAGAGCCACAACGGCGTTGATATAAAGAGACTGTTCGGTGCATTTATAGCGAACATGTCATCCAACAGCGTTGAGGGCGGATCTACCATAACCCAGCAGCTTATAAAGAACAACATACTCACGTCCGAGCGTTCCTACAAGAGAAAACTGCAAGAAGCTTATCTTGCTCTGCAGCTCGAAAAGGAATACTCGAAGGACGAGATACTCGAATACTACCTGAACAATATACCTCTCGGCGGCACCCTTTACGGCGTAAAGGCCGCTGCGAAAGATTATTTCGGCAAAGAGCTTGATGAGCTCACCTTAAAGCAGATGACCTGCCTTGCTGCCGAGATACAGTCCCCGCACGCGCTCAATCCCCGCCGTGCCGCATATGTCAAGGAAGACATAGGCGCTCTTCAGGACAGGATGAACAGAGTGCTGCAGCGAATGTATGCAGCCGGGTTCATCACGGAGGAACAGTACAATGAGAACTTTGTCCCGAAGAGTGAGTGGGAACAGGATTCATATCTGTATACGTTCAGGAGCGAACTCGGTATTCAGAGGGAGAGTCCTGCGAATGAGATGTACGCAATGCCTCACTTCACCGAGTATGTGGTATATGATGTGTGCACTCATCTCTTAAGGAAATACGATCTTGAGGATAATGCCGAGAACCGTGCCAAGATGGAACAGGAGATAAGATCTTCCGGCTACAGGATCTATGCGACGGTTGATGCAAGGATCCAGGATATCGTTCAGACAACACTTGCGGAATGGGATGATTATCCTCCGCTGGAGAACGGTGAGACTGAGATAGTCAACAGCGACGGTTCCACAACGATACAGCCGCAGGCTTCAGCTACGATCATAGATTACGAGAAGGGCTGGATCGTCGGCATGATAGGATCCAGAGAAGCTCCTTCCACAAAGAAGACACTCAACAGAGCCTATCAGGCCGGTATGCCCGTAGGGTCGTCCATAAAGCCTATCGCGGTATATACGCCCGCGTTTGATATGGGCTGCGGACTCGTAACGCCCATACCCAACATACCTGTCGCCATTCCCGGATGGCAGACGGACAAAGGTTATCCTGTTACCAGCCAGGGAACGTACGGCCCCATGTCCATAAGACAGGGTATCGTTGAGTCCAGGAACATAGTAGCGGCCAGAACGCTCATAGACAAAGTCGGACTGGAGAACTCGGCCAGATATCTGACAAACCAGGGAGTGGATCCCAAGAAGCTGAATGTAGACGGCGTTGGTCTCGCACTCGGTTCTTCAGGTCTTACAACGCTCGATATGTCGACCTGCTATTCGTCCATAGCGAACGGAGGATATTTCCTCGAGCCTATTTCGTTCACAAAGGTCCTCGACAGTAACGGGGAAGTCGTTCTGGATGTTGAGGAATCCAGAAAGAAATTCCAGGCTTACAAGGAGTCTTCCGCCTGGATGACGGTCGATGCCCTTATCGATGCCGTCGATCACGGCACAGGTAAGAGGGCGAACATAGACGGTATAGAAACGGCCGGTAAGACCGGTACCGTCGTGGATGCAAGGGGAACGTTCTTTGCAGGCATGACGGGATACTATGTAGCGACACTCTGGGTCGGTGCGGACGATTATTCGGAACTTGACGCTTCAGCCGCTTCAAGAGTCACGGCGCCTCTCTGGAAGGCGTTCATGACAAAGATACACGAAGGACTGGAGGACAAGCCCATACACAGAAAGACGGCGGAGGAAGTCGGTCTCGAAAAGATAACACTCTGTGCATATTCGGGCCTTCTGCCCGGCAGTGGATGCTCCTCCACTGTGAGCGACTACATTTATAAAGGCGATAAACCGACGCAGCACTGCGACTGGTGCACATCCGCTAAGGTCTGCACAGTCAGCCATATGCTTGCCGGAGAGTTCTGTCCGGAAGAACTTACCACTACTGTCGCAAAACGTGTGTTCCCCGAAGATTCGCCTTATGCTCAATGGAGTGATAAGGACAAGACTACCGAGAAAGAGGAAGGAGCCGAAGAGGGCGAAGAAGGAGCAAAAGAGGGAGAAGAGAACATCATCGAGTATGATCTGTCTCAGACATGTACGGTGCACTCAGCCGAAAGGAATGCATCGGTCACTTATGCAACCGAAGCGATATCGTTCGCTCAGGCTTCCATAAGCACATACAGTTCGTATCTGTCAGCCGATCAGGTAAATCAGATTAACGCGAAGGTCGCGGAACTCCAGGCGCTGCTCTCTAATACCGATGCGGCTACTATGGCCGGTTCCGGTGATATCACGGCGAAGTCGGATGAGCTTATATCGCTCGTCAACGGTATTGTCGCGGAAGCGACAAAGCCTCAGCCCGAACCTGAACCTCAGCCTGAGCCTAAGCCCGAACCCGAGCCCGAACCCGAGCCCGAACCTCAGCCTGAACCGTAAACGGGACAACAATAATACATGATCACTGCTGCGGGGTGGATTCCATCCTGCAGCTTGAATATTACAGGAGAAAACGAATTGAAGACAGGAAGATTCCAAAGACTTTTTATGCTTGTGCTGGACAGTATAGTGCTGTTCTTCCTCCGGGCTTTTAAAAAGTTCACTACCTTAGAGACGTTCAGCCATGAAGGAGCGGATTCAGATGCCGTGCCGCATATGACTGACAATTCCGATCCGAAAAAACTGGGCATAGAATACGAACTGGAGGTCGACGGCAAACAGACTGATTCGTACTCAAGGCCGGAGCCTATATACTTCGATCCCGGGGAAAAGTATGCAGAGACTGACAGCATAGTCACTTTCAGGGGTGATAACCTAAGGACGGACGCTTCTTTCGGGACATGCAGCATAAAGGAGAAAAAACTTGAGATAGTCTGGGAAGTTCCTACAGGAAGGCTCAAAAAGCATTACGGTAAAGGATACTGGACCGGCAGCGGATGGACCGGACAGCCGCTGATAGTAAAGTGGGATGATGAAATAAAGAGCAAACTCAACATCTCTCCGGATAAAATGGCAAAGCAGGATCTCAAGGAGATAGTCTACTCCACGATGGACGGATGTGTGTATTTCCTGGATCTTGATGACGGCAGCGCAACGCGTGAAAAGATTAAAGTCGGTCTTCCCTTCAAGGGAGCAGGCGCGGTCGATCCCAGACGCGACAGGCCAATAGTCTTTTTAGGCGCCGGTGACGGCGGCCCCGACGGGGCGCCCGCGAGAGCTCTCGCGTACAGCTTAAAGGACGGCTCGAAGCTTTTCGAGTTCGGCGCGGAGGATCCTTTCAAGCAGAGAGTATTCACGGGCTTTGATTCGTCTCATATAGTACACAAGGGAACTGACACTCTGATAGAGCCCGGCGAAAACGGCATACTCTATACGATGAAGATGAATTCATCTGTGGACGCGGACGGCAATGTAACTTGCAATCCTTCCGATGTAGTCAAATTGAGATACAGATCCAACCGTTCCAGCGAGGAATCGTACTGGCTCGGTATGGAGGACAGCGCTGTTCTGTGGAAAAACTATATATACATAGCTGACAACGGCGGAAATCTTCTGTGCATAGATCTTAATACCATGAAGCTAATATGGGCTCAGGACGTTGCTGATGACACGAACGGTTCACCGGTGCTCTCGGTTGAAGACGGTGTTCCTTATATCTATATCGCGACATCCCTTCACTGGACAGCGAGCAACCGCCTGAGACTGGGTTATGTTCCGGTATTCAAGATAAACGCCATAAGCGGCGAATATGTATGGATAAGAAAGTATCTGTGCAACACCGTTGCCGGTATCTCCGGCGGCGTACAGGCCACCTGTGTGCTGGGCAGAGGGGATATAAGCGATCTTGTTATATTCCCGATAGCAAGGACACCTTCCGTCAAGGGCGGCAAGTTAGTTGCCATGAGCAAAAAGGATGGCAGTGAGAAATGGGTGCTCAGGCAGAAGCACTATGCCTGGAGCAGTCCTGTGGCGGTCTATGACGAGGAAGGTCATGCGTATATCATACAGTGCGATTCAGTGGGCGACATGATGCTTGTAAAGGGTTCGACAGGAGAAGTCCTTGACTGCGTGAACCTCGGTGCAAATATTGAAGCGAGTCCGGCAGTATACGGTGACATGGTCGTGGTCGGAACCCGTGGTCAGAAGATCTGCGGCGTCAGGATAAAGTAAGGGAGAAGACTCACAATGGTAAAGCATATCTATCTCTTTCACTTAAAGGACAGGATGATGATGGATGAGGTCGCTGAAAAGCTCCTCACTCTTAAGGAAAAGATCCCGTACATGGTGGACATGGAGGTCGCCATGGATTTCAAGGGTGACAGTAATTCGGCGGATCTGGTCGAGATATGCACTTTTGAGAACATGGACGATTTCAGGGCATTCGGTTCTGACAAATACCATGCCGCGATAAGGGAATACATGAGCGGGATATCAACAGGTACCAAGATAGATTACGAAGTATAAGCAGAGGTCTGAAATGAAAAAGTTCGCAAAGGCAGTAAGAATAGCTACTCTGGCGCCCATAATGGCGTTTGTCTTAATAACCATGTGCTTTTTCCTGAAGCCGGGAAGTTTTGACGCATTGCAGTATATCCTTGCTATCATTTTCCTGACGGTACTCCCGATGCTGGGATATCCGCTCCAGCCGCACGTTCCTCATTTTAAGGACAAGGGCAGGGAAGGACAGCGGAATCTTGCCATGGTCATGGCAGTGGTCGGTTATGTGATCGGCATAATCGTTGCACTCGCGACCGGCACGGGCGGGATACTGCTCATAATATATCTGACGTATCTGTTCTCCGGATTGCTGCTCATGCTGTTCAATAAAGTGTTTAAGATAAGAGCTAGCGGACACGCAGGCGGAGTGGCGGGACCGCTTGGACTTCTGATACTGCTGTTCGGACCTCCCGCGCTTTGGGGACTGATTGTCCTGGGTCTTATGTGCTGGGCCAGTCTTGTGCTAAAGAGGCATACGGTATCACAGCTCATTATCGGAAGCATAATACCTCTGGCGGCGCTGGTCATAGCGGTGCTGATATGCGGAGGATTCAGTGTCATAATGGGATGACGGAAAAAGAAATACGCAATTTGCAAAAACACATGTGTCACCACATGTGTTTTGTGTTATAATCACCTTTGTGCGATTAAGCAGGAGAGGTAAAAAATGAGATACGATACGGTCATATTCGATCTGGACGGGACGCTTCTGGATACTATAGGCGACATTACAAACTGTGCCAATCATACACTTGCATTATACGGTTTTGAGCCGAAGACATATGAAGAGATAAAGACATACATAGGCTACGGGATCGATTACTTTCTTGAGCGCGCATATCCTCCCGGCAGAGATGATGAGCGCTATGAGGATTTTGTAAGAGATTATAAAGCGTACTATCTTGATCATATGACAGATAAGACCATCGTTTATCCGGGGATGTATGAACTCCTTGATGAACTGAAAAGGAGAGGTATAAAGCTCGGTGTCGTGACGAACAAATTCCATACGGCCGCGAGTCTTATAGTCGAACACTTCTTTTCGGGAACATTTAGCCAGGTTATAGGGGAAGGCATGGGTTACGCAAAAAAGCCCGATCCCGAGACACTGAATGCCGCGATCGAAGGGCTTGGTGCCGATAAGGCAAAGACTCTCTATATAGGCGATTCGGAAGCCGACATCACGATATCTGAAGGAGCCGGAGTCGACTGCCTTATAGTCACCTGGGGTATGAGAAGCCGTGAGTTCATGGAGAACTACGAGCCGAAGCCCAGATACATGATCGATGATATAAAGGATTTTTTCAATACAGTTGAAAACTCGTAGAGATAGTTTTACATGATTTCTGCACTTCCAGACAGTTCCTGAATGACTGATCGGAAACAAAGCAGAAGGCTCGCTCGGGCGGGCCTTATTTTATTGTACAAAAACTCCCTTTGTGGTATATTTAAAATGTAGTTTTATGCGGATAAGGACTCATCGATGAAACAGTACCCTGACAGAAAAAAAGCAGCAGCAGAGATAATAGAAGTCGGAAGACGTATGTACGAAAAGGATTATGTTGCCGCCAATGACGGCAATATAAGTTGCAAGATAGCTCCCGACGTAATCCTTGCTACGCCCACGGGCGTATCCAAGGGCTTTATGACGGAAGATATGCTGGTCACGATGAGCACTGACGGTAGCGTCATAAGCAGGGGTGAACTCAAACCTTCGTCCGAAGTCAAGATGCACTTAAGAGTGTACAAGGAGAATCCGGATGTGATGGGCGTTACTCATGCACATCCCCTGACGGCCACTTCGTTTGCCATAGCCGGTATCCCGCTTGATGAACCTATACTCACAGAGACTATAATGTCACTCGGCAATGTGCCTGTCGCGAGGTACGGGACTCCCGGTACGACCGAAGTCCCGGATTCCATTGGGCCGTTCTGCAGAGGATACAATGCCGCGCTACTTTCAAATCACGGCGTGATAACGTGGGGGGATTCCCTGATGCAGGCGTATTTCCGTCTGGAAGCTGTCGAGTATTACGCAAAGATCATACTCAACACAAAATACGTTATGGGCGCTTACAGGAGACTCTCCGAAAAGCAGATAGACGATCTGCTTGTGATCCGGAACAACCTTGGTGTCGGTTCCGGCGGTGTGCCTCAGTATGTTAAGGAGCCGTGCAACGATAAGGATATCATGCCCCATACGGGTGAGATAAAAGAATAACAGGAGGCCTTTATATGCCTATTACCGAGATCCTTGAAAGGAATCATGAACTGTACGGCGGAGATGTCGCTCTCGTTGAGGTCGATCCCGCCAATACCGAGACTAAAAGAGTCACATGGAAGGAATTTGATCTGATGCCTTCCATATCCAAAACTTATTACAGAAGAGAGATAACCTGGAGCGTGTTCGATGAGAAAGCAAACAGATTCGCGAACCTGCTTCTGTCTAAAGGCATAAAAAAAGGTGACAAAGTCGGTATACTTCTTATGAACTGCCTTGAGTGGCTGCCTATCTATTTCGGTGTACTCAAGACCGGTGCTCTCGCAGTTCCTCTAAACTTCAGGTACGCGTCGGACGAGATCCAGTATTGCTGCAGACTTGCTGAAGTCGATATACTTGTATTCGGCCCCGAGTTTATTGGACGTGTTGAAGAGATAGCCGATGAGCTTTCAGAACAGGCCGTTCTCCTTTACTGCGGTACCGGCGAATGCCCGTCATTTGCGGAGAGTTACGATGCGCTCGTTGCAAACTCATCCAGTGTGGCTCCCGGCATCAAGCTGGCTGACAGCGACGATGCTGCAATCTATTTCTCATCAGGCACGACAGGTTTCCCGAAGGCCATACTTCACAACCATGAGAGCCTTATGCACTCCTGCAAGGTCGAGCAGGCGCATCACGGGCAGACAAGGGATGATGTATTCCTCTGCATACCGCCGCTCTATCATACGGGTGCAAAGATGCACTGGTTCGGCAGTTTCCTCGTCGGAGGAAAGGCAGTACTTCTGAAGGGTACGAAGCCCGAACAGATACTGTCTGCTGTATCCAACGAAAGATGTACGATAGTCTGGCTGCTCGTGCCGTGGGCACAGGATATACTTGATGCAATAGACGACGGCAGGGTAGACCTTTCCAAATACACGCTCAAGCAGTGGAGGCTCATGCACATCGGTGCACAGCCCGTACCGCCGAGCCTTATAACCAGATGGAAGAAGCAGTTCCCCGATCATGATTACGACACCAACTACGGTCTTTCGGAATCCATTGGACCCGGCTGCGTACATCTGGGAATAGAGAACATACACAAGGTCGGTGCCATAGGCATAGCCGGCTACGGATGGAAGACAAAGATAATCGACGAAAAGGGCAATGAAGTAGAGCAGGGTAAGGTCGGCGAACTGGCTGTCTCAGGTCCCGGCGTCATGACGTGCTACTACAACGATCCCAAAGCCACGGCGGAGTCGCTGCATGACGGATGGCTGCATACCGGTGATATGGCAATGCAGGATGAGGACGGCTTTATATTCCTGGTAGACAGGAAGAAGGATGTCATCATAACAGGCGGCGAGAATCTGTATCCCGTGCAGATAGAGGATTTCTTAAGATCAAACAACAAGATCAAGGACGTTGCAGTCATAGGTCTGCCCGATAAGAGACTGGGAGAGATCGCGGCTGCGATAATTGAGATCAAACCCGGGATGGAGTGTTCCGAGGAAGAGATAAACACGTTCTGCCATAAGCTTCCGAAATACAAGAGGCCGAGGAAGATCATATTTGCCGAGGTTCCGCGGAACGCGACCGGAAAGATCGAGAAACCCAAACTCCGTGAGAAATACGGCGCGGCGCATCTGATCGCGGATCAGGTGAGCAACTGATAATAACGGCACATCTCTTTTGTCCACAAAAGAGGTGTGTTTTGTTATATGATACGGCTGGCACAGACGAACAGCCTGGACTAAGATTATAGTAAGACCTTAAAAAAAGGAGTCCGTTACATGAGTGATTTCAACATATACGCGCTTGAAGAACAGATAAGCGAGATGGAGTACATAACAGCTACGTACTACTGTGAGTTCCCGGAGGATATCGACATAGTCGCCAAGGCGAAGTCTTTTGCCGTCGGACAGACTATAGGTACATGGCTGCCGGTCCCGGGCGTTACACCCGAAATGCGTGAGAAGCATATGGGAAGAGCCGTGGGATTCTATGAGGCGCCCCCGACTGAGCTTAAGAACCAGATAGCTGAAGGAAAACGTGCGTTCTTTATACAGATCGCATACCCGACTGTGAATTTCGGCAGCGATTTTCCGATGCTGCTGACCACTCTGCTCGGTAATGATGCTTCCACATCCACGCAGGCTAAGCTTGTGGATCTTAAGCTCACGCGTAAGTTCGCCGAAGGCTTCGGCGGCCCCAATCTCGGTATTGAAGGTGTGAAGGATGCTGTAGGCATACACGACAGGCCTATAGTCATGTCTATGATCAAACCATGCACGGGCTTCACTCCCGAAGCAGGGGCGGAGATATTCTATAAGGCGGCCATAGGCGGTGTCGAGATAATAAAGGACGACGAGCTTCTCGGAGACACGGAGTTCTCATCATGCATAGACCGCGTAAAGGCATACAATGCCGCGGCGGACAGGGTATATGATGAGATAGGTTTCAGACCTTTATACATAGTCAATATCACGGGCTCTCCCGATACTATTATCGATAAGGCCTTAAGATGCGTTGATGCTGGAGCCAGAGGCGTTATGGCAGCCTATGCTGCTGTAGGCTACGGCACGTTCAACGGTCTTGCGAAAGCCCTTAAGGGTTCCGGGTGTCTCCTGATGGGACATTACGCTTCGAGCGGCATGAGCTTTGAGGGTGTATATTCCGGCATGGCTTCGTATCTTGCATGCGGAAGGTTCCCGAGACTTGCGGGCTGCGACCTCATAATGTCGAACACCCCGTTCGGCGGATATCCGCTGCAGTATGACAAGTACATGAGGATCATCCATCATCTGACGCTTCCGCTCTATGACATAAAACCCACTATGCCGATTATTGGCGGGGGCGTTCATCCCGGCATGACCGAGCAGTTCATAGACGACTGCGGCAAGGATATAATACTTGCCGCCGGAGGAGCGATACACGGATTCCCGGACGGCCCGGACAAGGGTGCCAAAGCCATGAGACAGTCCATTGATGCCGTTATGCAGGGTGTGCCGCTGAATGAATACGCGAAAGATCACGAAGAACTCAAAAAAGCTCTCGATATGTGGGGTTATATAAAGGGTAAGAGGTAAGGACATGAGGATAGACATGCACACGCACCTCTGGCCCCCGGAAGATACGCCTCAGGTGCAGCTGGATTATTTCGAATCCAGAGGTATAGACGTTAAAAGAGCAATGTCGGCGGAAGGGCTTCTTGATGCCATGGAAGGCATATGCGATGCTGCCGTGATAGCCACACTCTATGTGGGATCGAATCTTCCCAACAGCGAGATGGTCAAATGCCATGAGCACGTAAAGCTTAACATGGAAAAGCATCCCGGAAAGTTCTATGCGCTTTGCTGTGTGGATCCGTTCGGGGGAGAGGAGTCCGTTGAATACCTGAAACGGTATCTGGACAGTGGCAGCTTTATTGGTCTTAAACTCCATCCCAATATACAGGCGTTTTATCCGAATGACCCAAAGGTATTTCCTATATATGAGTGCCTGCAGTGGTACGGTCTTCCCGTGCTGTTCCATTCGGGCGGAATAGGCATTACACCTTTTATCGATGATTACGCAAACATAGCCGCTATAGAGGAGGTCGCCTGCAGATTCCCGGATATGCCGATCATAATGGGGCATGCCGGACGCGGCAAGCACTTCGATACTGCTTCGGTACTCCGGAAACATAAAAATGTTTATGCTGACATAAGCGCAAACTTCTGCAAGCTTAATGGCAGCGAGCATCTGTCCCTGCTTGAGCTCATAAAGACAGTTAAGACATGGATAGGGAACACTGACAAACTCATGTTCGGTTCGGACTATCCGTTTTATACCGCCGGAGTAACGGCAGCGTGCCTTAAAAGAATCGCTGACGAGGAACCTTTCCCGGTCACAAAAGAGGATATAGACCGCATAATGAACGTCAACGGGTGGGCTTTTCTTCAGAGGTACTGCTCAGGCAGACTGTAAATGCTTTTATTTGCAACTTTAATGTCATTTTATGCAATGTATTGACTTGAAAGTACAATGATAAAATAAGATTGACAGAAAAATAACGATAACAATCCAGGAGGCAAAATACATGAGTAAAAAAACGATCGTAATCGGCTGCGACAACGCTGCTGTGAACCTTAAGAACATAATAAAGGATTTCGTGGAATCTCTCGGATACCCGATAGAGGATGTCGGTTGCTTTTCTTCCGATGATCCTACATATTACCCTTATATAGCTAAGAAAGTATGCGATGCAATAAAGGACAGCGGATACACGAAGGAAGGCATACTGATCTGCGGTACCGGCATAGGCATGGCTATGACGGCCAATAAGTGCCCCGGTATAAGAGCGGCAGTCTGCCACGACAACTTTTCTGCTGAAAGAGCAAAGCTCTCAAACAACGGCAATGTTCTGTGCATGGGTGAGCGCGTTATCGGCGCTGAGCTCGCCAAGAAGATCACAAAAGAATGGCTCTCGCTTGAGTTTAAGGACGGATCGTCAACACCCAAGGTCGCGGCGATAATCGAGATTGAAAAAGAGAATTTCAAATAACATGAAAAAGATATACATCGGGTCAAACAACAAGATGAATAAGACTGTCGGCGAGACTGAAGAGTTCCTGAAAGGTCTGTCAGCGCTTACCGGCGATATTTCCAGGGATGACGTTACCATATTCTTTATCCCTCCGTTCACTTCACTGGACCGCGCAAAGCATACGGTCTCATCGGACGATATACTTATCGGCGCCCAGAACATGTACTGGGAATATGAGGGTCAGTATACGGGAGAGATCGGGCCCAGGATTCTGGCGGACATCGGAGTTGACATTATACTGGTCGGGCACTCCGAACGCAGGCACGTGCTCGGTGAGACGGACGAAGAGTGTAACAAAAAGGTATTATCCGCATTAAAGTACGGATTCGATCATGTGCTTCTGTGCATCGGCGAAACTGGCGAGCAGAAGGCTATGAATCTGAGCGATGAGGTGCTCTCCATGCAGATTAAGATGGGACTTGCAGGAGTGGATCCGAAAGATGCCGGAAGGATATGGATAGGATATGAGCCGGTATGGGCGATCGGTGTAGGCGGTACGCCTGCATCGGCTGATTATGCCGAAGAGAAGCATGCGGTCATCAAAGCGGCGCTTAAGGAAGTATTCGGAGATGCGGCTGACGAAGTGCCGGTACTGTACGGCGGCAGCGTAAACAGGGAAAACTGCGAGGAACTTTCAGCGCAGGAACATGTCGACGGACTGTTTATAGGCAGAGCCGCATGGCAGGCAGATTCTTTCAATGACATAATAAGGGCTGTTATCCCCGTGTTTAAGAGTAAGTGATATGGGAATAACACTTAGCACTTATCCGACATACAAGCACGAGGGAAAGAGTGCTTTTGATAAGAAGACTGCGATTATAATAGATGTACTTAGGGCTACAAGTACTATCGTTGCTGCACTGGATGCGGGCTGCATCGATGTATTGCCGGTAAAGCACCTCGGAGACGGTATAGCGATGCGGAACGAGCTTAATGACGGCATAAAGGCTTATCTCTGCGGCGAGGTTAACGGGGTTAAGCCCGAAGGTTACGACTACGGAAATTCTCCTTCGGAATTTGAAGGGGCCGATATTTCCGGCAGCCATATGATTCTTCGGACCACGAACGGTACGCAGGCTATAGCCAAAGCGGAATACAGCAGCCTTATGCTGATGGGGTGCATCAACAATGCGTTCGCTGTGGCAGAGGCCGCTGCGGAAGCCGGCAGGGATATAGTGATACTGTGCTCCGGGTCGGATCTTAAGTTTGCAGTAGACGATATAGTAACGGCAGGCATGATAATAGAGCATCTTATATCGATCGGCACACAGATGGATATGGATGACCTGAGCTGCACGGCACTTTATCTGTACCAGAGCAACAGAGACAGACTCAAGAGCTTCATATCATACACGAGGCCTTATAAGATACTTATGGATCTTGATATGGAGTGCGACATAGACTATTGTCTTAAAGCGAATATATCGGACACCGTGCCGTATTACAGACTCGGCAGGGTAGTGCCGATGGAGAGATAAACAAGTTTATTATATAGATAAAACAGGAGGATTAGACCATGGCAAAAGTGTACACGGAAAAAGAAGTTATTGATAGACTGCGCAAAGAGATAGCAGCGAACAAACCCCTGTTCTGTCCGAACTGCGGATGCGGACTCACAGCAAAGCTTCAGGCTATGGGCGGTGCTGATGTCATCTGCGTATCGGCTACCAGCTACTGGAGGCTCAAGGGTCAGGGATCGCTCGCACCTCTTATGCCGTATTCAGATATCAATAAGTGCATAATGAGCATAGTTCCCGAAGTCGTTATGAACGCGGGCGATGTTCCGGTTGTCACGCTCTCGGGCGGCACGAATCCGCTGCTCCCTCACAGAAAGCATCTGGAGATGCTCAGAGAAATGGGCGTTTCCGGCATAAACCCCTTCATGATGAACATATACGGAGAGCATGTCATGAAGCAGATGGAAAAGATCGGCATGGGCTGGAGCAAGGAAGTCGATTTCGTTCATGAAGCACACGAGATGGATATGTTCACACTCGCATATGCTTTCACACCTGAAGAAGCTAAGATACTGACAGAAGCCGGCGCATCAGCTATAGCATCCCACTGCGGCACAACTACCGGCGGACTCAAGGGCGCTGTCACGGATTTCACTCTTGATGACGCTGCCAAGCTGAGCCAGGAGATATTCGATGCCGCCAAGGAAGTCAATCCCGACATCATAACGTTCGCCCACGGCGGACCGATCGAAGGACCTGCGGAAGCAAAATACATCTTTGAGCATACCGATGCCCACGGATTCATCGGCGGCAGCGCTGCAGAGAGGATGCCCATAGAAAAGGCTGTTCTGGCTGCGACCAAGGAATACAAAGAGATCGAGATGCCTGCGAGATAACAAGGCAGGACCAAGAGGTGAATGACATGGATAGAAAACCGAATATTTACTGTATAGGAATGCTTGACACGAAGTTTGAGGAGATCAAGTTCGTTGCCAAGTGCGTTAAGGAAGCGGGCGGTAATCCGATATTCTTTAACATGGCTCTGGGACATGATGTCGACTGGGCGGATGTTTCCTTAGCCGAGATACTGGCTTCCAACGGCACCGACATGAAAAAGGTCTTCGCTTCGCCGAGATCGGCAGCTATCGAGATGGTCGGAAAAGCGGGTGCCGTGAAGATCATGCAGGACTACGAGGCCGGCAAGGTTGACGGCGCTATATCATGGGCCGGTTCGATAGGAACATCGACCGTCTGCTATGCGCTGCGCGCTCTTCCTCACGGCGTACCGAAGATCATGATGACCGATATGGCGTCATCAGATGTCAGCATGTGGCTTGGCAATAAGGATATATATATCATGAACCCGACTGCTGAGCAGGGTATCAATGTTGTTACGGAAAAGATGTGCAAAAATGCAGCCGCTGCTATAGTCGCTATGGCTAAAGTCGGAAAGGTCGAAGGTGCCAAGCCCCTTATGGCGATAACTGCTTACGGAACCACCACACCTCCGGTAAACAGATGTCATAAGTATTTCCGCGCAAGGGGATGGGACACCATGACAATACATCAGGTCGGCTCTGCCGGTGCTACCATGGAGGACCTTATCAGGAGCGGTGATATCAAGGCTGTTATAGACATGACTACAGGCGAGATTACCAACACACTGTACAACAGCGTTTACGGCATGCCCAAGACATGGGACGGCAAGAGAGCAACTGCCGCAGCCGATACCGGTACGCCTCAGATAATGGCGCCCGGCGGATGCGATCAGTCGGCATACAATGCGATAGATCCCGATCATCCGGAGAGTTTCCCGTATTATGAGGATTACCAGAACGGCAAGCGCCGTCCCTGGAAGGATACAAAACTTCCGTATATTCATAATGCCGGTGTTTCAATAATGTTCCCGACAGATGATGAGATCGAGTGGCTGGGACACTACTATTGTGAAGTCCTTAAGGATACAAAGGGCCCGACGGCATTCATCATACCGATGCAGGGATGGTCCGCATATGACCAGAGAGAAGAGATCTGCACGAGGGACAGGGGCTGGTCCGAAGGTAACGGTGATGCTCCTCAGTGGCAGCCTTCTGATGAGAATCCCGCATGGGGAAGAAGGTCGGTTATACTGAGAGATGTCATGGAAAAAGAGATCAACCGCGACAACCCCAATCTCGACTTCATACTTGCTGACATGCATATAATAGATGTCGAGTGGTCTGACCTCTGCTGCAGAATCATGGATGACATGATAAACGGCAGATGGAAGAAGGGCATGTACAGAGATATACCGGGTGTAATAAAATAGCAATCCGGGAATACCTCAACTGAGAATAATTAGTCCGGCACAGGCAGCGTGCAGCTTCCGGTGCCGGACTTTTTTTATTATGCAAAAGAAACAGGATGTGTTGAAAGAAAAAGCCCGATTGTGTATTATATATATAAAGCAATCCTTTTAATATGCGAGGGAAACTATGGGCCTTAAAGACGTATTCGCTCCGAAAATCAGCAAAAGCAATATGGAACATGTAAAGAAGCTCTTAAAGAAAGCAACGGACTGCGCGGCGCTTTCCAATACAACTATGCTTCCTTCCGTTTTCTTTCCCAAATATGATGAACTTGAGAATACTCTTTCTGAACTTGTAAAGTACGAAAAGTACCGTATATTCAAAGGAACGCTCCCTAGTACTAATCTCCGAAATGTAAGAGAGAACAGAAAGAACGACGAGAACGCGTTCATTCAGCGCAGTTATGCTATTGCGAGAAAAAAAGCAGAGGAAGCCGGAACGCCGGAAGAGAAGACGGCTGCTTTTACCGAGTATTTCGATGAGATGGATAAGTACAGGGGCAGGATGGATGAGTTTAATATTCAGGTCCTTGACGACTTAAAAAAGATCAGTTTAGCTTAAATTATATTCACAGACAAAACTTTATAAAATAACACTTATGTACAGGAGGATAATTGTATGAGTGTAAGCATTGGTGTTGCCGGTCTTGGATTCGGCAGAGAGTTTGTACCTATTTATCTGAAGCACCCGAATGTTGATAAGGTTGCTATAAACTGCAGAACGCCTGAGACTCTTCAGAAGGTCGGCGATGAGAATGGCATACCGGAAGAGATGAGATTTCTGAACTATGACGAGATGCTTGCATGTCCGGATCTTAATGCCATCCATGTTGTAACGCCTCCCAATACTCACTATGAGTATGTCATGAGAGCACTGGAAGCCGGAAAGAACGTAGCATGTACTGTTCCGATGGGTCTTTCGAATGATGAACTTAAAAACATTTGTAAGAAAGTCAGACAGACGGGCCTTAAGTATATGATGATGGAGACAGCCATATACACTAGAGAGTATCTGTATGCAAAGAATCTTGTAACTACAGGACAGCTCGGCAAGATACAGTTTGTCCGCGGCAGCCATATGCAGGATATGAGCATCGACGGATGGGCCGGATTCTGGCTTGGCCTGCCCCCGATGTGGTACGGCACACATGCGATAAGCCCGCTCTTAGACATAACCCAGAGTTTTCCGGAGTACGTCATATGCCACGGCTCAGGTACGCTGAGGCCCGAGCTTACAGAAAAGTACGGTTCACCGTTCGCTATTGAGACGACTACAATCAAGCTCAAGGATACGGATCTGTGTGCTGAGGCTACAAGGTCGCTGTATGATACAGTCAGACAGTACAGAGAGAGCTTCGATGTATACGGCACAAAGATGGCCTTTGAGTGGGAGCAGCTCGTTGATGAAGGATGCGCAATTCACTACGGCGGTGAGGAAGCCGGCAGGGTAGTAGCCCCCGATGTTCTGGATTGTCTCCCTGAGTCGATCCGCCAGTTCTCCAAGAAAGAGAATATCTCGGATCCGACACAGCCTTCGTTCATACAGGGTTCAGGCCACGGCGGATCGCATCCGCACCTTGTACATGAGTTCATTTCGGCTATTGTTGAAGACAGAAAGCCTTATGTAGATGAGATCGTATCCGCGAACTTTACTTCAGCAGGCATATGCTCACATGAGTCTGCAATGAAGGGCGGAGAGAAGGTATACGTACCCGATTTCACTAAAGACTGATAAGCTTAAAAACAGGCTGAGCAGACGGGATTTTTCTCACTGCTCGGTCTGTTTTTCTTTGTTGTTTTTTTTATTTATTTTAGCCGGTGCAATATGCTTGCTTTTTAAAAAATTGCATGATAGAATGACTTTGATGGTTTAATATGAGCATTTGTGCTATTATGCTGACTTTATGTATCCGTATAAACAGATGGGGATATCAGGGTTAGCATGGATTTTTATGTTTTTTGTGTTTTATAAATAAACAATAACTAACGGAGGTGAATTGAAAGGATGGCTGGAGAGTTATATAAACTCAGCAATATATCCAAGACGTTCCCTGGTGTTAAGGCACTTCAGAACATCAGCTTTGATTTGAGACCCGGCGAGATCCACTGCCTTTGCGGTGAGAACGGTGCCGGTAAGTCCACGCTGATCAAGGTCATGGCGGGAACGTATCAGCCGGATCCGGGCGGAAGAATTGAGTTCGAAGGAAAGGTAGTTAATCTTCCTACACCTTTCTCCGCGATTCAGCTGGGTGTTCAGACGATATATCAGGAACATACGATATTCCCGACTCTGAGCGTTACTGAGAATATATTCGCTGGTTTGGAAGTTCAGAAGGGCGGCCTTATGGATTTCGCTACCATGAAAAAGAAGACTCAGGAAGTTCTTAATTATCTCAACAGCAGCATCAGTCCGGATGCTATAGCCGGTCAGTTATCCAGTGGTGAGCAGAAAATCGTTGAATTTGCTAAAGCTCTTGTCTTTGACAGAAAAGTTATCATACTTGATGAGCCTACGGCTTCATTCTCAGTGACTGAGATTGAAAACCTGCTTGAGACTGTCAAAAAGATCAAAGAGAGAGGCATCGGAATCATTTATATTTCGCACCATCTGGATGAGGTGTTCAAAATCGCTGACAGAATTACGATCCTGAGAGATGGTAAACTCATAAGGACAGTTGATGCTAAGGATATCGATCAGCCTCAGCTCGTTCGTGAGATGGTCGGCCGTGATGCTTCCGCTTTCTATCACAGGGATTACTATGAACCCGGTGAACCGGTACTCGAGGTTGAAGGCCTTTCAGGAAACGGCGTAAACGATATCAACTTTAGGCTTAGAAGAGGCGAGATACTCGGATTTGCCGGAATGGTCGGATCTGGCCGAAGCGAACTGATGGATCTTCTGGTCGGAAAAGTGCCGAAGATTCATGGTACGGTCAAGGTAATGGGCAAGAAGGTCAACTTCAAGAGCCCGGCAGACTCAATCAAAAAGAAGATCTGCTACATAACCGAGGACCGTCAGGGAACAGGACTGTTCTTGATTCACTCAATAGCTAGGAATACGATACTTGCGAATATGGTCAACACAAAAGGATCGTTTATGAATCCCAGAAACGACAAGAAGGTCGGCGATGAGTTCATAAAGAAACTTAAGACCAAGGCCAACGATTCAACGGTGCTCGCTGGTAATCTTTCAGGTGGTAACCAGCAGAAGGTCGTTCTCGCAAAGTGGTTTAATACTGACGGCGAGATATTTATATTCGATGAGCCTACACGTGGTATTGATATCGGCGCCAAGCAGGAGATATACCAGCTGATGCTCGGTCTTCTCCAGGAGGGCAAGGCGATAATAATGGTATCATCGGACCAGCCTGAGGTCGTTTCGATGAGTGACCGTGTCATCATAATGAAGGATGGCAATATTGTGGGACGTCTTGATGACAGATCTCAGGTTTCTGAAGAAAATATTCTTAAGTATTCAATAGGAGGAACTAAGATATGAGTAATGGTGCAGGAAAGGGCAGAAAGCTTTCCCTTAAGGGCGAGAATTCAACAGTCCTGTTGATCTTTATCTGCTTCATGATCGCTATTGTCGTTGTTCAGCTGATCATGAACGGCGGAAGTGAATACCCTAATTTTGTATCGGTATCAAACCTGCTCAACATAATGATGCAGGTAACATGCGTCGGTATTATGGCAATGGGTATGACAGTGGTTATGATCTCCGGCGGTATCGACCTTTCAGTCGGTATGTTGACATCGTTCGTTATACTGTTCTTCGCAGTAGCATTTGCCCGCTGGGAGATAGGTCTTGTGCCTTCGCTGATACTGGCGATGGGACTTGCGATACTGTTTGAGGTTGGTGTCGGCTTCCTCATCTCGAGGTTAACGGTCGAACCATTCATCATAACATTGGGCTCGATGATAGCCTATCGAGGCGCAGCGCTTCTGGTTTGTAACTCTCAGGAGGTCAGCGTTAACAACGTCCTGGATCCTCTTAAGACAAACCTTCTTGACGGCGTAAAGGATCCGGCAACAGGTCTCGGCCTGCAGCTCCCGATCTACGTTATCATATTCATCGGCGTGACTATCCTGTTCTGGTGGATACTTAAGTATACGAAGTACGGCAGAAGAGTATACGCGGTCGGTGCTAACAGACAGGCTGCTTACCTCGCAGGTATCAATGTTAAGAACATAGTTCTTTCATCTTATACCATCCAAGGCATAATGGTTGCTCTTGCAGCTATCATACTTCTTGCCAGAATTAACACGGCTATCATAACTGCTGGTGCAAACCTCGAAATCGACGTTATCGCTGCTGCCGTTGTCGGCGGTGTCGCGATGAGTGGTGGTAAAGGTAATATCTGGGGTACGTTCCTGGGTGCTGTTTTGCTGGGTGCTATAGCAAACGCCATGAACATCCTTAGACTCCAGACAGAGTGGCAGTACATAGTTAAAGGTCTTATCATCATAGCAGCTGTTTCGGCTGGTGCTGTAACAGACGTTATGAAAGCAAGATCAGCTGCTAAAGAGCATGCTGAGAAGGCTGCTGAGGAATTATCCGAAGCCGAGTGATAGACCATCTGTTACAAAAGTATTTATTTTATATAAATAATTACTGCTTGCGTTTACAAAACAAAGTTTTATAATTTGTTTGTAACCTAACTTATCCCGTAGTTAGTGTATTTTGTAAAACAGGAGGAAATTTCTAGTATGAAGAAGATTATTGCATTAGTTATATGCGTACTTTTGGTAGTCGCTGTATTCGCAGCATGCCAGGCTGAAGAAGCTGCTCCCGCTGCTGAAGAAGCTG
>CAYRWM010000031.1:0-20846 GCA_964428055.1 uncultured Christensenellaceae bacterium | reverse complement strand
CAGCTTCTTCAGCAGCGGGAGCAGCTTCTTCAGCCTGGCATGCTGCGAATACAGCAACTACCAAAAGTACGCATATAACTAATGCAATAATCTTTTTCATACTATTTTTTTTCCTCCTTATATAGTACAACCCATAACCTGTCATTTTAAGGTTACAGACCATTGGTTATTATATATGGAGTACAGAAAAATGCAAGATATATTATTTAATAAATGTAACTATTTGACAATATCTTTATATTTTTTAAAAATTATAAACCAAAACGATATATTTTTCGCATTTGCCTAACGGCGTTCAATGTAATATAATAACTGTACTATATACCGAGTAATACAGTGGACAGATGATATGGTACTGGAGATAAACAGGGATTCTAACACCTTCATATACGAGCAGCTCGAGCTGGCTCTGTATAATAAGATAATAAAGGGCGAACTTAAGCCAGGGGATATGATTCCCTCAGTCAGGGAAGTCGCCAGACACAACGGCATCAACCCCAATACCGTCCAGAAAGCCTTCGCGGAACTCATACGCGCAGGTGTGATATTCTCCGTGGCAGGAAAAGGAAACTATATCTCCCCCGACGCCATGGACATAAAGAAGGATGAAAAAGCCGAGATCCTGAAAGAGCTCAGGTACATAGCGAGGAGAGCCAAAATCTCGGGCATATGGATGGACGAACTCATAACCGTGCTGGATTCGTCATACAACGAATAGCGCAAAACTAAACTCACGGAGGAAAAGAAATGCCGGATTATTCATTAAGTGTAAAAGCAGCTGAGTGCATAAAGGAAGCGGGCGAGAGCGGAATATTCCTGATTGCTGGTAAGGACAAGCCGAATGCGATGACCATCGGATGGTCCACTGCGGGGGTCATGTGGGGACTGCCGGTCATGTGTGTGCCGGTCAGACACTCAAGATATACCCACGAAATACTGGACGGCGAAACAGCCTTCACTGTTTTCGTACCTAAGGAAAGGAACAATGAGCTTATAACTGCTTTCGGTACAGTTTCCGGCAGGACTCATGACAAGATAAAGGAAGCAGGACTCGTATGCGGAAAGTCTCCTTACGTTGACGCACCCATGATAAGGGACAAGGGTACTGTCATACATGCCAAGATACTATATAAGGTAGACATGACGGACAAAGGCATGGATGAGAAGGTAAAAAGATGGTATCCGGACGGAGACCTTCACACTCTCTATTACGGTGAGATCATAGCTGTAACTGAGTATCTGTGATCGATGGCAACAGGAGCGGACCGTAAGGGTCCGCTCTTTTTTTATCAAAAAACAGGAAATTACATTATTATATATATTTACGGTTGACAAATCCCTCCGCCTATACTACTATGTTAGAGAAACTAATTAGATAAACTAATTAGTTTGGAGGAAAGCATGGACGATTATGCAAATGAACTGAACAGCGCGATGATCAATGTATATGATCTTATAAGCAGACTGGAAGAGCAGATGGTCAGCGATCTAAGCAATATGAAGCTCAACATACGCGAGCTCCATATGATTGAGTATATCGCCGACAGCGAGAACGGCCGTACTCTCAGCGAGATAGCGCATCAGACAGGCATAACCCCTCCCTCCGTCACAATAGCCATACAGAAGCTGCAGAAACGCGGCTTTGTTGAAAAAGTAAAGCGCAGCACAGACGGAAGGCAGGTTCATGTGATACTCACGCGTATGGGACAGAAGATAAACGCTGCGCACAGATACTATCATCTGAAGATGATGCGGAAGGTTGCGGGAACACTGAGCAGCGAGGAAAAGGACACTCTCCTCTCCGGACTCGGGAAGCTCGCAGTCTTTTTTGATGCAACGATTAATAATAACAAGAGGAATACTTATCTATGAAGATCACCGGTACAGGCAGCTATCTTCCGCCGGGAAGACTCACAAATTTCGATCTTGAAAAGATCGTGGATACATCCGACGAATGGATAACCACGAGGACAGGCATTAAATCAAGACATGTCGTGGACAAGGAGCTCAATGTCGACATGTGCATAAAGGCAGCTGACAAAGCCATGGCAATGGCCGGGCTCAAGTATACCGATCTCGGAGCCATAGTCGCCGCCAGCGTCACCAACGAGTGGCAGGTCCCCTCGCTCGCATGTCAGATACAGAGAGCGACAGGAGCTTCCGGCTACGCATTCGACGTAAGTGCTGCATGCTCGGGCTTTATGTTCGCGCTCAAGACTGCACAGGGTCTGATGATGCAGGATCATAAACCTATACTGGTTCTGGGCAGCGAGACTCTTTCCAGACTTATGAACTGGGAAGACAGAGGAACGTGCATACTCTTTGCGGACGGCGCGGGCGCCGTTGTGTGCGAGGAAGGCGACGGGATCGAATACATAAATCTGTACTCATATCCTGATACCGACCATTCGCTTGAGATTCCCGGCCTCAATCAGGGCATAAAGAACGGCGAGGAGCCTTCATGGAGCTTCGTCACAATGAACGGAAGGGACATATACAAGTTCGCGACCAGAACAGTCCCGCAGATCATAGAGGATGCCCTTCAAGCGACAGGTACGGCAAAAGAGGACATAGACTGGATGGTAATCCACCAGGCTAACATAAGGATACTGAAGAGTGCCGCCCAGTCATGCGGAATACCCTTTGAAAAATGGTATTCCAACATAGACGAAGTCGGCAACACCTCATCCGCATCGGTACCGATCCTTATGGATGAGATGAACACAAAAGGCCTGCTCAAAAACGGCAACAAGATAATAGTAGCGGGCTTCGGAGGAGGACTCACTGCGGCAAGTGCGGTAATGAACTGGACCTGCGGCATTGAATAAACAAACAAATATTTTAAGGAGAATGAAAAATGTTTGAAAAAATCTGCGAAATCATCAATGAGAAAATGGATATCGACGTATCCGAGATCTCCAAGGATTCCACATTTGAGAGCCTCGATATAGATTCTCTCGATATGGTTGAGATTATAATGGACCTCGAAGAGGCTTTTGATGTTGAGCTCGAAGACGCTCAGGATCTGAAGACAATCTCCGATCTCATGGACTTCATTGAGAAGAAACAGGCCGAGAAATAATTTGCAAAGATCGAAGAGCCGGATCCCGGGACTCCTCGGGATCGAGTATCCGATATTTCAGGGCGGTATGGCATGGGTTTCCGATGCCTCGATTGCCGCGGCGGTATCCGAAGCCGGCGGTTTCGGAATAATAGCTGCGGCAAACGCGCCTGCGGATATCATAAAAGAAGAGATCAGGGAAGCAAAGCGGCTGACCTCTAAACCTTTCGGCGTGAACATAATGATGCTCTCCCCTTACGTGGAAGAGATAGCGCAGCTGGTGATAGAGGAAAAAGTCGCCGGTGTCACAACAGGCGCCGGCAACCCCTACAGGTATATGAAGGTCTGGAAGGAAGCGGGTATAAAAGTTATTCCCGTCATACCTTCCGTGGCTTATGCCAGAAGGATGCAGAAGCTCGGTGCGGATGCTGTCATAGCGGAAGGCCTTGAGAGCGGCGGACACATAGGAAAGATAACGACTATGGCCCTCGTCCCCCAGGTCGCCGATGCCGTGGATATTCCGGTCATTGCTGCCGGAGGCATAGCCGACGGACGCGGAATGGCTGCGGCATTCATGCTCGGAGCTGAAGGCATACAGATGGGAACACGGTTCATATCGGCAGACGAATGCACCGTGCACGAGAACTATAAGAAAAAGATATTCAAAGCCGATGACAGAGCCACTACCGTAACGGGAAGGGCTACCGGTCATCCGGTCAGATGTCTTAAGAACAATCTCTCCAAGAGTTTTCACGAGCTTGAGTGGAAAAATTCCACACTTGAGGAATACGAAGCGCTGGGCGCCCAGAGCCTCAGAAGAGCTGCCCGTGAAGGCGACATAAAGAACGGGACCGTTATGGCGGGACAGATCGCCGGACTGGTCTCGGGACCTATGAGCGCGGAAGAGATCATAAATAAGGTGAGCAGCGACGCGGAAAGTCTGCTCGGAGAAAAACTATGGTAAAAACAGCGGTATTGTTCTCAGGTCAGGGCGCACAGAAGCCCGGCATGGGAAAGGATCTGTACGAAGGCAGTACGGCGGCCAGAGAAATATTCGAAAGAGCCTCGGCCGTACTTCCCGAGATAAAGGAACTGTGCTTCGATGCGGATCAGGAAACACTCAATAAAACGATAAACACCCAGCCCTGTACTTTCGTCGTGGATTCGGCGGCGTACGCGGCTCTTAAGGAAGCGAATGATATAGTGCCTTCAGCTATGGCGGGCTTCTCCCTCGGAGAATACGCTGCGGCCGCGGCATCAGGCATGATAGGATTCGAAGATGCCCTCAGGACTGTTCTCAAAAGAGCGGAATGGATGACTCAGTGCGCAGAAGAATGTCCGGGAAGTATGGCTGCCGTAATGGGAAAGACAGCGGAAGAGGTCGAAGCTCTCATAAAGGAAACGTCATACAGCGGCCTTCTGCAGTGCGCTAACTACAACAGCCCGTCACAGACAGTCGTTGCGGCGGATACGGACGGCATGGAAGCATTCCTCGCTCTGTGCTCGGAGAAAAAAGTGAAGGCCATAAAGCTTGCGGTCTCGGGAGCGTTCCATACGCCCGCTATGAGCGCAGCTGCCGAAAAACTCTTTGAGGAATTCGGAAAGATGGATTTCGCCTCCCCCTCATGTGATCTTTACGCGAACGTCACGGGACTTCCTTACGGGGATGATATAAAGAGGACGCTGGCCGACCAGACCATGAGCCCGGTAAGGTTCACGGATACGGTAGGCAACATAATGAAGAGCGGGATAACCACATTCATAGAATGCGGTGAAGGCAAAGTCCTTTCGGGACTTGTCAGAAAGACCTCAAAAGAACTATCAGTATATAATGTCTCGGATACGGCATCTCTTGCCGCTACTGCCGAGGCGATCAAATAAAAAAGGATAAGATAGATATGTGTGAAAAAACAGCTATAGTCACAGGAGCATCCGGCGGTATAGGGTGCGCGATTTCAAAAAAGCTCTCATCCCAGGGTTACTACATTGTAATCAACTTTGTGGGTCCCGCGGATGATGCCGTAAAGCTCAAGGCCGATATCGAAGCTGCGGGCGGCGAGGCTGATCTCTATGAAGCCGACGTCACATCCACTGAGGAAGTAAAGGCCCTGGTCGATTTCGCGAAGGCAAAGAACGGCAGGATCGACGTGCTCGTGAATAACGCGGGCATAACACGCGACAAACTCCTCATGCAGATGAAGGACAACGATATAGATGATGTCCTGAGCATAAACCTGAAGAGCGCATTCCTCTGCTCAAGAGCCGTAACGAGAACGATGCTCAAGCAGAGATCCGGAAGGATCATAAACACATCATCGATAGTAGGTATCGCAGGCGAAGCGGGACAGACCAACTATTCGGCTTCAAAAGCGGGCCTCATTGGTTTCACGAAATCACTCGCGAAGGAACTCGCTTCCAGGAACATCACGGTCAATGCCGTAGCACCCGGATACATACAGACGAACATGACCAAAGTGTTGCCTGAGGAAGTCAAAAATAATATAATATCAAGCATACCTCTGGGCAGACCCGGTCTTCCCGAGGACGTGGCCAACGCTGTCGGTTTCCTCGCCAGCGATGACGCCAGCTATATTACAGGACAGGTCATAAACGTGTCCGGCGGACTGCTCATTTAACCGGAGGGAATATGAAACGCAGAGTTGCTATCACAGGTCTCGGAGCACTCGCTCCGAACGGCAATTCCACTGAGGAAATGTGGAACAGCATGATAAACGGCGTGAACGGTATCGGAAAGGTATCCCTTATCGATATGTCTGACGGCCAGGTCTCGGTCGCGGGAGAAGTCAAGAACTTCGATCCTCTCGATCATATAGACAAAAAGCTCGCGCGCAGAATGGACAGATTCTGCCAGCTGGGTTATGTGGCCGCATCGGAAGCCATGGATGACGCATGCTTCGGCAATGACATGCCCGATCCCTACAGATTCGGTGTGCTCATTGGCAGCGGCATAGGCGGTCTGCAGACTATGGAGACCGAAGTCACGAAACTGAACGCGAAAGGTCTTAAAGGCACTTTCCCGCTGTTCATACCGATGATGATCGGAAACATCGCACCGGGTCTCATAGCTATGAAATACGGCCTTAAGGGTCATAACACTACGGTCGTTACGGCATGCGCGTCAGGTGCGCACGGTATAGGCGATGCCTACAGGCTGATCAAAGACGGCTATATGGATGCAATGGTCACCGGCGGCTGTGAAGCTCCGGTAACGAGACTGGCCATGTCAGGTTTTGCCAGTCTGAAGGCACTTACTCTCGCCGATGATCCGAACAGGGCATCGATCCCGTTCGACGCGGAAAGAAGCGGCTTCGTGATCGGTGAAGGCGCAGGCATGATGGTGCTCGAGGAGTATGAACATGCGAAAGCCAGAGGAGCCAAGATATACGGCGAGATAATCGGCTACGGTTCTTCCGCTGACGCCTATCATATGACAGCACCCCATCCCGAAGCGGACGGTCTGGTATCTGCGATCAAACAGGCTATAGCTGACGCAGGTATAGCGAAAGAAGATATAAAGTACATAAACGCTCACGGCACATCTACGGAGCTTAACGACCTTTCTGAAACAAAAGCCTACAAGATAGCTTTCGGAGAGCATGCGAAGGACTTAAAGATCTCTTCCACGAAATCCATGACGGGTCATATGCTGGGTGCCACGGGCGCGATAGAAGCGATAGTCAGCGTCAAGGCGGCGCAGACGGGTATCATACCGCCCACCATCAACTATAAGGTGCCGGATCCGGAATGCGACCTTGACTACACACCCAATAAAGCGATAGAATTTGATGCCGGGATCACTATGTCAAACAATCTCGGTTTCGGCGGACAGAACGCCAGCCTTATTTTCAAACGGGAGGAACAGTAATGGATCTCAAACAGATATCTGAATTCATAAAAAAGCATGATGATTTTAAATCGATCACGGTAAAAGACGGCGACTTCTTCTTCGAGATGGAAAAGCCCACGGCGGAGACGGTCGCGACAGTTGTGACATCACCCGTACAGGCTGACGCTCCGAAGAACGAAGATGAGGGACTGAAATCTGTGGAATCTCCCTTCATAGGCACATTCCATGAACTCGAGGACCTCAAACTCGAAAAAGGTCTTGCTGTTTCTGCCGGTCAGGCTGTATGCAGTATAGAAGCCATGAAACTCTTCAATGAGATCACGATGCCCGAGGACGGCACTATAGTATCAGTTGAAGTCAAGGAAGGAGACGTGCTTGAATACGGCCAGGTGCTGTTCAGGTACAAGACTGCATGATGATAGACCGCGAAGAGATAAAAAAAGTACTTCCCCACAGGGAACCGTTCGCACTCGTTGACGAGATCACGGCATGTGTGCCGGGTGAATCGGCCGAAGGCGTATGGCATCTTACCGAGGATTATCCGGTGTTCAAGGGACACTTCCCCGGAAACCCGATGCTCCCCGGAGTGCTTATGGTCGAAGCTCTCGCACAGACCGGCGCTTACGCCATGCTCGTCTGCCCCGAATTTGCCGGAAAACTGGCAGTGTTCGGCGGAATAAAGAGCATGAAGTTCCGCGGCCAGGTCAAGCCGGGCGACGATCTCGTACTTAAGTGCAATATAATAAGGAAATCCTCCATAGGAGGCACCGGAGCCGTGCGCGCTGAAGTCAACGGAAAGTGCGCCTGCGAAGGCGAGATAATGTTTGTGTTTGTAAAGGAGCAGTAATATGAAGAAGGTCCTGATAGCCAACAGGGGCGAGATAGCCGTAAGAGTCATAAGGGCCTTAAGGGAGATGGGACTCCCCTCTGTTGCTGTATATTCAAAGGCCGACAAATACGCTATGCACGCCAGGATAGCCGATGAAGCCGTATGCATAGGCGGAAACCATGCAAAGGACAGCTACCTCAACGCATACAACATATTAAGCGCAGCTGAGGTCACCGGTTCGGATGCGATACATCCCGGATACGGTTTTCTCTCCGAGAACACACAGTTCGTCCGCATGTGCAATCAGAGCAACATAACGTTCATAGGACCGAATGTGAACGCAATGGACGCGATGGGCCACAAGCTCAACGCCAGGATACTGATGCACGAAGCCGGCGTACCTGTAATCCCCGGAACATTTGAAAAGCTCAAGGATGTAAAGGACGCCAGAAAAGCCGCTAAGAAGATCGGCTACCCCGTTATGATAAAGGCAGCTGTCGGCGGCGGCGGAAGAGGTATAAGGAAAGTCTTAAACGAGAACGACATGCTCGCAGCATTCGCTTCCGCTTCAGAGGAAGCTCTCGCAGCGTTCGGAAACGCCGACCTTTACATGGAAAAATGCATAGAAAATGCCCGCCACATAGAAGTACAGCTTCTCTGCGACAAGCACGGACATGCAGTCCATCTCTACGAGCGTGAATGCTCTCTGCAGAGAAGGAGCCAGAAGATAATGGAAGAGGCTCCCTCCCCCATCCTCTCTAAGGAACTCAGGGAAAAGATCGGGCGCTCCGCAGTCAAGGCCGCTCTCAAGGTCGGATACGACAGCGCCGGTACGGTTGAATTCCTGGTCGAGAAAAAGACCGGCAACTATTATTTCATGGAACTCAACGCAAGGATTCAGGTTGAGCACCCCATAACAGAGATGATAACCGGCATAGATATAGTCAAGAATCAGATAGCGTCGGCGGCAGGTCTTGAACTGCCGTTCAAGCAGAGCGATATACATCTGCACGGACATGCTATAGAATGCAGGATAAACGCAGAGGATCCCGACAGGAACTTTGCGCCGTGCGCAGGCAAGATAAAGGCCCTGCATGTCCCCGGCGGTTTCGGAGTGAGATTTGATTCAGCCATATACGAAGGATGCACGATACCTCCGTATTATGATTCAATGATAGGCAAGATGATAGCCCACGGCGTGGACAGGGATGAAGCGCTCGCCAAGATGCGCAGCTGTCTCGATGAACTCGAGATCGAAGGTCTTACGACCAACATACCTTTCCACTTCCGTTTGCTGACAAACCGTGATATAGTTAACGGGAAAATGGATATAAACTTCATTGACAGAGAAATGGGAGATAAGAAGTGAGTATTTTCAGTAAAAAATACAGCCCTCCGAGGCCCATATACATGGAGAACAAGAAGATACCGATCCCCGAACTGCCCGAAGACGCCGAGCAGAACAGACAGGATCAGGAGCATCATCATCACTCCATGTGGATAGCATGCCCGGGATGCGGGTCGCATATCTTCAGGCAGGAACAGAGGGCTTCCATGAGAGTCTGTCCTCAGTGCGGATACAATTTCAGGATCGGCGCAAGAGAGAGGATCAGGATGACCGTGGATGAAGGCAGTTTTGAGGAATTCAATGAAAATCTCATAGCCGGTAATCCCCTTGATTTTCCGGATTACGATGAAAAAGTGGATTCTCTCCGCGAAAAGACCGGCGAGAAGGAAGCTATAATAACAGGCATAGCTACGATACAGGGACAGAAGTGCGTGCTGGCTGTTATGGACCCCAGGTTCATGATGGCGTCAATGGGCATAGCCGTCGGCGAAAAGTTCACGCTGGCAGCCGAAAGAGCCATAGCTGACAAGCTCCCGCTCGTCGCTTTTACGGCATCAGGCGGAGCAAGGATGCAGGAAGGTCTGTATTCGCTCATGCAGATGGCCAAGACGAGTGCGGCTATACGCAGACTCGATGACGCGGGACTGCTCTACCTCGTTGTTATAACAGATCCCACCACCGGCGGTGTTACAGCAAGTTTCGCCTCCCTCGGCGATATAATACTCGCGGAACCCGGTGCCCTTATAGGTTTCGCCGGGAAGAGAGTCATACAGCAGACAACCGGCGAAGATCTTCCGGAAGGTTTCCAGACAGCTGAATTCATGCTTGAGAGCGGATTCATAGACAGGATCGTGGAACGCAGGGAACTCCCCCGTGTGATCGCCGAGATACTGAAACTGCACGGAGGTAAAGCGGAATGAAAAAGACTTCATGGATGAGAGTGCAGCTCGCCAGGGAACCTATGAGGCCGACTGCCGTATATTATCTCAACAACATATTCCCTGATTTCATAGAACTCCACGGCGACAGGTCGCTGGGCGATGATCCGGCTGTCATAGGCGGCATAGCTTCATTCGGCGGCAGACCGGTCACCGTTATAGCACAGGAAAAAGGTGTAGGAACACAGGACAAGATCCAGCACAATTTCGGCAGCCCGAAACCCGAAGGCTACAGAAAGTCAATGAGGCTGATGAAACAGGCTGAGAAGTTCGGACGTCCGGTAATATTCTTTGTGGATACCCCCGGAGCCCACTGCGGTACGGATGCCGAGAGATACGGCGTCGGGGAATCGATAGCAAAGAACCTGTTCGAGCTCTCAAAGCTCAAAGTGCCGGTGATAACAGTCATACTCGGTGAAGGCGGGAGCGGCGGAGCGCTTGCTTTTGCAGTATCCGACAGACTGGCGATGCTCGAGAACTCGATCTATTCCATACTCTCGCCCGAAGGATTCGCAAGCATACTCTGGAAAGATAAATCCAAGGCAGAGTCCGCATCAGTGCTCATGAAACTGACTGCGCAGGATGCGCTAGATCACGGTATAATAGACACTGTCATACCGGAACCCACGCACGGCGCCAAGAGCGACGACAATGGAGCCATGGCAAAGAGCGTCAGCGAGTATATAGAAAAGTGTCTTGATGAGCTCTCCGGATTAACAGTTAAGAAGCTCCTTTCCGAAAGGAACAAAAGATTCCGTGACTACGGAAAGAAAAACATCAAGGGCAACAGAACTTGACAAAAGAACCCCCGGCAATATAGAATTGTTAATGGTTCTTAAGAAAGGATAAAAGGAAATGCTGAAAGCAGTTAAAAGCGCATTTGCATATCTGTATTTCTACTTCTACTTTGGCTTTGCCGGAGTTGAAGAATCGTGTGCTGCGCTTAAATACTGAGCATTAGACCTTAAATCCAGACAAGAAAAGTAGTTTTAAGCCGCACACATTGATAATTGTGCGGCTTTTTAATTATCACGGGAGAAGAAAAAAATGATTGCAGTACTTAAAGACGGAACGACAAAAGAACAAAGAGACCAGCTTTGCGAATGGTTCAGAAACATGGGCCTCGGCGTGCACATATCCGAAGGTGAATATCAGTGCATAATAGGACTCATAGGCGACACGAGCAAAGTCGATATCGATCTGCTTAAGGGTCTTTCCATAATCGAGACCGTTAAACGCATCAGCGAACCGTTCAAGAACGCAAACCGTAAGTTCCACACGGATGATGCAGTGATCGAAGCCGGAGGCGTCAAGATCGGCGGCGGAAACTTCGCCATCATAGCGGGTCCGTGTTCCGTTGAAAGCGAAGAGCAGATAAACACGATCGCCGAGAGCGTTAAGGAATCGGGAGCAGCCCTGCTCCGCGGCGGCGCCTTTAAACCGAGGACGTCCCCGTATGATTTCCAGGGTCTCCGCGAGAACGGCCTTGAACTGTTAAAAGCGGCAAAGAAAAAGACCGGCATGCCACTGGTCAGCGAGATCATGAACATAAACGATCTTGATCTTTTCGAGGATATAGACATAATACAGGTCGGAGCGAGAAACATGCAAAACTTCGATCTGCTCAAGGAACTGGGCAGGACAAAGAAAGTGGTACTCATAAAAAGAGGCCTCGCGAACAACCTAAAGGAACTGCTCATGAGCGTCGAATATATTATGGCAGGCGGCAACGAGAATGTCATACTGTGCGAAAGAGGCATAAGAACGTTCGAAACATACACAAGGAACACTCTGGATGTTTCAGCCGTCCCCATGCTGCATGAACTCACGCAGCTCCCCGTGATAGTCGATCCCAGCCATGCCACCGGCATAGCAAAACTCGTCCTCCCCATGGCTCTCGCAGCAACGGCTGCAGGAGCGGACGGACTCATGATAGAAGTACATAACGATCCCGAGCACGCACTGTGCGACGGAGCTCAGTCGGTAACACCCGCAGTCTTCAATGAGATTGCGAAAAAAGTACAGCAGGTAAGAGAGGCAATAAAATGATAGTCGGTATAGTGGGACTCGGACTTATAGGCGGATCCCTCGCAAAGGCATACAAGAGAACTGAGGGCATCAGAGTCCTCGGATACAACAGAACGAAGAGCGTTACGGATTTCGCCGTTATAAGCGGTGCCGTGGACGAGGAACTCACTGATGAGAACATAGGCAGCTGCGACGTCCTGCTGCTCTCGCTGTACGCGGATGCATCAATAGAATACCTTAAGAAAAAAGCTCCCCTTATCTCGAAAGACACCCTCGTTATGGACTGCTGCGGTACAAAACGCCGTATATGCGAGGCAGGTTTCCGCGAAGCTGAAAAATACGGGTTCACTTTCGTCGGCGGACATCCGATGGCGGGCACGCAGTTTTCCGGCTTCAAACACAGCAAGGCAAATATGTTCGACGGCGCCAGTTTCGTGATGGTGCCGCCTGTATTCGACGATATAACGCTCTTTGACAGAGTCAAGGCGGCGGTAAAGCCTGCCGGTTTCGGAAGGGTCTCGGTAACGGACGCAGCTTCGCATGACGAGATAATAGCATTTACGTCACAGATGGCGCATGTTGTCTCAAACGCATATGTAAAATCCCCCACTGCACAGAAACACAAGGGATTTTCAGCCGGAAGCTACAAGGATCTGACCAGGGTCGCATGGCTGGATGCCGATATGTGGACTGAACTGTTCCTGGATAATGCCGACAACCTGTCAAAAGAGATAGGGACATTCATCGCTGCCATGCAGGAATACAAGGATGCCATCGACAGCGGAGATGCAGCAAAGCTCAGGGATCTCCTGCAGAAAGGCAAGGAACTCAAGGAAAAGGTGGACGGAAAATGACGGAGATAACAGTCAATGCGTCAAGCAAGACATATCCGGTGCTGATCGGCGAGGGTCTGTCGGCAAAGGTCTTTGAGACCGCAGCCGGAAAAGGACTCGGTATAAAAAAAGCGGCAGTCATAACCGATGATATAGTCGGTCCGCTGTATGCAGACCGGGTACTGTCCTCTGCTCAGAAGTGCGGCGCTGAGGCAGTGATCAAAGTGATAAGAAACGGCGAACAGTCAAAGAACGCCGCAAACTATATAGACATACTGGAATTCCTTGCGGAAAACCATATGCACAGGAATGATGCCCTGATAGCGCTCGGCGGAGGCGTGATCGGCGATATGGCCGGTTTTGCCGCGGCAACATATATGCGCGGCATGAAACTCATTCAGGTACCGACGACACTGCTCGCATGCGTTGATTCTTCAGTCGGCGGAAAGACGGCTATCGACCTTAAAAAAGGAAAGAACCTTGCCGGCTCTTTCTATCAGCCGGAAATGGTAATCTGCGATCCCGAAACGCTCACAACCCTCAAAGAGGAAGAATTCAGATGCGGTATGGCCGAAGTCATAAAATACACCGCCATAGCCGACAGAGATCTTTTCCTGAAACTTGAAGAGGGAAACGATGATTTTCCCGGCACCATAAAACGGTGCGTGGAGATAAAGAGAGACGTGGTCTCCGAGGATGAATGCGAGACCGGGATACGTAAGATACTGAATTTCGGACACACGTTCGGACACGCTGTTGAAAAATGCAGCGGATTCACATTAAAGCACGGTGACTGCGTGGCCATAGGTATGGCAATGATGATAAGAGCATGCATTAAACGCTCACTCTGCAATGAAGGTGAAGCTGAGAGGTTCATAAAACTCATAGAAAGATTCGGACTGCCGACCGAAGTCCCGGGCTACTCTGCAGAGGAGCTCGCGGATGCGATGCTGTCCGACAAGAAGAACATGGGAAGCAGCATAACCGTTGTGGCTTTCCGTTCCATAGGCGACTGTCCGCTCATGGAGCTAAGCCCGGATGAGGCGGCAGCCATGCTCAGGGAAGGAATCTGAAAAAAAACCATGAACGCGACCGTATTCCCCGGGATATCCGGCGGAACAATCGATTCAATACCGTCAAAGTCGTTTGCGCACAGACTGCTTATACTCGCAGCATTCTCTGACAGGCCTTGCGACATAATATGCACCGGCAGTTCCGATGACATCGAAGCTACCGCGGAATGCCTCCGCGCGCTCGGAGCCGGTATAGAAAAAAACGGCGGCCTTTTCCGTATAACACCGGTATCCTCCTTGCCTCCATCGCCGGAGCTTGACTGCCGGGAGAGCGGATCCACATACCGTTTTATGCTCCCCGTATGCGCGGCAAAAGGTACCCCTGCAGCTTTTAAGCTAAAGGGGAGACTGGCCGAGAGACCCATGGGACCCCTGTTCGATATACTTGAGCAAAACGGAGTGACCATTGAGAGACCGTCAGGGGATAAGGTCAGTATATCCGGGGCTCTGAAAGGAGACCGGTATACGGTAAGAGGCGATATATCATCACAGTTCATAACGGGACTCATGCTGGCAGCCCCGGTAATGAACAGAAACATAACAATAGACATCACCGGAGAGCTTTCATCCTCCGGTTACGTGGATATAACTGCCGCGGCACTTGACTGTTTCGGCATAAAGAGCAGTGTCTTAAGCACACGCATCGAGGTCTGCGGTGCATCCGGTATAAAATCACCGGGAACCGCAGAGGTAGAAGGCGACTGGTCAAACGCTGCATTCATGATCGCTGCGTGCGCAGCTGCGGGAAAGGACATCGAAATAAAAGGTCTTAACCGGAGTTCGGTGCAGGGCGACAGGCGGATCGTCGGCATCCTTAAGAGTTTCGGCTGCAGCGTAACGCTTACGGAAGATGTCTTAAGCGTGCACACGGAAAACCTGATCCCGGCATATATAGACGCCGAAAACATACCGGACCTCGTACCCGCCATAGCTGTTTTGGCGTGCGCGGCTAAGGGCACATCGCACATCGAGGGTATTGCACGTCTTAAGCTCAAGGAGAGCGACCGAATAAGATCGGTCTCCGAAGGACTGGGTTCGCTCGGTGCGGATATAATGGCTTCGGACAGCAGCATGACTATAAAAGGCACGGGAATCCTTAAGGGCGGTACTGTTGATTCGTTCAATGATCACAGGATAGTAATGATGGCGGCCGCAGCGTCTTCCCTGTGCGGGTCCCCGGTCCTAATAAAGGGAGCGGAGGCCGTCAGTAAATCATACCCCGGTTTCTTTGAGGACGCCGGTTTACTCGGACTAAAATACCATTTGGAGGAAAGATAATGGGTTCCAGCATCGGTAATAATTTCAAGGTGACGATATTCGGTCAGTCGCATTCTCAGGCGGTAGGCGCCGTTATAGAAGGCATACCCGCCGGATTTGAGATTGACAATGAAAGACTGCTCAGGTTTATGAAGCGGAGAGCTTCCTCTGGAGAACTCACCACAAAGCGCACGGAAGACGATATACCGGAGATAATATCCGGAACCGCAGGAAATGTTACCTGCGGAGCTCCGCTCACGGTCATAATAAAAAACAAAAATGTGAAAAAGACCGATTATAAGGATATAGCCGATACGCCCAGACCCGGTCACGCAGATCTGACGGCTGAGGTAAAATTCTTCGGCCATCAGGATAAAAGCGGAGGCGGCCATTTCTCCGGCAGGCTCACCGCGCCTCTCTGCGCAGCAGGAGGCATAGCCATTCAGATACTCGAAGCATCCGGTATAAGCATTGTGTCCCATATAAAGAACATCGCCGGGATTGAGGACGCTGAATTTGATCTTTCGGACACGGACGCTCTTGAAAGACTTAAGAGCGAAGGCGCACCCGTCATTGACGCTGACAAAAGGGAAAAGATGCTGTCTGCCGTAAGAGCAGCCATGGAGGACGGGGATTCCGTAGGCGGCATTATTGAATGCGCAGCGCTGGGCGTTCCCGCAGGACTCGGGGATCCCATGTTCGACGGCATTGAAAACCTTATTTCAAGGGCAGTGTTCGGTATCCCTGCAGTTAAGGCTGTCGAGTTCGGACTCGGATTCGGCAGTTCAAAAATACGGGGCAGCGAGAACAATGATGAGATAATAATACAGAATGAAAAGATCTGTACGGCAACGAATAACGCAGGCGGCATACTCGGCGGCATAACCGACGGCATGCCCGTAGTATTCCGCGCCGGTTTCAAACCCACCCCCTCCATTTCGCTTGCACAGCGTTCGGTCAGCCTTTCCGAAATGAAGGAAACAGAGATGGAAACACACGGCAGGCATGACCCCTGCGTGGTTCTGAGAGCTGCGGCAGCAGTCGAATCGGCCGCTGCTATAGCCATTCTCGATGCTCTCTGTGAGCGAAAAAAACAGTGCTGAGGAATATACGATGGATATCAAAGGATTAAGAGAAAAGATAGATGAGATAGACGGCCAGCTGGTAAAGCTCTTTGAGGAGAGGATGCGCGTATCCGGGGAAATCGGCAGATATAAAAATGAAATCGGTATGCCTGTTCTGGATCCGGAGCGCGAGCGCGCAAAGCTCAAGGAGATATATGACAGCTGCGATCCGCAGGCTGCAGACTACGCTGAAAAGCTGTACAGCTATATATTCGAACTGAGCAGATCTTACCAGAACGATCTCAAACAGGAAAAGTGTGAGACTTCGAAAAGGATAGCAAAGGCTCTTGAGAGCACAAACAGGGAATTCCCCGTCAGACCTACTGTAGCATGTCAGGGCGAAGAAGGTTCTTACTCTCAGCAGGCGGCGGAAAAACTCTTTAAGAGCCCCGGGATCATGCATTTCGGCGCATTTGAGGATGTGTTCTCTGCTATTAAGCAGGGACTCTGCACATACGGCGTTCTACCCGTCGAGAACAGCACCGCCGGTTCCGTCAACAGGATATATGACCTGATGATGGAGAATGATTTCAGCATCATAAGGAGCATAAGAGTCAAGGTGGATCACTGTCTTCTGGCGAACAGAGGAACAAAGATATCAGACATAAGGGAGATTTACTCTCACTCGCAGGCCATATCTCAGTGCAGTGATTTTCTGCATACTTTGAAAGACGTCAAGATCATACCCTGCGAAAACACCGCGGCAGCGGCAAAAGCCGTGAGCGAATCGGGAAAAACGGACAGGGCATCGATATCATCGGGCGTATGCGCCGCCCTGTACGGTCTGGACTGTCTGAGTTCATCGATACAGAACAATGACAACAACTACACCAGATTCATCTGCATATCGAAGAATCTGGAGATATACCCGGGGTCGGACAAGACATCCATAATGATGATACTCCCCCACCGTCCGGGTGCTCTTTACAGGGTACTGGCGTGTTTCTACGCCCTCGGAATAAACCTCATCAAACTGGAGAGCCGTCCCCTGCCGGGCAGTAATTTCGAGTTCATGTTCTATTTCGATCTTGATGCTTCGGTATATTCGCCTGAGTTTCAGAACCTGTTCGACTGCCTTGAGGGTCTTTACACACAGATGAAGTATCTTGGCAGCTACTCGGAGATAGTCTGATGGAAAAGAGCGTAATACTCATCGGCATGCCGGGATGCGGCAAAACAACGATAGGACGCATTCTGTCAAGAGAACTTGATCTCGAACTTCGGGACACCGACGCAGAAGTGGTTGAGATGAGCGGTATGTCTATACCCGACATATTCTCGTCATCAGGAGAAAAACGTTTCAGGGAACTTGAGACAGAAGCACTTAAAAAGGTGCTCGGAAAAGCCCCCTGCATCATTTCATGCGGCGGCGGCGTCATCCTTAGGGAAGAGAACCGGAAACTTCTTAAAAAGGGCGTGACGGTATTTATAGAGCGGCCCCTGAGCAAACTCGCTAAAAGAGGAAGGCCTATTTCCCTTACTAGGGATATAAATGACATATACGCGGAGCGCATTGATATCTACAGAGCATGCGCTGACATAACAGTAAAAAACGACGGCCCGAAAAAAGCCGTCGCGGAAATGATAATAAAAAAGCTGAAGTAGAAAAAGTATCCTAAAAGGATACTTTTTTTATATACCGGCCGAGGCCATGAGCCTCTCCGCATTTTTGTGGTATATCCCTTCCTTTTCTTCATCGTTAAGATCCATAAGACTTACGAACCTTATCTCGTCACCCTGGCTCGCCCAGGGCGAATCGCTTCCGAGGAGAACCTTGTCAGCCCCGTGCATCTTCACTATTTCTGCTCCGAGCAGGAGCGGTATCCTTCCGCAGGAGAATGCAGTATCGAAATACAGATCCTTCCCGCACAGTTTTTCCATGACCTGGGGCCACATGGCGTATGCGCCGAAGTGAGCGGCTATCACCTTGGTCCCTTCCAGCATAGGAAGCGTTTTAATAAGGTTATCAGGAGTCATACGGCAGTATGAGGTACTCATGTCCCATCCGGAATGAAAACAGACGATAAGGCCTTTTTTTGCGATCTTTTCATATATCTTTTTGAGTGCCGGGTGATCGTATTTAAAATCCTGGCAGTCAAGATGGAATTTTATACCCTTGAGCCCAAGATCGCATATGCGGTCTATCTCTCCGAGTGCGTCCGGCGAATCCGGATGAACGCTGCCGAAGCTTATGACCCTGCCGCCGTTTATCTCGGCTGCAAAATCGTTGACCGCTCTCTGCTGACCGGGGTTGGTCGCTATGTTCATTACAGCGCTCTTTTCTATGCCGTGCTCATCCATACTGCGGATAAGGCCCTTCAGCGTTCCGTCAGTATAGCCTCTGAACCCTCCGCCGCCGAGAGACAGAATATCTATCGCGCGCTCCGCCAGCTTGTCCGGGAATATATGTGTGTGAAAATCTATATATTTCATAATTAATCTGTTCCTAAAAATACAAAGAGCCATAACTGCCCGGCAGTGATGGCTCCAAAGCTGCACTTACTGTGTCTGATGCCTTACTCTTCAGGCTCGATGTATGCTTTTTCTATAATGACATCAACTATAGGCCTGTCCTGAAGATCAGTCTTTGTTGAGGCTATTATATCGACTATATCCATCCCCTCGACGACCTTGCCGAAAGCCGCGTAGTGGCCGTCTAAGTGCGGAGCATCCTTGTGCATTATGAAGAACTGCGAACCGGCTGAATTGGGCTGCATGCTCCTTGCCATGGAAATGACGCCTCTCTTATGCTTTAAGGGATTGTCGTGTCCGTTAGCGGCAAACTCGCCTTCTATCGAATATCCCGGACCGCCTGTTCCGGTACCCTTGGGACATCCGCCCTGGATCATGAATCCTTCAATCACACGGTGGAATTTGAGTCCGTCATAAAATCCCTCTCCTACGAGTTTTTCAAAATTTGCCGCAGTTATGGGTGCCGCTTCGTGATTAAGCTTGATCTTGATATCACCCTCATCGGCGATCTTAAGAACGATCATCTCTGTACTCTTCCTTTTAGTTATTATTGGAACCACTTAAATTATACCTTATATACCGCTCTCTTGCAACAAAACGGCCTGTTTCAGCACTCCCTCGCACCCTTCCAAATAGTTACACATTTTTCATATTTTTCTGTTATAATTAGACCCGATATCAATAAAGAAAAAAGGAGCTGCCATGAAGCGTAAACTAATAGTTATCATATCTGTCATATGCGCACTGCTCATACTTGCCAGCGGATGCGCTTCCAGAACTGCCGCCACGGTGAACGGCGAAAAGATATACAAGTCCGAACTCGAGAACAAGATAAACCAGAGTCTGGCACAGTACGGCATCGACAACGACGGTCTTGAAGATTATCTCGTAGAGATGACGGGAGATACCGAACAGGCAAAGAACGAAGCAAACGCATTCCGCGACAGCATTCTGGACAACTTGATCCTGTCGAAGATCATGATGCAGAAGGCTTCCGAGCTGGGTCTGGATCAGATCACGGATGAGGAAAGAGAGCAGGCGATCACCGAAGCGGAAGACATGCTGGCCTCATATAAGGATTTCTACAGAAACGCAGCTGAGGATGCAGCCGCTAATGACCCGTCTATAGATGTGGATTCATATGCCGAACAGCAGTATCAGGAGTTTCTGGAAATGACGGGTACGAATGAAGAAGCATACAAGCAGGCCTCCGTCGAAAACGTCATAATGGGGAAAGTCTACGACTACTATATGGAACAGTGCGAGGTTACGGACCAGGACTACCAGGATTACTACAACAAACTGCTCGAGGAGCAGAAATCCATGGATGAACAGGATCCTGACCAGGCTATGTACTTCTATCTCAACAACGGATACGACGTCAACGTATATGTGCCGTCAAACGCTTCCAATGACATCAATACTGTCCAGCACATACTGATCGGCATAGACGATGATACGATGAATGAGATAAACGAAGTCAGATACAGCGGCGAAGAAGACGCGGAAGAGAAAGCTAAGGAACTCACCGACGCAGCTCTTGAGAAGATAAAGCCCGAGGCCGAGAAGGTCCTTGAGCAGTTAAAGAACGGCGCAGACTTCGAGAGTCTGATGAAGGAAGTATCGATGGATTATCATGATGATTCCGACAACAAATATGATGTCTATGAAGGCAGCAACTTTGTTGAGAGCTTCGTTGAATCATCCATGAAGCTTAAGGAGATCGGCGACATATCCGACCTGACATCTTCCGAATACGGATGGCATATTATAAAGCTCGTAGGGCACCCGGAACCCGGTCCCGTGCCTTTCGAGGATGTAGAGCACACTGTCAAATATATGGTAACCGAGGACAAGGAAGCCACGTACTGGCAGGAAACACTCAGCAACTGGATGGAAGAAGCCAATGTTGATAGAATATCGTATATAAAATAGGCAGGATAATAAAAAAGGAGGTCATATTGACATGCTACCCCCTAGGTAGACAGTTGAAATAATAAAACTGTTTGCTTAGG
>CAYRWM010000030.1:0-21446 GCA_964428055.1 uncultured Christensenellaceae bacterium | reverse complement strand
AATGGGCTTTGTGTGACCCTTTTGAACTGTCTACTTTGTGTTGACAAGTTCAGTCTTTTCTCCGGGCTCTTTTTTTATACTATTTGTTTGAGTTCCTGAACTGGGACGGGGTCATCCCGAATTCCTTTTTGAACGTCCTTATGAAGTGTTCGGCATTCGGATAACCAATCGAATACGATATGTTCTCGACGGTCATATTGCCGTGCCGGAGCAGCGTTTTGGCTCTGCGCATGCGTATGCGGGTCACCTGTTCGCCGAATGTCTTCCCTGACTTTTCCTTTATGTATTTGGAAACATACGGTGTGGACAGGCCGAACTCCTGCGCGAGGCTCTCAAGCGTGACTTCCTGATAATGATTCTGTATGTAGTTAATCATGGCGACCAGCCTGTCATCGCTGCCTGTCGTGGTGTTCTGTATCTTCGGCAGTTTGTTGACCGCTACAACGAGAGCGTTGATGGAGGCCTTGATGATATCTTCGTCGATGCCGGCGCCCCAGTAATCATCGCCGTTGCACGTGATCCCAACGAAAGCCATGGCCTTGGATGACGAACCTTCGGACAGAGCGTGTTCCTCGTATTCCCGGAGCTGATAGCTTATGTTGTAATACTGTTTTATCGCGTTGCTGACCGCATCCAGACGGCCGTTACCGTTTGCGTCTATGACGGTCTTTTTATCTCCCGACACAAACGTCGTTTCAGCCATGATCCCGTCGTTCATCTGCTTGAAATGACTCTCCTTTATGCTGAACACGGGAGTGGCATCCACAAAGTTCTCAAGGAACAGTTCGTATACTCCCTGCGGTGACAGTTCCTTATGCTGCTCGTCTGACACCTGTTTTACTATAGCGCTCACGGCGGGCTGCATCTTCTTGGGAAGTGTTATGGAGTAATTCCTGTTGAGGATATATGCCACGCCGCCCTTGCCTGACTGGCTGTTTATCCTGATAACGTCAGCGTCGTACGTTCTTCCTATATCCACCGGATCAATAGGGAGGTACGGAACGGACCATTCGCGTATGTTGTTGTTCACGCGCCATTTCATACCCTTGGCGATAGCGTCCTGATGAGAGCCGGAGAATGCGGAGAACACCAGGTCCCCCGCATAGGGTTGTCTGTCGTAAACGCTCATTCCCGTATACTGTTCATACTTTTCGCGTATTTCGGGTATATTCGAAAGATCCAGACCCGGGTCTATGCCGTATGTGAACAGGTTCATGGCGAGCGTTATTATATCAACATTGCCTGTCCTCTCTCCGTTGCCGAACAGGGTCCCTTCGATCCTGTCCGCACCCGCGAGAAGACCGAGCTCCGCATCACTGACGGCGGAACCCCTGTCATTATGCGGATGAAGGCTCAGTATGACGTTCTCTCTGTCATTAAGATTCTTGCTCATGTATTCGACCTGCTGCGCAAAGACGTGCGGCATCGCAGTCTCTACTGTCGCGGGCAGGTTTATTATGACCTTGTTGTCCTTTGACGGCTTCCAGACATCTATAACGGCATTGCATACCTCGAGCGCATATTCTACTTCAGTACCGTGGAAGCTTTCGGGGCTGTACTCGAATGAGAAGTTGCCCTCGGTCTCTTTCGCCAGGCTCATGAGCATCTCGGCGCCGTATATCGCAAGATCAAGCACGCCTTCCTTGTCTTTTCTGAAAACCTGCTGTCTCTGTGCGGCTGATGTGGAATTGTACAGATGTATAACAGCATGGGGAGCGCCCTTAACTGCTTCGAAGGTACGCTTTATTATATGTTCCCTTGACTGCGTCAGTACCTGTACCGTTACATCGTCCGGTATCATGTTCCTGTCAACGAGAGCGCGCATGAAGTCGAATTCAGTTTCCGATGCCGCGGGAAAACCGACCTCTATCTCCTTGAACCCTATATCTACAAGGAGCTTAAAAAAGTTTATCTTTTCTTCCAGGCCCATGGGCTCTATGAGCGACTGGTTGCCGTCGCGAAGATCGACGGAACACCATATCGGGGCTTTTTCAATGTAGTCCTTTTTGGCCCAGTCGTTGCACTCTGTGGGCGGGAGGAAGTATTGTCTCGTGTATTTGTCGTAGTTTTTCATCATTACTGCCTTTGCATAAAATATATCAATCAAGTTGATTATATTTTATAACCCCGCAAAAGTAAACACAATGATTATATTTAATCTGATTTATTGATATTTTTTAACATAAAAAAGACATCCGTTCAAAACGGATGTCCTTGTTTGCTAATGATCGTATCAGTAGCTTAGGAAAGCGAAACCGGCTTTCTTAAGTACCGCTTCGGCCTTTGCGTCATCCTGAGTGGATATGACCATATAGGGATCGGTATCGATATTTCTTATGAGATAAGTATACTCTATGCTGATATCCGCGTCGCTCAGGAGCTTCAGAACACTTACCAGACTGCCCGGTCTGTCCTCCACCTTTACGGCGGGAACTTCCTTTACGGAATAGATATAGTCCGCTTTTGCAAGAGCGTCCGTGGCTTTATCCGTATCAGTGGTGATGAGTCTTAAGACCGCGAATTCCTTTGCTTCGGCCATGTCGATGCCCCTCAGGTCAATGCCCTTTTTATACAGGAGATCCGAAACTTCCGATATCGCGCCCTTCTTGTTTTCGATAAAGATGCATATCTGTTTAACAGCCATATTGATCCTCCTTGCGGTCTAATAGAGATTTCTCTTGTCTATGACTCTGACGGCCTTGCCTTCGCTCCTGGCTATGCTCTTCGGCTCGACCAGCGTGACCTTTGCGTATATGCCGAGCATGGCCTTGAGTTCGGACGTGAGCTTCTTCTCGTATTCCGAGATAGCCGATATACTGTCTGAGAACTTGTCAGGCGTCATCTCAACCTGTACTTCGAGTTTATCCGAATTGCCCTCACGGGTGACGATTATCTGATAGTTAGCCTGATAGCCTTCCTTGATGAGGACAGCCTCTATCTGGCTCGGGAATACGTTGACGCCCTTGATTATCAGCATATCGTCGCTGCGGCCCATGGGTTTCGACATCTTTACGTGCGTTCTTCCGCATGAACATTTCTTTCTTGAAAGAACACATATATCTCTCGTCCTGTATCTCAGGAGCGGAAACGCCTTTTTGGTGAGGCAGGTGAATACCAGTTCGCCTTTCTTTCCTTCGGGGAGGACTTCGCCGGTCTCCGGGTCGATCACTTCCGCAATGAAATGATCCTCGTTTATGTGCATGCCTGTCTGCTCTTCGCATTCGAAGGCAACGCCGGGACCCGAGATCTCCGTCAGGCCGTATATATCATATGCCTTGATACCGAGACTCTTCTCAATATCACGGCGCATCTCCTCTGTCCATGCTTCTGCACCGAATATTCCTGCCTTAAGTTTTATCTGATCCTTGACGCCCATCTCATGTATGGATTCGCTGAGATATGCTGCGTATGAAGGCGTGCAGCAGAGTATAGTGGACTGAAGATCGATCATGAACTGTATCTGTCTCTGAGTGTTGCCTGAAGACATGGGCAGCGTCAGCGATCCGAGTTTGTGAGAGCCGCCGTTAAGTCCGGGGCCGCCCGTGAAAAGGCCGTATCCGTAGCACACCTGTACGACATCGTCCTTGGTTCCGCCGACAGCTGCAATCGCTCTGGCGCAGCAGTCTTCCCAAATATTAATATCATCCTGAGTATAGAAAGCGACCACGCGTCTTCCTGTCGTACCGCTGGTCGACTGTATCCTGACGCAGTCGCGGAGCGGAACGCCCATGAGTCCGTAAGGATAAGCGTCTCTCAGATCCGCTTTCGAAAGAAAAGGAAGAAGATGCAGGTCATCGATCGAACGTATATCTTCGGGCTTTATACCCTTTTCATCCATCTTGTCCCTGTAGTATTTCACATTGTCGTATACATGACGGACCTGTTCGACCAGTCTCCTGTTCTGCAGCTCAACTATCTTTTCTCTCGGAGCACATTCTATTTCGGGCTGAAAATACTGTGTCATTGTTTTCCCCTTTTAATGATAAATTATCCACAACTCTAATATTATCGCATACCGCATTGACGGGTGTCAAAAGAATATAGATGTAATTGAGAGCATTTTTAAGAAATTATACAAATATAAACCCGGACGGCGGACATGCCGCTTTCTTTTTTATGGTATCATTATATGAGCAGATAAAACGGAGAAACGGAATGATACAGGATATAAACGAGACATATGATAACACTTATCACAGATATGTCATAGAGGATGAGGACGCAGTCCTTATATATAAAGGCTACAGCGTACTCATAAAGAAAGACGGAAAAGGAACTGTCTTTCCTTCTTTCCGCGAGACCGGAGGAAAGCCGGATTCATTTATATATCTCTTTTCGGTAGGAGAAAAAAGGTTCTTTATACCGGCGTCAGGTGAGGACATGACCGTCAAAGGCTGTGACTTCACGGATCTGCGGTCTCTGTTCGATACAGAAAGGAACAGCCCCGCTGCCTTTGCCGCCGTTACAGGCATGCAGCTCAATAACTGGTACAGGACCAGAAGATACTGCGGAAGGTGCGGGAGTCTGAACGTTATGGGAGAAAAAGAACGCACTCTGGTGTGTCCTAATTGCGGACTCACCGAGTATCCGAAGATCTCTCCCTGCGTCATAATAGGGATAACCGACGGCGACAGGATCGTAATGACGAAGTATGCCGAAGGCTATGACAAATTTGCGCTCGTCGCGGGTTTCTGCGAGATAGGAGAATCGTTTGAAGCTGCGATCAGACGTGAGGTCATGGAGGAAGTGGGTCTTAAAGTAAAGAACATAACCTACTATGATTCGCAGCCGTGGAGTTACTCTGACAGTCTGCTCGCTGGATTCTTCTGTGAGGTGGACGGGGATAAAACTATAACCGTTGACGGGTATGAACTGAAAGAAGCCGGGTGGTACACCAGGGATGAGGTTCCTGACAAGAGGGACAGTATAAGCCTTACCGGAAAGATGATGGACTTTTTCAAGCACAACGAGATCAAACTTACTGAGAGGTAAATGAAATGAAGACACTGCTCGTATATTATTCATTTGAGGGCAACAGCGGATGTGTTGCAGATATAATAAAGAACAATTCGGATATGGATATTGAAAAGCTGATACCCGACAAAGAGCCGCCGAAAAGCGGCCCCGGTAAATTCTTAAAAGGCGGAGGCAGCGTCATAAAGAAAGAACTGGTAGGGCTTAAGGCGATTGAGCATGACCCTGCCGGGTATGAGCGCATCATACTCCTTTGCCCGGTCTGGGCCTCATCTTTCCCGCCCGCGATAAGGACTTTCCTTACCGATCATGATATGAACGGCAGGGAACTGTATATGATAGGATGCTCTTCGAGCGGCCATGCGGAGAAGATGTTCGACAAGACCGAAAAGTTCACGGGAGTGAAACTCAGCGGAACGCTGAGCTTGAGAGATCCCCTTAAGTTCAGGGAAGAGGCCGAGGCTGCCGTAAAAGATTTTCTGAAAAAAATATAAAAAAAGTATTGACACCATAGAATAATTGTGTAAAATTAAATTGTACACAATATATTTTATGGGGGTTACGATATGAGTATTTACGATTTCAAAGTTAAAGATGCACAGGGCGCAGAGGTCGATCTCGCCGATTACAAGGGAAAGGTTCTGCTCATAGTCAATACAGCAACAGGCTGCGGCTTCACTCCGCAGTATGACGGACTTCAGGATCTGTACGAGAAGTACCAGGAAAAAGGTCTGGAGATCCTCGACTTCCCCTGCAACCAGTTCGGTGGACAGGCTCCCGGAACTGAAGAGGAGATAGTTGATTTCTGCCAGTCAAGGTACGGCGTCACATTCAAGCAGTTCGCGAAGATCGAAGTGAACGGCGCGAACGAACATCCGCTCTATACCTATCTCAAATCCCAGAAGGGCGGCATGATGGGCAATAAGATCAAGTGGAATTTCACAAAGTTCCTCGTCGACAGGGAAGGTAACGTTGTAGAGAGATTCGGTTCTGCCGTAAAGCCCGAGAAGATAGACGCCAAGATCGCGGCACTGCTTTAGGAAAAGGATAAGGATATGGCAAGACACAGTTACAAAACAAAGAATGTATGCTCGCAGCAGATCAATTTTGATCTGGAAGGGAACGTTGTTAAGAACATAGAGTTCATAGGAGGCTGCAACGGCAACCTCAAGGCTATCTCAAAACTCCTTGACGGATGGACTGTGGAGGATATTGAAGAGAAGCTTAAGGGCAACACATGCGGCAGAAGGCCCACTTCGTGCGCTGACCAGCTTGCTATAGCTGTAAGAAAAGAATACGAAAAGGCCAGATAGGGATTCAAGATGGAACATTCCGGGTTTGATATGCTAAAACTGGAGAATCAGGTATGCTTTCCGGTATACGTGCTCTCCAAGGAGATAATAAGAAAATACAGACCTTACCTCGATGAGATAGGACTTACCTACACACAGTATATTGCCATGATGGTTCTGTGGGAGGAAAAGAAGGTAAACGTAAAGGAACTGGGGCAGAGGCTGTATCTCGATTCCGGCACGCTCACGCCTCTCCTCAAGAGCCTGGAGAGCAAGGGTTTTGTTAAGCGTACAAGATCTGATAAGGACGAGAGAGTGCTCATCGTGAGCATAACCGACAGGGGAATGAAGCTGCGCGAAGAAGCGCTGAAGATCCCGCCGAAGATAGCAGCCTGCCTTAAGCTGGACAGCGATGAGGCGGTGAACTTCTACGGAATGCTGTACAAGCTCATAGGCGGACTGACCGACTGAACAACTGAACAACTGAAAAGAGGCATATCTTAAGGATATGTCTTTTTTTTGAAAAAAAATAGAAAAAAAGTGTTGACAGGGTATAAAGACGATGTTAATATGGAACTAACCTACTTGGTAGGTTGGTAAATAGAATGCAAGAGGAAATCAGTATGAAAAGGTTATATACTGTGGAGGACATGTACTGTAGGATCTCCGCATAATAAAAGAAACAATCAATTTGAAAGGAAATAACGAAAATGTCAGAATATAGATTTGAGACCCTGCAGCTTCATGTAGGTCAGGAAGAACCGGATCCCGTAACGGATTCAAGGGCAGTGCCCATTTATGCTACAACTTCATATGTATTTCATGATTCGGCACATGCAGCCGCAAGATTCGGCCTGGCGGATCCGGGCAATATATACGGAAGGCTCACGAACAGCACACAGGAAGTCCTCGAGAAGAGGATAGCAGCTCTTGAGGGCGGTGTAGCCGGACTGGCGCTGGCATCAGGCGCAGCCGCCATCACATACACGATCCAGGCGCTCGCCGGTGCGGGTGAGAACATAGTAGCTCAGAAGACGATCTACGGCGGCACTTACAATCTCTTCGCACACACACTTCCGCTCTATGGTGTTACTGCAAAGTTTGTGGATGCACATAATCTTGATGAGATCGAAAATGCAATAGACGACAAGACCAAGGCCGTATACCTTGAGACGCTGGGCAATCCGAACAGCGATATACCGGATATCGACGCAGCAGCCGAGATCGCACACAGACACGGACTGCCGCTCGTTATAGACAACACATTCGGCACACCTTATCTCATAAGACCGATCGAACACGGTGCGGATATAGTGGTGCACAGCGCAACAAAGTTCATCGGCGGACACGGAACGACCCTCGGCGGCATCATAGTCGACAGCGGCAAGTTCGACTGGAAGGCCAGCGGCAAATACGCTCCCATAGCAGCTCCCAACCCGAGCTACCACGGCGTATCCTTCGCGGATGCGGTCGGCCCCGCTGCTTTCGTAACGTATATAAGAGCGATACTGCTCCGTGACGAAGGCGCAACGATATCACCGTTTGCGGCATTCCTGCTCCTGCAGGGCACGGAGACGCTGTCACTCAGACTGGAAAGACATGTCGAGAACACAAAGAAGGTCATTGACTTCCTGAAGAATCATCCCAAGGTCGCGAAGATCAATCATCCGTCGCTGCCTGATCATCCGGACAATGCCCTTTACAACAAGTACTTCCCGAACGGCGGAGCAAGCATATTTACGTTTGACATCAAGGGCGGCAAAGATGAAGCTTTCAGGTTCATAGACAACCTGAAGATATTCTCGCTGCTGGCAAACGTGGCGGACGTCAAGTCTCTGGTGATACATCCCGCGACAACGACTCATTCGCAGTTGTCGGATGAAGAACTCGCGGATCAGGGAATATCGCAGAGCACGGTAAGGCTCTCGATAGGAACAGAGCATATAGACGATATAATAGCGGATCTTGAAAACGGATTCGCGGCAGTATAAAAAAAGATTTAAGGATTTATAAAGGAGATAAAAAATGTCAAAGATATATACTTCAGCAGATCAGCTTATAGGAGGAACACCTCTTCTCGAACTGGTACATATAGAAAAAGAATTCGGCCTTAAGGCAAAGATCCTGGCCAAGCTTGAATACTTCAACCCGGCAGGAAGCGTTAAGGACCGTATCGCGAAAGCCATGATAGACGATGCGGAAGCATCCGGTGCATTAAAGCCAGGTTCTGTCATAATCGAGCCCACATCAGGAAACACAGGTATCGGCCTGGCGGCCGTTGCGGCGGCAAAGGGCTACAAGATCATAATAGTCATGCCCGAGACGATGTCTGTCGAGAGAAGACAGCTCATGAAAGCCTACGGTGCGGAGCTTGTTCTGACAGAGGGTGCCAAAGGTATGAAGGGTGCCATAGCAAAGGCTCAGGAACTTGCGGACAGCATAGAGGGAAGCTTCATTCCCGGTCAGTTCGTGAATCCCGCGAACCCGGCAGCCCACAAATCGACCACAGGTCCCGAGATCTATGCCGATACGGACGGCGAAGTTGATATCTTCGTTGCCGGCGTAGGTACCGGCGGCACCGTAACAGGCGTCGGTGAATTCCTTAAGGAACAGAAAGCGGACGTTAAAATCGTGGCCGTAGAGCCTGCCTCATCACCTGTTCTATCAACAGGCAACGCCGGCCCGCATAAGATACAGGGCATAGGCGCAGGATTTGTTCCGGATGTTCTGAACACTTCCGTTTATGATGAGATCATCCCCGTGGAGAACGATGACGCTTTCGCTACGGGCAAACTGATAGGCAAGAAGGAAGGCGTACTGGTAGGTATCTCTTCAGGCGCCGCTGCATTTGCCGCTATCGAACTTGCGAAGAGACCCGAAAATGAAGGCAAGACCATAGTGGTCCTCCTTCCCGATACGGGCGACAGATATCTGTCAACGCCTCTCTTCGCGGACTAAAAAGAAAGAGAAGAAATTGATCGGCAGAGAATTTTTCGACACAGTATACGACAGACGCGGATCTGATTCGGTTAAATACAATTCCGGCCCTGCAGCCTCCGATAAGGACATTATACCCATGTGGGTCGCGGATATGGACTTCAAGTCTCCTCCCGCCGTGGAGGAGGCTCTTGTCTGTGCGGCAAAAAAGGGGATCTACGGTTATGAGAATGCCGGAGACAGGTTCGACCTTAAAATCAGGAAGTGGTATAAGGACAGAATGGGATGGGATATGCCCGAAGGGCGCATATTCAGGACTCCCGGAGTCATGTATGCCGCGGCCGCGGCGATAAGAGCTCTTACCGAAAAGGGCGAGCATGTCATGATATTCCAGCCCGTATACTATCCTTTTCTGAATGTGATCAGGGACAACGGCCGCGTGCCCGTTATAAGCGAACTCAGACGCGACGGGATCTCCTATGTGATCGATTTTGACGATGCCGAAAAAAAGATAAGAGAGAATGACGTGAGACTGCTGCTCTTCTGCTCTCCCCACAACCCGGTCGGACGTGTATGGAAGAGGCAGGAGCTTGAGCGTCTCGTGTCCCTGTGCTCCAATGAGGGTGTCAGGATCATATCCGATGAGATACATTCGGATTTCATACTGGAAGGCAGCCACATACCGCTCGCCTCGCTCTCAGACGAAGCGGATAGCATTACCGTAACATGCGTATCGCCGACCAAGACCTTCAATATACCCGGTCTTAACGTCGCCGGCATGGTCTCAGGAGACAGAGGTATAAGCAGCCTTATAAAAAAGGAACTGGCGGCTGCATCGTTCTGGAACATAAACATATTTGCGGAGGCTGCGTCTGAAGCGGCATATGAAAAAGGAACTGAATGGCTGGACGCTCTTCTGGATTATCTTAAAGGGAATGTGAGGATACTGGAAGAGTATTTCCCGCAGGACGGGGAGTTTCCCCATATAAGGCAGGAAGGGACTTATCTTTCGTGGATCGATATGAGGGCTCTCGGGTTGAAGACTCCGGCGGGAAAGATACTGGAAGAGAGCAGCGTTTGGCTGCATGAGGGCTCCGTTTTCGGACAGGGCGGCGAAGGATATGTAAGGATGAACATCGCGTGTCCCGAATCAGTCTTGAGAGAAGCGCTGGAGCGTATACAGAATGCTCTCGCGCGTGTATAATATCAGTTGTATGTTTATAGTTCAGAAAGGTAATTAAGACAAAGATGTCATACAAAAAGATACTTACTATACAGGATATATCATGTGTGGGACAGTGTTCCCTCACAGTCGCGCTGCCGATACTGTCGGCATGCGGGATTGAAACCTGCATACTCCCTTCAGCTGTGCTTTCCACGCACACGGCGGGGTTCAGCGGGTACACTTTCAGAGACCTGACCGATGATTTTCCCGCGATAGAGAAACACTGGATCAGCGAAGGGATAAAGTTCGACTGCATATACACAGGGTATCTCGGGAGCACCAAACAGATCGATTACGTAAAGGATATTATAGGTTCGCTCCTTGCGGATGGCGGTACCGTTATAGTCGATCCCGCGATGGCTGACAACGGAAAGCTGTATCCCGCGTTCGACGGGGAATATGTCGAGGCCATGAAGGACCTCGCGTTCAGCGCGGATATAATGCTGCCCAACATAACAGAGCTCTGTCTGCTGGTGGATGCGCCCTACAGGGATTCTTATGACGAGGACTACATAAAGGGGCTGGTCGCTTTGGCGGCGGAAAAGGCAGACGGGACTCTGGTCCTTACAGGAGTAAGCTATGATGATGCGACCACCGGTGTTGTGGTCAGCGATAAGGATGGCTTTAAGTATTACAGACATAAGCTCATCGAAAAGGGATGCCACGGTACCGGCGATGTGTATGCTTCTGCTTTCACGGGTGCATATATGCACGGAAGGTCGGCATATGATTCCGCGAGGATTGCTGCAGACTATACCGTGAGCTGCATAGAGAATACAGTGGGTGACAGCAGCCACTGGTACGGGGTTAAGTTTGAGACGGCGCTTGGCCGGCTCATAGAGGAGCTCAGAGAGGACTGATCATATGATTTCTACTAAGGGAAGGTACGCGCTGAGGATGCTCATAGATCTTGCGGAACATAACAACGGCGGATATATCCCGATGAAGAGCGTTGCGGAAAGACAGGATCTGCCGCTTAAGTATCTTGAAAGGCTGATCCCGCCGCTCAAGGAACACGGCATACTGGAGGGTGTGCACGGCAAGGGCGGAGGATACCGTCTTGCAGGTGCGCCTGAAGATTACACGGTATGGGAGATCCTTAATATTATGGAAGGGAGCCTGGCTCCGGTCTCATGCATTGAAAAGAACGGCAAGGCGTGCGGAAGAGCGCCTTCATGCAAGACTCTCGGCATGTGGAAGGATTACTATGATATGACAAGGGAATTCTTCAGCGGCATAACGATTGCCGATCTTATGAAGAGAGATCCTAATTTCGAGGATTATGTGATATAATGAAAAAGAAGAGGGCTTCAGGCCCTTTTCAAGTTTTAAAGGATTTAAGGACCGGATATGAAAGCGCCCAGGAACAAAACCATAGATCTGTCGGTGAAAGACGGGAAAGAGTATCTAGACAGGTGTCTGACTCTTAAGGATGCTGTGAGAAAGGACCAGATAAAGGACCGGGTTATCCGTGGCGATTTTTTTAAGGCTGCGTCTCTGCTCCCTTCGGGTTTTGCCGACCTCGTCATAGCGGACCCTCCGTATAATCTCGACAAAACTTTTTCCAGTGCAAAATTCAGCCGAATGGATGACGATGAGTACGGGGCATATACGGAAAGCTGGGTAAAGCTCATAAGGCCTTTCATGAAGGATACTGCGACGATATATGTCTGCTGTGACTGGAAGTCCAGCAATGCGGTTTATTCCGTCTTAAAACGGCATTTTAAGATAAGGAACCGAATAACATGGCAGAGAGAGAAGGGCCGGGGCGCAAAGAGCAACTGGAAGAATTCCATGGAGGATATATGGTTCGCAACCGTGTCCGACGATTATGTTTTCAATACCGGTGATGTAAAGATAAGGCGTAAGGTCATAGCTCCTTACAGGGAGAACGGGATGCCAAAGGACTGGGTGGATTCGCCCGACGGCAGATACAGGGATACATGCCCTTCCAATTTCTGGGATGATATAACTGTTCCGTACTGGTCCATGAAGGAGAACACTCCCCATCCGACTCAGAAGCCCGAGAAACTGCTGGCGAAGCTCATACTCGCGAGTTCTTCTCCCGGAGACACTGTCTTCGATCCGTTTCTCGGCTCGGGCAGCACCGTCGTTGCGGCCATGAAGCTAGGCCGGCATTATACGGGTGTTGAAAAGGAAGAACAGTACTGCGTCTGGGCGCAGAAGAGGCTGGAGATGGCCCGTGAAGACAGTTCCATACAGGGATATTCCGACGGGATATTCTGGGAGAGGAACTCAAGACCGTAAAAAAAAGGATGCTGCAAAGCATCCTTTCTTTTTTTGTTTACTGGTATCTCTCGTCGATGACCCTCTTGGATTTCTTTTCGCTCCTCGGGAGCATGCCGAGTTCGACTATCTTGACTATAGGTGTGAAGCCGAGTTTTCCCTTGACTTTTTCGGTTATCTCTTTCGCAAGATCTGCGAAATCAACTCTTCCGCTGACTGCTTCAACATAAAGCCTCATGCTGTCTTTGCCGTCAAGATGCGATATCCTTATCTGATATTCTGAAGAAGCGTCTTTGATCTCCGAGAGTACTTCCTCTATCTGGCTCGGGAACACGTTGACGCCCTTGATCTTTACCATGTCGTCCGTACGGCCCTTGATCTGTCCGAGTCTGGGGAACTTGCTGCCGCAGGGGCATTCGCCCGGGATTATCTTGGACAGGTCGTGCGTTCTGTATCTTATGAGCGGAGCGCCTTCCTTGACAAGAGTTGTTATGACTACTTCTCCCTCTTCGCCGTCCGGGACGGGCTTTAATGTCACGGGGTCGATTATCTCTATATAGAGATAGTCGTCCCAGTAGTGCATGCCGGTATCATATTTGCAGTTGATGCCGATGCCGGGGCCGTAGATCTCGGTCAGTCCGTAGATATCATAAAGTTCAATTCCGAGTTCATCTGCAATGCGCTTTCTCATCTTTTCGCCCCAGCGTTCGGAACCTATAACGCCTTTTTTAAGGCATATCTTGTCCTTGATGCCTCTCTTCGCTATCTCTTCTGCGAGGAGCAGAGCGTAGGATGATGTCGAAGTAATAACGGTCGATTTCAGGTCCATCATCATCTGCAGCTGTTTTTCTGTGTTGCCCGGGCCCATGGGTATAGCCATGGCTCCCAGTCTCTCGCATCCCGCCTGGAAGCCTATGCCTGCTGTCCACAGGCCGTAGCCGGGAGTTATCTGTATCCTGTCCTTATTTGTTATGCCGGCCATCTCGTAGCATCTGGCGAACATGATTGCCCAGTCTTCCACGTCCTTTTTCGTGTACGGGATTATAACGGGCAGTCCCGTTGTACCGGATGATGAATGTATCCTTACTATCTCGCTGTCGGGGGCGGTCATGAGCCCGAGCGGATATGCGTCCCTTAAGTCCGCCTTTTCCGAGAACGGCAGTGACTCGAACTCTTCAGGCGTGCTGACATGTCCAACGCCCGCTTCAGCAAGCTTTTTTCCGTAAAAGCTTCCGGCACTTTTGAGCGCATCGATCTGTTTGTTTACAAGAGCCAGTTGCTGGTCTGTAATCTTCATTAATGAATCCTCCAATATCAAAAGGCATAGTCAAGAGCTCTGAAATTCAGATCCCAGAGTTTTTCCTTCAGCCTTGTTCTTATCGCTTCTTTTATGTCATCGGCCGTAAGACCCAGTTCGCCTGTTCTGACGGCACATCCGAGAAGCAGCACGTTCACTATCCTGTAGTTTCCCAGAGCCGCGCATGCTGTTTCAGTATCAGCAACCGTGAGGCTGCAGTCACATGACTTTAAGTAATCGAGCATGTCGTTTCCTGAGTATCCGCCGCCGGTCACAGATGATGTTATCGGCATAACGGCACGGCTGCTTGTTATGACAGTGCCTCCCTTTTTGAGATAGGGCATCATGCGCACGGTCTCGCCCGGCTCAAACCCTATTATCATATCCGCCTGACCCTTCTTTATCATGGGGGAGGATATACCTTCTCCCATACGGAGATGCGAGAATACGCTCCCGCCTCTCTGGGCCATTCCTATCGTTTCCGCGCTCATTACGGGTATGCCCTTTTTCATGGCGGCGGTCGCTATCAGTTTTGATGCCAGTATCGTGCCCTGGCCGCCTATTCCACAGAGTATTATGTTCTTCATGGCGCCGCCTCCTATCTTTCTATGCGGGCTATGCAGTCCGCGGGACAGACCTTTGAACAAAGGCCGCAGCCGGTGCAAAGAGACGTGTCTATTATAACTGCGCTGTCCTTTTTATACAGTGCGGGGCAACCGGTCTCCCTTATGCACTTTCCGCATTTAAGGCACCTTGCTTCCTCTATCATGCAGACCTTGCTGCTCTTTACGATCGCGATGCAGGGACTTTGGAAGACTATCGCCTTTACGCCCGGAAGGACGCTGATCCTTTTTACCGTGTCCACTGCCCTGTCAAAGTCGAGCGGGTCGACCGTTTCGACTGTCCTGACGCCTAAGCCGTGAAGGACGCTCACGGGGTCGATCTTTTCAGAGATATCGCCCATCATTGTCCTGCCCGTGCCCGGATGCGGCTGGTGTCCCGTCATGGCTGTTGTGGAGTTATCGAGCACAACGAGCGTCATATCCGCTTGGTTGTATACGGCGTTTATCATACCTGTTACGGCGGAAGCGAAGAATGTGGAGTCTCCGACGAACGCGAAGCATACGGTATCGGGATCCATCCTGTATATTCCCTGCGCTATGTTCACGCCCGCTCCCATGCACAGGCAGGTGTCGACCATATCCAGAGGCATGGCGTTTCCGAGCGTATAACATCCAATGTCACCGCCGTAAAATGCCTTTTTACCCTGCATGGCTTTCTTGACTGCCAGGAAGGACGCCCTGTGCGGGCATCCGGCGCAGAGTACAGGCGGACGGACCGGGAGCTCAGGAGGCTCAGGGAAAGCAGCGTCTTTCGCTTCTGTAGCCTGGCCCTTAAGCCTTAATATACCGTCGCTTATCAAATCGCGGGTGTTCTCGCCTGCCTGGGGCATATCCCCGGTCAGTTTCCCGCGTATCTTTGTCTTAAGACCATACTTGCCGCATATATATGTGAGTTCTCTTTCTATAACGGGATCGAGCTCCTCAAAGACCATGACCTCTTCAAGGCCCTCAAGGAATTCACACGCCAGTCTTTCGGGGAACGGGAAAGGCGTTGATACCTTCATGAGACGTATATCTTCAGTCCCTTCAAGTTCCTCTTTCGCGTATGCGAAGCTTATGCCTCCCGCAGCGATGCCGAGACGCGAAGAACTGCCCCCGTTTATGATGAGGTTTTTATCATAATCCGAAAGGGTGTCCTTTAAGTCCGCATTCCTTTTTTCTATGAGGCCGTGGTTCTTATATGACAGGCGGGGGAATATGACCCATCTTAAACTGTCCTTTACAAACCCGTCGGGTTCATGGACCGCATATTCATCCTCGTCCTTTATGTTTAGGGATGCGTACCCGTGGCAGACCCTGGTCGTGGGTCTTAAAAATACGGGTGTCGAATACTTTTCTGAAAACTCGAAAGCATACTGTATCATCTCATAAGCTTCCGCAGCCGATGAAGGATCGAAGCACGGCAGTTTTGAAAAAGCCGCGAACGTTCTGGTGTCCTGTTCGGTCTGGGATGAGATGGGGCCCGGGTCGTCGGCGGTCATAACGACCATGCCGCCCTTGACTCCGACATATGCCAGGCTCATAAGGGGATCCGACGCCACATTGAGGCCGACCTGCTTCATTGTAACGAGAGTACGTCCGCCCGAGTACGCTGCTCCGGCAGCGAGTTCCATCGCCGCTTTCTCGTTGACCGACCATTCCACGTAGGTCCCCGCGGTCCTTCTCTTTGCGACCGTTTCAATGACCTCGGAGGAAGGCGTGCCGGGATAGCCGCAGACCACGTTCACTCCCGCGGCGAGTGCGCCCATCGCTATCGCTTCGTTTCCCATAAGAAATTCAGTATGCATATTGAAGCTCCTATCAAGGTGATACGCAGAATATTATATCATAAAACGCCCTGCCAAAATACCGTTTAAGCGGCAGGGGTGCTCGTGATATAATGAAACCAGGAATTAACAGGAGTCTTTTTATGAAGGAATTAAACGGCATATTAAAGCCTGAAGATTACGCGGAACCGCGCTGTCTGCTGTGCGGCGAACAGTACGGGAAAGCGCCTGAAGTCAAACCCGTGCCTCAGAAGAGGATAATAGAGAAGATGGACGAGTACATGTCCCGCAGGGATTACGCGGGTGCGGAGCGTCATCTGAATTACTGGCTTCAGGAAGCTGAACTCGGCGGCGATGTACGCGGACAGCTCCTCATATGCAATGAATTCATAGGCCATTACCGCAAGACTGCGAACAGGGATAAAGCGTTTGAGTATATTTCAAAAGCTCTTGATTTAACGGAAGAAGCGGGACTCGGCGGTACTGTCAGCGCGGGGACAACGTATATAAACGCGGCGACGGCGTATAACGCATTCGGAGAGAATAAAAAAGCGGTCTCCCTTTTTGAAAAGGCCAGGGATATATATGAATCCAGAGATGACACAAGAAGTGAACTCAAGGGCGGGCTCTACAATAATATGGGTCTCGTCTATGCCGCGCTCGGAAGATATGAGGAAGCTTTTGATGCTTTTGACAGAGCGATAGCGTCAATGGAAGGCGTGCCCGGCGGGGTTCTGGATCAGGCCATAACCTATCTTAATATAGCGGATGCCGTGGCGGCTTCCGAAGGCATGGAAAAAGGCGAGAGCAGGATATTCGGTCTTCTGGACAAAGCCTACGACATGCTCATAAACGGACCGGCTGAACATAACGGTTACTACGCTTTCGTATGCGAGAAATGCGCGCCGGTGTTCTCTCATTACGGATACTTCGCGGCGGAAGAGAAGCTGAATGCGCTCGCAAAGGAGATATATGAAAGGGATTGATCTTTCCAGGGCATATTTCGAGCAATACGGAAAAGAGATGCTCGAAAAGGAGTTCGCGGAGCTGCTCCCGTTTCTGGCCGCGGGCCTTGCCGGCAGCGGTTCGGAGTGCTTCGGCTATGACGACGAGGTATCGAGAGATCACGATTTCGATCCTGGTTTCTGTATTTTCATCCCGGGTGAGGACAAGGTCTCGAGGAAGGATGCCTTCCGTCTTGAAAGAGCGTACCACGATCTTCCGAAGGAATTCATGGGCATTGAACGGTCCTTACAGAATCCTGTCGGAGGCGCAAGGAGAGGCGTCATAAGGATAGAAGACTTCCTTATGGAAAAGACGGGAACGCCCGACGGGTGTCTCACTCTGTCGCAGTGGGTGACCGTTCCCGAGCAGTCGCTCGCGGAGGCGACCAACGGGGAGCTGTTCTTTGATAATCCCGGGCAGTTTACGGAAGTGAGGGAAGCCCTGGCTTTCTTCCCCGGGGACATCATGAAAAAGAAGCTCGCGGGACAGCTGCTGCTCATGGGACAGTCCGGACAGTATAATTACTTAAGATGCATACGGCACGGCGAAAAGGCCGCGGCGCAGCTCGCGGCGGTGGAATTCGTCAGGAGCGCTTCTTCGGTGCTGTTTCTGTTAAACAGGCGCTATCAGCCGTACTATAAATGGTGCTTCCGCGCCATGCGCTCACTGCCGAGACTGTCCATACTCGCGGAGCTTTTGGAGTATCTGCTTACAACTGATAACGAAGACGGCATATACATGGATAAATACGATGTGATCGAAAGCATATCGTCTGATATAGCTGCTGAACTCGAGCGCCAGAACCTGACGGGAGTCTCGGCTGCGGAACTTGAAAAGCATGCGTATTCGGTGAATGACAGTATAGACGATCCTGATTTGCGCAACATGCATATACTGGCTGCGGTGTAAAGGCAGTCTGATTCAATATACGAGAGGGAAAAAATCATGGGAAAAAGAGATGACGAGATAAGAGAAAAGGTAAGGGAATACTATTCCGATATAACAACGGATAAGGACGGCAAACTCGCTTCCTCAGTCTGCAGCTGCGCGACGAACGCGGTCCCTGCAGAAATAAGGGAGATAGTGAGCGAGATACCGGATGAGATCATAACCAAGTATTACGGATGCGGCTCGCCCGTGCCCGGCGCCATTGAGGAGTGTGTTGTTCTCGATCTCGGCTGCGGAACGGGAAGGGATGTATTTGTCGCGTCCAAACTCGTCGGACCCGAAGGTAGGGTCATAGGCATAGATATGAACGACGACCAGCTGGAGGTTGCTGAAAGATATAAGGATGAGATCGCCGGAAAATGGGGCTTTTCCAATGTGGAATTCAGAAAGGGATACATAGAGGACCTCAGATCCGCGGGGATAGAGGATTCTTCTGTTGACCTTGTGATATCCAACTGCGTTATAAATCTTTCCCCGCAGAAGGACAGGGTCTTTTCCGAGATATGGAGAGTTCTCAAAGACGGCGGCGTTCTGTATTTCAGCGACATATTCGCGGACAGAAAAGTGCCGGAAGAGATAAACACGCATCCGCTGCTTCTGGGCGAGTGCCTGGGCGGATCGATGTCATATGATGAATTCAGGAGCATCATGAAAGGCGCGGGGTTTGAGGATTATACCGTGATATCATCCTCAGAAACGCCTATAAACAATGAAGAGATAGAAAGGCTCGTAGGCGATATCAGATACACTTCGGATACCGTCAGGGCCGTCAAGGGAGAAGAATGCACATGCTGCGCTTTTGCCGTTCCGTTTGAGGGCGGCGACTGCGGATGCGGCTGCTGCTGACAGGAGTATACGGATTCAGGAGTGAGTGATATGAATATAACCGGACTGCAGAAGATGACCCTGCTCGATTTCCCGGGCCGCGTGGCCTGCACAGTATTTCTGGGCGGCTGTGATTTCCGATGCCCTTTCTGCCATAATTACGAGATGGTGGACGGCAGTCTGGATCCGCTGATGGATGATGATGAGCTCATAAAGTTCCTGGAAAAGCGAAAGGGGCTTCTCGACGGTGTAGCCGTAACGGGAGGTGAGCCGTGTCTGCATAAAGGACTGCCTGGTCTTCTGTACAGATTCAGGGATCTCGGTTACGCGGTCAAGCTTGATACAAACGGGTATCATCCCGATGTGCTGGAAGAGGTCCTTAAAAATGACCTTGCCGACTATGTGGCCATGGATATAAAGAACAGTCCGGAAAAGTACGCCGTGACCTGTGGCGTGCCCGAAGTTGACATGGCGAGGATAAAGACGAGCATCACCCTTCTGAAAAACGGTACCGCCGATTATGAATTCCGTACGACGGCAGTACACGAACTGCACGATGCACGGGACTTTGAAGAGATAGGAAAACTGATAAGAGGCGCCAAGCGGTATTTCATACAGAGTTTCACCGACAGGGATTCCGTTCCGTACGGCGGACTTTCAGCTCCGTCAAAGGCCGATCTGGAGGCATTTGCGGCCGCTGCAGGACGTTTTGTTGATTCGGTCTCACTTCGCGGAATAGATTGAGTGCCACTAGATATTGTGCCATTTTCAAAAAAATAGTGGAATATATAGTTGTTTTGTGTTGACATCCCCCAAAAGCGGCAGTAAAATAAAACTGTTCGAAATCGGGTAATCATTGCCCGGAATTACTTCACGTCTATTAGGGGGACAACATAATGTACCAGGTAATCAAACGCGACGGAAATGTCGTTGATTTTAACATCAGCAAAATCAGTGCGGCCATAACAAAGGCATTTGACGCCTTGAACAAGCAGTACCATCCGAGTGTTATAGATCTCATCTCGCTGCATGTAACGGCTGACTTCGAAGAAAAGATTCATGATGACAAGATAACTGTTGAGGACATACAGGACAGCGTAGAAAAAGTTCTGTCCGAAGCCGGTTATGCCGACGTATCCAAGGCATATATCCTGTACCGCAGACAGCGTGAAAAAGTCAGAAACATCAATTCCGCACTGCTCAATTATAAAGACCTGGTAGATAACTATCTGAAGATAAACGACTGGAGAGTCAAGGAGAACTCCACCGTTACGTATTCCGTCGGCGGACTCATCCTTTCAAACTCCGGTGCTATCACTGCAAACTACTGGCTCAGCGAAGTATACGATGACGAGATAGCGGAAGCTCACCGCAGCGCGGCGATACATCTGCACGACCTTTCCATGCTCACAGGTTACTGCGCGGGCTGGAGTTTGAAGCAGCTCATACAGGAAGGCCTCGGCGGTGTCCCCGGAAAGATCACGTCTTCTCCGGCGAACCATCTGTCCACACTGTGTAACCAGATGGTCAATTTCCTCGGTATCATGCAGAACGAGTGGGCGGGCGCTCAGGCATTCTCATCATTCGATACTTATCTTGCGCCTTTCGTAAAGGTCGACAATCTCTCCCAGAAGGAAGTCAAACAGTGCGTTCAGTCGTTCGTTTACGGCGTTAACACTCCCAGCCGCTGGGGTACGCAGGCTCCCTTCTCCAACATAACACTCGACTGGACAGTCCCGAACGATCTTAAGAATCTCCCGGCCATAATCGGCGGCAAGGAGATGGATTTCACATATGGTGACTGCCAGAAGGAGATGGATATGGTCAACAAGGCCTTCATCGAGATCATGATCGAAGGTGACGCGAACGGCCGCGGATTCCAGTATCCTATCCCCACGTACTCCATAACCAGTGACTTTGACTGGAGCGAGACCGAGAACAACAAACTCCTGTTTGAGATGACAGCGAAATACGGCACACCGTACTTCTCAAACTATATCAATTCCGATATGGAGCCCAGCGACGTCCGTTCAATGTGCTGCAGACTCCGTCTGGATCTCAGAGAGCTGCGCAAGAAGTCAGGCGGATTCTTTGGTTCGGGCGAATCGACAGGATCCATCGGTGTTGTTACAGTGAACCTTCCCAGGCTCGCGTACCTGGCTCCCGATGAGAAATCATTCTACGCATCACTTGATAATTACATGGATATCGCTGCAAGGAGCTTAAAGACCAAGCGTACAGTCATAACAAAGCTCCTCTCACAGGGCCTCTATCCTTACACAAAGCGTTATCTCGGCAACTTCGACA
>CAYRWM010000029.1:0-21945 GCA_964428055.1 uncultured Christensenellaceae bacterium | reverse complement strand
TATGAGCGATCTTTTTTTGTGGCAGCGGAACTAGGGTTCGAACCTAGACTAAACGGGTCAGAGCCGTTCGTGCTACCGTTACACAATTCCGCTATCAAATTAGTCTCCCGCGATGCCGTCAGCCTTAATTATAACACCCGCTTCTATAGCAGGTGGGCATGACACGCAATCCTTCAGAGATCCTTGATTCAAGGCACGCTACACCGGATTGCGATGCCAATTCCCGATGTGGAAATGTGGGTTTAATAACCGAGGCTAAACGCACATCCCAGGATGATTGGTGGGATTAATTGGGCTCGAACCAACGACCTCTACGATGTCAACGTAGCACTCTAACCAACTGAGCTATAATCCCATATTTGCATCGGATATCGAGTGCATAGATTATTATATCAAATGCGTAAAAATAATCAAGTATTTTTTCGAAAGGCAATCTCATGGCATAAATGTGATATAATCATAGAAGAATAACAGTGCAAAAGGATTTGTATATGCGTCCGAAATACACTGCCCAGCAGGGCAAACTGCAGATACTCTATCTGCTGGATAAGTTCTCCTCCGAACTGGAGAAAGACCAGATATGGCGCAGCATATCCAATCTGGACATGCTCGAATATATAGACTTCATAGAATACCTCGGTGCACTCAAAGATTCCGGAATGGTAGATGCGAGCATTGTCGACAGGTGCGAATACATCAGCATCAACGACAAGGGGCGCGAAGTCCTCACTGAATTCCGCAATGATATACGGCATTCAGTACGCGACAGGATCGATGCCTACTGCAGTTCAAATAAAAAAGAACTGCTCGCGGAAAGGGATGTATCTTCCGAGATAACCCGTGACGGATCCAACGAGTACACTGCTCATCTTTACATGTCATCGAACCACCGGCGTGTGTTCAGTATAGACATACAGTACGCGAGCCGCAATGAAGCGCGCGAAGCCGCACGTATCTGGCAGGAGAGCGCTGACGAGATATTCTCGTACATATACGACAGATTAAACAGTGAAAAGTAAAAAACCTCCTTAACGGAGGTTCTTTTAATTATTTCATCCTTTAGCTCTCGGCTATCCTGCTGATAGAATCGAGTTTTTCCTGGACCTTGTCCTTCATATCGATGTAGTTCGCGAGTTTTTCTCTCTCGGCATTTACCACATTCTCGGGGGCCTTGCTCACAAACGACTCATTTGAGAGTTTGCCTTCCGCTCTCTTTATCTCACCCGTAAGACGGTCCAGTTCGCCCTTAAGCCTTGCAGTCTCCTTCTCTATATCCACAAGTTCAGCGAGCGGCAGAAAAGCTTCTGAATTGACAGAGATCGCAGAGACACAGCCCTTTGGAGTCTCATAATCCTTGCCCACGACAGTAACGTCTGACGCATAGGCAAGTCTCCTAAAGTAATCCGCGCATGCGTTGACCATATCGGGATTGCCTGTTCTTACGATGATGTTCGTCTTCATGGACGGAGCAACATTCATCTCGGCTCTTAAGTTCCTTATATTATGGATAAGATCCATAACATCCTGCATAGCAATCGCGTCATCCTTATATGCGAGCTCCTTTTTGACCGGATAATCCGAAAGCATTATTGTCTTTCCGGCGCCTGGCATGTGCAGGTAGATTTCCTCAGTTATGAAAGGCATGAACGGATGCAGGAGCTTGAGCGTATCGGTTATGACATGCACGAGCACAGAAAGCTTGTTATGCTTTGCTTCCGCACCAGCGTCATACAGGCTCGGCTTGGCCATCTCTATGTACCAGTCACACAGTTCATTCCAGGCAAAGTCATATATCCTCTGTGCCGCTATACCGAGATCATAGTTCTCCATAAGGTCTGTTATATCACTGACAGCCTCATTTAAGCGCTCAAGTATCCACTTGTCGGAAATATCCAGTTCAACCTCTTCAATTGGCTTGATATCGCAGTCAAGATTCATCAGGACGAACCTTGAAGCGTTCCAGATCTTGTTCGCGAAGTTTCTGCAGGCTTCGACCTTGGAGTCATAGTAACGCATGTCATTGCCGGGCTTGTTGCCCATCGCAAGAGAGAACCTCAGCGCGTCGGCGCCGTACTTGTCTATGACCTCCAGCGGGTCTATACCGTTGTTAAGGGACTTGGACATCTTCCTGCCCTGTGAATCCCTTACTATACCGTGGACGGCTATATGAGCGAACGGAGATTTGCCCATCACCTCGCAGCCGAACACTATCATTCTGGCGACCCAGAAGAATATTATGTCATATCCCGTCACAAGGACACTGGTCGGATAGAAGAAATCAAGATCATCCGTCTTTTCAGGCCAGCCCAGAGTCGAGAAGGGTCACAGACCCGATGAGAACCATGTATCCAGCACATCCTCATCCTGATGGAATGACGTGCATCCGCATTTCGGACATGCTCCGGGTTCGCCTGCTGTGACGACCAGTTCACCGCATTCATCGCAGTAGTACGCAGGGATCCTGTGCCCCCACCATAGCTGTCTTGATATGCACCAATCTCTTATATTGTTCATCCAGTTATAATATATCTTTGAGAACCTAGAGGGAACGAACTTTGTCTCCCCGCTCTCCACAGCCTCTATAGCGGGCTTGGCGAGTTCCTTCATGGAAACGAACCACTGGAGAGACACTATGGGCTCAACCGTTGTGCCGCATCTGTAGCAGCAGCCTACGTTGTGCGTATAATCTTCTATCTTTACGAGTGCGCCGATAGACTTGAGATCTTCTACTATACGGTCTCTCGCTTCCATACGGTCCAGGCCCTCGTATTTCCCGCCGTTCTCATTTATACTGCCGTCATCATTCAGGACCTTTATTATCTCAAGGTCATGCCTTGACGCGACCTCAAAGTCATTGGGGTCATGTGCAGGGGTAATCTTGACCGCGCCTGTACCGAATTCAACATCTACGTATTCGTCAGCGACTACGGGTATGGCCTTGTCTACGAGCGGGAGTATCACATTTTTACCGACAAGATCTTTATACCTCTCGTCATTCGGGTTGACTGCAACAGCCGTATCGCCCAGCATGGTCTCGGGTCTGGTCGTCGCTACGACTACGCCTTCTCCCCCGTCTTCGGCTTCATATCTTATGTGCCACAGATGGGAAGGCTGCTCAGAATACTCGACTTCCGCATCCGAAAGAGCGGTCTGGCATTTGGGACACCAGTTGATTATCCTGGAACCTCTGTATATGAGGCCCTTTTTATAAAGCTTTACAAAAACCTCTTTGACGGCCCTTGAACAACCCTCGTCCATTGTGAAGCGTTCTCTTGACCAGTCGCATGAAGAACCGAGCTTCTTGAGCTGTTCTACTATACGTCCGCCGTACTGTTCGCGCCACTCCCATGCTTTTTTGAGAAAACCCTCACGTCCGAGATCCTCCTTCTTTATACCGGACTCGGCGAGCTGATTCACTATCTTGACTTCGGTAGCGATACTCGCGTGATCCGTGCCGGGCACCCAGAGCGCAGCATAGCCCTGCATCCGCTTGAAACGGATGATGGCATCCTGCATCATGTTGTCCAGAGCATGCCCCATGTGGAGCTGTCCGGTTATATTCGGAGGCGGCATAACGATAGTGAAGGGCTTTTTGTCCCTGTCAACATGCCCTTTGAAGAAACCGTTGTCGGTCCAGTATTTGTAAAGTCTCGCTTCGGACTCCTTGGGTTCGTAGTTCTTGTTAAGATTCTCTGCCATCTAATCTCCCCTAAGCATTCATTATCATAATAAAGGCTGCAACTACAAGTGCGAGGCCCGCAATCTTCAGGCCCCATGAAACCTTTGATCTTTTACCTTCATCTTCCTTAACAGCAGCAGCCGCTATCCTGTTGCACAGAAAAGCAATGAGCGCACCTGCAACCAGCATTATAAGCGCGGCGATCTTGTATGCTGTCATAGTATAAAAAAATCCCATTTCAGCCTCACAAAACAATATTATATAATTTTTCACTTATCCGTGTCCATACGCGGAAACTCTTTTTCAACGTAATCGCACAGTTCGCCTACCGAATCCAGAACAGCGAGAGCGCCGTTGACTTCGCTCCTGTCGGTATATCCGAACCCGTAGGTCACGGCTACAAAATCTATACCGGCATTCCCGGCCCCTATCTCGTCATATATGCTGTCGCCGATTATAACGCAGTCGTTTCTGCTGACGTTCAGGCTTTTGAGAGCCCTCTCGGTGAGCACAGCCTTGTCGGTCGTATCATCATCATCTATGCGTCCGAACACGCCGTCGAAATATGCGGAAAAGTGTACGACCCCGTCGACCTCGTTCAGTGAAGGCATGCTCCTCATAGATACGATAAAGTTTTTATAGCCTCTTTCCCTGAGTCCAAAGAGCATCTCGGGTATCCCGTCGTAGAAGCGCCAGCCTTTCAGCATCTCCTCATAGCCGCATATCCTCCTGTACACAGTGAGAATCTCGGGTATGATATCATCAGTAAACCCCGCCACGCGCATGGAGTCCCATATGGGAGGGCCGATAAAACCCTTAAGTTTCTCCATAGCAGGAAAAGGCACTCCCACCTCTTCGCAGGAGCGCTCAAGAGCTTTATATACGCATCTGGAACCGTCCATAACGGTCCCGTCAAAATCAAAGAGTATTACTTTTTTGTCCATATATCAGTCAACAAAATACGTGGCATACATATCAGCAATCGCCGTGGCCACGGCGAGCGGGTATTTCTCATAGGCAGCGCTCTGCGCTCTGCCGCCGGCGTAGGATCTGGCGGCATCATCATAACCGCTCATGTGCCATCTTATCGCAGCAGCCTCATCATCGGTAAGTCTTATATAGCGCTCAGCCAGAAACAGTGATTTTTCACCGTGTCCGAGCGGAAGGGTGTCGTCAATAATAAAGACTTCCTGCTCAACCCATCTCTTTTCAACCGGATCCTTGACGTTCTTAAGGGACTTCTTGTAATAACCGACCTTGCAAAGATCATGCAGAAGTCCGACTATGATAAGGGAGTCCTCCGGTGCGCCTGCTTTGACGTTAAAGTTCTTAAGGAGTGTATAGACATTAATACTGTGCAGGAGCAGGCCGCCTATAAAACTTCCGTGCCCCTTTGTGCTTGCAGGCGCTTCAAAGAAATCAGTAGTCTTAAGCCACTCTATCAGATCTTCTATGCCTTCGCGCTCTGTGCTCCTCAGGAGATCCAGATATTTCTCCTTCTGCTTTTCCAGGTCTTCTCTTGAATACTTGTTAAGTCCGTTCATAATCTTCACCATCTTTTACCGTCCATTATCACAGGTTTACCGAAAACAGGCTTGAGCACTTGTCCTTGAACTCAAGGTACAGCCGTTCGTACTGAAAAACGAAATCAGGATACGGAGTCACTATCTCCGCCTCACTGAACATTGCAGCCGATGCCTCCTCAAGCGAAGAATACGCGGTGCCCGAAGCGGCCAGCATCGCGCTGCCCATAGCAGGCTCCGGGAACTTGGGTATATGGAGGTTTCTGTTGAGGACCGTAGCCCTTATCTTCAGCCACGCCTTACCTTTTGTCGACCCGCCGACCGCGAACAGGTCTCTCCCGATCCTGCACCCTAGTTTCTCCATAGTTTCGATCGCCAGTTTCTCAACGTAGGCCATACCTTCCAGATGTGCCGTATACATCTCTCTCTCATCACCGTAACCGATAACAAATTTTTTGGCGGTGCTCTTTACGAACGGGAAGTGCTCTCCTTCAGAATTAAGAGGATATACTAATGTGCCGGTCGGTATAAGTCCCAGCACGCTTGCATCGAATTTACTGAGATTATCACGGCCGAATACATCCTCAAGGCACTTACCTCCGGTATTTGACATGCCACTGGGCATGTAGTTCCCTCCGGGAAGCTTGTGACAGTATATTCTGCCTTTACTGTCATAGACATAATCTTTCGTTATACCCTTAAGTGAAAACGTGTTGCCGAGTATGGATGTCCACCGTCCGGGCTCATTCGCACCGCCGCACAGGCCGCCGGTGTAGCCGTCGGTCGCACCTGCCGCAGCAAGCGTACTTTCTGAAAGACCCAGTTCTTCGGCAGCGCTCTTTGACAGGCTGCCTATTACGGTACCGGGAGCTGCAACTTCCGGAAGCCTTTCCCTGTCAATCCCTATCTTTTCTATTATCGGAGCAAAATCCCCGTCAACTATATCATAACCGGATTTAAGACAGCTCGCATAATCACTTATGCCCGTTTTCCCCGTGAGTTTCTTTAAAAGATAATCCGCGGGATGCATTATATATCTGCATTTATCGAACTCCTCCGGCATATTCTTCTTCATCCAGAGTATCTTCGGGAGTCCGTAGCTTGGCTGAAACAGTATGCCGCGCTTTTTCTCATAATCGCCGAATACCCGGTGAAGGTGATCCGTCTCCGGAAGAGCTCTCGTGTCGTCAAACACCAGCGCGTTTGTAAGAGGTTCGCCGTTCTCGTCCGCAAGGAATACAGTGCCGGACGTACCGTTGCAGGAAACCGCACCAATATCTTCAGCCTTATATCCCTTTTCCCTTATCTGCCCAAGGCATTTACCTGTCAGATTAACAGCTGCGATCCACCATACTTTCGGATGCTGTTCATGCCTGCCGCCTCTCATGGGTATACCGGCAGAAAGGTATCCGCATTTGGAAAAAGCGATTACCTCTCCGTGCTCGTCAGCCACTACCGCATTCGCGCTGTTGCCGCCTATGTCGATTCCAAGAAATAGCATTACAATACCTCTCCATTTTGATTATATCATAAAGTTGGGCAAGGCAGTATCATGGGCCCGGCATATATGATTCGGCATTCGATTTTTGATCCAAATAAGTTTACTCCGAAGGCAAAGGATTGTATAATATAAGAAAAACAACCGGAGGCATTTCATGAGCAAAGTAACAGTCATAGATCACCCGCTGATCCAGCACAAACTGACACTTATCAGAAACAAAAGAACGAGCTCCAAAGACTTCAGAACGATACTGAACGAGATATCAATGCTTATGGGATATGAGGTAACAAGAGATATCCCGGTAAGAGAAGTCGAGACGGAGACTCCCATAGGCATGGCCAAGACCAAGATAATCGCCGGAAAGAAACTGGCTGTAGTGCCTATTTTAAGAGCAGGCCTCGGAATGGTGGACGGGCTTTTAAGCCTGATGCCTTCGGCAAGAGTCGGACACATCGGACTGTACAGGGATCCCGAGACTCATCTCCCGGTTGAATACTACTGCAAACTCCCCCCGGATATCTCCCAGAGAAGCGTAATAGTCGTAGACCCGATGCTCGCGACAGGCGGCAGTGCTGCTGCAGCCATAGATTTTATCAAGCAGAGAGGTGTCACGCAGATAAAGATGATGAATCTGGTCGCAGCGCCGGAAGGTATAGAGGCTGTTCAGAAAGCGCATCCCGATGTCGACATATTTGTTGCAGCGATAGATGAATGTCTGAATGAGAACGCATATATCGTACCTGGCCTCGGCGATGCAGGCGACAGGATATTCGGAACGAAATAACAACAAAAAAATCCTCCTTTTCAGGAGGATTCTTTTTTTTTACTCTTAAAGCACTTCGCTTATCTCAAGTCGCTCGCCGTCCGGTCCGCGGAAAAGTATCCACTTGGATCCGTTGGGGAAGCATCTCGGCTCAAAGGTGATATCCTTCTCTTCAAACTCGACGCCCTTAGCTGCAAGATCAGCTTTTACGGCCTCAATGTTCTCAACCTTCATTGCCATATGGTTGACTATGCCGAGTCCGCAGTCATCGAACTCAAGGTCCTGAACGAGTTCAATAACCAGATCTCCAATCTGCATAAAACATACTTTGACACCGTCAAGATCGTATTCCCATATGGGCTCAAACCCCAGAATGTCATGGTAATACTTTTTAGAAACTTCAATGTCCTTGATGAACAGACCGACATGGGCCGCTCCGACTATTTTTCCATTACCCATCGTGTTTTGCTCCTTATGTGTTTTCTGATACTTTTATAATACTAACAAAGCGGATCCGTTTCAAGGGAACACGCAAAACTATATCACATCAATGATATCAGCAAACTCCGGCAGCGGCTTAAGGCTCCTTTTCAGTATACCGTTCATCTTTGCTATCGTTATACCGTAATTTGTGAACGGGACACCCTGGGCCCTTGCTGATCTGAGCCTTGCCAGTACAGCCTTCTCTCTCAGCATGCATCCGCCGCAGTGGAGTACCAGCGCGTATTTCGTGAGATCATCAGGGAACCCTCCTCCGGAACTCGTGTCAAATCCGATATCTTTTCCGGTATATTCCCTGATCCAGCGTGGAAGTTTAACAGTGCCTATATCCTCGCACTGTCTATGATGCGTACAGCCCTCGGATATAAGTATAGTATCGCCGTCATTAAGCCTGTCCAGTGCAGTCACTCCCTCAACCGCATCCCTGAGGAATCCCTTGTATCTCGCCATGAGTATGGAGAATGATGTAAGAGGTATATCGCCTGGAACCACAGCAGATACTTTTTTGAACACCTGGCTGTCCGTTATCACTATATCGGGTCTGCGCTTAAGCATGCTCAGACCTGATTCAAGCTCGCTTTCCTTAAGAACAACCGAAACGGCTCCCGTATCAAGTATCTCCCTTAGCGTCTGCTGCTGCGGAAGTATGAGCCGTCCCTTGGGTGCTGACGAATCTATGGGCGTCACCAGAACAGCAAGTCCGCCCGGTCCGACTATCCCGCCTGTTATCGATCCCGCAGGACCTTCTCCGGCCATGTTTGCAATAAGCTCTTTGAGCCTATAGACACCCTCGCCGGTCTCTGAACTGACAGTCACACCGTCCTCCCTTATGGGACCGCCGAGATCGCTCTTCGTGTATGCAGTAACGACAGGTATGCCCCTTTCCCTTATAAGCCCGAGAAGAGCCTCGTCCTCCGAGGTCATTCCTGCGTTATTATCAATGACCATGACCGCGATATCGGTCTTATCCAGTATCTTTCTTGCTCTGTCTATCCTTTTTTCACCCAGACTGCCCTCATCATCAAATCCCGGAGTATCTATCACGGCGACAGGTCCCAGCGGAAGCAGTTCCATCGTCTTTATGACGGGATCTGTGGTAGTACCCTTAACATCAGACACTATACTTACCTGCTGGCCCGTAACGGCATTGACGAGACTGGATTTTCCCGCATTCCTCTTCCCGAAAAAACCTATATGAATCCTTTCAGCCAAAGGAGTATCATTCAAAGACATCGGATCACCTCTCTTCAGAACCTGAAGTCCCTTTCGCCGTTCTCTATTCTTTTGAGTCTGTCTCTCACTATATCCTTGATCTTATCACGTCCGATATTTTCTATCTCGCGTTCGATCATTTCTTCACCCTTTTTGCGCGTATCATCGGATGCATAATCCATAAGAAATTCCTTGAGCGTTATGAGTGCGTTCGGGTGACAGCAGTTCTGTATCTCCCCTGCCTTGCAGAGACTCATGAACCGATCGCCAGTGCGTCCCTCCCTGTAGCAGGCAGTACAAAAAGAAGGTATGTATCCTATCGTCATGAGCCAGTTCACGACCTCATCCAGGGTGCGCTGGTCCGATACGTCAAACTGCTCAGTATCATGAGGCCTCTCCTCCTCAGCGTATCCGCCTACTGACGTCCTTGAAGCACCGGAGATCTGTGATACTCCCAGTCTTATGACCTTCGCTCTTACTTCCTCGCTCTCTCGCGTTGATATTATTATTCCGGTATACGGAACAGCGAGCCTTATGCATGCTGTAATCTTACAGAACAGGTCGTCGCTTATGGAATTGTCAAACTTATCCGGATCGATATCATCGGCTCTCTTTACACGCGGTACCGATATCGTATGCGGCCCCACGCCGAACACCGCTTCCAGATGCTCCGCATGCATCAGAAGTCCTGCAAACTCGTATCTGTACATCTCAAGGCCAAACAGCACTCCGAGACCGACATCGTCTATGCCGCCCTCCATCGCCCTGTCCATGGCTTCGGTATGATAGTCGTAGTCATGCTTGGGCCCTGTAGGATGCAGCTTCAGATAAGACTCTTTGTTGTATGTCTCCTGAAACAGTATATACGTACCTATTCCCGCATCCTTGAGTTTGCGGTAGTTCTCTACTGTTGTCGCAGCGATATTGACGTTTACGCGCCTTATATCCCCGTTTTTATGGTGCACGCTGTAAATAGTCTTTATACAGTCGAGTATGTATTCGATTGGATTGTTGACAGGGTCCTCTCCCGCTTCAATAGCGAGTCTCTTGTGTCCCATATCCTGAAGAGCCGTTACCTCCGCCCTTATCTCATCCTGAGTGAGTTTCTTTCTCTGTATCGTTTTGTTCTGATGATGGTATGGACAGTACACACATCCGTTAACGCAGTAGTTGGAAAGATACAGTGGCGCGAACATAACTATCCTGTTGCCGTAGAACTTTTTCTTAATATCTTCGGCAAGATCGTATATCTTTTTTATAGTATCCTCATCCTCGCATGCAAGCAGAACAGAAGCCTCCCTGTGAGTCAGACCTTTCAGTTTTTTTGCTTTTTCAAGAATGCTCTCTATGAGTTCAGTATTATCTTTGTTCTCCTCAGCATATCTTAAAGTATCGAGTATCTCCCCGTGATCTATGAATTCAGTAGCTTTTTTTGAAGCCGGATTATACATTATATTCACCTCTCTTAAGACCGCTTATTTTTTCGAATACGCCGTCTTCGAGCTTACGCCGTTTATCTTCCCGAGCCGTCCCGAAACGCTGTTTATAGTATCGTTATCGGCATCTATAACTACACAAACGATGTTAACGCCTTTTTCCCTGTACGGGATGCCCATTCGACCTACTATATGTTCGCCGTAATCGTGCAGCACATCGTTGACCATATCAGCCGCTGTGTAATCCTCTATAATAATGCTTATCACCGCTATCCTTGATTCCATGTTTCCTCCCATAAAAAAAGCCGGACATAAAAGTCCAGCGTAAGATACATATTATGCTGAACCTTTCGCCTCATCACAGATTCGGCGTCAGGATACACCTGCTGTTATCATAATATATCAACTGATTGCAAAAATCAATATCACATAGCAACCTTTATGCTGTGCGTCAAAAAGATCATGCACAGCGATGCCACGATGTTGCCCGCTACTATAACGGGAAGAGCATATTTTACTCTGAGGTCCATCATCGCAGCCAGAAGAGATCCGGTCCATACACCAGTACCGGGAATCGGCAGAGCCACAAATATGAATATCGCAAGATACCCCCACTTGCGCACCTTTGCCCCGTGCTTTTCGACCTTGGACATAAGAAAATTAGAGGCTTTGTTAAAGACCTTTATGCTGCTCTTCTGCATCCTGTGTATCACTTTCTTGATAAAGAAAAGGATGAGCGGTGCAGGTATGCAGGAACCGATTATGGCGATTATAAAAACCTCGACGAGCGGCATCCCGAGCGTGAGCACACCAAAAGGAATCGATCCCTTTACTTCCACTATTGGGAGCATAGAGATGAACATCACTGTTAGTACATGCTGCCATGACGAGATAAAGATTTCCATAACATTCCTCTATAAAAAGACTATATCTATTCTCACACAATTACTCCGTCAAGTCAAACCCGAAACCCGTTTTATCGGTTGAAAAAGACAGCCTTTTTGTATATACTATAAACATCAAAAAGAAGAGGTAAGACAGTGAAAAAGATTCTGCCTATCGTACTGGCCGCGGTATCGGCCATACTGTTCCTGCTGGGGATATTCGAGCAGGCTGACGCGATGACTTTGATAGTCGTGAGTCTTGTAATAGCGGTGGCCGCTTACATAGTGTTCAAAACCATATACAAGACAGACAGCATACTCGCCGGTGTCGGCAGGATTGGCTGCGCGTCCATGATCGCGATAGACGCTGTCTATATCGTCACTTTCATACTCATACCTGCAGTTCTTACAGGTTATATCGGCAATATCTCTATCTGAGGTTGTCCGGATTCAGACATTTCAGTGAATCGTCAACAAATATACCGTCTTTTCTGACCAGCGCGCCGTCGAAGTAGATCTCGCCGCCGCCGTATTCTTTTGTCTGTATCAATACCAGATCCCAGTGCAGCGAACTCTCATTGCCGTTGTCGGCGTCATCATAGCAGCTGCCGGGAGTAAGGTGTATGCTGCCCGATATCTTTTCGTCAAAGAGTATATCGCACATGGGCTTTGTTATATACGGGTTTATGCCGAGTGAGAACTCGCCCAGATATCTGGCTCCTTCGTCCACATTCAGTATACGGTTGAGCCTTTCGGTATCATTGGACTCGGCCTTGACTATCTTTCCGTTTTCAAAAGTCAGATCGATGTTTTCAAACCTGAAGCCCTGTCCTATGGACGGGGCATTGTAAACTATCCTTCCGCACGCGGAATCCTTTATGGGAGCTGTATATATCTCCCCATCGGGTATATTCATATCGCCGGCGCACTTGACCCAGCCTATACCCTTTACGCTGAACGTAAGATCCGTCCCGTTGGGGCTGACAATACGGACTTCATCAACTGCATCAAGTCTTCTCTTTGCATCAGTCATCGCTTTATCCATTTTTGAATAATCGAGATTGCAGACTCTGAAATAATAATCCTCAAACACCTCCGTACTCATACCAGCAGACTGCGCAAAAGCAGGCGTCGGGTATCTTAAGACACACCACTTAGTATCGGGGACTCTAATATCGTTATGGACCTTTTTGAAGTATATCTTGGTCCAGAGATCCTTTGCATTCTGCGGCACGTCAGCCATCTCATAGCTGTTCTCACCGCCTCTTACGGCGATATACGCATCCATATCCTTCATGATACCGGATTCCCAGGCTGTTATATCATTGACCTGCTGTTCCGATACTCCGGTAAGGAAAGAACGCAGGACAGAAGATCTTGACATCTTGAGATAGGGATAACCGCCGGCTTTGTACGCTTCCTCAATAAGACAGTTCACGAAAGCATCGTCTGTATCCGAAACATCTATCAGTATCTTTTCCCCCTTTTTTAGGGAGCATGAATAGTTTATAAGACTGTGAGCCAGTTTTTTTATTCTTTCATCAGTCATATGGCTACCTCCGTCAGCTTGCCTTTATCCTTATCCAGACATCCTCGTAAAGCGAGATGCCATCACCTATATCCGTGTAGTATTCGAGATTATTGAGGTCCTCATCCTCATCCGGGGCGAACGGCCCCAGTTCAAGCAGTTCCTCATCCTCTATATACTCCTCATATCCCTCGGCGGGACACGAGTAGCAGTTGTACTCCGCGTTGGCTGCGGAAACATCAGGCCTGCAGAGAAAATCTATAAATCTCAGCGTCTCGTCATATACATCGGTCTGTTTCATTATGCAGAAATTATCGACGAATATATTTGAGCCTTCCTTCGGGATAGCGTAATCAAGATCCTCATTGTCAATCATGGAGTACACGGCATCGCCCGCGTAGACCACTGCAAGGGCACCTGAATTGTTTATCATGGACATCCTGAGCTCGTCCGTGCCGTAAGCAAGCACAAGAGGTTTCTGCTTAATCAGCATCTCCGCTGCCTGATCGAGCTCAGCAGGATCGGTGGAATTCATGGAATACCCGAGATACTTGAGGGTAACACCCACGGTATCCCTTATGGAGTCATACATGAATATCTTTCCTTTATACTTCTCATCCCACAGTATGCCCCAGGAATCCACAGGCTCGTCCACCATCTTTGTGTTGTAAAGAATACCCAGAGTTCCCCACAGATACGGAACGGTGTACTCGAGAGATCCCTCATAGGAGAACCTGTTGGCAAAGCCGGCAACGTACTTGTAATTCTCCATTCTGGAGTAGTCAAGCTTTGCCAGTCTGCCTTCCTTTATAAGCCTCTGCGTCATGTATTCGGACGGACATATTAGGTCTATCTGACTGCCCTGCGTCGTTGCGACAATATACATCTCCTCATTCGACGGGACAGTGACCAGTTTTATATCTATATCGGGGTTCTCCTCTTCGAACTCGGCAATGGTATCCGTGTCGATATAGTCTCCCCAGTTAAGGAAATGAACGACTTTTCTGCCGCCGCTGTCCTCTTCCCCTTCTTCATCCTGCGAAGAGCATCCGGCAGTGAGACACATAAAAAGGATAACCGCAAGCAATACAGCTATAAAGGACTTTAGCCTTATCATCGCACAGCCCCCTTCACTGTTTTCGACATGGACCTGTTTACTCTGAAGTTGATAAGCAGCAGAAGACATATGACTACAACGAACATGATCGCAGATAAAGCGTTGATCGAGGGATTAATACCCACTCTCGCCATAGCGTAGATATGTGTTGAAAGATTCTCTGTCGCACCCTGCGCCGTAAAGAAACTGATGACGAAATCATCGAATGACATCGTAAAGGCAATCATAGCCCCTGTCAGTATGCCAGGCATGATCTGAGGCACGACGACTTTTCTCATGGCATAACTCTGGCTCGCCCCCATATCAAGAGCTGCTTCATATGTCTGCGGGTTCATCTGCGTGAGCTTTGGCAGCACCGACAGTATCACATACGGAATACAGAATGTAATATGTGCAAGCAGCATAGTCAGGTATCCGCGCGGGATATTCAGGAATATGAACAAAAGGAGCAGAGATATACCCAGCACTATATCCGCATTGACCATGGGAATATAAGTCAGATTGAGCACGATATGCTTTCTCTTTTTCTGCATCCTGTCGATTCCGATAGCCGCCATCGTTCCGATGACTGTCGCGACCAGAGTCGCTATTAAAGCTATCGTAAGAGTTACGAACACTGCCTCTCCCACTTCAGCATCGGTAAAGAGTTCACCGTACCATTTGAGAGTGAAGCCAGTCCATGAAGCCATACTCCTCGAATCATTAAAAGAGAATATGATGAGCGTGACTATGGGCATATACATAAAAACAAGTATTATCGCCAGGTAAATACGGGACAGGTGTTTTTTCACAGCAGATACACCCCTTCCCCTTCTTTATCGCCCCTGTTAAGCAGGAACAGCGAAAGTACCATTATTATCATGAGAACGATCGCGAGTGCGCTCCCGAAGTTCCAGTCGGAGAACTGCAGGAACTGATACTCTATCAGATCGCCGTAATACAGCGTTTTGGAACCGCCCAGGAGAACTGAAATAACGAATGTTGTCATCGAGGGCATGAATACCATTATGCTTCCAGATATTATGCCTGATTTTGAAAGCGGAAGTGTTACTCTCAGAAAAGTCTGCACTTTATTGGCTCCGAGGTCCTCCGCCGCGTCCACGCATGAAAGATCCATCTTGGCGAATACCGAATAGATCGGAAGTATCATAAAGGGAAGATAATCGTATACTAGACCCAGCAGTATCGCTCCGTCATTGTAAAGGAACTGGAACGGCCCTATGCCGAATACAGCCAGAAACTGGTTTATAAACCCGTTGGAATCAAGAAGTACCTTCCACGCATATGTCCTGAGCAGAAAATTCATCCACATGGGAAGCATGAACAGCACTACTATTATGAGCACGTTCTTGACTTTCATCTTTGAAAGGAGATAAGCGCACGGATAACCTATGAGGATGCAAAGGAGTGTGGTCAGCACAGCTGTTAAGAGCGATCTTCCCAGTATAAGAAGACTGGAGGCCGAAAACGCCTTCGCTATATTATCCAGCGTAAAACTCATATCCGGTCCAGAGAAAGCATAAATGAAAACAAGGACCATTGGAGCGAGTATAAATACCGCCAGCCATATCATATGCGGGAGATGCAGACGATTCCTTGTCATCTCATTCTACCTCCCCGGGTCTGTCGTACTCGCTCACGCTCATAACGTGTATGTCGTCAGGCTCCAGATTGAAACCCACTCTGTCGCCTACGTCAAATCTGTCAATCGTGTGGATCAGCCATTCAAAGCCCTGGTCGCCTTTGACGCGGACTTCATAGTGCACGCCCATGAATATGATGGATGTCACCACGCCGATTATATCCGAAGGATCATAGTCCTTTCTTATGTGTATATCCTCCGGCCTCACCACGACCATGACCTTTGAGCCGTCGCCGAAACCGGCGTCAAGACACTCGAAGTCACGGCTGGCAAACCGTACATAGTAATCTTTAAGGAAAAGTGCATCGATTATGTTGCTCTCACCTATGAAGTCGGCAACAAACGAGTTCCTGGGTTCGTTGTATATGTCCTCAGGTGTTCCGATCTGCTGAATAACGCCCTTGTTCATGACGACGATCTTGTCAGACATGGTGAGCGCCTCCTCCTGATCGTGAGTAACATATATGAATGTTATCCCAAGAGCTTTCTGCATGCGTTTCAGTTCGAGCTGCATCTCCTGTCTGAACTTGAGATCCAGAGCGCCCAGCGGCTCGTCCAAGAGCAGCACCTCGGGATCGCACACAAGAGCCCTGGCTATAGCCACGCGCTGCTGCTGACCGCCGGAAAGCGTGGATACGGCCCTTTTCTCATACCCTTCCAGACCCACTGTTTTGAGCATACCAATGACACGGTCATGAATCTCCTCCTTGGGGAGTTTCTTGACCCTGAGTCCGAAAGCTATATTCTCAAATACATTAAGGTGTGGGAAGAGAGCGTATCTCTGGAACACAGTATTGACACGCCTTTTATATGGAGGAACGTCCTTTAAGGACACTCCGTTGAATGTTATATCACCTTCTGTAGGAGTCTCAAAACCGCCTATCAGACGTAATAGTGTAGTTTTTCCGCAACCGGAAGGCCCAAGTAAAGTTACAAACTCATTCTTGCGAATATACAGATTGATATCGCTCAGGACCCTGACTCCGTCAAAATCCTTGCAGATACCTATCAAGTCTATAATCTTGTTACTCGATTTTGTCACCCCCAAACTAACCAGATGTCAATGAAGATTATACGATATAGATATAAAAAATACAATGAAAAAGAAAAAACGGCATGTGCGTGAGCACACACCGTTTTTTATAACCGATAAAAGTCTTACTATTTGACTTCGACTTCAGCTCCAACTTCCTTAAGAGCAGCTTCGATCTTGTCAGCTTCATCCTTCGGTACGCCTTCCTTAACAGGAGCGGGAGCACCGTCAACGAGAGCTTTGGCTTCCTTAAGACCAAGACCTGTCAGATCCTTGACAGCCTTGATGACCTTAAGCTTTTCAGCGCCTGCTGATTTGAGGATTACGTCAAATTCAGTCTTGTCAGCAGCGGCGGGAGCATCACCGGCAGCACCGGGAGCAGCAGCTACAGCTACGGGAGCAGCAGCGGATACGCCAAACTTCTCTTCCAGTTCTTTAACTAATTCTGCGAGTTCTAAAACACTCATGTTCTCAATTGCTTCTATTAATGCAGCTTTATCCATTTTATATTCCTCCAAATCTTATTTAATATTTAATGTTTAAGCTTCTTTTTTATTTTTGATCTCATTAAGAGCACATACGAAACTTCTCGGTACTGCTGCGAGAACGCCGACGAAATTCGTTATCGGAGCGTTCAGGCTGCCCATAAGCTTCGCGATGAGCACTTCCTTGCTCGGGAGTTCGGACAGATACTTGATCTGATCCATTGTCATAGGCTTGCTGTCGAGCAGACCGCCTTTGATCTCTACTACGTCGACATCCTTTACAAAATCAGATATGACTTTTGCGGGAGCAACGGGATCCTCATAACCGAATGCGATAGCCGTGGGTCCTGCGAGCAGTTCGCTCACGCCTTCGATCCCGAGATCATCCAGAGCACGCTTTACCATCGTGTTCTTTAAGACCTTGTACTCAACACCTGCTGCACGGAACTTATTTCTGAGATCCGTATCCTGTTCAACTGTCAGACCGCGGTAATCAACGAGTATAGCACACTGTGCTTTTTCAAACTTTGACTTTATATCATTAACGATATCTGTTTTCATCTGAAGCGTCTTTTCTTTCACTGATTTCACCTCCTTACACAGATTACAAATAAAAGATCCTCTCAAAGACAGAGAGGATCAAATAATACATAGGATTACTTTTATCACCTCGGCAGGATTTACGCTTGAAGCACCTGCTGTCTTTGGCAGATAGTATTATACTTTATTGTTTTTACTAAGTCAAGCCTACAGCAGGAACTTAGCGGGGTTCAGCTTAACGCCGGGGCCCATCGTTGATGCTATGACAACGCTCTTCAGGTAAGTACCTTTAGCTGCTGCCGGCTTTGCCTTAACTATTGCATCCATCAGAGCCTTAAGGTTCTCTGTCAGCTTCTCGGCATCAAAACTCTTTTTGCCGATCGGGCAGTGGATAATAGCGGTCTTGTCAAGACGGTACTCGACTTTACCAGCTTTGATATCGCTGATAGCCTTTGCAACATCCATCGTGACTGTTCCGGACTTGGGGTTAGGCATGAGTCCCTTCGGGCCGAGGACTTTACCGATACGTCCTACGAGTCCCATGCAGTCGGGTGTAGCTACGCAGATATCGAAATCAAACCAGTTCTCTTTCTGGATCTTCTCGATATACTCTTCAGCTCCGACATAATCGGCGCCTGCGTCTTCAGCTTCCTTGACTTTGTCGCCCTTGGTAATTACAAGAACTCTGACGGTCTTGCCTGTTCCATGAGGCAGTACGACTGCGCCCCTGACCTGCTGATCAGCATGACGAGGGTCAACGCCCAGCTTGACTGAGAGTTCTATAGTCTCGTCAAACTTAGCCTTTGCAGTCTTAAGACATATTTCGACACCCTCCTGGGGATCGAATAACTGTGCTTTATCATACAGCTTTACGCTGTCCTTATAGTTTTTTCCTCTTTTCATAATTAACCTCCTGTGGTTTTACGGACGCCTGAGGCTGTCCTCCCACTCATCAGATTACTCGGTAACGGTTATACCCATTGAACGGGCTGTTCCGGCGATCATGCTTATCGCGGCATCTATGCTCGCTGCATTGAGATCGGGCATCTTGAGCTCAGCGATCTCTTTGAGCTGATCCCTGGTAATGCTGGCGACCTTCGTCTTGTTGGGTTCACCCGAAGCCTTATCAATCTTGCATGCCTTCTTGATAAGAACAGCTGCCGGGGGTGTCTTCGTTATAAAAGAGAATGAACGGTCAGCATAAACCGTGATGACCACGGGGATTATGAGACCGGCCTGCTGTGCAGTCTTTTCATTGAACTGCTTGCAGAAGTCCATGATGTTAACACCGTGCTGACCGAGTGCGGGTCCGACCGGCGGTGCAGGATTTGCTTTTCCTGCGGGGATCTGTAGTTTTATGAAACCGGCTACTTTCTTTGCCATTTCACATACCTCCTATTATATAATGTGGTACAAACGGGTAGCCCCTCCCACTTCAAAGCGATTAAATCTTTTTGATCTGCACAAAGTCGAGCTCGACGGATGTATCTCTTCCGAACATAGAAACGAGTACTCTGACTTTCTGCTTTTCCGTATTGACCTCTTCGACCGTGCCGACGAAGCTTTCGAGCGGACCGGACACAACAATGATGTTGTCCCCTACTTCCACATCGACAGAGATACGGACATCCTCTATTCCCATGGTCCTGACCTCCGCGTCCGAAAGAGGCAGCGGCTTGCTCGAAGGACCTACAAAACCGGTAACGCCGTGCGTGTTCCTTACGACATACCAGGATTCGTCGGTAAGGAACATCTTAACCATAACGTAACCCGGGAACATCTTCTTGGAAACGTGACGCTTCTTCCCGTTCTTTGTCTCTATGGTATCCTCCATAGGTATCTTTATATCAAGAATAACGTCCTGAAGATTGTTGTTCTTCAGTGTCTTCTTGAGGTTGTCCATGACCTTGTTCTCATAACCGGAATAGGTATAGACAACATACCAGTAAGGACGGTCTGTTTTTTCCTGTTTAATAAAAACCTTATCATCAAGTTCAGGTGCCTGAACTTCATCGGTTTTTTTGTCTGTGCTCAAATCAAATTCTCCTAATTTATGGATCAGGTAACAATCAGTCTGAAGACCGCACCGAGACCGGTGTCGATTCCGTAGACTATAACAGCGAATATCGCTATGAAGATTATGACAGAGATAGTGGTCTTCATAAGCTCTTTACCTGTAGGCCATGTAACCTTCTTGAGTTCGCCGCCTACATCCTTAAAGAACCTAATCGGGCCTCTTCTCTTCTTCTTATTCTTCTGTTTAGCGATCTTTTTCTGTTCTTTGAGCTGGCGCTGTTTCTCTTCGCCAAGCAGCTTGGTCTTAGCCATAATAAACCACCCTTATTTCGTTTCCTTATGTACTGTATGCTTCTGACAGAACTTGCAGTACTTCTTCATTTCGATTCTTTCGGGAGTATTCTTCTTATTCTTAGTAGTATCGTAATTTCTCTGTTTGCACTCTTCACATGCTAAAGTGATCTTAACACGCATTTTCCAAAATCCTCCATAGCTTAAAAAAAGGCTTGAAGCCTTAATGTCGTACTTAGAAATAATATCATACAGCGTCAAAGCATGTCAACTTATTTTTGGCGTTTTCAAGGCAAAAAAAGAGGACGATCACTCGTCCTCTTCTCTAAGCATCTTATCAGTCGTCGATGATTCCGGAAACAACGCCGGCACCAACTGTCCTGCCGCCTTCTCTTATAGCGAATCTAAGTCCGACTTCGATAGCTATAGGAGTGATGAGCTGGATCTCCATCTTGATGTTATCACCAGGCATAACCATCTCTGTTCCAGCCGGGAGTGTGATAACGCCGGTAACGTCCGTCGTTCTGAAATAGAACTGAGGTCTGTAACCGTTGAAGAAAGGAGTATGTCTTCCGCCTTCATCCTTGGTAAGGACGTAAACTTCACCGTTGAAGTGTGTGTGCGGATGAATTGTTCCGGGAGCTGCGAGAACCTGACCTCTTTCGATCTCGTTTCTCTGAACACCTCTCAGAAGAACGCCGATGTTGTCGCCTGCGATAGCCTGATCCAGGAGCTTCCTGAACATCTCAACGCCGGTTACAACAACTTTCCTTGTCTCGTCTGTAAGACCAACGATCTCAACTTCGTCAGAAACCTTTATAGTACCTCTTTCAACCCTGCCGGTTGCGACTGTACCACGGCCTGTGATTGAGAATACGTCTTCAACAGGCATCAGGAACGGCTTGTCTGAATCTCTCTCAGGAGTGGGGATGTAGCTGTCAACAGCATCCATGAGCTCCAGAACGCTCTGGCAGTCAGGATCGTCAGCTATATCATCAGTAGCAGAAGCTTTTTCAAGAGCTCTGAGTGCGCTGCCCTTTATGATCGGGATATCGTCTCCCGGGAACTCATACTCGCTGAGCAGTTCTCTGATTTCCATTTCAACGAGCTCAAGCAGTTCGGGATCGTCAACCTGGTCTGTCTTGTTCATGTATACGATGATGTAAGGAACACCAACCTGTCTTGCAAGAAGGATATGCTCTCTTGTCTGAGGCATAGGACCATCAGCAGCTGAAACAACCAGTATAGCACCGTCCATCTGAGCAGCACCGGTGATCATGTTCTTGACATAGTCAGCATGGCCGGGGCAGTCAACGTGTGCATAATGTCTTTTATCTGTCTCGTACTCGACATGAGCTGTGTTGATTGTGATTCCTCTTTCTCTCTCTTCAGGAGCCTTGTCGATCTCATCATACTTCATGATGGCCGCTTTGCCCTGCTTTGCCAGGATCATTGTTATAGCAGCTGTCAGAGTAGTCTTACCATGGTCGACATGTCCGATTGTACCGATGTTTACATGCGGTTTGGTTCTTTCGTATTTTTCTTTCGCCATTTTACTTCTTCCTCCTTGAAAGTTCAGCAACTTGTTAATCTTTATTATAAAAATACAAAATATCAGTTACATTACACTATTTTATAAGCAGCGGCCCGTTTTGTCAACAAAAATAACTATTCGGGCCGCATTTCATCTTTGTCAGCTATATATGCTGAAAAACATCTTTCTGGCGTCATTCTGGGTTCGGTTCCGGGGTCGGTTCCGGTTCCGGGGTCGGTTCCGGTTCCGGGGTCGGTTCC
>CAYRWM010000028.1:0-22567 GCA_964428055.1 uncultured Christensenellaceae bacterium | reverse complement strand
CTTTATACCGTACTTGTCGAGCGCGGCCTTCGTCTCAAGACCTATGACCGACTGCTGGAGAAGGACCTGATTCAGAACGCTGCCGAGGACGTATCTGTATCCTTCGGATTTGACGGCTACTTCAACCGCTTCGGATATCGCGCATCCGAGGCTGCCGCCCGTTCCGGGATGCGCCTCAAGGATCTTTCTTCCGATCTCCGTCGTTTCCGAGGGAGAAGGAGTGACCGAAGCGCCGTACGTTCTCATGACCTCACGGCGGAAAGGCTTCTGCTCATAGGAGACCTTGACCATGAATACCTTGCAGTCGAGATCGAAGTACGAACATGCCATTGAAAGAGCCGTGCCCCACTGACCTGCGCCCGTTTCGGTTGTAACGCCCTTAAGGCCCTGCTTCTTTGCGTAATACGCCTGAGCTATCGCGGAGTTCAGTTTATGGCTGCCGCTTGTGTTGTTGCCCTCGAACTTATAGTAGATCTTGGCGGGCGTCTGGAGCTTTTCTTCCAGGCAGTATGCCCTGACCAGGGGAGACGGCCTGTACATCTTGTAAAAGCTCTTTATCTCGTCTGGTATCTCAATGAACGGTGTATCGTTGTCCAGCTCCTGCTTAACAAGCTCCTCGCAGAAAACGCCCTGCAGCTCTTCAGCTTTCATTGGCTCGCCCGTTCCGGGATTGAGCAGCGGAGCCGGTTTGTTCTTCATATCGGCGCGCACATTGTACCATGCCTTGGGCATCTCGGACTCTTCCAGATAGATTTTGTAAGGTATTGTTTTCTCACTCATTTTCTTTTCCTCCTGTTTTTTAGCGAGATTTGCAGAGGCATTAAAAAAACTCCTGTCCCTGCTGTTTTTGCCGGGACAAGAGTCTGCATACTCCTGCGGTGCCACCTGGCTTGACGCAAATGCGCCCACTCGCTCGTACTTTCATACGATGATCCCTTAACGCCGGATCTGTCTCGTCTCCCCTACTCGGCTTTAAGCTTTTCAGTTTGCCCTCACGAGTCCATTCACTCCGCACGCTCTTCCGCCATCTCACCGCCGGCGGATCTCTGTAAGAAACGCGGGACCGGAGTTACTACTCTCGATCACTGGTTTAAGCAAATGATACACCCGTTAAAAAAAGATGTCAACCAGATTTTTGTTTATATTTTTTTCGATTTGACAAATACGTCAAAAAGCATTAGATTATACAGGAATATGAGAAATGAGGAAAGAAATGAACATTAGTATTGACGAGATAAGAAGCAAAAAAGGCTTCATCAGCGACATGGACGGTGTCATATATCACGGCAACATGCTCCTTCCGGGAGCCGCTGAGTTCGTGGACTGGCTTTACAGGAACGACAAGAATTTCCTGTTCCTGACAAACTCCTCAGAAAGATCCCCCAAGGAGCTCCAGCAGAAGCTCGCGAGGATGGGCCTTGACGTGAGCGAGGAGCACTTCTATACGAGCGGACAGGCCACGGCGAAGTTTTTAAGCCAGCAGAAGCCCGGCTGCAGCGCGTATATAATAGGCGCAGCGGGACTTGCAGGTGCGCTTTATGAGGCAGGCATAACGATAAACGACGTCGATCCCGACTATGTGGTAATAGGCGAGACGAGCAGTTATAACTATGAGATGATAACAAAGGCGACCGAGCTCGTAAGAGCGGGCGCAAGGCTCATATCCACCAACCCCGACATGACGGGACCCTCCGAAAGAGGCCTCATGCCGGCTTGCAGAGCTCTTACAGCTCCCGTTGAGATGGTAACGGGCAAGCAGGCGTATTCGATCGGCAAGCCGAACGCTCTCATGATGCGCACGGCCTTGAAAATACTGGGCGTGCATTCAGCCGAAGCCGTAATGATCGGCGACAGGATGGATACGGACATAATCGCGGGTATGGAATCAGGCCTCTCGACAGTGCTGGTACTGACCGGCGTAACGTCAAGGGAGGATCTGAGTGATTATCCATATATGCCGAGCATAATCCTGGACGGCATAGGCAATATTGCTGAATGAAGAGACTGAAGCAGGGGATCTCCGGATCCCTTTTTTTTCGGCAGTACTTCGCGATTTGACTTTTAAGTGAATGTACTGTAGCATAGTTAAAGCCGCAAGGCAGTAAAAAGACAAGAGGTTTGATATGGAATCATTATATGATACCGATTCAAATAAAGACATACTGATGCAGATGCTCCTCGGCAGATTCTTTGAAGAAAAGGTCCAGGAGCTTTTTGATGAGAAGCGCCTTCACGGCACGGCGCATCTCGCGATTGGCGAGGAAGCGGCCGCCGTAGGCACCATAAAGGCACTGAATCATGACGACTACGTGTTCGGATCCCACAGGGGACACGTGCAGGCTATAGCCAAAGGCCTTGATATAGAGGCTCTTATGGCCGAGCTCTTCGGCAAGGTAACCGGCGTGTGCAAAGGCACGGGCGGCAGCATGCATATTGCGGACGCAGATAAGTACTATTATTCAATGGACGGCGTGCTCGGCGCCAGTGCAGTCACCTGCTGCGGCACGGCCATGAAGATCAAGATGAAGAACGAGAAGGACAGGATAGCGGCCGTCTTCTTCGGCGACGGAACCTCAAATGAAGGAGCGACCTACGAAGCTCTTAATCTGGCTTCCGTCTGGGAACTCCCCGTTCTGTTCTGCTGCGTCAACAACACGTACGGAATGTCCACACACCTGAGCAAAGCAACAAAGTCCACGGATATAGCAGCAAGAGCGGCTCTGTTCGAGATGGCTTCCGCTACAGTGGACGGCAATGATGTTGCTGCTGTTTACAATGCGGCTTCGCAGGCAAGGAGCTATATAACCGGTCAGGGGAAGCCCTATCTGCTGGTGCTCAACACATACCGCACATGCGGACATTCCAAATCGGATAAAAATGTATACAGGAAACAGTCCGAGATAGCGGAGTGGAAAAATGCCTGCCCCATCGCGAGATTTGAGAAAAAGCTGCTGAACGCCAGTTACAGCAGATACGATATAGAGGAACTGGAATCAAAGGCCAGGGCTATCATTGACGATGCGGTAGCCTTTGCCGACAGGTCAAAGTATCCTGAGTTCAGCGTTCTGGACGACATGGTATATTCGGAGCGGTTTTAAGTTATGAGAAACGTTACTTTTGCCCAGGCTATAAGGGAAGCCATGTGCGAAGAGATGAGAAGAGACAGCGATGTCTTCATAATGGGTGAGGATATCGGAGTATACGGCGGATGTTTCGGCGTTACCGAAGGTATGCTGGCCGAATTCGGAAAGGAGCGCGTGATCGACACGCCCATAACCGAACAGGCATATACCGGCGCGGGACTCGGAGCGGCACTTGCGGGCATGCGTCCCGTGGTCGAGCTCATGTTCTCGGACTTCGCGACGGTCTGTTTTGATCTGGTAGCCAATGAGACGTCCAAGATGCGTTTCATGACAGCCGGCAAAAAGAGCCTGCCCGTTACATTCAGGGCTCCCTGCGGCTGCGGGACAGGTGCAGCGGCGCAGCATTCCCAGAGTCTTGAAGCGCTGTTCGCTCATATGCCGGGCATAAGGATAATCATGCCCTCTACGCCCAATGACGCGAAGGGACTGCTCAAAGCAGCTATAAGATGCGATGATCCGGTCATATTTCTCGAGCCGAAAACCCTATACAAGACCGAGGGCCTGATTCCCGACAAGGATTATGTCCTGCCCATAGGAAAAGCCGACATCAAAAAGACAGGCAAGGATCTGACTGTCATAACATACGGAAGGACAGTGGACAAGGCCATGACGGCCGCAAACGAACTGATACAGTACGGCCTTTACGTGGAAGTCATAGACCTCAGAACGATTAAACCGTTCGACATAGAGACCTGCGCGGAATCCGCCGCAAGGACAGGACGCGTACTTATAGCACATGAAGCAGGCCTGTACTGCGGAATGGGCGCAGAGATAGCGTCCCAGATATATGAAAGGGTGTTCGATAAACTGAAGAAGCCCATAAAGCGGCTCGGAGCGCCCGACTGTCCGGTGCCTATGACAAAACCCCTGGAGGATCATTTCTGCCCTCAGGAAAAAGAGATAAAGAAAGCGATGCTCGGACTTATGAAATAAAAAAAACGGAGACCGTGAAAGGTCTCCGCTTTTTTTGTTTTTATGGCCCTATCTTAAGGGCTTCATGGTGTCAACATCATACGGTGTCTTCTGATACACGTAATAGTTGAGCCAATTCCTGAACAGCAGGTTCGCATGTCCCTGCCAGGTCATCCTTATATTGCCGGTCGGATCGTCCCCGACGAAATAGTTTCTCGGAGGCTTTATATTGAGACCTCTGCCTATATCCCTCAGATACTCATTTCGGAGCGTATCCTTCTCATACTCAGGATGTCCCGTTATGAACACTCGCCTGCCGCTCCTGTTCGTTATGATATACGGACCGGCTTCCTGCGAAGCGCACAGTATCTTGAGCTTCCTGTTTGATCTTACGCCGTCAATATCCACGCCGGTATACCTTGAATGCGGCGCACAGAAATAGTCGTCGAATCCCCTTACAAGAGGAGTCCTGGAATCCAGGCATTTGTGCTCGTATATGCCCGAGAGTTTTTCGGGCAGCATGACCTTTTCTATGCCGTAGTGATAGTAAAGACCCGCCTGCGCTCCCCAGCAGATGTACATGGTGGAGTAGACGTTCGTCCGGCTCCAGTCCATTATCTCGGTAAGTTCCTCCCAGTAAGTGACCTGATCGAATTCCATCTGCTCGACCGGCGCTCCGGTTATAATGAGCCCGTCGAACTTGCTCTTCTTCACCTGGTCGAATGTCTTGTAGAACTGGGAAAGATACTCGAGCGGAGTATGCTTGGGCGTATGCGTCTTCGGGAAGAGCAGTGTTATCTCGACCTGAAGAGGCGTACATCCGAGCAGTCTGAAGAGCTGCGTCTCCGTCTGCATCTTAAGCGGCATGAGATTCAGTATCGCTATCCTTAAGGGACGTATGTCCTGTTTGGCGGCGCTGTCGTGGGGCATGACGAATACACCTTCCTGCTCCAGTATCTTTACCGCCGGCAGCTTGCTGTTAACATTTATAGGCATGATTGTCTTCCCCCTTTCTCATTTCGCTTGTTAAATCAATCTGGTTATCTTATAATACATTATATGATTTTAATAAACAAGTTTTTTGATTTGTTTTAGGAAGCAGGTATCGCTATGATAGATAACTGGCTCAAAAAAGAAGCTCCGGAGATTGCGTCTAAACTCAATGCCCTTAACCACAAGGCGCTGGGCAGCGAAGTCATCAGCGGCTTCGGTATGAAGAGCAGGGTCGACAAGTTCATCGACCTTGTAAGAACAGCCATGTTCCCAAGTGTTTTCCACGAAGGCGTGGACAACCCGGAATTCCTCGATGTCGTGGTCTGCGACAAACTGCAGCAAGCGGCAATACTGCTGCTCGACATGGTATCTGAAGTCCTGGTGAACAGATGCACGAAGGATGTAAAGGACAGCAAGGAATGCGACGGCTGCAAAGAGACAGCAAAGAGCATAACTTCCGAGTTCATGAACAGCCTGCCGTCCATATCGGAGATCCTGTACACAGATATACAGGCGGCGTATGAAGGAGATCCCGCCGCTATGTCGAAAGAGGAGATACTCCTTTCCTATCCGGCATTTGATGCGATAAGCATATTCAGGCTCGCACATAAGCTGTTTGAGCTTAAAGTACCGCTCATTCCGAGGATAATGACAGAGTACGCCCACAGCAGGACGGGAATAGACATCCATCCCGGTGCGACGATAGGCGATTACTTCTTCATAGACCACGGCACGGGAATAGTCATAGGCGAAACGTGCGTTATAGGAAAACACGTCAAGATATATCAGGGCGTGACGCTGGGTGCGAGAAGCTTTGAGCTGGATGAGAACGGAAATCCAGTCAAGGGCATTAAGCGACATCCCAATATAGGCGATAACGTTATAATCTATTCAGGCGCTACCATACTCGGCGGAGATACAAATATCGGAGAAGGCAGCGTGATCGGCGGTAACGTCTGGCTGATGGAGTCGGTCGAGCCGCATTCAACTGTTTACAACTCCACGCCTGACCCGAAGATAAAGTAAGGGGTAAACTGAAAGAGGACCTTTTCGGTCCTCTTTTTTATTTCATGACTTCCTCTATCGGAAAATCCAGTTTTGTCTCAATGTGTTTTATGCCTATGGCGCAGCATCCGTACTGCTCAACCTCCTCATGACCCTCGAAGGATTCGTATATCCTTATGGCCTCTTCCTTTGTGTCCACGAACGGGACCATTGTCTTCAGGCCTTCGCCGTCAAGCATATCGGAAAAACTGGGATAGAAATGCAGATACGTTATCTCGAATATCCCGTATTCCGTGACCCCCTTTAAGTACAGTCTCTCGCCTATTTTCATGCTCTGGACCTGCGGCGTTGCAACGCGTCCTTCCGCTTTCTTTATGCCGCGTTCCATATACTGCAGAAAAGGGAGTTCCCTGTTGTTTACCATATCGAGTTCATGCATCTTTATGTCTGCCATAATAAATCTCCCTGTGTATCAAAAAAGCGGCCCTTATGTGAGCCGCTTTCCTTAAGATCAGTAATCGTAATCGTCGTCTTCCTCAACGGCTACTCTCTCTATCTCGGCGCCCAGATGTCTCAATTTGTCCTCGATATGAGCGTATCCTCTGTCTATGTATTTGATATTATATATCTCCGTTTCGCCGTCAGCCATGAGACCCGCTATGACCAGTGCGGCTCCGGCTCTCAGGTCAGTCGCCCTTACCTGGGCTCCCGTTAATCTGTTCACGCCTTCAACCACAGCTATCCTGTCATCTGCATTGACTATGGCGCCCATGCGCCTTATCTCGCTTATATGCTTGAAACGGGATTCGAATATACTCTCTATTATGACGCTCGTTCCCTTGGCCGTGGACAGCAGCACAGTCGTCGGCTGCTGAAGGTCGGTCGGGAAACCGGGATACGGAAGCGTCTTGATATGCACGGCCTTCGGACGCTCTTCGCATACGACCCTTATCGTATCCGCGCTCTCTATTATCTTTATGCCCATCTCCTTCATCTTCGCGATGAGAGAATCCATATGGGCGGGGATGACGTTTGTCAGCGTCACGTCGCCGCGCGTAGCGGCCGCCGCTATCATGAGCGTGCCAGTCTCTATCTGGTCGGGGATTATTGTATACGAACATCCGTGGAGTTTTTCCACTCCGCGGATGACGATCGTACCTGTGCCGGCGCCTCTTATCTTGGCGCCCATGCATGTCAGGAAGTTCGCTACGTCAACAACGTGAGGCTCTTTTGCCGCGTTGACTATGGTCGTCGTACCCTTGGCCTTTACCGCTGCTATCATTATGTTTATGGTAGCTCCGACTGAAGGGGTATCCAGATATATCTCGCTTCCGGTCAGTCCCTCTTCAGCAGAGGCCTTCAGGTGCGCATACTCTATGTCGACTCTGGCGCCAAGATTTTCAAATCCCTTGATGTGAAGATCTATGGGTCTGTCACCAATGGAGCATCCGCCCGGCATCAGGACTTCGGCCTTACCGAATCTCGCAAGAAAAGCGCCGAGGAAATAATATGAAGCCCTCATTCTCTTTACGAGCCTGTGCGTGATGCACCATGTATCGAGATGAGTCGAGTCGATGGTCATCGTTCCGCTCTCTTTATCGAAATCGACCTTCGCCCCGACTGATTTCAGTATCGTGACCAGTATGTTGACGTCCGCGATGTCCGGAAGATTATCGATGACACAGACACCCTCGGACAGAACCGCAGCGGGCAGTATCGCAACAGCCGCGTTCTTTGCGCCTGTGACGCTCACTTCACCCTTAAGCGGTTTGCCGCCTTTAATAACCAGTTTTTCTGTCATAAGCAATCCTTAGAACATTTTTTTCCTCCAGAGTATGACAGTAGCAATGCCTGTCGCTACTCCGGCTATACCCACAACGGGCCAGAACCCGAATCCCGTATTGAACGGAAGATCCGCCACGTTCATGCCCCAGAACGATGCGATCATCGTGGGTATGGACAGGACTATCGTGATGGAAGCGAGCAGCTTCATAACGATATTCAGGTTGTTCGAGATAACGGACGCGAAAGCATCCATAGTCCCCGAAAGGATATCCCTGTAGATGGTACACATCTCAATAGCCTGTTTGTTTTCGATTATGACATCTTCGAGCAGATCCGTCTCATCTTCCGTCCTTTGGAGGAATCTGGTCTTCATTATCTTCTCCAGGACCATCTCGTTCGATTTCAGTGATGTCGAGAAGAACACCAGGGACTTCTCCAGTCTGAGCATCTGTATGAGCTCACGGTTCTTCATGGAACGGTGCAGCGCGTCTTCGACCTGCGTCGATGCCTTGTCTATCTGCCTCAGATACTGCAGGTATTTCTTGGCGTTCCTGTAAAGTATCTGAAGTATGAACCTCGTCTGGGCGTCAAGATCGAAGTTCTTGACGCGTCCGTTCCAGAAGTCTTCGACGATGTTGGTCTCTTCCAGACAGACGGTAACGACGTTGTCCTTCGTCAGTATGATGCCGAGGGGCAGCGTATTATACAGAAATGCGTTGTGCTGCGGTTCTACAACCGGAATGTCCACGAGGATGAGCCTCTGGCCGTCCTCGTTCTCGATACGCACCGTTTCCTCTTCGTCCAGAGCAGCTCTCAGGAAATCCATCCTGACATCGAGCTTTTCAGAGATGCTCTCGAGTTCTTCATTAGTCGGATCTGTGAGATGTACCCAGCTGCCGGTTCCGATCACTTCGGAATCAAATACCCTTCCGGCGCCGGTATTTACGATCTTGATCAATTTAACTCACCTTCTTCCTGCCTGCCCGCAGGATTCCCAGTCAGTTCAGATAAAAGAGTGAACAACCGCGGGCGTCTCTGCGTTGCAGCCGGTTTTCTTTTCTTCAAAGCAAATCCATAACAAAGGGTCTGCGTCCACGGTTTTTTCACCTCCATTTTGATTCTCGTACATTTTTCAATTATATCTACTTTAATATGTAAAATCAACTTTTTGTGTTTTATGTATTTTTTGATATAATATATCTGTCGGTATAGGCCTTCCGGGAAGAAGAGCCGGAAAGACCGTACAGGACCGGCATCTTGAAGCTAAATAAAGGATAATCTTATGAGCGATAATGATGAAAAAAGGCAGATTTTCACTTCCCGCATGGAGAAATACCACGGAAAGAATGCCAAAAACAAAAAGAAGAGCAAGGTAAAGGCTGTTGAGGAGACTGTAAGGGAAGAGATACCGAGAGAAGAAATTAAGGTTCCCGAAGAAAAAAAGGAGCTTAAGTTCGATCTTTATGAAAAAGTCAGCCACGGTCCCGTTCAGACCGGGGATGCACCCGAAAAAGCAGCTCCCGCAGAGCCCGTCATAACGCCTTTCGTAAGTCCGGCCGCGGAAAAACCCGCGGAGCCCGAACTGCCTGATGAACCGGAATTTGAAGAGCCTGAGTTCACGACACCCGAACCGGCCGCTCCCAATAAGGAGGAACCTGCATATCCTTCCGGCATAAGCAGATTTCCCACGGATGAGTCCGTAATACCTGAGGAAGAAGAGTTTAAGGCAGAGCCCGAGAGCGACGTTAAGATAGAAGAGGATATAAACGAATACAGAAGAAACGTTGCCGCGATAGCAGTACCCATAGTGGGTAAAGATGCGGATCTGGGCATTGACGATACTAACGATATTACTCTTACAGCTCATGACGACGAGCCCGTAAAAACTGAAAAAGCAACGGATCTAAAAGCGGAAACAGCCGAAGAGCCTTCGCTGGATCTCCCGGATGAAGAACCGGAACTGTCTCCCAGAGAAGCGAGAAAAGCGGAAAAAGAGAGACTGAAGGCCGAAAAGGAACAGCTCAAGGCGGATAAGAAGAAGGAAAAAGAGGACAGGAAGGCCGGCAAGAAGAAAGTATCCAGAACGGCCAAGACCTGGATAATCGCCCTTATAGTCATCGCACTTGTAATAGCGTTCCTGCTCATATTCGTGTTCGAGATAGTATCTGTCGAGGGACACTCCATGGAACCAACCTTAAACGGCGGCGAGAAGGTCGTCGTGGACAAGGTCTCCAGATACTTCGAGTATCCTGAACGCGGTCAGATCGTCATCACGAAGTATGACGGATATGACGGATACTATATCAAGCGCGTCATAGCGTACCCCGGCGAATGGGTCGAAGTATACGACAACACTATTTACCTGAACGGCGAGCCTCTCGATGAGCCGTACTCGGCTTCGGGCGAGATCAGCGATATGGAACTCCAGCAGGTCCCTGAGGGATGCTACTTCCTCGTAGGCGACAACAGAACGCAGTCGCTAGACTCAAGACAGGATACTATAGGCTGTGTTAAGCAGGAGAACCTGATCGGAAACGCATGGGCGGTAATATGGCCGTTTGACAACATTCACATGATAAAGTAAACAAAAGACATGAGATATGAGGACAGAAACCGCCGCTTCAATTCCAGATCGGAACGGCGGTATGAAAAGGAAAAGAAACACAAGAACAACATAAACGGCTGGCTGTTATGCATAATAATAGCCGTTGTTGCCGCGCTCTGCGTAAGAGCGTTCATAGCAGAGCCCATACAGGTCGAGGGTAATTCCATGAACCCCTCGCTCTTTTCCCACCAGACGATGCTCGTCGAAAAGGTAAGCAAACTGTTCGAGCTTCCCGGAAGAGGGAGCGTTGTTATAGTCCACTATCCCAATTCCAGCAACAACTACGTGAAGAGAGTCATAGCTCTCCCCGGCGAATCCGTCTGGATCAAGGACAGCACGGTGTACGTTGACGGGAACGCACTCGAAGAGGATTACACATCGGACGACAGTTATCCGGATATGGATCCCGTGACAGTCCCCGAGAACAGCCTGTTCGTAATGGGCGACAACAGGGCCAACTCCCAGGACAGCAGATACGTAGGACCTATACCGAAGGAAGATCTGGTAGGTAAAGCTGTCTGTGTCATCTGGCCTTTAGACCAGTGGCAGAACATTTAATAATAAACCACACTCGCGGCAGAAGCGGTCATATGATACCGGCTTCTGCCTTTTTTGAAGGGACAGTTAAATGGCATTTCTCATCGGTATACTGGCAGGCATAGGCCTGCCTTTCCAGACGAGCGTAAATACCAGACTTAAGGGAAGAACGGGCAATCCGTTCTATGCTTCCCTCATATCCTTCTGCGTGGGACTTGCTTTTCTCATACTCCTGCTGCCGCTGACCGGTCAGGATGTCGCGATACCTTTTGACACAATGGCGGGCGAACCGCCCTGGATTTATGCAGGCGGCATATGCGGCGTCATATTCCTCACATGCAATATAATACTGTTCCCGAAGATTGGAGGGATCAGGACTGCTATCCTCCCGGTCCTCGGGCAGATAACCATGAGCATCATCATAGATTCCCTGGGGCTCTTCAGGTGTGCAGTAACGCCACTGACCGTATGGAGAGTAGCCGGCGCCGTCATGGTCTTTGCCGGCGTTATGGTCGTTTCCCTGGCTAGGGCGGGAAATGAGAAAAGCCCTGCGGGCCGGAGCAAATTCCTGCTTCTGTTGCAGATCCTGGGTGTCGGCGCGGGAATGCTGAGCGCGGTGCAGACAGCCGTCAACGGTTATCTGGGAAGGCTCATAGAATCCCCCCTTAAATCCACTGTCGTCTCATTCAGCGTGGGAGTCATACTCCTTGTTGTCATATGTGTGATCATAGCTGTAAGAAAAAAGGTTTTGCATTCAGAGAGCGAGGGCAAGCGGGGCGGACCGTGGTGGATGTGGACAGGCGGCATACTCGGAGGACTTTATGTCTTCGCCAACGTCAACTTGTACCAGACCCTGGGTACCGGTCTCACAGTCGTTATAGTCCTGACCGGCACGGTCGCCGGCGGACTGATAATAGATCACTTCGGCCTGTTCGGCACGCCGGTCAAAAAGATAACGGCCAGGAAGATAGCGGGCGTCGCGCTCATGATAGCGGGAGCGGCCCTGATAAAGCTCTTATAAACGAAAGGCATATTTTATTTAAAGAAAGGAAAAGACATGAAAAGAATAGCGGTAACATATGAGAACGGACAGATATTCCAGCACTTCGGACACACTGAACAGTTCAAGATATACGAAATCGAGAACGGCAGCATAGTAAACGAAAAGATCGTTGATACAAACGGCAGCGGCCACGGAGCTCTGGCGGATTTGCTTAAAAGCGAAGACGTTGACATCCTTATCTGCGGCGGCATAGGCGGAGGAGCTCAGGCTGCGCTGTTCGAAGCCGGCATCAGGCTCTTCGGCGGAGCGGAGGGTCCGGCCGACGAGGCAGTCAGGGCTCTCTTGGAAGGCGGTCTGAACTATGACCCGTTTGTTATGTGCTCGCATCATGAAGGACATGATCAAGGGAGCTGCGGCGAACACGGCTGCGGCCATGACTGCGGAAGATAATAAACAGGCAATAAAAAAGAGGTCCTGGATTAACAGGACCTCTTTTGTTATAGTTTTAAGACTATGAAAGATCGTCGACTATGAGTTCCCTTACCTCGGGTTCGGGATTATCCCTCTTCTGAATGAAGCCGGGAGCTACCTGCGGGAAAAGAGCTATGGACAGAACGTCCTCATCGCACTTGGCGATATCCTTGGTCTCTTCCCTGTACTTCTCGAGTTCGGGATCCAGAAGATCGGCGGGACGGCAGGTTATGACTTCGTCGTCGCCTATCGCTTTTTTCCTGACTTCCTCATTGACCTTACCGGGAACGGCGCCGTATTCACCCCTCAGGAGTCCCTTTGACTCTTTTGTGAATATCTTGTAGCGCTCACCTGACAGGACGTTTAGAACGGCCTGCGAACCGACTATCTGGCTTGTGGGCGTTACGAGCGGCGGGTAACCAAAGTCTTCTCTGACTTTCGGAACTTCGTTCAGAACTTCGTAGAACTTATCCTCAGCGTTGGCCTGCTTAAGCTGCGAAATGAGGTTCGAGAGCATGCCGCCCGGAACCTGATAGAGCAGAGTGTTTGTATCGACGTTCAGAACCTTGGGATCCAGATCTCCGGATGCCTTGAGCTTATTGGCTACGCCCCTAAAGTATTCGGCAAGCTTGCTCAGTATCTCGAGATCGAGGCCTGTATCCCTGTCGGTGCCCTTAAGTGTCGCTACCAGTGATTCAGTAGCAGGCTGGGACGTACCGTTGGCAAGGGGCGACAGAGCCGTATCGACTATGTCCACGCCCGCTTCGCACGCCATGAGGTAAGTCATGTCGCCGGTACCGGAAGTGTTATGAGTATGGAGGTGTATCGGAACCGATATGTTCTCCTTCAGTTTCTTTATGAGAGAATACGCACTGTAGGGCAGGAGCAGGTTTGCCATGTCCTTGATGCATATGACGTCCGCGCCCATCTTCTCCAGTTTCTCGGCGAGACCTACGAAATAGTCCTCGCTGTGCACGGGAGAGAGCGTGTAGCTCATTGCGGGTTCGCATATGCCGCCGTATTCCTTCGTGTACCTTATAGCCGCTTCCAGATTTCTGGTGTCGTTGAGCGCGTCGAATATACGGATGACGTCAATGCCGTTTTCGATCGACTTTTTAACGAAAGCCTCGACAACGTCGTCTGCATAGTGCTTATATCCGAGTATATTCTGACCGCGGAACAGCATCTGGAGCTTCGTGTTGGGCATAGCCTTCTTTATGGCTCTCAGCCTCTCCCACGGATCCTCGTTTAAGAATCTCATGCAGGCATCGAACGTGGCTCCGCCCCAGCACTCTACCGACCAGTATCCGACTTTGTCCAGCATCTCGCACGCGGGGAGCATATCCTCGGTGCGCATACGGGTCGCGGCCTGCGACTGGTGAGCGTCTCTTAAGATAGTATCAGTTATATGTAAAGGATTCTTTGCCATCTTAATACCTCCATCAACCGAACAGCGCTATCATGACGCCGGCTGCTATAGCTGAACCTATAACGCCTGCGACGTTCGGGCCCATAGCGTGCATGAGAAGGAAGTTCTTCGGGTTCTCCTTCTGACCTACAGACTGTGAGACACGCGCTGCCATCGGGACTGCAGAAACACCGGCCGAACCGATGAGCGGGTTGATCTTGTTCTTCAGGAACAGGTTCATGAACTTTGCGAGCAGCACACCGCCGGCTGTGCCGAGCGCAAATGCGGCAACGCCCATCACCATGATCTTGATCGTATCGGGTGAAAGGAACGTGGCGGCTGTAGCCGTTGCACCGACCGAGACACCCAGGAATATGGTGACGATGTTTATGAGCTCGTTCTGCGCTGTCTTGGACAGTCTGTCAACAACGCCGCTCTCCTTAAAGAGGTTGCCGAGGAACAGGCATCCTACGAGCGGAGCCGCTGACGGAACGAACAGCGAAACGAATATAGTGACTATGATCGGGAAGAGTATCTTCTCTCTCTTGGATACGGGACGCAGCTCCTTCATGACTATGACGCGTTCCTTCTTGGAGGTCAGGGCCTTCATTATCGGAGGCTGAATGACCGGAACGAGCGCCATGTATGAATATGCCGCGACGGCTATCGGACCTAAGAGATGCGGGGCCAGACGGCTTGTAACGTATATGGCCGTCGGACCGTCAGCGCCGCCGATGATTCCTATGGAACCGGCTTCAGGCTGAGTAAATCCAAGTGTTACAGCAAGTATGAACGTTACGAATATGCCGAGCTGAGCAGCCGCGCCCAGAAGAAGGCTCTTCGGGTTTGCGATCAGCGGACCGAAGTCCGTCATCGCACCTATGCCTAAGAATATCAGACACGGATAGATACCGCACTTGACTCCGAGATACAGATAATCTATGAGTCCGGGCGTGATACTCGGATCCGCATTTGCGAAGAGTTCCCAGTGAACGTGTCCTTCCGCGAATATCTCTTCATGGAACATGTTTGCTCCGGGGAGATTCGTCAAAAGCATACCGAAAGCTATCGGCAGCAGGAGCATAGGCTCAAACTTCTTAACTATCGCCAGATAGAGCAGCACGCATGATATTCCGATCATAACGAGCTGCAGAGGATTTGCACCGAAGGAGGCGAATCCCGACTGGCTCAGAAAATCTAAGAATACTTCCATCTGTGTGCCTCCCGGTTATGCTATCGTGCAGAGGACAGCGCCTGTATCGACTGATGCGCCCTGAGATACGGCGAGTGATGCGACTGTGCCTTCGCAGGGAGCCATTATCTCGTTCTCCATCTTCATGGCTTCGAGGATCATCAGGACCTGACCGGACTTGACCGCATCGCCCTGCTTGACGTTGACGGAAAGGATCGTGCCGGGCATCGGGCTGGTTACTGTCTCACCGCCTGCGGGGGCTGCTGCTGCGGGAGCTGCAGGTGCGGGTGCAGGAGCTGCTGCCGCAGGAGCGGGTGCCGGTGCGGGAGCTGCTGCCGCAGCTTCGCCTTCGAGAACCTCGAGCGTTATATCGTAAACATTACCATTCACATTGACTCTGTACTTTTTCATTTTTTATTAGTCCTTTCGAAAACTTAAATAATCGCTTTTGTTATCCGACCTTTTCGATCTTGTGTATCCTTATCCTGGATACATCCGTGCCGCAATCTTCGGCAACAGCAACGCTCACCGCCGCCACGAATTCGGATTTGTTGGGTATGACCGTCTGTGCCGGCGCTGCTGCAGCGGCTGCTGCTACCGGTTCGGCGGCTACCTTCTTTTTGTCGGCACGCTTCATTATGGCTCCCAGTACCGTGATGATTATTATCAGACATACGAGGCCCATGAAAACTATGCCCAGTCCCAGAAAAATAACGGTAGAGTTGTCTATCTGCATAACTCTATTATTCCTCCTTTCCGTCATCCGGGGCATTCAGTCCCTAAAATTTTATGCGGTTCCGCACCGCTTAAAAACCTGTCTTTATCGCCTGTTTCAAACCATGTCCGCACAGCATTGAAACACATTGCGCATTTGAAGTTATTATACAATATTCAAAGAGTTACTGTCAAAAAAATCACGAACTTTTTGCCCCGTCCCTCAGGCCTTTTTTTCGCTTTATATTTGCCCGTTTTTATATTATAATTTTAGTGTTGTTTTTTTAATTGCACATACTAACATCTCTGATTGCGTTTTGACGCATAAAGATGATGAAAACAAGGAGATCATTGTTATATGAAGACTATAATGCTCGGCAACGAAGCGTTCGCCAGAGGAGCATATGAAGCAGGCGTGACCGTTGTGGCCTCCTACCCCGGCACCCCGTCCACGGAGATCACCGAATGTACTGCGAAGATGAAGGAGATCCATTCGGAATGGGCGCCCAACGAGAAGGTTGCGGTCGAAGTCGCAGTCGGAGCTTCGGTAGGCGGAGCAAGAGCTCTTTCCTGCATGAAGCATGTTGGACTGAACGTCGCGGCGGACCCGGTCTTTACGGCGTCATATACAGGTGTCAACGGCGGACTGGTGATACTTGTCGCGGACGACCCCTCAATGCCGTCGTCACAGAATGAGCAGGATTCAAGATTCTATGCCAGGAGTTCTCACATACCTATGCTCGAGCCCTCTGACAGTCAGGAAGCAAAGGATTTTATGATAAGAGCGTATGAGCTCTCTGAAAAGTTCGACACGCCCTTCTTTATGAGATCGACTACCAGGATATCCCACTCGAGAGGCATAGTCGAAACGGGCGAGAGGATTGACTATCAGGTAAAGGACTACGAGAGCGATCCCGCAAAATACGTCATGATGCCGAACTACGCGAGACTGAGACATGTCTTCGTTGAACAGAGGATGAAGGACATAAAGGAATTCGCTTTTGACTGTGACTTAAACCGTATAGAGATGAACGATACCGCTATCGGCATAGTGACTTCCGGCGTGTGCTATCAGTATGTAAAGGAAGCATGCCCGGACGCTTCAGTCCTGAAGCTCGGCATGGTCTATCCCATAAATACCGATCTTATCAAGTCATTCGCCGAGAAGGTAGACAAACTGTATATAGTGGAAGAGCTCGAACCGTTCATAGAGAACCAGTGCAAGGCGGCCGGCATAAAGTGCACCGGCAAGGAACTGTTCACTGTTCAGGGCGAGTACTCCGCAAACATGGTAAAGGAAAGCATACTCGGCATAAAGACCGAAGGCGCGAAAGCAGCCACGGTCCCGGCGAGACCGCCGGCACTCTGCCCCGGATGCCCGCACAGAGCGGTATTCTATACGCTTAAGAGCCTGAAGCTCAAGGCATTCGGTGACATAGGATGCTATACGCTCGGAGCTGTACCTCCGTTAAGTTCCATCGACACGACGGTCTGCATGGGTGCGTCCATAGGAATGGCCCACGGCGCCGAGATGGCACGAGGCGGCGAATTCGCAGCTAAATCCGTCGCGGTCATCGGAGACTCCACATTCCTGCATTCGGGCATAACGGGACTCTTAAATACCGTATACAACGCAGGAACGTCCACTGTCATAATACTGGACAACTCCACAACCGGGATGACGGGACATCAGGATCACCCCGGCACTGGAAAAAACGCTATGGGCGAGATGGCACCCGCGGTCGATATAGTGAAACTGGCCGATGCTCTCGGAGTCAAGAATATAAGGGTCATAGATCCGTTCGATCTTAAAGGGCTTAAAGCAGTGCTCAAGGAAGAAACATCCAGAAGGGAGCCTTCGCTCATAGTCACGAGACGGCCCTGCATACTCCTTGACAAGAAGAATATCCACCCCGCATTCAAAGAGAATACTGACAAGTGCAAAAACTGCGGGATGTGCATGAAGCTCGGATGTCCTGCAATATGCAAGACCGAAAAGGGCATAGCGATCGATGCGACACTGTGCACCGGCTGCGGACTGTGCGCTGATGTCTGTGCCTTTGATGCGATCGAAGCGGGAGGTGACAAGTGATGAAGAATACAAGCGTACTCATTACAGGCGTAGGAGGACAGGGAACCCTGTTCGCGAGCAAGGTCTTCGGACAGCTGGCCCTGAACATGGGTTTTGACGTAAAACTCTCTGAGGTCCACGGCATGGCGCAGAGAGGCGGAAGCGTTGTCACTCACGTGAGATTCGGTAAAAAGATAGCCTCCCCCATAATAGACAAGGGCGGCGCCGACATCATACTCTCGTTCGAGCTCATGGAAGCCATGAGATGGCTGGATTATCTGAAGAAAGACGGAAAGGCATACGTCAACGAGCAGAAGATACTCCCTCTCCCCGTTATAACCGGAGCGGCGGAATATCCGGATGACCTTAAGGAAGCCATAACAGCCCAGGCGGGAAGCGCCGTATTCGTCGACGCTCTGTCCCTGGCTCTTGAGGCGGGCAGCGCAAAATCAGTCAACACGGTCATGCTGGGAGTGCTAGCAAAGAGCCTGCCCGAGATACCCGAAGAGGAATGGGAAAAGGCGATCGGACAGGTATGCAAGCCCGCGTTCGTAGATATGAACCTGACTGCATTCAAAAAAGGCTATCAGGCTGTATAAAACGCACGGCCGCTATCAATCGGAAAATATATATGGACAGAGTAAAAATAATTGAGGTAAAAAGAAGTGTTTTTGCCTCAAACGATGAGAGAGCGGAGCTGCTCAGGAAGGAATTAAAGGAGAAGGGGATCTTTCTCCTTAACCTTATGTCGTCCCCCGGCAGCGGAAAGACCGAGACGCTTAAGCGTACCATCGCCGCGCTCAAAGAGAAATACAGGATCGGCGTTATGGAGGCCGACATCGACAGCGACGTCGACGCAAAGGCAATTGCCGGAACCGGCGCAAAGGCCATTCAGATCCACACGGGCGGAATGTGCCATCTTGACGCTGAGATGACAAGACAGGGACTTGATGCCCTTGTCGATAACGATGTTGAGCTCGCCATACTTGAAAATGTCGGCAACCTTGTCTGCCCGGCGGAGTTTGACACAGGCGCGACAAAGAACGCGATGATCCTGTCCGTTCCGGAAGGACATGACAAGCCGCTGAAATACCCGCTCATGTTTTCGGTATGTGATGTTGTCCTTATAAACAAAATCGACGTTATGCCGTACTTTGACTTCGACATGGACAAGTGCATGGAATACGTGAAAAAGTGCAACCCGGACGCCATCGTCATCCCAATCTCCGCAAAGACCGGCGAAGGGATTGACAGGTGGACCGCATGGCTTACCGAATCAATAGAAAAAGCAAAAACAAATCAGTAAAGGAAAGAAACTGCTATGGCTGAAAAATACGAACATAATTATTTGGTGGATCCGCCCCGTTCACACGATAAGGTACCGAACAAAAAGATCGTGAAACTCGGCATCAAGATCACAGATGTTCTTGACCATAAGCTCAAGGGACTTAAGGTTGACGATGCCGAGTACTACGGGCTCGCTGAAATCGTTACCGATGAGATGGCCGATCTTGCCCTTAAAATGAAAGTGAGGCATCATTACACTTTCGCAGATCTCAAAAAGCTTGACAGGGGAACTCACGACGATGAAGCGCTTCAGAAACTTCTGGACGAAATGAGTTATATCGGCCTGCTTGAATATGACTACGGCTATCATTATGATCACAACGGCAGGACTGCTCCCCAGTCGGAAAGAAGATACATCCTTCCCATGTTTGTTCCGGGTTCCGCTGAGCTTCTCAATATGGATGAACTCCCGGACAAGTCAAATAAGAGGCTCTGTGATCATCCCACCTTAGGCGCGTTCTTTGAGCGTATGACCTATGTTCCTCTTGCCGGTATCACTCATATGATCCCTCCGGGGGGTTCAGGCGTCGGCATGCACGTCATTCCTGTCGAAAAAGCGATCGAAATGAACAACGAAGCCATCGACCTGGAAAAAATATCCTATTGGCTCAAGAAGTACGAAGGAAAAATCGGCGTGGGCCGCTGCTCCTGCCGTGCTTCACGTGCTGCGTTAGGTGAAGTCTGCCCGGATGATGATCTTGCATGGTGCGTCGGAGTCGGCGACTTTGCGGACTACTGCCGCGAAACAGGCATCGGCCATGACATCACCTATGAGGAAGCCATGGACATCTTCAGAAAAGCTGAGGAAAAGGGCTTCGTACATCAGATCACGAATATTGACGGCGAAAATAAGATATTCGGTATCTGCAACTGTAATGTGCAGATATGTAATGCTCTCCGTACTTCACAGCTTTTCAATACACCGAACATGTCGGCATCGGCTTACAGAGCTGAAGTCACAAAGGATGACTGTGTTGCCTGCGGCAAGTGCGTTGAATACTGCCCCGCAGGCGCGGTAAGGCTCGGCCAGAAACTCTGCACGGAGCAGGGTGAGGTCGTTTATCCCCGCCGCACTCTTCCCGAGCATTCATCGATCAGGGAATATCTTCATTGGAAGGAAGAAAAGTGGAGCCCGAATTACAGAAACGACAACAGGATCAACTGCTATGACACAGGTACAGCTCCGTGCAAGACGGCCTGCCCTGCTCATATAGCTGTTCAGGGTTATCTCAGAATGGCTGCTCAGGGAAGATACAGGGACGCTCTTGCATTGATAAAGAAAGACAACCCGTTCCCGGCGATCTGCGGCCGGGTCTGCAACCACAAGTGCGAAGATGCCTGCACCAGAGGCACGATCGACGGGGCTGTTTCAATCGACGCAGTCAAGAAGTTCATCGCAGAACAGGATCTTAACTCAGAAACCAGATATATTCCTCCGGTTGTCATCGCTTCAAACAGATATGAATACTGGAGTCAGAAAATCGCTATCATAGGCGCAGGCCCTGCCGGCCTTTCCGCCGCCTATTACCTTGCAGTAAACGGGTACAAACCGGTCGTATTTGAAAAAGACGCGGTCCCGGGCGGCATGATGCAGTACGGCATTCCTTCGTACAAGCTTCAGAAGGATGTCATAGCGGCAGAAATAGATGTTCTTCGTGAGATCGGCGTTGAAATAAGGTGCGGCGTTGAAGTCGGCAAGGATGTTACTATCCAGCAGCTCCGCGAAGAAGGATATGACGCGTTTTACATTGCGATCGGCTGTCAGGGCGGCCGGCTTCCCGGTGTGCCCGGCGAAGATGCCGATGGTCTTGATATAGCTGTCAGATTCCTCCATGATGCAACAGAAGACAAGTCGAGAAAGATGTCCGGCAACGTCATCGTGGTCGGCGGCGGCAATGTTGCCGTTGACTGCGCAAGAACAGCGCACCGTTTCGGAGCTTCAAAGGTTTCCATGGTCTGCCTCGAGAGCAGAGATACGATGCCTGCTTCAAAAGAGGAAATCGAAGAGACGCTTGCCGAAGATATCGAGATCTGCAACAGCTGGGGTCCGAAAGAAATAATCAAGGACGAAAGCGGTCACGTTAAGAGTGTCATCTTCAAAAAGTGCACGCAGACGATCGATCCGGAAACAGGTCTTTTCTCACCGAAATATGACGAAAGCGAGACGATGAGCCTTGATGCCGATAACGTTGTGTTCGCCATCGGCCAGTCGATCGTCTGGGGAGACCTTCTTAAGGACACCGCGGTAGAGTATCATCACGGCAATTATCCTGTCGCTGATCCGCTCACCTACCAGACTGCCGAGCCCGACATATTTGTCGGCGGCGATGTTTTCACGGGACCGCAGTTTGTCATCACTGCCATTGAAGCAGGCAAGTGCGCCGCGGAGTCTCTCCACAGATATGTTCAGTGGAAGCATAACGTATACTTAAAAGCATCGGCAGACAAGATCGCTGATCCCGCAAAGAGAGCCGAGGCGCTCGAGAAAAGCATGAAGTTCTCACTTCAGAACGGCGTAAACCGCCGCGACTTCATAGAACTCGACAAGGACAACATTGTCGTTGACAGCTATGACAACGCACAGCGTCAGGAAGCGGGCATGGACGAGTCAACCGACTATAAGATGTCGTTTGAAGATGCGCATAAGACTCTCACCGAGGAACAGGTCAGGATTGAAACCTCCCGCTGCCTCAGCTGCGGCGCCTCGGTTGTGGATCCGAACAGATGTATCGGCTGCGGCGTATGCACCACAAAGTGCGAGTTCGACGCGATACATCTTGTAAGAAGCCATCCCGATGCTTCAAAGATGGTTGTTGCCGAAGACAAGTTCAAGCACATCCTTCCGTATTTTGCAAAGACAGCGGCAAAACTTGTGATAAAGAGAGTCCCGAAGGAAGTCAAGGAATACGAAAAGAAATACGAAGCTTTCCGGGAATCTATCGGCAAGGACAAAGGTAAACACTGATGCACGAGCTTGGCGTTGTATTTCACTGCATTGAGCAGATCAACAATATCGCCGCGGAAAACAACGTAAAAAAAATAAGAAGGGTGACGGTTGAGATCGGAGAGGTTTCGACCGTCATTCCTCATCTCTTTGAGGATGTCTGGAAATGGGCAGTTAAAAAGGAGGACATACTCCGCGAGTGTGAACTTGATATTCAGATCGTTCACGCGCTGACACATTGCGATGAGTGCGGGACGGATTACCCGACCGTGAAGCACGGCAAAACATGCCCGCAATGCGGAAGCGGTAAGACCTGGCTGATACAGGGCAACGAGATGGTCATAAAAGAGCTCGAAATCGAGTAACCAAAAAGAGCGCTGACATTGACATGCTACCCCCTAGGTAGACAGTTGAAATAATAAAACTGTTTGCTTAGG
>CAYRWM010000027.1:0-24721 GCA_964428055.1 uncultured Christensenellaceae bacterium | reverse complement strand
GAAAACTTCTTCGGGTTGCTCAAATCTGAACTCCTGTATCTAAGAGAGTTCAGCAACTATGAAGAGTTCAGGGAAGAACTTGAAAAGTATATATACTATTACAACAATGACAGGATCAAGTGTAAACTAAAAGGACTGAGTCCTGTACAGTACAGAATTCAGTCCTGTGTGGCTGCTTGATCAACTGCCAAAATGTGTCTAACATTTTGGGGTCAGTTCATCGCCGCTCGTTTTTATTTTACTATCGTATTTCCATTACTGTCGGCCCCGACTATGACCGGCATGTCTTTTACCTTGAGTTTCTTGATGGCCTCGGGCCCGAGATCATCAAAGGCTATGACCTCGCACTCTTCAACGCACTTAGCGATCAGCGCTCCCGCACCGCCTGTGGCGCAGAAGTATACAGCGCCGTTTCTCTTTAACGCTTCGAGGACTTCATCCGATACAGGGCCCTTGCCTATGGTCGCGATGAGCCCCAGATCGAAAAGCTCCGGCGCATAGCCGTCCATTCTTCTCGAGGTTGTGGGGCCGCACGATCCTATGACGGCTCCCGGCTTTGCGGGGCATGCGCCTGCGTAGTAGATCACACTCGATTTAAGATCCAGAGGGAGCTTTTCGCCTTTATCCAGCATCTTTTTCATTCTGCCATGCGCAGCGTCCCTTGCTGTATAGATAGTCCCTGATATGAGGACTTCTTCGCCTGCTTTTAAGTCTTTAAGCTCTTCTTTTGCGCAGGGCAGAGTCAGTTTTTTCATATCGTTTCCTCCGCATGTCTGCAGGCGTGGCAGTTTATATTGACCGCTACAGGAAGTCCTGCCAGATGAGTGGGGAATTCCTGAATGCTTACTTTGAGACAGTATGTGTCTCCGCCCATTCCCATGGGACCTATTCCGAGTGCATTTATCTTTTGTTTAAGCTCTTCTTCAAGATCTGCGAGGTCCGGATCGGGATTCTCCTCATCAAGCGGCCGCATCAGGGCTCTTTTGGCCATTAAGGCCGCATATTCGAAAGTGCCGCCGATGCCGATGCCTATGACTGTCGGGGGACAGGGGCTGCCGCCGGCTGCCTTTACTGTATCCAAGACAAAATCCTTTATGCCGGAAATCCCGTCAGCGGGCTTGAGCATCTTAAGCGCGCTCATGTTCTCAGAGCCGAATCCCTTGGGTGCGCATATGACACGTACGGAGTCTCCGTCAACGATCCGCTCATGGATGACAGCGGGGGTATTATCTCCCGTGTTCTTTCTTGAAAGAGCTCCGAGGACCGACTTTCTGAAGTATCCTTTTCCGTACGCCTGCCGTACGCCTTCGTTTACCGCATCGTCTATGCTGCCCGTAATATGGACGTCCCGCCCTATATCGAGGAACACAACGGACATGCCCGTATCCTGACAGCAGGGCATACAGTTATCCTGTGCGATACCGTCATTGTCGAGTATCTGTTTAAGAATGGCTCTGGCCGTTGCGTCAGACTCTTTGCCGTACGCTTCTTTAAGCGCGTCCAGCACGTCTGTGCCCGGCGTTATGCATGCTTTTAGGAAACATCTTTCCACTGCCGCAGCGATCTCGCTGCTGTCTATCTCACGCACTTTAAGGTACTCCTGTCATGTGATGTTTTTAGTATATTGCACCCTTATGCAAAAGGCAAATCATATTGAAAAAAGAGCCTCTGTAATATAGAATTAGAAGGTACGGAGATAAGATATGGCACTTAAGATAGCGCCGCTGTTCAGCGGCTCATCCGGAAACTCGATACTGATAAAGACCGATGAGACATCCATACTAGTGGATGCCGGTGTTTCGTGTTCCCGCATAGCAGATGAGCTGGACAGACTGGGTGAGAGCGTGCACATGATATCGGGTATCGTAGTGACGCACGAGCACTCCGACCATATAAAGGGTATAGATGTCTTAATGAGGAAGTACGACATCCCGGTCTATGCCAACGAAGCGACGATGTGTGAGCTTGAGACAAAGCTTAAAGACCCTTCCGTAAAGAATATGAGAGTCATAGACGACTCGCCTTTCTATATAAACGATCTGGCCGTGCTACCTTTCCACACGCCGCATGACGCTAAGGACCCCTTCGGGTATACTTTCATCGCGGGATCGAAGCAGGTATCAGTTATGACGGATATCGGCAAAGTCACCGGCAACATGATAAACGCGGTCTCGGGTTCATCCATAGTACTGCTCGAATCAAACCATGATGTCGAGATGCTTAAGGCCGGCAGGTATTCCTATCCGTTAAAGAGACGCATACTCTCGGGTATCGGACACCTGAGCAATGACGATGCGGGAGAGGCGGCCTTAAAACTGGTCGCGGAAGGAACGAAAGGCATAATCTTGGGACACCTCAGCATTAATAACAATATCGAGACACTGGCGTTCAGGACAGTTGCGAACCGTCTGGAAGCGGGCGGTGTTGCCGTTGGAAAACAGGTGGGTCTCATGATGGCAAAGAGGGACTGTGCTACGGGCATGTTCGACGCTCTGTGAGGAAGATATGGAGATAAGGATTGTATGCTGCGGCAGGATAAGGGAGAAGTACCTTCAGGAAGCCGCTGCCGAATACATAAAGATGACCGGAAGGTTCTGTAAGGTCGATGTCATAGAACTGGCAGACGAGCCTCTTACCGGCGTAAAGAGCGCCGCCGATGAAAAGAAGGTCCTTGAAAAAGAAGCGGCCAAAATAAGGCCGCACCTCAAAGGATATGTGATCGCGACGGATGTTCAGGGCAGAAAGATGGATTCGTTCGGGTTTTCCGACTGTATCCGGGATATATTCGATAAGGGGAACTCCTGCATAACGTTTGTGATAGGTTCCTCCATGGGCTTAAGTGAAGATTTGAAGAAGGAAGCGGACTTAAGAGTATCCTTTTCTGATATGACCATGCCGCACAGGCTGTTCCGGGTAGTGCTCTTAGAACAGATATTCAGGGCTTTCAAGATAATGAACGGCGAGACATATCAAAAATGACGGCCGTATGGTATAATATTTAGAGTTTTTTTGCGGAGGAAGTTAATGGCTGAAGAATCCAGAAATTTCATTGAAGAGATAATAGATGCCGATCTCGAATCGGGAAAGGTGAGCAGTATAGTAACGAGGTTCCCTCCGGAACCCAACGGATACCTTCACCTGGGTCACGCAAAGGCGATATGTCTTAATTTCGGCCTGGCAAAGGAATATAACGGATACTGCAACCTCAGATTCGATGATACGAATCCCGTTAAGGAAGATATCGAGTATATCAATTCCATAAAGAAGGACATAGAGTGGCTGGGCTTCAAGTGGAAGCACGAATGCTACGGATCGGACTACTTTGAATACATGATCGGGCGTGCCAGGGTCCTTATTAACAAGGGTCTGGCTTACGTATGCGAACTTACAGCCGATGAGATAAGGGACACGAGAGGAACACTCACCGAGCCCGGCAAGGAGAGTCCCTACAGGAACAGGTCCGCTGAAGAGAACATGATGCTCTTCGACCGCATGATAGCTGGCGACTTCGCTGACGGCACCAAGGTCCTAAGAGCCAAGATCGATATGGCGAGCCCCAATCTCAACATGAGAGACCCCGTCATCTACAGGATAGTGAAAGCCGAGCATCACAGGACAGGCAACAGATACTGCGTATATCCCATGTACGATTTTGCGCATCCGCTCGAGGATGCCGTTGAAGGCATAACGCATTCCGTCTGCACTCTTGAGTTCGAGGATCACAGACCCCTGTACGACTGGTTCATAGAGAACTGTGAATGCGAGAACACGCCGCATCAGTATGAGTTCGCGCGCCTTAACGTCAACCACATGATAATGAGCAAGCGCTATCTTAAGAGGCTGGTGGATGACGGCGTTGTGACAGGATGGGACGATCCCAGGATGCCCACGCTCTCGGGCCTCCGCAAGAGGGGATATCCGCCCGAAGCCATACACGACTTCTGCGACAGGATAGGCGTTGCCAAAGCGAACAGCGAAGTGGATATAAGGCTTCTGGAGCACTGCGTGAGAGAGAACCTGAACGCTAACGCGGAGCGCGTGATGGGTGTCATCGATCCCGTTAAAGTCGTGATAACCAACTATCCCGAAGATAAAAAGGAGAGGCTCACAGCGGAGAATATGCCGGGCGGCGAAAAGACGCACGAAGTGTATTTCTCAAGAGAGATATTCATAGAAAAAGACGACTTTATGGAAGTAAAGCCGAACAACAAGTTCTTCAGGCTCTGCGTGGGCGGTGAGGTAAGACTCAAGAATGCCTACATCATAAAGTGCGAGTCCGTCGTAAAGGATGAAAAGGGAGACATAAAAGAGATACTCTGCACGTACGACCCCGACTCCAAGACGGGCGGAGCGACAGCGGACCGCAAGGTCAAGGGAACGCTGCACTGGGCGGATGCCGCAACCGCATCGAAAGCCACAGTCAGACTTTACGATTACCTTATAGACGATGACGGCAACGTTAACCCTGAGTCGCTCACAGTCAGAGAAGGCGCCCTCGTGGAACCGTATGCGGCGGCCGCAAAGGAAGGCGACAGATTCCAGTTCATGCGCATAGGATATTTCGTGTGCAGCGGACAGGAGAACGGAAAGCCTGTCTTTTCAAGGATAGTGAGCCTTAAAGACAGTTTTGCAAAAACACTTAAGTAGATAAGAGGACAGATATGGAAGTCAGAACAAGATTCGCGCCAAGTCCCACGGGATATCTCCACATAGGAGGCTTAAGGACGGCGCTCTACGCATGGCTGTTCGCGAGAAAGAACAAGGGCAGCTTTATACTCCGTATAGAGGATACCGACAGGGAGCGTCTGGTGGACGACGCCTGCCGTGTTATTTACGATACTATGCGGGAAGCGGGGCTTTACTATGACGAGGGTCCCGATGTAGGCGGAGACTACGGTCCGTACATACAGAGCGAGAGGAAGGACCTCTATAAAAAGTACGCGGAGGAGCTCGTTGAGAAGGGAGCCGCATACTACTGTTTCTGTACAAAGGAGAGACTTGAGCAGCTGCATGACGCAGTAAAAGACGGCAATGTCGCCAAGTACGACAAACACTGCCTTAAGCTCTCACCTGAAGAGATAAAGGAAAAGCTTGACGCAGGAGTTCCGTATGTTATACGTCAGAACATACCCGAAACGGGGGAGACCACATATGAAGACGCTGTGTTCGGAACCATAACCGTTCCCAACTGCGATATGGACGACAACGTCCTTCTTAAGTCCGACGGTTATCCCACATACAATCTCGCGAATGTTGTGGACGATCACCTCATGGGCATTACCCACGTTATAAGAGGTGTGGAGTATCTGTCGTCGACACCCAAATACAACCTTCTCTATGATGCGCTCGGATGGCAGAAACCCGAGTATATCCATCTGCCTCCGGTAATGAAGGACAAGCACCAGAAGCTCTCGAAGAGGAACGGCGACGCGTCCTACGAAGACTTCATCAAAAAAGGCTACATAAAGGACGCCATAATAAACTACATAGCACTCCTCGGCTGGAGCCCGGCGGGAACGCAGGAGATATTCAGCCTGGAGGAACTCACGGAAGCATTCTCGCTGGAGGGCTTAAGCAAATCACCCGCCATATTCGATAACGAAAAGCTGACATGGATGAACGCGGAGTACTTAAGGAACATGTCCTTAGAGCAGTTTGAAGAGCTCGCGAGACCGTACATGGCCCAGGCTATCGATACGGACAGGTTCGATACGATGCTCATATCAAGGCTCATACAGCCCAGGACCGAGGTCCTGACAGAGATACCGGGAAAGATAGCGTTTCTCCAGAAGATGCCCGAGTATTCCAGCGATCTTTACTTCCACAAGAAGATGAAGACGTCGGCGGAGACGGCACCTCCTATGCTCAAAGCTGCAAGGGAAGCACTCTCCGGACTCGATGATTTTACTGAAGAAGGTGTACACGATCTTCTGATAGGACTCGCCGAGAAACTTGAGGTCAAGAACGGCCAGCTCATGTGGCCTGTCAGAGTCGCTCTTTCAGGCGAACCCGTAACGCCCGGCGGAGCCGTTGAGATAGCGGTTCTTCTCGGGAAAGAAGAGACCCTAAAGAGGCTGGATGACGCCATAGCGGCACTCGAATAGATATATATCCAGGCATTTGACATATTTCCGGATAGTATATATAATATTGCTACTGCCCTTTTAAGGGCGGCTAAACATCCTTGCTCCGTTTTAAAGCGGGGCCGGAAAGTCCAGAAGGAGGTATCAGAATGAATAATTACGAATCGATGTACATTTTGAAGCCTGATCTTGAAGAGGAAGCGAGAGCTGCTCTCATAGAGAGATTCTCAGACATCGTCAAACAGAACGGCGGCGAAGTTGAGAAGATCGATGAGTGGGGCAAGAGAAAGCTCGCATACCCGATCAATTACATCAATGACGGCTACTATGTGCTCATGTATTTCTCCGCTCCCGCCGAACTGCCGGCTGAACTCGAGAGAAATTACAAGATCTCGGATGATGTCATGCGTTTTATCGTGATCAATCTCGACAAAGAATAAGGAGACATCAGATGAACAAGGTTTTACTCGTAGGAAATCTCACAAGGGATCCTGAAAAAAGGAGCACCGGACAGGGCACGAGCGTTACGTCTTTCACGATTGCAGTGAGCAGACGGTTCAAGAATGCTGACGGCGGATATGACGCGGATTTCATAAACTGCGTTGCCTGGAGATCCACAGCCGACTTTGTCGCGCAGTATTTCCAGAAGGGTTCCAGAATCGGCGTTGTCGGATCACTCCAGTCAAGGAGCTATGACGACAAGAACGGAAACAGACGCTATGTGACCGAGGTCAATGTAGAAGAAGTCGAGTTTGCAGGACCGAGGCAGAGCGCCGACGCGGCTCCGAGAGCGGAGCAGCCCGCTGCGGCAGAGCCTGTATCTCAGCCAAGCGCGGATGATATCTTCGGTGATGAGCTGGCAGAGTTCCAGCCGCTGGAAGATTCGGAACTGCCTTTTTAACCAGTGATAGGAGTTAAGAAAGATGAGTGAAGAAAAAGTTAAGAGACCCATGAGGGGAAGAAGACCCAGAAAAAAGGTCTGTCAGTTCTGTGCTGACAAGAGCGAAAAGATAGATTACAAGGATGCTGCAAAATTAAGGAAGTTCCTGACAGAGAGCGGAAAGATCGCTCCCAGACGCAGCATGGGCACATGCGCAAAGCATCAGAGAGAGCTCTGCACGGCTATCAAGCGTGCAAGAGTCATGGCCCTTCTTCCTTACGTAACAGACTAAACAAGGGTAAAAAAGAAAGCCGGTCCTTTTAAGAAGGCCGGCTTTTTTCTATTCCTGTGAACCCTGGGTGAAGGGAACGTCGTGCGGAACATCGCCTATGCTCCAGTTGTCCGTATTCGGTATCTCACCGGGCCGTAGATCCAGATGTTCCTCAGGCGGCTGGGCTAGTTTAAGTTTTGACCTTACTGCCGCCGCTATGACAGATGAGTTTCCGGAGTTCCTTATCTCGCACTTGGTCCCGGGCGCTATGTGATACCACATCCATCTGGCATCCGGTACGCACAGCCTTATGCATCCGTGGGATGCTTTCTTTCCGAATTCAAGGAAGGTGTCCTCAAGGTAGGTTGAAGCATCCTTTGCGCTGTAGAGCATTGTATGGAAATAGATCGCTCTTCTGATCTGCGTCCAGTACTGGCCGTATCTGCCGTCTCTCACGAAGATCGAGAACCTGACCCTGTATGAGTCCATATCAAAGTTTCCGACCGGAGTGGCATCGCCGACGCCGGTAGAGCATATCATGTATCTGGCGGGCACAGTGTACTCTCCGTTCTCATCCTTTGTGTATACCATGGTGACCTGGTTTTCTATATCGACTATTATCTTATAAGTGTCGGGGGAGGGATATCCTTTAGGATAATCGTACAAACCGTTATCACCGACCAGCTCAGCAAAGTCCATGTGAACCGTCGGAGCCACATCATCGAAAGCGATCTCGAACGGTACGGCGTCGGACGAGAACAGAAGGTCTGCAGTATCTTTGCCCACTATCCCGTCAGGCGTTAAGCCGTGCAGTTCCTGGAAGAGAGCCACGGCGTTTCGCGTCTCGCTGCCGAAGTGCGTGGTGGCTTCATCCGCGTCAAGATATACGAGATCCATGAGCCTCTGCTGAAGCTGCCTGACATCCTCGCCGTCCGCACAGTCTCTCTTGAGTTCTCTTGTATAATTAAATGTGAGATCGGAGGGTTCCTCTTCCGGAACGGCTTCTTCCTCCGTGTCCGAGACATGCTCGGTCGGCAGTTCCGTGATGTTTTCAAGGTATGTGACGCTGCCCATATCCGCATAGACCGCATCGGCTGCCGCTTCGGTTTCCTCAATATAAAAATCCTCGTCCGCTCCGCCCGGGAAATATGTGTAAGCCGTGCAGGAACTGAAGAGGAAGATTACTATTAAGACGACCAGTAAAAACAGCAGTGACCTTTTCAATTTGGTGCGATCCTTTTAACAATAGTGGTACTTTCAATTTTAATATTATATGGCCTTTTTGTCTATGGATTAAGAAGCATATTCATCAATATTTCACACCTTTTTCAAGACGGCCTCAGTTCAAAAGAATTATTGAAAAAAAGTGATTGTTCTATTATTATATAGTAGTATCATTATGTGTACTAAAATGGGATAGTAGCGATATGCTGATATTGATATTCTTGCCGCTCATAATAGCGATCGTATATGCCCTGAAGCTCAAAAAGGGCCTGTATGCGGGAACTCTCGCATGCTGTATAGGGATCGCTGCGGGCATGATAATGTACGCTCTCGCCGTTCAGGCGGTGACGGGAACGGATCTGATATCATACTACAGGGCTTCTATAGCGTCTTACCTTGAGCAGGATGAGACGGTGACCATGTACGGATATACGATGCTCACGGGAAATACCGACATATCGTCCGTTACAATGGCGGAGGCTCTGCCGGTCATGCAGTTGTATATGGCTGAACAGATCGGATACTTTGTTCCGGCGTTCGCGGCAGGTATATCGACAGTCGGCGGACTTATCGTCTATCTCATAGCGAGAGCCATAGCAAAGGCTACGGGGGCGGAGGTTGCGAAGATACCGCACTTCACTGAGTTTTTCCTCCCGCGCCATTTCGGCAGGTACTCAGTGCTGATATTCCTCGTCGTGTATATACTGTACAGGACAGGCAACGGCGGAAGTGTTATGGCGCTGGCGTACAGCATAATCGCGGCGATTCTCGGCTGTGTATACTTTGTCCAGGGACTGTGTTTCCTTGATTTCATTATGAAACTGAGGATCAATAACGTGGTCGCCAGGATAATAATCATGTTTGTTATAAGTCTTATATTCATATATATCTTCATCTTCCTCGGCCTTTTCGACCAGGTGTTCAAGGTCAGGAAGAGGATAATAGCGGGACGGAGTGAGAATTCATGAAAAAGATCATGAGCTTCAGGAGAAAACAGGCGATAGTCTGCATAGTCGCGTTCGCGATAGCGCTGATAGCGGCCTTCTTTGTGCAGAACGCGTATACGCCGTTCATACTGCTGGTGACTATGCTTGCCGCCTTCATTTTGATCATCCTTATCGGTCTCGGCACCAAAAAGGATAACTACAGGTACGAGACGGCGATGGCAAAGTTCTACAGCGAATCAGACAAGTACGCAAATCCGCAGACCATCCCCACGGTCATAACCGATTCGGAGAACAAGATACTGGATACGAACCCGGCGTTTTTCTGCATATCCAACTCGAAGTATGTGGGATGCGATATAAACGAGATAATACCCGAAGCAAGTGAAGCGGGATCCAGAAGGGTGAAGATAGGCGAGAAGGAGTACGTCAAGGAGCACAAGGAGATACTGCTCGACGGTGAAGTCTTCAACGTATACAGGTTCATTGACGAAAAGGAAGTAGTAAAGCTGGAGTCGCTTTACAAGACCATGCTCGGCGTGGTTGCGCTGATACAGATAGACAATTACGACGAACTCATGAGATCCGTTCCTAAATCAGAGCACTCATCCATGATGATGCAGCTCGAAAACATAGTGGCCGGCGAGGCCGACAGCGTTCAGGGTCTGTATCAGCAGTACGGACCTGACAGGTACCTGATGGTGTTCGAGAGGCGCAAGCTCGCGACTTTCATAGCCAATAAGTTCGATATACTGAGGAGAACAAAACTGATCGAGACCTCTGTCAGCGTAAAGCCTTCCATATCCGTGGGCGTCGGCGCGAGGAGCACGCTTAAATCATCCATGGAGAATGCTGCTGCGGCTCTTGACATGGCTCAGTCCAGGGGCGGCGATCAGGCCGTTATAAAGGAGAGACAGGGCTACAAGTTCTACGGCGGCGGCCAGCAGGCTCCCGAGATGAGAGTGAGGGTCAAGGCCCGCATGTTCTCAAGGAAATTAAGATCTCTTATGGATCTGTCCGGCAATGTGCTCATAATGGGGCACAGGGTGCCCGACCTCGACTGCATGGGCGCTGCGATGGGCATAGCCGCATGTGCGAGATATCTTGGCAAGCCGGTCAATATAATACTGAATGACTCGAATGCGATGATAGATGCTCTCGTGTCCGAGATGAAGAGAGGCAGCCTGTATTCATCGCTGCTCATGAACGTGGACGAGGCTGATAAACGCATAAATGACAGAACTCTGCTCGTCATAGTCGACACGCAGATAAAGGACCACACCTACGCACCGGCTCTCCTTAAAAAAGCGTCTCACCTTGCGATCATCGACCATCATTTAAGAGGGACATCGTACATAGAGAAGGCGGATTTCCTGTATCACGAGCCGTATGCATCGTCTTCTTCAGAAATGGTATGCGAACTGGTGCAGTATTTCTCCGATCACCTGCATCTGCAGGGACTTGAGGCGGAGGCTCTGCTGGCCGGTATAATGATAGATACGAAGGGCTTCTCATATATGTCCGGAGCCCGCACGTTCGAGGCTGCGGCGTTCCTCAAAAAGAACGGAGCAGATACTACTTCCATAAGACATCTGTTCCAGGATGACCTCAAGACCTTCTCTTCAAGAGCAAGTGTCGTGCAGGGCGCGAGAATGATAAGGGATGGCATCGCCATAGCGGAATGTCCGGAGGGTGCTCCCAACCCGCAGCTGCTGGCCGCTCAGGCGGCGGATTCGCTGCTCAGTATAAGGGGCATAGACGTTTCGTTCGTGTTCAGCCGCATAGGCGGCATGACGTATATATCCGGAAGATCGATAGGACATGTGAATGTCCAGCGTATACTTGAAAAACTCGGCGGCGGCGGTCACAGCACAATGTCCGGCGCGCAGGTCAAGGCCGATATAAAGCATGCGGAGGCTATGCTGGAGAGCGCTATAGACGAATACCTTAAGGAGGGTTAATGATATGAAAGTCATACTCACTCAGGATGTCAAAGGAAAGGGTAAGGCAGGCGATATCGTCAACGTTAACGACGGATACGCCAGGAATTTCCTGTTCCCTAAAAAGATGGCCAAGGAGGCTACAAAGGAGAACCTGAATTCCGCAAGCCAGAAGATAGCCGCGGCTCAGCATCAGAAGAACGTTGAGAAACAGACAGCGGTAGAGACTGCGGAAAGGCTGAAGACTCTGACAGTTCATGTCAAGGCTAAAACGGGCGGCAAGGACAGGCTCTTCGGTGCTGTCACGTCCAAGGAAGTCGCCCAGGCCTTAAAGGATGAGCACGGTATTGATATAGACAAGAGAAAGTTCGTTATGGACAACATAAAGGAACTTGGAGAATATACTATCGGCGTCAAGGTTTATGCCGATGTCGCTACGGATCTTAAAGTCATAGTGGAAGGTGAATGATATGGCCGAGACGGGAAGGATACAGCCGAACAGTCTGGAAGCCGAACGATCGGTCCTGGGCAGCATGCTGCTCTCGGAGCAGTGTATGCTGGACGGACTGGAATGGCTCAAGGTGGATGATTTCTACGAACCCAGGCACAGGGAGATATTTACCTGCATGCAGGAACTGTTCAACATGGGCACGGCGGTCGATTATGTTACCGTGACAGAGCATCTCGAAAAGAAGGTGAACAGACCCGGCGGACACGCCGAGTATCTGGCAGAGCTCACATCAGATGTTCCGTCCACTGTCAACTTTGATTATTACAAGAACATAATACGTGAGAAGAGCGTGCTCCGGTCCGTCATAAAGGTCGGTCTCGATATGGCCGACAATGCCTTTAAGGAGAACGGTGATGCCGAGGATATAATCGGCAAGGCCGGAGACGATATATACAATGTGGCTACCAGGGAGAGCAGAAGATCCCTGATGTCCATGAAGGATGCCGTTGCGGATTCGCTGGAGAGTGTTAAGAAAGCCATGGAATCCAAGGACGGTCTTCTGGGCGTACCTACGGGATTCCCGACACTGGACAGGATGCTGTCGGGTCTGCAGGGCGGCCAGATGATAGTCGTCGCCGGAAGGCCCGGTATGGGCAAGACGAGTTTTGCACTCAATATAGTCGAGTATCTGGGTGTTACGAGACATATCCCGTGCATAGTGTTTTCACTGGAAATGTCGGCCGGACAGCTCGCGGGCAGGATAAACAGTTCCTGGGCCAGGGTGGATGCCCAGAAGTACAGGAACGGCAAACTGACGGCCAAGGAACTGGAAAAGCTCAAGGAAGCCGGTAAGGAACTTTCCGAGGCTCCCATTTACGTGGATGATTCAACGGCCATAAGCATAACCGAAATGGTCGCCAAAGCCAGAAAGCTCAAGGCTCAGATGGGTCTCGGACTCATAGTCATCGACTATCTGCAGCTGATGACTTCAAACGAGCGGAGCGACAACAGGCAGACTGAAGTTGCGGGTCTTTCCAGATCCGTCAAGATAATGGCCAAGGAACTTGACGTTCCGGTCCTGCTGGTATCGCAGCTCTCGCGTGCGAACGAGAAGAGGGAAAGGTCGTCAAGACGTCCCATGCTCTCGGACTTAAGGGAATCGGGCGCCATAGAGCAGGATGCCGACGTTGTCATATTCCTGCACAGGGATGACTACTACGGAGTGACGGATCTTGACGCCATCGGTACGGCGGAGATCATAGTTGCCAAGCAGAGGAGCGGCCCGATGGGTACGGTCAATGCTGCATGGAAGCCTGAGTTCACAAGATACGAGGAGATCGATAGCATCCATACAGAGGATGTGTTCGGAGCTTCCGAGCCGCCTCAGGAGGAGTCTCCTTTCTGATAGGGTGATATTAGATGATAATAAACGAGTGGATTGCCGGAAACGATGATATCAGCGTGCCTCTTAAGATAAGGGAGGACGTCTTCGGCGATGCGGGCGGACGCGACGGTTACGACGGATACGCGATGCATCTCGCCGTTTATTCTGACGATGAGTGTGTTGCCGCAGGACGCATTTATGTTGATGACAGAGGCCGTTTCCGCATAAGCCATATATGCGTGGAAGAAGGTTCGAGAGGCCAGGGCATAGGTGACCTTACTGCAAAACTGCTGCTGTACAAGGTCTTTCAGTCCGCTTCTCAGGTAAGAGCGGAGATAGATCCCGCTCTTGAGGGCTTCTTTACGAGATACGGTTTTATAAAGGAGGATATCTCAGGAGAGTCCGAAACTATAGTCCTTAAAAAAGAGAACGTCATATATCCTTCGAAGTGTTCGAAATGATAGTCACGCCTGATAGTTGAGCTGTTTCTTAAGTGCCTTGTACAGAGCAGCAGCAAGCAGTGAAGAGAGAACTATCTTGATACAATCGGGCACTATGAAAGGAAGGGCACCGGCCGCGAATGCGGCGGGGACCGTAATGCCTGACATGAAAGCGAGCCATAATGAGCCCGCGACATAACAAATAGCAAGAGCAGGGAGCATCGATACAACAAGTACCGGAAAGCTCCTTTTTTTTGCCTTGACGCAGATTGCGGAGATCAGAAGAGCCATAACGGGGTAGACGAAGAGATAGCCGCCCGTCGGACCGGCCAGTACGGAGAAACCGCCTCTGAACTGACTGAAGACAGGGAGGCCGACCGCTCCTAAAAGTATGTATATGAGCTGCGATATCAGAGCTTCTTTTCTCCCGAGAAGAGCTCCCGAGAGGAATACGCCTACGATGCCGAGTGAAAAGGGCACGGCCGATACGGGTATGGGTACCGATATCTGTGCGAGTACTGCTGTCACTGCCGCAAAAAGTGCGGACAGCATCATTCCCTTGACTTTCATGATGATCTCCTTAGATGTTTTTATCCAAAGGAAAGTATAAGGGCCTCGCAGACAGTTGTCAACCAGAATAATAAAGTTTAGTTTACAAATTAAATTCCGACCAGGGATATGCGGCCGGGGGATACGAAGTGAAACTTAAGCGTTCTTTTGTTGTCGGATGATCGAAGGAAAGACTGTATGCCCAGAGGCAAAGATCCGCGTCAGTCTCACCTCCGCCGTAGCGTCTGTCCCCGTATATGGGAGCGCCTATATTCGCAAACTGCACTCTTATCTGATGGGATCTTCCCGTTTCGAGTTTTATATTGGCGAGGGTAAGGCTGTCCGCTTTTCCTTTAACGGAATACTCAAGGACGGCTTTTTTGGCCGCAGGGTCGTTTTCATCCGATATGCTGACGGTATTTGTTTCCCTGTCCTTTTTAAGCCAGTCCGTGAGTGTTCCGGCTTCCGGGACGCTGCCCTTAAGAACAGCCATGTATCCTTTTTCGAACCTTCCGTTCTTGATCTGTGCACTGAGTCTGGACGCAGCCTTTGATGTGCGCGCAAAAACCATGACGCCGCCGGTCGGTCTGTCCAGTCTGTGTATAAGACCTATGTAGGCCTCTCCGGGCTTCGAGTACTTTTCCTTTATGTAGCTTTTAAGCAGACTCAGAATATCGGGGTCGCCGGAAGGATCCTTCTGGGAAGGCATGTTCTGCGGCTTTACCGCCACGATCAGATGATTGTCCTCGTAAAGGATTTTTATATCGTTTTCCATCTCGTAGTCGTCCCGCATGGGAGATAAATGCCGCCCGATTCAACGGGGATGCAAAGGTCGCCGGATTCTATATCTCCGCTGTCTCCCAGTACAATCCTCAGCATGTTTGAACATACGGCCGATGAAAGGCCGGTGGTATATGAGTTTAAGACGAAGAACAGCGGGTCGGAGCTTAACAGCTTCGCCGCTTCCTCGATCAGTCCGAATATATCGTTTTCCAGTTTGAACACTTTCCCGTCAGCGCCTCTGCCGTAAGAGGGGGGATCCATTATTATGCCGTCGTATGTATTGCCGCGCCGCTGTTCCCTGAGGACGAACTTAAGGCAGTCGTCGACAAGGTATCTGACGGGTCTGTCCTGAAGGCCGGACAGTCCGGCGTTCTCCTTTGCCCATGAGACCATACTCTTGGCTGCGTCCACGTGAACGACCTCGGCTCCGGCAGCCGCACAGGCGAGTGTTGCTCCGCCGGTGTACGCAAACAGGTTCAGCACGCGCACATGGCGTCCCGATCTTTTTATTATGCTGTCAAAGAAATCCCAGTTTGCGCTCTGCTCCGGGAACAGGCCGGTATGCTTGAAACCTGTGGGCCTGACGTAGAATGAAAGATCCCTGTAGGATACAGTCCATCTCTCCGGGAGCTCTCTCATAAACTCCCATGAACCGCCGCCCGAGGAACTCCTCGTGTAGACGGCGTCCGCTTTTGCCCAGGCATCCGGGTCCTGCTTCGGCCATATGACCTGAGGGTCCGGTCTTGCGAGAGTGTAGCCGTTCCAGTATTCAAGCTTCATACCGTCGCCGGTATCCAGCAGTCTGTAGTCACTGAAAGAATCGCTTATAATCATGGCTTCATTATATCATATGCTGCGTATATATAGCACGGGGATATGATATAATCATCATATGGATATAAGAGCATATGCAAAGATAAACCTCTGCCTCAATATAGACGGAGTATACAATGACAGGATGCATCATGTGGACATGGTGCTGCAGGAGATAACGCTTTACGACAGCCTGACAGTGGACAGGTCGGAATCGGGAATAACTGTCACGTCAGATGTTATCCTCCCGACCGTAAACACCGCTTCGAGGGCAGCCGAGGAGTTTTTCAGCTTTACGGGTGCGCGCGGCGGAGCCGCTATTGACATAAAGAAGCGTATACCATCCATGGCCGGTCTCGGAGGAGGGAGTTCTGACGCGGCAGCTGTCATAAACGCGCTGGACGATCTGTACGGAACGGGGCTCGGCACTGAAGACAAGGTCAGAATAGCTATAAAGGTCGGAAGCGATGTTCCTTTCTTTATAAACGGCGGCTGCGCAAGAGTGTCCGGCAGGGGAGATGAACTTGCGCCTGTTAAAAATAAGCTCGATCCGTATATTGTCCTCGCAAAGCCGGAGAGCGGCGTCTCCACCGCGGAAGCCTACAGGCTCTACGATGCCATGCCCAACAGGGGCGCTCTTGTTGTGGACGTGATAGAGTTCCTTGAAGCCGGTGACATGGAGGGATATGCAGGTGCTGCCGGCAACAGTCTTTACAGGCCCGCAATGGTGCTCAACAGGGACGTTAAAAAGGTGGCTTCGCTCTTTACGGATGCTGATTTCAGCATGATGACGGGGAGCGGGAGCTGCGTGTTTGCCATGTATAAGGATGAGGATTCGGCAGCGTCGGCGCTTGAAAGAGCTGAAAGAGACGAACTCGTCACGTTCAGCCGCATAGTGAGAAAAGCGGACAGAGCTGTGGTATAATTATCAGAACGAAACCTTTAGGGTGAACGCTTTGGACATAAGACAGAAGAGATACAGTCTCGACTTAAAGCCGAGACAGAAAAAATTCAATGTAGGACTTGTTGTCAAGATCGCGCTCATTGCCGCGGCTGTTATAGCCGTTATCATTCTGGCGAAGTATTTCTATGACTTAAGTCAGATAAGGACCAGTTATCTCGCCGGAAGGGAAGAGATAACGGTCGGCGTGCGCTGCGATGTGCCGGCATTCGGCAGCGAGGACGAAGAGGGTAATATAACGGGATTCGACCGCGATATATCAGAGAGGATAATCAGGGATATATTCGGTGACGAGATCATAATCAAGTACATTCCTCTCTGGTCAGAGAATGCGGGTGCGGCGGTTAAGTATGATCAGGCGGATATCGCTGTCGGCTTCATAGTTCCCGGAACAGATAAGGCGTCAACCTTCGCCGTGACCGATCCGTACTATTATGACAGAGCTGTTGCAGTCACTAATCCCGGTGCGAGTGCAGTCCTTTCCGGAAAAAAAGTCGGCATACTCAATACCGAGATAAACGTGTCAACTGTTGAGGACTATGCCAAAGATCAGGATATAGAGATAAAGGATATCATAAGATACTATGATTACGAGTCCGCAAGAAACGACCTTATGAGCGGCGCCATAGATATATTCGTAATGCCGTATCAGCTGGCAAAGCAGTATTTCGGCGATAAGTTCGAGATAAGCTCCGAGGAGCTTTTTGACGTGCCGTACTGCATGCTGTTCCCCGTGGGAGAGGGCGGTATAGCTGATGTTTTCTCTGATGATATAAAGGCTCTCGAAGAGTCCGGCGACATGGATAATATGACAAAAAAATGGGGCGTTTCATATTGACGCGTTTTAAGCCGTTTTGATATAATCAAGATGTGATAAAAAGAGTAAGATTTGGAAGGAGATATAGATAGATATGAAGATTAAAAACATCAGTGAACCGCAGAAATTTTTCGAGATGCTCAATCAGTGCAAGGGTAAAGTCGAACTGGTCACTTCAGAAGGTGACAGACTTAACCTCAAATCAACGCTCTGTCAGTATATAGCGCTTACGCAGATGTTCAAGGATGCTCAGATCGACGAACTCGATCTGATAGTCTCTGAGCCTGAGGATCTGAATCTCATAATGGATTATCTCGTAAGAGGCTGACCTTCGTAGATATCTGAGCCGCTTCGAGCGGCTCTTTTTAACGGTTATTTGGGGAACTCGGGTATACAATGAGGATTTTTTTAGGTGTTGAAACGGCCAACGCCGAGATGGAGCTCGCTTCGGCGGCCAACTATCTGGCGATGATCACCAACGGAAGGGCCGTAAAAAAGAATAATCTGCACGTCACAGTCAAGTATTTCGGCAGCGTCCAGAGCGTTAATTCCATATCCCGTATTGAGGAAACAATGGACAAGGTCTGCGCAAGAACGAAGCCGTTCTATCTGCAGGTCGACTGCGCCGCCAGGATCCCAGGAAGGGACATGGTGTGCGCGCTGCTCTCAGGAGAACTGGGAGAGCTTGAGACTTTCAGTTCGGACGTTGACAGGGAGATGTACCGCATCGGCTACAGAAAGACAAGGCGTAAGCCTTACATGCCGCATGTGACACTCGCTTACGATCTCAAGCAGAAGTGGGAGGACGATGACGTGCGGCTCCAGAAGATACCGTTCCTGGTGTCGAGACTGACTCTGTTCGAGAGCGTTTACCAGAACGGCGAGAACTATTTCATACCGCTGTACAGCAGTGAGTTCAGAGGTTAAACATGAGGATAATAACAGGAAGAGCATCAAAGGATATTGATGCTCCTGTTTTAAACAGGATCAGAGAATTAAAGAGCGCCGATCCTTTAGCGCCTGTCATAGTCATTACGATGAGACAGGCTACTTTTATTACAGAAAAATATATCCTCAGCAGGCTGGGGGTTCAGGGCATGCTGGGGCTTGAAGTCCTGAGTTTCGATAAACTCGAACAGAAGCTCGTTGAGAATGTTTTCGGCAGAGCTCTCGATACGCTGGATGCCGCGGGAAGATGCATGCTGTTCTGCTATATACTGAGCGAGCACGGGAAGGAGCTGCAGAAACTCAGCACATCCGGCAGACGTCCGGACATCTCCAAAGGCCTTTCCGATCTGTACACCGAGTTTGCCGATATGGATATAGCCATAAATGAGCTTAAGAGATACTCTGAAGAGGACGAGGTGTTCGGCGATAAGCTCGCGGAGATATCGTCGGCATTTGAAATATACGATGAGTGGTGCGACAGGCACGTTAAAAATACATTTGACCGGACCAGTATCGCCATAGAGGCTGTGAAGAAGAGCGAATATATTAAGCAGTCGCATATATTCGTCATGGGCTGCGATGTATTAACTGAGCAGATGGTCAGATTCCTGCTTGAGCTGGATGAATATGCAAAGAGCCTGACTGCGGCTTTTCTCTTTTCCAAAGAGGGAAGAGACAGCGACGTCTTTACGATACCGGAACGCTATATACACGATCTCGGGTGCATGGGCAATGTCACCATTGAAACGGCTGAGGATGAAAAAGGCAGGAGCAGCGACCTTGCTCACATGGAAAAGAATCTCTTTGCCTATCCGTATGAGAAGACAGTGTCAAAAGGCGATGTCTCAGTGATAAAATGCGCCGACCCCGCAGATGAGGTCATGGCGTGCTGCGAGAGAGTGGCGGAACTGATTGATTCAGGGTACAAACCATCTGATATCGCTGTGGTCGCACCCGGCATAAGCGCATATTCGAAGTATATTAAGAAGTGCTTCGGTGATTCACTCATCCCGTATTTTCTGGATGAGAAAAGGACGCTTGCGGAGAATGCGCTTGCGGACTTTATACTGAGCGCATTAAAACTGCTCCGGGGCAGACTCACGACGGAAAAACTCCTAATACACTTAAGGACCGGTTTCCTCGGAACTCCCGAGGAGACGGACATCATTTCGGCTTACATAAGAGGGTATGTAAAGAATGCGTACAAGCTCAGGAATGAACTGGACGACGCCCGCACGGAAGCAGCGAGGAAGGCATGCCTTCAGCCTGTTTTCGATTTTATAGCAAGGGCGAAAAAGTGCACACGCCAGAGAGCTCTTTTAACCGCTCTTCAGGATTATGTGCGCTCATGCAATGCCGCGGGAAGGATCACCCGTATGTCGGAAGAGCAAAAGGCATTCGGGTACGACGATGCGGCGGATTACTATGCACAGGTCGCTGATGAGATAACGGAAGTCTTCGGACAACTGAAGATCCTGGCCGAGGGAAAGGCCGACAGCGAGCTTCTGGAGGATATGCTCAAAAGCGCTCTTGAAAATCACACTGTCAGCATAATACCTGTAAGATCCGAAGCCGTGTTCTTCGGCGATATTAATCAGGCAAAGGTGCATGCAGTTAAGTGTCTGCTCATAATGGGTGCTAACGAAGGACAGCTGCCCGACTACGAAGAAGAGGCGGGTCTGCTCACGTATGATGAGAAGAACAGCATTTACCTAGGGCTCAGGGAAAGGTCATATCCTTCCGCCCTGACAAAACAGAAACTGTTCCTGTACGAGATGATAACAGCACCCGCGGACAGGCTTGAGATGTTCTATCACGAATCCGACGGAAAGGACTTAACCCCGGAATCTGTTTTCGTGACGAAGATAAAGGATATGTTCACTTCCGGCCTCTCCGATCTTAAAGGTAATGAAATCATAGGGCGGTCGCTCATGTCTAACGCTGTGGACAGGGCCAAGGCGGCCGTGGGCAGGATGATAACCGTAACGGACACGGAAGAGGACAGGCAGAAGCTGTCCGAAGTCATGTCTGACGGTGAGGCTGAAAAGGAGCTCAGGGCTTTCTATGAACTGGGCGGTATAGATGTGCCTAAGTCCATAGATCCCGTGACTGCTGCAGCACTTTATCCCGATACGGGGAGCGTAACGAGGTTTGAGGAATTCTTTAACTGCCCGTATCTGTTCTTCCTGGGAAAGGGAATAAAGCCGGATGATGAGAAAAACCCCGACATGAGAGCCAATGAGGAGGGCGATTTCATACATAATATGCTGGACCGTTTCTTTAAGAGAGCAAAAGAAAAGGCCTCAAATATAAGGGATATGAGCATGACCGATATTGCGGATATTACGGACAGCATAGCTAAGGAGCTCGCGGAAGAAAGCCCGAAGGAGCTTGATGACGGCGACAGCCTTGCTCTTGTTTCCGAGCTCAAGTCTGAGGTGGATGAGTATCTCGGATTTCTGAAGCAGGAAAAGAGTGTGTCGGTGAGCGACGTTGAACTGACTGAGCAAAAGTACGATATGGAACTGGGCGGCAGCAGACTGACCGGCAGGATAGACAGGGTAGATACATGCGTTGTGAACGGTCAGAGGTATTTCAGCGTGACCGACTACAAGACAGGAAAGACGAAGGATTTTACTCTTTACGATATATACAAGGGCCTTATGCTCCAGGTAGTTGTTTATCTTGCGGCGGCAGGTAAACTCATGCCGGATGCAAAGCCTGCCGGAGCGGGATATGTGCATATAGATCCTTCAGGTGCCCTTGAAGATAAAGAGAAGGAGATATCATTCCCGGCAAAGGGACTGCATATAGACGATCAGGATGTCATAAAGGCTATGTACGGTCTTAAGGAAGATGAAGCAAAGAAGGTTCCGGGGCTTGGCATAAGAGTCAAGAATGACGGGAAGCTATATAAGGCGGGAGCCGATAAACTGCTGTCCGAAGCCGATATGGATCTTATCAAGAGGTTCGCGGCGCATAAGGTCAGAGAGGCATCCGATAAGATAAAGGAAGGTGTGATCGCGGCGGAGCCTGCGCAGAAGAGGAACGGGAGTTACCCGTGCAGATACTGCAGGTTTAACGGGATATGCCCGAACCCGCTGGAAGATAATTCGGAGCGCAACGTTGACAGCAAGGAAGAGCTCCTCTCAAAAATGGCGGAGGAGGTGGCTGATGATGAATGAGCTGACTGCAAAACAGCGTTATGCTGTTGACGTGGAAGACAGCGCTCTGGTATCGGCCGCCGCCGGAAGCGGAAAGACCAGGGTCATGACGGAAAAGGTCGTGAAACTCATATCCGAGGGTGCGGATATAAGGGACATGGCCATCATGACGTATACCAGTGCCGCAGCCGCTGAGATGAAGTCGCGTATATACAGGCAGCTCCTGTATTCGGAGTCGGATGATCCGAGGCTGAAGCAGCAGGCCGATCTCGTGGCTGTTGCCAAGATAGGCACCTGCCATAATTTCTGCATAAAGATACTCCGTGAGAACTACGACCTCGCGGGACTCTCATATAACTTTACGGTCCTTCCCAAGGAGATCGCGGATTCTCTTAAGGAAAGAGCCTCCATCGACATAATGACCGAACGTCTGAACGACGGCGACAAGGATATGGAGGCTTTCTTAAGGCGCTATGTCAGACGTATGAGCAAAAAGGATCTCGCAGGGGCTATCTCGAAGACAGTATTCGATGCTCCCGATGCGCACCCCGTACCGGAAGAGTGGCTCGATGAATGCGCCGCGTTCACGGAGGAAGAGTATTCGGAGCTCTGCGAGGGAGCCGATATTTCAGGTGACTATGCACATACCATGCCGGATACGATATTTCTCGTATCGCTCGCAAAGGATATACGCCAAAGATACTCGGAGCTTAAAAAGGAACTTGGCGGGGTTGACTACGGTGAGATACTGACCCGGGCATACAGCGTGCTCAAACAGAGACGCGATAAGGATAAGAGCATAACGTTCTCCTATGTGTTCGTTGATGAGTTCCAGGATTCCAACCCGATCCAGAAGGAGATAATCGACCTTATATCTGAAAACAACAAAGTTTTCTACGTGGGCGATGTCAAGCAGTGTGTCTATGCTTTCAATCAGGCTGACCCCGATATATTCAACGCGGTCGCGGATGAATACAGGAGCGGCAAGGGAAGCCTCGTGACTATGAATGAGAATTTCAGGAGTTCGGCTGCAGTTATTGATGCCGTTAACCATGTTATGGGATCCGTTATGTCGAAAGATGTCGGAGGCGTTGAGTACAGCGACAGCGAATGCCTGATAGCAAAGTCAAAGAACAGCGGAGAAACCGGGCTGCTGATTTGCGCAAAAGGAGATGAAACGGATCCGCAGTTCGATATGATAGCGGACAGGAGAGCGTCTCTGGCGGGCAGTATGATGCATATCGGCGATGAGGACAGAGCTGTAAAGTACGGGGATATAGCCGTGCTCATGCGTAACAAGACCCATGCGAAAGGTCTTACCGAGAGTCTGGGCAGAAGGAACATACCGTTCATAACGAATTTCGACGAGAGATATCCCAGCCGCTGTGCCGATCTCTTTGTCAGCATACTAAAAGCTGTTGAGGACGGCGGGTGCGACCTTGCGGTGCTCACGGCAATGAAGTACAGGGGAGAGGGTTTCTCCGACAACGATCTTGCCAGGATACGCGCGGCCCTAAAAGAAGTCAGTTTTACAGCCGCGGTCTCAGCTTATATGGATGAACATGAAGATGAGCTCTCATCAAGACTTAGGGCCTTTACGGATAAGCTTCAGAGGCTTAGAGTGTATTTTGCAGCGTACAGTCTTGAAACATCTCTGTTCCATCTTGCCGAGGAATTCGAACTCTTCGACTACGCGAAGATAAAGTCGGACGAGGAGTTCAAGGCCGTGATCGAACTGATAGACGTTATAACAACATGCGGCGAGAGGACCCTGACCGGCATAATAGGCTTCCTTGATGTTCTTAAGGAGCAGAAGGGAGCATATGTGCATCTCTCTTCGTCCAAGAGGCCGGATGCCGTCAACGTTATGACCATGCACAGATCCAAAGGACTGGAATTCCCGATCGTTTTTCTTGCGTCACTGGAGACGAAGTTTAACAAAAAAGATATGCAGAAGAATACTGTTTTCGTAGCGGACAGGGATTTCGGTATACTTCCTCTGTATATTGACAAGAAAAAGAGGCTCAAACGGAATACTGTCATGAGGGACTTCTATGCGGAAAAGAAGTCTGAAGGGCTCGTTTCGGAAGAGCTCAGGCTCCTTTATGTCGCGATGACCAGGGCTATGTGCAGTCTTTATATGTGCATGTCGGTGCCTTATGATGACGCAAAGAGCCTGAATGATAATATAGAGGAATTAGTTGCGGGAGCAGAGGGCGGATATAACCGTATGATGGACTTCATTCTCGCTGCCTACGCGTCGGATTTGGAAACGTCCGGACGCGTAATGCCGGCTGAGATAACGGATGATGTCAGGAATTTGTCGGCAGCGGAAGAGCGCATAGCGACTACGCTGGATGACATAGTAAAAGGTGAAAGACGCGACTGGATAACATTTACACCCGGGAGCATGGCGCCCGCCAAGACTTCGGTCAGTGCTCTTAAGAAGGAGAAGAGGAAGGGTATTGTTTTCAGGCCGAGGCTGTTTGAGGATTCCGGTCCTGTATCGGCATCAGACTTCGGTACGCTCGTTCACAGCGTTATGATGAAATGCGTTCCTGACGGAGATCCCGAAAAAGTCCTTAAGGCGATGAAAGACAGCTACCTCATCAAGGATGATGAATATAAAAAGATTATGGATTTCATGCCGAACATAAAAGAGTTCCTCTCATCGGATATCGCGGGCAGAATGGCCGCTTCGGGAAGGCTCCTTAAAGAGGTGCCGTTCAGCATAAACATCGATGCTTCCGGAATAGAAGGGCTGGCAACTCCTCTGGGTGAGGGAGAGACACTCCTTCAGGGCGTGATCGATGCTGCTTTTGAAGAAGACGGCGGATGGGTCATCGTGGATTACAAGACCGACCGCGTGACGGATGAGAACAGGGAAGAGCTTACGGAATCCTATGCTTTCCAGCTTCAGGCATACGCGAAAGCACTCTCGGACATACTGAACGCCGGAGTAAAAGAAAAGTATATAGTTTTTCTAAGAACAGGTGAGACAGTGACCGTATAAGATGAACTGAACCCAAAATGTTAGACACATTTTGGCAGTTGATCAGGCGACCATCA
>CAYRWM010000026.1:0-28482 GCA_964428055.1 uncultured Christensenellaceae bacterium | reverse complement strand
TGAAGTGAACCCCTTTTGTTAGACACGAAACTAACGAAAGGGGTTTTGTTATGTCAAGAAAAAGAAAGTATTCAGATGAATTCAGATTAAAGATCGTGAAGGAGTATATGTCCGGCAATTCAGGAGGATTCTGCGCATTAGGAAATAAATACGGAATATCACATTGTAATATTCAAAGATGGGTTCATCTGTATGAGATCCATGGAGAAAAAGGTTTGACTGGAGGAACTGGTTCATATAGTGGTGAATTCAAGGTGCATGTTGTAGAATATATGCATAACAACCGTATGTCTTTAACAGCTACTGCTGATCACTTTTGCATACAAAGTGTTCCGACGCTTTCGAAATGGGAGCGAATATATTACGAAGAGGGCAAAGAAGCGCTTTTTGAAGAACGACGAGGACGTAATAGTATGGGCAAAAAGAAACCGGTAAAGCCAAAAAACAATGTGAATCAAAACGAAGATCTTCTTGCTGAAGTTCAGCGTCTTCGTATGGAGAATGAATACCTAAAAAAATTGAACGCCTTAGTTCAAGAGCGGGAAAGGTCCGAACAGAAGAAAAAGTAATAGTGATCACCGAACTAAGGCATAAGTATCCGCTCAAAGAGCTGCTTCTGTTTGCAGGCGTTGCCAGGAGCACATATTACTATTACCTTATCAGAATGCAAAAGCCTGATAAATACAAGGTTGAAAAAGAAGAGATAACAGCGATATATCACGAGAATCAGGGCAGATACGGCTACAGAAGGATAACGCTTGAAATGCGCAACCGGGGATATGTGATAAATCACAAAACTGTCACAAGGCTTATGAAAGAGCTCGGCCTTAAGTGCATGGTGCGCATCAAAAAGTACCGCTCATACAAGGGCGAGATCGGGAAGGTCGCACCTGACCTTATCAAAAGAGATTTCAAAGCTGACGCGCCAAACTGCAAGTGGACTACAGATATCACCGAGTTCTCACTCTTCGGGAGAAAGATGTATCTGTCACCTGTACTGGATATGTATAACGGAGAGATAATCAGCTACAACATCAGTGAGCGTCCGTTACTTAACCAGGTCATGGATATGCTTGACAAAGCCTTCCTAAAGATACCTGATGATACCAACCTGATATTCCATTCAGATCAAGGATGGCAGTATCAGCATAAACAGTATCAAAACAGATTGGTTGAAAAAGGTATACGCCAGAGCATGTCCCGAAAAGGAAATTGTCTGGATAATGCTGTTATGGAAAACTTCTTCGGGTTGCTCAAATCTGAACTCCTGTATCTAAGAGAGTTCAGCAGCTATGAAGAGTTCAGGGAAGAACTTGAAAAGTATATATACTATTACAACAACGACAGGATCAAGTGCAAACTAAAAGGACTGAGCCCTGTACAGTACAGAATCCAGTCCTTGATGGTCGCCTGATCAACTGCCAAAATGTGTCTAACATTTTGGGGTCAGTTCACAAGGCTCTCTTTTTTATATATCTTTATTACAGTTTTGCCATCAGAAGATCGCCCGGACGCACCCACTTGATCTTTCTGAAAATAAGATCAAGTACAAGCGCTATGACCGCCGGCAGTATGAAGTGTACAATCGCTATATCAAAGAGCGTCGTACCGGCACCGAAGGTATCTGCCATTGCCGACCATGCACCGAACTGACCCACGAGGCCGCTTGTGCCCATGCCTGCTCCGACGGCCGTGTTTGTCATCCGGAACAGGCAGGTTGATATCGGTCCTGTTATTGCCGCCGCTATCGTCGGAGCGAGCCATATCTGAGGTCTCTTCATAATGTTTCCGAACTGCAGCATTGATGTTCCGAGTCCGACTGCGAAGAAGCTGCCTTTTCCGTTGTCGCGGATACCTGTCACGGCGAATCCTATCATCTGGGCGCAGCAGCCTGCAGCCGCGGCGCCTGCCGCAAGTCCGTTTAAGTCAAGCATAATGCACAGCGCTGCCGAACTTATAGGGGCCGTGAGCGCCATACCGACGATGACTGCAACCACTATGCCCATGGGCAGAGGAGTGAGCTCTGTAGCTGTGTTTATGACACCGCCCAGGAGCGTCATGAAGTTCTGGATGTAGGGTCCTACAAGGAATCCTATCAGACCGCCTGAGATTATAGTCACAAGAGGGGTTATGACGATATCCACGGGAGTCTTGCCCGCAACCAGCATGCCGACTTCCGAACCGATAGTGGCTGCGACGAAAGCGCCCACAGGACCGCCGTAGTAGTAGCCTATGGCGCCGGCCGCCGCGCATGAGAACATGACCAGGGGTTTTGCCTTAAGGCCGTGGGATATAGCCACACCTATCGCGGCGCCTACCACTGGGGAAGAAGCTCCGAACACTTCAGCAAGATTGTTAAGAACCTCGAGCCCCGGTATCTGCGCGATCTGAGACAGTATCAGGTTTATTATGAGCGATGCGAAAAGACCCAGGGCCATCGCGCTCATGCCTTCCACAAAGTATCTGTGGCAGTAGTATTTGAACTTATCAAACATTACGGATAAACTCCTTTGCCTGTTTGTTATTTACCGTGTAATAGTTTAGAACAAAAAAAGCGATAATACAAGATTTGGCAGCAATATGGTATAATATCCGTATTCCATCCCATAACGGAGAATAAATATGAAATATCATTTTTTTGCGTATATATCGAGGCTTAAATATATCAAGCGCTGGAATCTTATGAGAAACACCAGAGAGGAGAACGTTCAGGAGCACAGCCACAACGTGGCTGCTATAGCTCATGCTCTCTGTCTCATAGCTAACAACATATACGGGAAGGATATAAGCGAGAAGGATGTGCTCGCATACGCCGTTTATCATGAAGCCGGAGAAGTTATAACCGGAGACCTTCCTACTCCCATAAAGTATTTCAATGACGATATCACAAAGTCGTACAAGAAAATTGAAAAGTATGCAGAGGATACTCTCACGGATATGCTCCCCGAGGAACTCAGGGGCGATCTTGAGCGTTACATAAAGGGAGATGTTCCCGAGGAAGTCAGAAAGATAGTAAAGGCGGCTGACAGGCTGGCTGCGTATATAAAGTGCGTGGAAGAGAAGAGCAGCGGCAACAGAGAGTTTGATAAAGCCGCCGTGCGCACGCTGAAGGCGATAAACGATATGAATATGCCTGAAGCGGAGTATTTTATAGAGAATTTCCTGCCCAGTTACGAGATGACTCTGGACGAACTGAACTGAGCGCAAAAGGTATGCAACAGGCAGCCTTCATTTATAAGGGCTGCTTTTTATTTTACCTTATTTCAATATATACCTTGACAGGCGAGGTATTATGTGTTTTAATGTATCTCGAGGAGGTGATGTAATGTCACTGACATCCGATCTTATTAGAGGTCATACCGATACGATAATACTGGCCAGACTTCTTGAAGGCGACAGCTACGGTTATCAGATCAACAAAGAGATAATGGACAAGACCGGGGGAGCCTTTGAGCTTAAAGAGGCCACGCTCTATACGGTCTTCCGCCGGCTGGAACAGTCAGGCATGATACGCTCGTACTGGGGTGAAGGCACGGGAGCAAGGCGCAGATACTACGCCATAACGCCTCTCGGCAGGGCTCTGTACCAGCAGAACCGCGAGGAATGGGAAAAGACCAAGAAGATAATAGACGGTCTTATGTAAAAGGAGGGACAGCATTGAGGTATATGATTAGAGAATACGTTGAATCCCTTTTTGCAGATGCTCCGAAGACAGCCGGGGCATCGGACCTTAAAGAGGAGATAATCGGCAACCTTGAAGAGAAATACGACGATCTTACGGCAGGCGGTATGTCTGCGGAGGAAGCTCTTGAATCGGTAAAGAGCAATATCGGAAACGTCGATGAACTTATCGCGGGATTAAAGGGCCCGGAGGATACCGATGAAAAAGAAGAGAGAGAACGTAAGGGACGGAAAGCAGCAGGACTGAACGCCGTTGCGATCGCACTGTATATACTCAGTCCCGCACTGCTTATAGCGCTTGCTCTCATGAATGAACCGGGGATCGGCATAATAGTCATGATAGCCTGCATAGCGGCGGCGACCGGAATCAAGGTGTACGGCAACAGCGTATATCCCAAATACAAAAAAAGCGATGATTCCATGGTAGAGGACTTTAAGGAGTGGCAGAGTGAAAAACAGATGAAAAAGGAAAAGAAGAACTCGTATTCATCGCTCCTGTGGTCGATAATAGTGGTCGTGTATCTTGTGGTGAGCTTCACGACCTTCGCATGGCATATAACATGGCTCATATTCCCGATAGGCGCAATAGTGGAAAAGATCATATCCATAGCGCTTAAGAAATGAGGTGGCGATATGGCTAAAAAAACGGTTGCAATAGTGCTGCTGAGTATTCTTGCTGCGGCGCTTATAGCAGCGATGGTGTTCTTCATCGGAAGCCCCGGCGTATTTCCCTGGAACAGGACGCAGACATCCGGCGCATCTCAGACAGCGTCGGAGCCGGCTGAATTCGATGCTGACGGGATCACTGCAATAAAGATAGATCTCGCGAAACATGACGTTACGGTGCTGGGAACTGATTCGGATAAGATCCGGGTGGAGAAGACAGGAGCACCGAAGGTCAGCGAGTCGGTTTCGGGCAGTGAACTTTGCATAAAAGAACCGGGTATACAGTTATTTGACTTCGGTCCTGCGGGATCCGTCACGGTATATGTACCCCAAAAGAGCGATCTCGATATTGAAACCGCATCGGGGAATATTATTATAGAATCTCTCGAGGCGGGGTATATAGAGACTGCTACCGCATCCGGTGATATTACCGTAAAGGAATCCAAGGCCGGTCATATTGAGACGGATTCTGCATCGGGAGATGCAAAGATAGCGGGAACCGAAGCCGGCAGTGTTGAATCCGATTCCGCTTCGGGAAACATCACTATCGATGCAATAGTATCTGACAGTGCGGATGCCGACACGATGTCCGGAGAAGTCAGGATGGATTTAAGAGATGCCCGTCCTTCATCGGTCATAGTTAATACGGTCAGCGGTTCCGTGGATCTCAGATTCGCAGAGAATACCGAAGCCGCTGTCAAGGTTTCGACCGTATCCGGAAACGTTACAAATGAGATAAAGCAGAACAGCGATGCAGATCTGAAGCTGGTAGCTGAAACAGTATCCGGCAGTATAAGGATCACGGCTGAATGATGAGGCAAAAGTAAAAGACCCGTTCTCCTGCGAACGGGTCTTTTGATATTTTGCTGAAATCTTATTTCTCTGCCTGCTTTTCAAGGATGCCCTTGATGTCTGCGAGGAGTTCCTCAGCTGTAGGTCCGGCAGGTGCTTCGGGTTCGGGTTCTTCTTCCTTTTTCCTGCGCATCGAGTTGATGCCCTTTATGAGGAGGAATACGACCAGAGCGATCAGTACGAATGAGATTATCGACTGTACGAAAGCGCCCCACCCGAGGATGTTTCCGTTGCCGAGATCTGCGCCCAGGCTGGAAAGATCCGTGCCGCCTGTAGCAAGGCTGATGAGCGGATTGATGATATGCTCTACGAGAGCGTTGACTATCGCTACAAATGCAGAGCCTATAACAATGCCGACTGCCATATCCATTACGTTGCCGCGCATGATGAATTCCTTGAATTCAGCAATGAAACCTTTTTTCTTCTCCATTGTTTTCCACTCCTAAACAAGATTTATATTAATAAATAAGAATTAATACATAAATAAAGTTTAATAAAACGATTATGATATGTCAAAGTTTTTGTTTAACATTCGCCAAAAAATACATATAATAGTTAATGTATTGTTTTAAGCTTAAAGAGGAAGGAAAACCATGAAATACATCGTAGTGCTGGGAGACGGCATGGCCGACTGGCCGGTAAAGGAACTTGACGGGAAAACGCCGCTTGACGTGGCGGTGAAGCCCAATATAGATAAATGTGCGAGAGAGGGTCTCGTAGGCATGGTAAAGACTGTACCCGACGGGATGAAGCCCGGAAGCGATACCGCGAATCTGTCGGTAATGGGCTACGACCCTAAGGAATGCTACTCAGGCAGGTCACCCCTTGAGGCGGCCAGCATCGGTGTGGACCTCAATCCCGAGGATGTCACCTACAGATGCAATATGGTAATGCTGTCAGGTGAGGAGGACGTTGCTGATACCACCATGATGGATTACTGTGCGGGCGAGATATCGACAGCCGAGGCGGATGAGCTCATATCAGCGCTGAGAGAAGAGATTGCGAAGGACGGCATAGAGCTTTATACCGGCGTATCCTACAGGCACTGTCTGGTCTTAAGAGATGCCGAGACGGGAGCGGATCTGACGCCTCCGCACGACATTTCGCTTAAGCCTGTCAGAGACTATCTGCCCAAAGGCACAAACTCTGAGCTTCTTTTAAGTATAATCAATACATCGAGACGCATCTTCAAGGATCATCCCGTTAATCTCAAGCGTATCGCCGAGGGTAAGCATCCGGCTACATCTGTATGGTTCTGGGGAGAGGGCAGAAAGCCTTCACTTAAGCTGTTTGAAGACGAATACGGCCTCAAGGGCGCCGTTATATCCGCTGTCGATCTGATAAAGGGTATAGCCATATGCGCAGGAATGGACAGTATAGATGTGGAAGGCGCGACGGGTAACGTCGATACGAACTTTAAGGGCAAGGCTATGGCTGCTGTAAAGGCGCTCCGGGAAGGTGCCGACTATGTTTATATACATATGGAAGCCCCGGATGAGTGCGGGCACAGGCATGAGGTCGACAACAAGATACTGTCAATAGAGAAGATAGACAGCGATGTGGTCAGGGTCATAAAGGAAGAGATGGCCGGCGAGGACTACTCTATGATGATACTCCCGGACCACCCGACGCCTATAGAGGTCATGACGCATGTATCCGATCCTGTTCCGTTTGTGATCTACCGTTCTGGCAAGGTGCTCGGAAACGGTGCTCATATGTATTCCGAAAAAGAAGGGGAGAAGACCGGACTGTTCTTTGAGTCGGGTCCCGCACTGCTGAAATATTTTCTGACGGGGGAAGATAAGTGAAGCTTATAACTACAGATTTTACGGAAGTAAAGGTGTACGTTGAAAAAGAAAGCGATCTGTATGACCGTTTTGACCCTGAGGAAGATATGATATCCGCAGATGTCATGTCGTATATCCTTGACAGATACGGTGAGGATGCGCTTGCAAAAAAGGCAAGGATTGTATTCGTTTGCGGAGAGGATATTGACGAGGAGCGCGCGCGGGCTTCATTCAGCAGCCGCGTGGAGACTCTGCAGACCGTCAACAGGAGAGAGCGCAAGGTCAACAGGCTGGATATGACGCGTCTGTACGTCATAGGAGGTATCATAATTGCCGCAGGCATTGTACTTAAGGCGTTTCTGGATGAGTTCCCGATGGAGATAGTGTCCATAGTAGGTACTTTTGCCGTCTGGGAGGCATCGAGTATTCTTCTGACGAAGAATCCGCGGAACACTGTCGCTAAAAAAAGGCTGGAAACGCTCGCGAACGCGGAACTTGTGTTTGAAAGGAAATAAACGCATAAAAAAACAAATCCTGCTCACGCAGGATTTTTTTGTTTCTTTTTTATAGTTTTTAGTATGTATATCACGTATATCACGGCTGCAGCCCCTGCCGCCGCGAACATAAGCGGAACCGATATTCCGGGGTCTCCCTGAGTCGCTTCCCTGTATTTTCCGACGAACAGTATATCGAAAAAGAGGCTTGCGGCTATTATCTCCAGATTCAGCATGACCTTTGCCATGAGATACTGATACTCTATGTTCTCGGCCGTTATCTTCTGGGGATATCTGTACATCCTCGGGAAGCGGTCCATGACTATCAATGCTCCCAGCACTAAAACTGAAATGATAAAAGGCGGGAACAGCGGCAGACATCCTTCGTTCACTTCCAGATGGAACAGCGGCACTATTATCGTGTCGCCACTCTCCGGAAACCGCTGATAGATCGCGGCGAAATGGATGAAATAGATTATCATTATGATAAGGGAGACTATCTCCGTTATCCTTTTTGCTCTCCTTAGGGGAGCGAGACCTCTTTTCATCTGTTGTCCACAAGATCCTTATGAGACAGACCCGCTGTCGTTATCTTGGCCATGTTATCGACCATCAGAAGTGATGAATTAAGCAGGCTGAACATGAGCGGGCAGCCGCTGCCTTCACCAAGACGCATCTCGAGATCGAGAGCAGGTTTCAGGTGCAGTCTCTTTATCGCGGCATCATAACCCTTTTCGGCGCTTCTGTGAGAAGCGAACATGTAGTCGGCTATGCGCTCGTTGAGTCTGTATGCACAGAGTGCAGCCACAGCTGAAATGAAGCCGTCTATCACAACGGGCGTTGACGTGAAGGCTGCCCCGAAGTACGCACCGGTCATGGCTGCTATATCGAGACCGCCGACTTTGGATATGACGTCGAATACATCGCTTTTGTCGGGGTTGTTGACGCTTATGGCTTTTCTGATAGCTTCCACCTTGCGGTCATACTGTTCATCGGTAAGACCGCAGCCTCTGCCCGTGACTTCCTTTACAGGAAGGCCTGCTATAACGCTTAGTACGGCAGATGATGTGGATGTGTTGCATATGCCCATCTCGCCGATGCCGAGTATATCGCAGTCGGTATGTTTTCTGGCGGCGTTGAAGCCCTCTTCAAAAGCCTTTTCGCATTCCTCACGTGTCATGGCAGAGCCCTTGGTCATGTTGGCCGTTCCTCTGCGGACACAGATATCCTTTATCGCGTCAGACGCGGGAGTTTCCTTCATGCCCACATTGTATACCCATACTTCGCTTCCGCTCTGTGCGGCGAAGACTCCGACGCCCGATGTGCCGTTTGCGATATTGACCGCCTGGGCAGCTGTTACGGACTGGGGCACCGAAGAGAAACCTTCTTCGTAAATGCCGTTGTCCGCCGCGAAGACCAGAACGCCGCTCTTTCTTATGGCACAGCCCATATAGCCTCTAATGCCCGCGAGCTTTATGGCATACTCCTCGAGACGTCCGAGGCTGCCGAGGGGCTTGGCGAGCCTGTCAATGTGCGCTCTCGCCTCGTCCATCGCTTCGGATGAGACTTTTTTGATGCGGGTGATCTTATCCATTTCCATGTCAAAACCTCTAGAATACGAGTTTTTCCTCTATATAATCCCTTATCTTGTCAATAGATACGCGGTCCTGTTTCATTGTATCCCTGTCTCTTACCGTAACGGCGTTGTCCTCAAGAGTCTCGAAGTCCACTGTTATGCAGTAAGGGGTACCTATCTCGTCCTGTCTCCTGTATCTCTTTCCGATGGAGCCTGTCACATCGTAATCCATGTTGAAGTGAGGGAGGAGAGCATCGTATATCTCTTCCGCCTTTTCGCCGAGCTTCTTCTGCAGGGGCAGTACTGCCGCCTTGAAAGGAGCAAGGGCGGGATGGAAGTGCATGACGATCCTTGTGTCGCCGTTCTCCAGTTCTTCCTCGTCATACGCTTCGCACAGGAAGGCGAGGAGCATACGCGTTAAGCCGAGAGACGGCTCGATGCAGTATGGAACGTATTTCTCGTTAGTTACAGGATCGAGGTATTCAAGATTTTCGCCTGAGCATTCCATGTGGCTCTTCAGGTCGAAGTCTGTTCTGTCGGCTATACCCCAGAGTTCGCCCCATCCGAAGGGGAACAGGTACTCTATATCGGTCGTTGCGTTTGAATAGTGCGAGAGCTCTTCCGGGTCGTGGTCCCTGAGCTTTAAGTGTTCGTCCGCTATGCCGAGTGAGAGGAGGAACTTATGACAGTAATCCTTCCAGAATCCGAACCATTCGAACTCTTCCTTGGGATCGCAGAAGAACTCGAGCTCCATCTGCTCGAACTCTCTTGTCCTGAAAACGAAGTTGCCGGGTGTTATCTCGTTCCTGAACGATTTGCCGACCTGGCCTATGCCCATGGGCATGCGCCTTCTTGTTGACCTGAGCACGTTCTTGAAGTTTACGAAAATACCCTGAGCTGTCTCCGGTCTTAAATAGACCTGTGACGCGCTGTCCTCGTTAACGCCCTGGAACGTTTTGAACATCAGATTGAATGTCCTTATGCTCGTGAAGTTGTTCTTTCCGCAGGAGGGGCAGGGGATGTTCTCTGCTATGAATTTTTCCATCTCCTCGTTGGACATCGCGGCGGGGTTTATATCAAGACCCTTTTCAGCCGCATAGTCCTCGATCAGCTTGTCAGCACGGAATCTCTCCTTACACTCCTTGCAGTCCATGAGAGGATCCGAGAACCCGCCCACGTGGCCGCTGGCCACCCATGTCTGGGGGTTCATGAGTATCGCGCTGTCCAGGCCTACGTTGTATTTGCATTCCGTGATGAACTTTTTCCACCACGCATCTTTGATGTTATTCTTAAGCTCTACGCCGATGGGGCCGTAGTCCCATGTGTTTGCGAGACCGCCGTAGATCTCGGAACCGGGGAATACAAAGCCTCTGCTCTTGCACAGAGCAACGATCTTATCCATTGTCTTTTCCATAAATGTTCCTCCTAATAGTACAGTTAATATATTACTATATATATGTTTGTTAATTCAAGCGTGTGGTATAATCTTAAATGTACTTTGTTTGGAGACTTTTGATATGGTTTATGTATTTTACGGATGTATAATAGCGACGGTCGCGATATTCGTTGTCTGTCTCATAATGTTCTGCGTGCTACAAAGGCACAGATACTATCTGTGTCCGCATTGCGGATACAAGTATAAGCCGGGCGGACTCTCCGCTTTCTTTTCCAGAAAAGAGGATGTCACAAAGAGGCTGCTCATATGCCCCAGGTGCGGGTATAAGGACTTCATGGAGAATTATGAGGACGGAACGGGACCGGATGAAGGAGAGGACACTGCGGAGTGATCCTTCCCTTATTGCATCGCACTGATTAAAAAGATATAATGAAAGATACGGCAAAAATATAATTTTCTATGTAGGGCATCCGCCTTTAAGGGGAGCCCGAGCGGAGGAAAAAGACATGAGATCAAAGACAAAAGTAATGGTTCTGACTGCCGTGCTCGTAGCGATAATGCTGCTCTTCGGCTTTACACCGATCGGATACATACCTCTGGGTGTAATCCAGATCACGCTGATGTGCATACCGCTCATTATAGGCACGCTGGTTTTAGGACTGAAAGTAGGGTTTGTTCTGGGCATCGTATTCGCGTGCACCAGTCTTGCCCAGCTGCTGATGGGGTCTTCCGGTATAATGACACTCCTGTTCACAAATCCCGTGAACGCCTATGACCCAGCGCTGATGATATTGAATATCTTCGTGCCGAGACTGCTTCTTGCGCCGATAATATACTACTCATACAAGGGTCTGATGAAGGTCATAAAGAGGAAGAATGTTGTTACAGCGATTTGTTCGGCTATAGGCTCACTGGCGAATACATTCATATTCCTCGGGATGCTGTATGTGTTCCTGGGTGAATCCATAAATGTACTCCTCGGACAGTACGGACTCCCGTACGAGAGCTCTTTCGCCATGGTCGGGGTAATAGTACTGACCAACGGACTGCCGGAAGTCATAGCTGCTGTTGCGATATGTACCCCGATCATAGTTGCACTTCGGAAAGTATACAGACAGGAGATTTAACGCATGCTCTTTGCAATGGACATCGGCAATACCAACATAAAGTGCGGTATTTTCAGGAACGGCGAACTGGCGCATTCGTTCAGGGTCGCCTGCGATATAGATTCGACGGCTGACGAATACGGAGTCAAGATGAAGGCGTTCTTCAGCAACCTGGGGCTTAAGCCCGAGGATGTGACGGGAGCTATCGTGTCTTCCGTTGTGCCTTCGGTCAACTATACGATCGATCATATGATGCGCTATTATTTCGGGATCCATCCGATGTTTGTGACACCCGGTATAAAAACAGGCCTCAACATAAAGACGGAGGTGCCAAAGGAACTGGGTGCGGACAGGATAGTAAACGCTGTAGCCGCCTACGAACTGTACGGCGGACCGTGTGTGACTGTTGATTTCGGTACAGCCACTACATTTGGCGTCATAAGCAAGGAAGGCGACTTTCTGGGCGGAGCGATATGCCCGGGCATAAAGATAGCGACCGAGGCTCTGACAAACAATGCGGCCAAACTGCCCAGGGTTGAGCTCAACTTTCCGGATTCGGTAATAGGAAAGAACCCCGTGTCCAATATGCAGGCCGGTATCCTTTACGGCTATGTCGGACAGGTGGAGCATATAATAACTAAGATAAGAGAGGAGATAGGGCCGGCCAAGGTCATAGCGACCGGCGGTTTCTCGCATCTCATAGCCCAGCATACGGGTATGATAGACGAGATTGTGCCTACCCTGACTCTCATAGGCTTGAGCAAGATATACGAAAAGAATCGCAAGGGAGAATAGCAAATGCGTAATGTGAATGTGGCGATACTGGGCCTCGGAACCGTAGGTTCGGGCATATATACCGTCATACAGAATGAGAAAGCCAGAATAGAGCATAAGGAGAGCATAAGCTTCAATGTGGCGAAGGTTCTCGCCAAGGCCTATGCCATCGATATACCGGACGAGATCAAGGCGGCTGATATAGACGAGATCGTGAACGATCCCACTATATCCATAGTTGCGGAGGTCATGGGCGGCATAAACCCTGCAAAGGAGTTTATTATTAAGGCCCTTAACGCCGGCAAAACGGTCGTTACCGCCAATAAGGAACTCATAGCCAAGCACTGGCCCGAGATAGAGAAGGCCGCCAAGGAGAGCGGCAGCGGTTTCTATTTCGAAGCGAGCGTGGGCGGAGCCATTCCGATAATAAAGGCAATGTGGGATTCGCTCCAGTCCAATACCATTGATAAGGTGTACGGCATAATGAACGGAACGACGAACTACATCCTGTCAAAGATGGCGGATGAGGGCCGTGATTTCGATGACGTATTAAAAGAAGCCCAGGATCTGGGTTATGCAGAAGCCAATCCTTCCGCTGACGTGGACGGATTTGATACGATGTATAAACTGTCGATACTCGGCAGTCTCGCTTTCCACGCACATGTGCCTCCCAAGTACATATACAGGGAGGGCATAACAAAGATAACGAAGAAGGATATTGATGCCGGCAAGGAGCTCGGCTACGAGCTTAAGCTTCTGGCGATAGGTAAGCGCTGCGGCAACCGTCTTGAGATGAGAGTCAATCCGACGTTCATCCCGAAGGACCATCCGCTCGCATCCGTAAAGGGTTCCTTCAATTCCATATTCGTGCACGGCAGTGCTGTGGGAGAGATGATGTTCTACGGACGCGGCGCCGGGGATCTGCCTACGGCCAATGCTCTCGTATCGGATATGATATACAGCCTGAATGTCTGCCGTCACAAGTACAACACGTTCGTAAACGAGGATGAGATATCCCCCGAGCTCGAGATAGACAGCAACTGGGAGTCAGGCTACATGATAAGGATAAATGTGGCGGATGAAGCCGGTATGCTGGCAAAGATCGCATCCGTGTTCGGAGAGAATGACGTCAGCATCAAGTCGGTGCTTCAGCACGGCGAGGGCGGGGAGTTCGTTCCAATGATATTCGTTACGCATGCTGCGCACGAGAATGACATCAGAAGCGCGCTTGATAAGATACAGGGCCTTGAGGGCATCGGCAATATAGAGTCATGCATCAGGGTTGAAGAATAAAAAATATATATGGGGAGAATAAAAAATGGTCAAGTATGAACTTAAAAAAGAGTATGATGAGGGTCTCTGCGGCGGACAGGGAAAAGCTATATTCCACAGATGCCTTGAGGAGAGCGAGTTCGGAAAGAACCACAACCTGCTGACGATAGTCGAGATCGAAGCCGGAGCTACTGTCGGATTCCATACCCATCACGGCGAGAGCGAGTTCTATTACTTCCTCGAAGGAACGGGTACATATGATGACAACGGTAAGGGCGAATACGAGATTAAGCCCGGTATGGTCACCATGACGTATGACGGCGAGGGTCATGCTCTTGCGAACACAGGCGATACGCCCATGAAGTTCATGGCTGTCATCATTAAGGAGTAATGATAAATGAACATTTATACCACTGAATGCATCCCCGGGAAAAAGACTGAGGTTCTCGGCCTTGTCAGGGGCACTATAGTTCAGTCAAAGAATATAGGCGTTGATTTCCTGGCCGGTATGAAGACGCTCGTAGGCGGCGAGATAAAAGGCTATACCGACATGGTCAACCAGGCAAGGGAGATCGCGACCGAAAGGATGCTTGCCGAGGCGGCCGCTCTCGGAGCGGATGCGGTCGTATGCGTCAGATACGGGACCTCATCGGTCATGCAGGGCGCATCCGAGTTCATCGCTTACGGCACGGCGGTAAAGATAGTGGAATGACGCAAAAGCCCTGAAAAAGGGCTTTTGTTTTAACTGGTTATGGGTATATTCAAACTTCACTCATCGTTCAGCCCTTCGGGCGATCAGCCCGAAGCCATAAGGAAGCTCACCGATGGCATAAAAGCCGGGAAGGACGCTCAGGTACTGCTCGGCGTTACGGGCAGCGGCAAGACGTTCACTATGGCAAATGTCATAGCAGAGTTCGACAGGCCCGTGCTCGTCCTTGCGCACAACAAGACACTGGCCGCCCAGCTCTGTTCGGAGTTCAGGGAGTTCTTCCCGGAGAACGCGGTCGAGTTCTTTGTGTCGTATTACGATTACTACCAGCCCGAAGCGTACGTTCCGGGGAAGGATCTGTATATAGAAAAGGACGCGAGTATAAACGATGAGATAGACAAGATGAGGCATTCTGCGACATCGTCCCTGCTGGAGAGACGGGATGTCATCGTGGTCGCGAGCGTGTCGTGCATATATTCCATAGGTTCTCCTGACGAGTACAGGGATCTGAGTTTTTCACTCCGGCCCGGCCAGAGGATGGACAGGGACGAACTCATATCCAAACTCATAGACATAAACTACGAGAGAAACGACATGGAACTCACCAGAGGCACTTTCAGGGCAAGGGGAGACGTCGTGGATATAGTCCCGGCGTCCCAGAGCGAGAAGATGCTGAGGGTTGAGTTCTTCGGGGACGAGATAGATTCGGTATCGGAAGTTGATGCCCTTACATCAAAAAAGCAGGCGGCGCTCAAGTTCGCAATGGTGTTCCCGGCATCGCACTACGCAATGGAAAAGCAGAAGGTCCTGGACAGACTTCCGGATATAAGACGTGACCTCATAGCGCAGGAGGAGATGTTTAAGGAAAAGGGGCTGTTGCTTGAGGCGGAGAGGATACATCAGAGGACACTCTACGATATAGAGATGCTTCAGGAACTCGGTTACTGCTCGGGCATCGAGAACTATTCAAGGTACTTTGACGGCAGGAGTCCGGGCCAGCCGCCGTACACGCTTATGGATTTCTTCCCGGACGATTACATACTGTTTGTGGATGAGTCCCATGCGACGCTCCCTCAGGTGAGAGCGATGTACAACGGTGACAGGGCCAGAAAACATATGCTGGTGGACTACGGTTTCAGACTTCCGTCGGCATTTGACAACAGGCCGCTCACATTCGATGAGTTCAACCGTCACATAAAGACGGCGGTCTACGTATCCGCCACTCCGGCACCGTATGAGCGCGAGCTCGCCGGAGGAGAGGTGGTGGAGCAGATCGTAAGGCCTACGGGACTGCTCGATCCGAAGATAGAGATAAGACCGGTGGAAGGTCAGCTGGACGACCTTCTGGGCGATATAAACGATACGGTCGCAAAGGGTTACAGAGTGCTTGTGACCACTCTGACCAAGAGCCTAGCCGAAAGGCTGACGGAGTACTATACCGAACTCGGTGTCAGGGTCAGATACATGCATTCCGATGTGGATACCCTCGAGAGGATAGATATAGTGAGAGGCCTCCGGCTCGGAGAGTTCGATGTACTGGTCGGCATAAACCTTTTAAGAGAGGGTCTGGATATTCCCGAGGTAGCTCTGGTAGCGATACTCGATGCCGATAAGGAAGGGTTCCTCCGAAATGAGACATCCATGATCCAGACTGTGGGCCGGGCTTCCAGAAACGCTGCCGGCCGGGTCATACTGTATGCAGATGTCATGACCGGGTCTATCAAGGCCGTAACACGCGAGACCGACAGGAGACGCGCGATACAGGCCGCGTACAACGAGGAGCACGGCATAGTGCCCGCTTCAGTCGTCAAAGCCGTCGGCGACAGCATGTCCATATCCGAGAAGATAGAGGATGACGGCAAAGAACGCAAAGGAAGAAAGAAGACTGCGGATCAGATCCGCAACGAGATAGAGATACTGAGGCAGCAGATGCTCCAGGCTGCTGCGGAGCTTGAGTTCGAGGCTGCGGCCAGACTCAGGGATATGATAATGGACCTGGAGGGAAAGCTCTAGAATATGGACAGTATATATATTAAAGGCGCGAGGGAACATAACCTCAAAAACATTACGGTATCGATACCGAGAGACAGATTTGTCGTCATAACCGGCCTTTCCGGAAGCGGCAAGTCTTCGCTCGCCTTCGATACGATATACGCTGAAGGACAGCGAAGGTACATGGAGTCGCTGTCTTCCTATGCGCGACAGTTTCTGGGGCTCATGGACAAACCCAATGTTGACCTTATAGAGGGCCTGTCGCCCGCTATATCCATAGACCAGAAGTCTACCAGCAGAAACCCGAGGTCCACTGTGGGCACGGTAACGGAGATACATGACTACTTAAGGCTCCTGTATGCCCGTATAGGCGACGTGTACTGTCCGAACTGCGGAAGGAAGATATCAAGGCAGACGGTCGATCAGATGGTCGATCACGTTATGGCCCGCATGAAGGATTGCAGGATAATGGTGCTCGCTCCGGTTATCCGTGAGAAGAAGGGACACCACAAGAGCGTTCTTGAGAACCTCAAAAAGGACGGTTTTCTCCGTGCGGTCGTTGACGGGGAAGTGCGCGATCTCGAGGATGAGATAGAGCTCGCGAGGTACGAAAAGCATTCCATAGCTGCCGTTGTTGACAGGATAAAGATAAAGGAGGATTCGGCCGGCAGGCTGGCTGAATCGATAGAGCTGTCGCTCAGGATGGCTTCGGGCCTTGTCATAATAAGGAATACGGACGAGGGTAAGGACGTTCTCTTCAGTGAAAACTATGCCTGTCCTGACTGCGGTACCAGCATAGAGGAACTGTCGCCCCGTATGTTCTCATTCAACAGTCCCTACGGCGCATGTCCGAGCTGCACAGGTCTCGGCAGCGTTATGAAGGTGGATGAGGATCTGCTAATACCCGACAAAAGCAAAAGCCTGAATGACGGAGCTGTAAGAGTGAGCGGATGGAATCTCATGTTCACGAACACCATAGCTTCCCAGAACATTCAGGCCCTTTCGAAAAAGTACGGTTTTTCCATGGCTACGCCGTGGAAGGATCTGCCCGAGAAAGTAAGGCGTGCAATTCTCTACGGTACGGATGAGAAGATAAAAGTCGAGTATGAATCCGAGAACATGTCGGGATCATATATGACACGTTTCGAGGGTATAATCAACAACCTGGAGCGCAGATACCGCACGACGGAATCAGAAGCCGTAAAGCAGGATATAGAAAAGTACATGAACGAGGAGATATGTCCGGTATGCGGAGGCAGAAGGTACAGACCCGAAGTCCTTTCGGTCAGGGTCGGTTCTCTTAATATATCGGAGCTGTCGGATCTTCCGGTGACGAAGATAAAGGAATACCTGAATTCTCTCGAGATGACTGAAAAGCAGAGGATTATCTCCGAACAGGTCATGAAAGAATTAAACTCAAGGCTTGATTTTCTTGCAAATGTGGGGCTTGATTATCTTACGCTTTCCCGATCCGCCGAGACGCTGTCCGGCGGAGAGGCGCAGCGCATTAGGCTCGCGACCCAGATAGGGTCGGGGCTTATGGGCGTTCTGTATATACTGGACGAGCCCAGCATAGGCCTGCACCAAAGCGACAATATAAAGCTCATAAACGCTTTGAAGGACTTAAGAGATCTCGGCAACACGCTCATAGTCGTTGAGCATGACGAAGAGACGATGCTGTCGGCTGATCACATAATAGATGTGGGGCCCGGTGCCGGAGCCGGCGGCGGCCGCATAGTAGCGCAGGGTACGCCCGAAGAGATCATGGCGTGTGAGGGATCGATAACCGGGCAGTATCTTTCGGGCAGACGTTCCATACCCGTTCCGGATGAGCGAAGGAAACCTGCCGGATGGATAACCGTTGTGGGCGCTGAGGAGAACAACCTTAAGCATATAGATGTTCCTTTCCCGCTAGGTGTCATGACTGCGGTAACGGGTGTATCAGGCAGCGGAAAGTCCACGCTTGTCAACAGCATACTCAAGAGAGCCGCTATGAGGCAGCTCCACGGGAGCAAGGACAGACCCGGAAAACACGTGCGCATAGACGGACTTGAACAGATAGACAAGGTCATAGACATAGATCAGTCGCCGATAGGCCGCACTCCCAGATCGAACCCCGCGACATATACCGGTGTATTCTCGCATATACGCGATGTCTTCGCCATGACACACGACGCGAAGGTTCGCGGCTACGGCAAGGGCAGGTTCTCATTCAATGTTAAGGGCGGAAGATGTGAAGCGTGCTCGGGCGACGGCATCATAAAGATAGAGATGCATTTCCTTTCAGATGTTTACGTGCCCTGTGACGTGTGTCACGGTAAGCGTTACAACAGGGAGACGCTGGAAGTCAAATATAAGGGCAAGAACATACATGAGGTCCTGGACATGACTGTGGAGGAGGCTTATGACTTCTTTAAGAATATACCCGCGATAGAGTCCAAACTCAAGGTCCTTATGGATGTGGGATTGACTTATATAAAGCTCGGCCAGCCGTCCACGACGCTTTCAGGCGGAGAGGCGCAGCGCATAAAGCTCGCGACGCATCTTTCAAAGAGACAGACCGGAAAGACGCTCTTCCTTCTGGACGAGCCTACCACCGGACTGCATTCCGATGATATCAAGAAGCTTATTGACGTGCTGAACAGGCTTACGGATTCAGGAAACAGCGTGATCGTGATAGAGCACAATATGGATGTAATAAAGTGTGCCGACTATATAATCGACCTGGGTCCCAGAGGCGGGGAGAACGGAGGAGAAGTCATAGCTTCCGGTACGCCTGAAGAGATAACAGCTGAAAAGGCAAGTCTTACGGGAAAATATCTCAAAAAGCATCTTAAGGGCGGAAAGAAAAATGGGGACTGATCAGATATACACGGGAAACTTTGACGAGATGATAAAATCCGCGAGGCAGAAGCTCTCCGGCAGAAGCCCGGAAGATCTGTCGGCGGCATGCGGTTTTACGTATGATGCAGCTGCAGGAGTTTTCTCGTTCATATCTCTCGGAACCGACACAACAGTCTCATGGCCGGACCTTGTTTTTGAGCCGAAGACAGATGTTTGGCAGGAGCTGACGGCACTTCAGTATATGGATGCCGCCTCGGGCACCGAGATGACAGGGGAGGATATTTCTCTCAAGGAATTCCGGGTCGGCGGTATGATAAGGGGTGCGTACTTTGACGCTCAGTGTGACGGCATCGCAAAAAGGTCACTGGGTAAAGCGGATATGGAAGAGGTAGCGGAAGCCGGGCTTATGCTCGGCGGCATAAAGTGCGGCGGCATAGCGGATCTGAACATGGAGTTTATGTTCATGCCTCATTTCAGGTTCAAGATGTGTCTGTGGCCTTCGGATGATGAGTTCCCGGCCCAGTGCAGGGTTTTGTGCGATTCAACGGCTGAGAAGTATCTCAACGTTGAGGCCGCCGGTCTTATGGCGGTGAGGCTCCTCGAGATGCTGGAGGAAAAACTTAAGTAATCAAAAAAGGCTGTGCTTCGGCACAGCCTTTCTTTTTTCAGAATCCTATTATGTAGAGTGCCGGGTAAAGCCCTCCGGCATCGAACGTGGTCTTTGATATCACCTTTATATTCTTTTTCCTGAATATGTCTTCGATCAGCGTCTTTTCGTGTGTGTAGAGGAACGCGTGTCCGCCTTTCTTTATTATGGACGGGAGAAGGTTAATGTATGCGTTGTACAGTTCCACGTTCTTTTTGTGCGAGCTTACCCTTATGCCGAACGGCATGTTGCATATGACTTCGTCATATTCCTTTCCGTCGAATCTTAAGGCGTCCGCATGAAAGAATTTCGCTTTTCTTCCTGCAGCGACAGCGTTTTCCTTCGCGGCGTCCACGGCTGTCTGCGATATATCTACACCTGTGAGTGAGAAGTGGGGATAGAACGCTCTTTCAAAGAGCATTGTTCCGCTGCCGCAGAAATCGTCCAGAACGCGGTCGTATCCGTCAAAGTAGTCTTTGGCTGCAAAGCATACCGCAGCCGCGACTGACGGCGATATTGATGCGCTCACAGCCTTTTTCCTGTATTCGAACCTTCTGTCAAGATGGGGATCGGCCAGTATGAGCACACAGGAACCGGTATCCCTGAGTTCGATCTCGAATGAGTAGGAGGAAGGTGTGTTTATGAGCCCCTCCAGCGCGTCTATGCACGATGTCATCACTGAAGCTCTCTTCTCATGTGTGACGCCTGATATCTCAAGCCTGTAGTTGGTCTCGGATATCCTGGACCTGATCGCTCCGACGAGAGAATTAAGCTTTGAGGGCATATCATCCCATGTCGTCTTCCCAAGCAGTATGTATGCTGTCTGGAAAGTGCGAAGCGCAAATATGTCGCTGTACTTTTTAAGGCCGCCTACGAGTACGTAGCGCCCGCTGCGTTTTGCCTTTATTCCTTTTTCCTTTGCTTCCGCCGCTGTTATGCCCGGATTTGCACAGTCAAGGAGCAGCACGTCATTTTCGGATAACCTGACTGAAACGTTCTTTCTCTCTATGAAATTAGCGAGTGCTTTTCTTAAGGCTTCCTTTTCTTCTGCGATATGCTTTTCCACTTCGGACCTTAAGTCGTAATTCTCAAGATATCTCTTTGCTGCAGGAGTCTTTGACCTGCCTATTGCGAGAAGGTATGAGGGGAGGGTGAACATCGTCTGCTCAGCCCTGCACGCCTTAATGAGCTCACTGTCAAAGCCGCCGGCGTTTCCGAGTATCTCGGCCGTGAGCATACGGACCTTGGGGTCTTCGGATTCCAGAAGTCTCAGGAACAGACGGCTGTTCTCTTTGGTCAGTGATTCAGCCCTGCTGCCTGCGTCGGCGATTATACGAAGGACGCTCCTTGTGCTGTCTTCGCCGATGTATGCGGCAAGAGGACGGCCTTCATCTATACTGAATATGTCTTTTACGGCTTTTTTCTTGGCCTCGTTGTCGAGGGAATTGTAATCCTCGATTATGCTCAGGTAATCCATATCACTCCGCCATTGAAAGTATTACGTCAAGCACATTCTGCGTGCCGGCTGCAGCGGGGGCGTTCGACATCGCTTCTATGTATCTGTCTTTATCAGCCCACAGACTGTCAAGGGATTTGAGCAGCGTCTCATCCGTCATGTCCTCTTCATTGAGCACTTCGGAATAACCGTTCTTTTTGAAATATTTGGCATTCAGTATCTGGTCGCCTCTGCTCTGAGATAAGGGGAGGGGTACAAGAAGCGCGGGTTTCTTAAGCGCCAGAAATTCAAATACGGCGTTTGCTCCCGCCCTTGAGAATATCAGATCGGATGCGGCGAAAAGGTCAGGGATCTCAGCGCTCAGATACTCGAACTGACGGTATCCCGCTTTAGAGTCGAGATCGCCGTTTAAATGACCCTTGCCCCTTAGGTGTACTATATCGAATCTTTTCGTAAGTTCATCTATCGCTGAATCTACGGCGTCGTTCAGTGCGCCTGCGCCGAGTGAACCGCCCATTACCATGAGCACAGGCTTTTTCCCGTCGAATCCCAGGAATTCAAGACCCTTTTCTTTTGAGCCCTGCATGAGTTCGTCTCTTATGGGGGATCCCGTAACCACAGCCTTGTCGCCGTATCTCTCTTTATCCACATCAAAAGACAGACAGATCTTATTGCACTTGGGCGCGCACATCTTGTTGGCAAGCCCGGGAGTGTAGTCGGATTCATGCAGTACGACCGGAATCTTCAGAGAATGAGCAGCGAATGCCACCGGAACGCTCACAAAACCGCCCTTGCAGAAAACCGCACTGGGCTTAAGTTCCTTAAGTATTTTCTTTGCGTCCGATATGCCGCGGAACGTTTTGAACACGTCGCTGACATTTTTGCTGGAAGCATAGCGTCTGAGTTTGCCTGCGCGAATGCAGTGGTAGGGGATGCCGGCAACGAGTTCGCGTTCTATTCCGTCCTCGGTCCCTATGTAGTGGACTTCATATCCTTTTTCCTGAAGTTTGGGTATGAGCGCGAGATTGGGGACAACGTGTCCGCCGCTTCCGCCGCCCGTAAGAACTATAGTCTTGCTCATCTGTATTCTCCTGAATTAATAATCCAAACTACTATATAATAGCATAATTCGGATGCGAATTACACACCAAGTATGGAGTAGGGGCTTGTTGAAAACGGTATTCTATTGTGATAATATATATTAAACATTTGAGGTGCTATTTATGAAGACTCTTATATTAAGCGTTTCGGCCGGGCAGGGCCACAATATGGCGTCTGCAGCTCTCAGGGATTATCTCGAGAGTCTCGGCCATGAAGTAAACATAATAGACACATACAAATTTCTGAACATCGCTCTCGGCAACGGCATGGATAAGGGCTATTCGATAGCAGGACGTTACATGCCGAAGCTCAACGACAATCTGTATACACAGGCTGAACGTGTCAGTGACGCCGGTGCTCTCAAAACGTATATGCCTTACGTGTTCTCCGACTTAAACAAGTACAAGATGAGAAAGTATCTGGAGAAGGATAAGCCGGATGCCATCGTGTGCACGCATGTTTTCGGCGGCATACTCATCACACAGCTGCTGGATTCAGGTCAGTTCGATCCGTCCGTGCCGGTATACGGCGTTCTGACGGACTATTCGCTGCATCCTTTCTGGGAGCACTGCAAGCTGGACCACTTTGTCGTTGCGAACGAGCTGCTCATACCGTCTGTTGTTGAAAAGGGCATAGACGAAAAGAAGATACTTCCGTTCGGCATACCCGTGAGGATGGCATTTTCGGTAAGACGCAGCCGCGAGGAGGCATGCGAGAAGCTGGGACTCGATCACACCAAGATCATATGCATGCTCTCATCGGGCGGACGCGGATTCGGCGCGCTGGATCAGCTCGCACTGCAGGCTGACAAACTCGATAACGTTCTTATACTCGCTATGACCGGAACTAATACGCTCATGAAGAAGAAGATAGAGGGCATGAAGTTCGAGCATGAGGTCAGAGCGTACGGATATGTTGACAATATGGATGAGTTCCTGGATGCCGCCGATTTCATAGTGGGCAAGCCCGGCGGTCTGTCCACGCAGGAGGCGCTCGCAAAGCACAGGCTCATGATTCTGACTTCGCCGCTCCCGGGCGTGGAGGACAGCAACCTCGCATTCCTGCTGAACAATTCCATGGCTGTCTTCACGAACAAGCACCTTCCATTAAACGATGTCATAAGACAGCTGTTCGTCAATGAGGGAAGGGTGGAGTATATAAAGGAACAGATCGGCAAGTGGGCCAAACCCAACAGCGCGCGAACTCTGGGCGACTACATCATAAAGGAATACGAGGAGCGTATGAAGGAAAAGGCAGAGGAGCAGGAAGAATCTTCTCCCGAAACCGAATAGAAAGATATATTAAAAGATCCCATCTGATTGATGGGATCTTTTTTATCGCTTGTTTGCCGATCACTTAGCTTTTTTCTCGGCAGCCTTTCTTCTGGCTTCAATGACTTTCTTTCTCTCTTCGACTTTCTGTGCGAGGAGTTCCTCGTTGCCTTCCCATTCGGGATGACCCATGTTTCCGCAGCCTTCAGCCATACCGTCTGTAGTGGTATCAACATACTTGTCGAGAGCCGGGTTTGTGCAGCCTGCGAAGGGGAAGTGACCCTTTGCCCAGAGTTCGTCTGCCTTGACCTTCCACTTCTCAGCGACGGGCTTGGTCTTTGCTGTCAGTGAATCAACATCCTCAAGGTCGAGGTCCTGTGTGGGATGTGCGCCTGAAGATTTGACGCATTCGCACAGACCGTCGGGGCAGTCGAGGAGGGGACACGGACGGAGCAGGTCACCTGAGAACGGCTGACCCTGCTGATAAGCCTTGAACAGCGGGCTCTGAAGTGCTTCTTCGAGAGTGCACTCGTTGATATTGTGCGTTGCGTAATGTACGAACGCGCAGGGCTCGCAGTCGCCTCTGGAGTTGATATGGAAGTATCTGCGTCCGCCGGCTATGCATCCGCCGACGTATTCGCCGTCATTCCAGAAGTCCATGAGGAAGATCGGTATTCCCTTTTCTATTGAACGGTACTCACGTACCTTGTAGTACATGTATTCTCTCTGTTCGGGTGTCACGCAGAGTTCCGGAACTGCGTCTTTGCCGATGGGCATGTATGTGAACAGCCATCCGAAGTAGCAGCCCGCGTCGATCATGCTCTGCTGGAACTCAAGACTTCCGATCGTCTCGTAGTTCTTGCTGTGGTAGCATGCGGAGTAACCGAACGGTATACCGGCATCCTTCAGCAGTTCCATTGCATGTATAACAGCGTCGTATGTTCCGTCGCCGCGTCTTGCGTCTGTCTCTTCCTTCGTGCCTTCGATGCTTATCATGAAGGTGAAGTTGCCGACTCTGAGAAGATCCTGAACGAAATCCTCATCGATGAGTGTAGCGTTTGTGAAAGCGCCGAATGCGCAGTCATTGTGCTTCTCAGCAAGACGGATGAGGTCCTTTTTGCGGACGAGCGGCTCGCCGCCGGAGAAGAGGTACATGTATGTTCCGAGCTCTTTGCCCTGAGTTATGATGTCATCCATCTTCTCATATGAGAGGCTGTAGTGCTTGCCGTATTCTGCAGCCCAGCAGCCTATGCACTTGAGGTTACAGGCTGATGTGGGGTCCATGAGAATGGCCCAGGGTACGTTCACACCCAGTCTCTTACTGTTCTCTTTGGCTATCGGCTGTCCCTTAACACCTGTGTTGAGGAAGTAATTGAGCACGAACTTTTTCAGGTACTGGACATTGACCGTTTCGAGGATCCTCTTCATGAGCTGACCCTGCCAAGTCTGTTTTTCCCACCATCCGCGGAAGTTATTAACTGTAGTATTGTACTGATTGCCCTTGGTGAATTTGTCGGCCCAGTCAAGGAGCTTGGGGAAGTTCTTGACGGGATCCTTTTCAAGCAGTCTGAATGCAGGCTTGAAAACCACGTTTTCAGCAACTGTGGATTTGATCGCTTGTTTGATACTTGCCATATTAGCCCTCCAAATAAATGTTTTAAGAATAATTCCGTTTGCAATATATATGATTAATGCACATTATTACTCATCTTAACATACATATTTATGTTAATTAATAAACCGTAAAAAGTCAAGTTAAACCGAATGATATTATTTAGTTATATATAATTGTAGATTGCGTGCGGTGCACGTTCAAGGCGGGGGAGAAAAACAGCCGGATGCTCTGCTTAAAGTTTTCATTTTTTGTTAATTTTTATTGCCAACATAACACATTCATGTTAACATATCCATTGATGTTTTTTATCAGGAGGGTCAGATGAATTCTGAACGCAGAGAGGAAGTAAAGGATGTCCTCAGAAAACGCGGAGAGGTGAAACTCAAGGAACTGGAGGAGATGTTCCCTGAAGTGTCTTCCATGACGCTGAGGAGAGATCTCAAGTATCTTGAGGATCACGGATTCGTAAAAAGAACGAGAGGCGGAGCGGTCGCCATGAGCAGACTGTCTATATCCGCCGAAAACGTGTACGCACAGCGTGCGCTCGAGAATGTGGGCAACAAGTTCGCCATAGCGAAGAAAGCTCTCAGGTTCGTGGAGACCGGAAGATCCATATATATTGACGCAGGAACGACCACGACACTGTTTGCGCGTGAACTGCCGGATATGCATTTATCTATCATGACCAGCGGTCTCAACATAGCGGGCGAGCTCATGGAAAAGCAGCAGCCTATGGTTTCTCTTGTCGGCGGACAGATAAACAGGAATACGATCTCGGTATCCGGCGTTTCATCCGTAGCTTTCTTAAACGACATGAATATAGACATCGCTTTTATGGCTGCGAGCGCCTTTAATATGGACAGTGGTTTTACGAGCGGCAACTATACGGAGTCAGAACTTAAGAAAGCGGTCATAAAGAGGGCGAGGAAGACGGTCATGATGATGGACTCGTCCAAATCCGACAAGACCATGCCCTTCACGTTCGCTATGCTGGACGATATAGATGTCCTGATATCGGATGACGATCTTGATCCGGAAATAGCCGAAGCCGCAAAAGCGCGCGGCGTCGAGCTCTTATAAATCAGTTTTGTATAAATAAACGGAGGTAGAAAATGAAAACCAAAGCAGTAAGAATCCACGGTAAAAATGATCTTCGTCTCGACGAATTTGAACTTCCCGAGATAAAGGACGATGAGATACTGGCCCGTATACTTTCGGACAGTCTGTGTATGTCGACATATAAGGCGGCTATCCAGGGAACGGCGCACAAGCGCATACATGACGACGTTGCTGAAAATCCGACTATCCTCGGACACGAGATGTGCGGTGAGATAGTTGAGATAGGATCCAAGTGGGCTGACAAATATAAGGTCGGACAGAAGTTCTCAATGCAGACAGCTCTGCTGTACAACGGAAGCCTGGACGCTCCGGGCTATTCATACAAATACGTCGGCGGCGATGCAACTTATGTTGTGATCCCGCAGGAAGTAATGCTGCTTGACAAACTCCTCGATTATAACGGTGACAGTTATTATCCGGCGAGCATGGCCGAGCCGTACAGCTGTGTCATCGGAACGTTTCACGCTATGTACCATACCGTACGCGGAAGCTATGAACATGCCATGGGTATAAAGGAAGGCGGATCGCTCGCGATGCTCGCTTCCGTTGGCCCAATGGGACTCGCCGCGATAGACTACATAATCCATTGCGACAGAAGGCCTTCTGTACTGACGATAACAGATATCAATCAGGAGAGGCTCGACAGAGCTGAGAGACTGCTCAGCCCCGCAGAGGCTGCAAAGAACGGTATAAAGCTCACGTACCTCAATACTGCGGATATGGATGCTAAAGCGGAGATATTAAAGCTGAACGACGGCAAGGGATATGACGACGTCATAGTGTTCGCTCCCGTTCCATCAGTCGTTGAACTCGGCGATTCGATCCTCGGCGAAGACGGATGCCTGAACTTCTTCTCGGGTCCTTCCAATGCGGAATTCAAGGCAAACCTGAATTTCTACAATATCCATTACTTATACACTCATGTAATGGGTACGACGGGCGGCAACACGGATGATATGCAGGAATCCCTGGACATGATGTCTGTCGGAAAACTGAACCCCGCTGTTCTTATTACACACATCGGCGGTCTTAACTCTGCTGCCGAAGCCACGCTGCATCTGCCGGATATCCCCGGAGGGAAGAAGCTGATATACACGCATTTAGATATGCCCCTGACAGCTATCGATGATTTTGAGGAACTCGGAAAGAACGATCCCATGTATGCTGAGCTCGCACGTCTGGTCAAGAAGACGAACGGTCTCTGGAATCCCGAAGCTGAGAAATACCTGATCGATAACTGCAAAAAGATCGACTGATGCTTATTGAATGAAAACAGGACCGGCCGTGCGGCCGGTCTTCTTTTTGCCTTTCTGATATGGTATAATAATCCGGTAAAAAAGAACGATAGCGGAGATGTTTGCGATGGATGCTATGTCTGTATTCATATGGCTGCTGTTCATAGTCCATGTTATAATCGCGGTCCTGTTCTGCTTCAGCGGATACAGGCATTTCCGTGCGCTCATTTCAATCTATGTGTTTCTGACGGTGTTTCCGAACATGATGGAATACATGGCGGGGGTGCCGGGGCTCAGTCCTACGGCTGTACTGCTCATTTCTCTCGGCATAGCAGTCCTTCTGACGGCGCTCACGTGGGCTATATACAAGGTCGCGATTTTCATGTGCGGCGGTCTTCTGGGTTTGTGGATCGCATCGGTCATAATGCAGCCGGGCGGTGATATGATGCCAAGGATCGTGCTGTCCGTAATACTCTTCATTATCCTCGGTATAATAACGATAAAGCTGAGGAAGCCGCTTATAGTATTATCATCCGCGATAATCGGTGCTTTTTCGCTGTTCGTATACGGGTATTACATACTGTTTGAGTTCGCGAACATAGCGAGGCTTGATTTCACGGAAGCGGCACAGCTGCCCGTGAGGTTTGCGGATATTATAGGCAGCAATTATCTTTTGTATATAATCCCGATAGTACTGGCCATCCTCGGTATGGTGGCTCAGGGCAGGAGCACGAGGGACAGGCGTAAGAGACCGCAGAGGGATTACTGATAACGAAACACAAAAAAAGCACCGAAAGTGAACTGACCCCAAAAAGTTAGACACAGTTTGGCAGTTGATCAGGCGACCATCAAGGACTGGATACTGTACTGTACAGGGCTCAGTCCGTTTA
>CAYRWM010000025.1:0-30900 GCA_964428055.1 uncultured Christensenellaceae bacterium | reverse complement strand
TCCGGAGATAAAGACTTTAATTATTTTACCTGTCTACTTAACGGGTAGCAGTTCACATCAGCGCTCTTTCTTTTTTTTACAAGTTATCTGTCAACTATCTCTTTAATCCACTTGTAGGACGCCTCGACGTTCTCATCCGTACCCGCGCATTCAAGAGATATATCTCCCGACCAGTCCTTTTCCTTCAGGTACTCGAGACACTTTTCGATATTATCCGCATTGCATCCCTTTCCAATCGGGATGAACGAAGTAGGAATACCGTTCTCGTCGCCGCGGCTTTCATCAGCCAGCACGGGATCGACATCCTTTATATGCATATGCTTCACATAGGGGAATACTTCCTTCAAGTATTCAAGGGGATCATTACCCGCTATATAAGTATTGCCAGTGTCAAAGTTTATTCCCAGCCACTCGGAATCAAAATATTTCATGAACTTTATCATGAACTCAGGATCCTGTGTGAACACCCCGTGTGTCTCAACATTTATTACCATCTTATGATTCTCGGCCCATTTCAGAAGCTCGGTGTAGTTCTTTATACCGAAATCCCAGGCGTAATCCCTGGTGTAAAAATCAGCTTCGGCCGCCCTGTCCGTGGTATCAACGCTCTTGGCTCCGAGTTCCTGAGCGAACCTTATTGCCTGGGTAGTATAGTATATGCCCCTTGTAGAACCTACCATCTCAAACATCGGGGATGCCGCGTCCACCTGTGAGAATCTTATGCCGGCGGCATCGGCCATCTTCCTGTAAATGACCGGATCGTCCAAAAGGTTTACGGAAGGCTCAAATCCGAGAGCCGTTATGAAGTACTCACCGATATACGTGCCTATCTCGATATGTTCCATACCGAGTTTTCTTGCCTGTTCCAGTGACTGTTCAAAAGTCCCGAATACAGCCCTGTTGTTGTCAGCGTGCTGTCCTATGCAGATCATAATAAACCCTCCTTGCAAATTAAAATACCGCACATCATCAAGATGCTGAACCATTATTATTCTGTTGTTTCCGGATATATAGATTATATCATAAAAACGGCCGCGTCCCTAAGGATACGGCCGTTTTCAAACAGCTGTAGGGGTCCTCTTATTTGCCGAGGCCCTCCTTCTTTTCTGTCGCGCCCAGAATGAAGTTGATGATTATCGCAGCCACTGCGAATATGATGACCATAAGGAATGTCGAATCATAACTTCCGCCGGAGCTCTCAAAGAGTGAGCCGGCGATCATGGGACCGATTATGGCTGCAGGGATCAGCGAGAAATTGACCACGCCGAAGTTCTCCGCATAGTGAAGGCTGCCGTATGAGGAACGCGTGAACGCCGCTGACGCTGTGGGCGAGCAGCTGTACGCAAGACCAACGACCAGCATACCGACGAGTACAAGACCGCCGGTAAAGGATATGCCGCCTGTGACCAGCAGTATGCCGGATACCAGCAGCAATATGCTGTTAAGTGTCATGCAGACTTTTCTGCCGAACTTGTCGAACATGAAGCCGTAGAATATACGGCCGCCGCCGTTCATGACGGACACCAGCATGCCGAGCAGAGCTATCAGACCGAATGCTTCAGCTATGTTCGCCGCAGAGTTGATAACGAGAAGTCCCGATGCGTTACCCAGAACGACCCAGATAAAGAACAGCCAGAACGACGGGGACTTCAGCATCTGCCCCGGAGTATACTGCTTTTTGTTCTCGTCAACAGACTTGGCCGCAGCCGCAGCTTCGCCCTTCGGCACCTTGATGACGAATGCGCCTATAACGAGCACTATGACAACAGCTATCGCTATGTATCTTAATGTATCGAATACGCTTCCGGATGCTATCAGCATGCTGATCACTGAACCCAGTACGAGCGAACCCGCGCCGAAGCCGAACAGCATTATTCCGGAGACAGTGGCCGCCTTTTCGGGGAACCACTTTACGACCGAGCTTAAGACCGCGTTATAGCAGAAGCCCGATCCGAGACCGCATATTATGCCGTAGAATACGATCAGGACTGCAAGAGCCGCTCCCGATTCCATGCCGCTGATCATTGACGACACCATGTAGCCGACAAATAGGAACGCGGCCGCCAGAAGAATGAGCACTTTGTGCGACATCTTCTTTGAAAACTTGCCGCCCAGGAATCCGCCCAGGCAGAAACATATGATCGAAACCGTAAAGACGAGCGACAGGTTTGAAGCCGTCCAGTCGGGAAACGCCGTGTTCAGAGGAACCTTGTATAAAGACCATACGTAAATGAGTCCGGCAAAGAGAAGTATTATGGTACCCGCAACAACGTAACCCCATCTTTTATTGCTTACTTTTTCCATAATTAAAAATCACAACCTTTATTATTTCTATAAATGCAAATAAAAAAGGCGGATGCACCGCCTTTCTTAAAAACTGTTCAGTAATTACATACCGAGAAGTCCGCCGACGAGTGCTACGGCAGCAACAACGACAACGATACCAACGATAAGAGAAATGATACCGAGGATCAGGCCGATGATGCCGAGAACTTTACCAGCTTTTGCTTTCCCGTCGTCTGCAGCAGCTTTCTTAGCCATGTTGATGGCGATGATGCCGAGAACGATAGCAACGATTGCTCCCCAGATAGGTGCAATTGAGAATCCGAGAATAGCGAGTACTAATGAAATAATTCCACAAATTAATGCTCCCATTATGTTCTCCTTCCTTAAACAAACAATTGTTATTAAGTCTGTCTACATTCATAGACACAATAATTATATACATAAAAAAAGACAAGGTCAACATTTTTATTTACAAAATGTTCACACTTGTCTATTTTACGTCACTGACCGCGAACAGTTCCGAACGCCAGTTTCCTGCATTCAAGATAGATGAGTATCGAGAAAACGCATCCGAGAAGTCCGTAGATCCACTTGCTGTTTCCCTGCGCCGCAAACAGTATCAGAGTGAATACCGACACCGCGAACGCCAGAAAGCTGGACGCCATTCTCATGGAGTTCCTTCTGCGCGACCTGGTCCTGTAGGAGAGCAGACCCGCGTAAATACAGAGCACTGATGCCAGTATGCATATGATGCACGCGAACACCTCCGGGCCCTCCAGCACTGTCGAACCGGCACTCATTATAAAGTACACGACGACTCCGAACAGAACGATCATGCCCCACACAAAATCCAGTATGCCGAAGCTCTTCAGGATCAGATCCTCTTTGACCTTCCTGACCTGTCTGCCTCTGCCGTCGTACGGACGCTCAGCGTAAGCATCCTGTCTTACCTGTCTAGCGTAAGGCCTCCTCTGTCTTGACGTTCTCTCATAGTAATCATAACCGTTGCTCATCATTTAGTCCTCTTACAATAAATCCTTACCAATATATTATACACTTTATTCGCTTTCCGTGTCATCATCTTCGCCGCCGTATTCCTTGCCCTCGCTGTATCCGTAGGGCTTTATCAGCTCTCTCGCTATATCAAACTTGTTGTCGCCCTCGTCGGCACGGCTGTCGACCATAACGAGTACCAGCTTCTCATCGCCCTCAACGCGGCTTAAGAGTATTATCCAGTTGACCTCACGGGAGGACGCGCCCGTCGATTTGAGCGTGGCCGTTCCGGTCTTGCCTATGATGTCGAGATTCTTGAGGCCCAGCTGATACGCGGTACCTGTCTCAACGACCTGCTTCATCGCACCCTTCAGGGTATCGATGGTCTCCTGTTTCATTATGTTCTCTCTGTATTTGGTCGTCTTGCCCTCGTAGGTAGTGTGATATTCACCGTTCTCAGTCTTCTCTATGCTCTTTATGATATACGGATTTAAGATATCGCCGTTGTTCATAAAGCAGGTGTACATGCTGGCCAGCTGCAGCGGAGTCGTCTGTATCTCACCCATGCCGTATCCTGAAGTCGCGAGCAGATGGAGCGACATCTCGGTGGCGTTGCTCTTGAATGAGGAGGGTGTTACGGGAAGATCGAAATCTATGCATCCGTCTATGCCTATCCTGTCCATGTAGTCCATGAACATATCCTCTCCCTCCAGTATCGCTACATACGAGAAGAATATGTTGTCGGATGACTTGAGGGCGTTTATGAGATTGTAGACATCGCCTTTTGTGGGCTCCGCCCTTACGATCGGCGGGAATGTCCATTTGTTGCCGACGAGCGATTCCGGAGGAGTCCATTTGTTCTCCTCTATATCGAGGAACACTTCCTGGTCTGCTGTCAGCAGCTTGTTCTCCAGTGCGGGCACGCAGGTGAACACCTTGAACGTAGAACCCGGAGGATACACCGACTGTGTCACCCTGTTGACCAGTGGATAGCCTGATTCTTCATCCATAAGGTAATCCCATACATCGGGATCCATGGATATGGTAAACCAGTTGGGATCAAAGCCCGGATACGATACAGCGGCTTCGACTGCAGCCGTGTTGTAGTCCATGACTATTGCGCATCCGCTCTGCCCTTCCTTTAAGTAAGTGGCGAGTACCGTGTAAGTCTTGTCCTGAAGAGCCGAATCCAGAGTGAGCGTTATGTCCGCGCCGTCCTGAGATGGCTGCTCGTATATCACATATCTTTCCTGACCGAGGGAATCGGCAACGTATATCTTCTTTCCGTCCTTACCCCTAAGCATGCCGTCATACGTGAACTCAAGACCGGATTTTCCGACCACATCATCTTTCTGTATGCTGGGATCCTTCTCTATGTCTTCGGCCGTAGCCGGCGTCACGTAGCCGACTATATGCGCTGCCGCGTCCATATGCGGATAGTATCTTAAGGGACTTACGGACGTATCGTCCACCTTCACGCCTTTGATCTGCTCAATCTGCGCTACGGTCTCCTCGTCCAGAGTATCTCTCATCAGTTCCTTCACTACGACGAGTTCCTGTCCGTTCTCCTCGGCTTTGTTTATCTTTTCCGCTATGGCGGATGCGTCCTCATCGATTATGCCTGAAAGCTGGGCTGCAACAGTCGCTACGCTGTCTTCCAGACCCTCGACCGTAACGCAGACCGACTGGGCATAACTGTCCTGAGCCAGCAGTTCCCTGTCGCTCGTGAATATCTCGCCCCGCCTTCCCTTGAGTGTCTTTACCCTGACAGAGTCGCCTGCCTGCATATACGGGAGTATGAGGGAAGGATCGTACATTATGCTGTATCCCCTGACGTCAGGCATGATCATCGCCTGATACTCATGCGAGAAATCGCCCAGAAGATCGCTCTTGAAATCAACGGTATAGTTAAGAGAGAAGCATTCGCTGTCCTCTATCTCCTTTACTTCCCTCGAAGCGAGCTTGGTTTCCGTTATCTGAAGTGCTTCATATATGTTTTTGTATCTCTGGGCAAAGGATTCCTTGTCGCCCAGATCATCGCTGCCGGCATAGCAAAGGTCATATGCCTGCTCGTATCTGCCGTCGCATATGGCCGCACAGAAATCGTAGCCTGTCGATACCGCTCCGCCGGTCATATCGCCGCAGGATGATGATACCATGACGCATGCCGCGATCATTATGATGACTAAAACTAAAGAGACATACTTTTTCATACTACTATTATATATCCGCAAACGGTATTTTGTAAAACCGGCAGGCAGCTTTTAAACAAAGTTGCCAAAGTGGGGAATGTACACCAAAAAATGCCTTGTTTAAGCCAAAAATTTGACTTTTTATGTCCGTTTAGGGTATATTAATGGAACATCGGAAGGTGATATGTATGTCTCTAAAAGATGGTAAGAATACAAGGGATCAGGGCCCGCAGCTGCCCAACACCTGGCTATACAGGGTAAGGCGCAGTTCTTCCGTATACAATGACTTTATCCCCTTAAATGAACAGAACGCGAAAAAGGAATCTCCTTTTTCCAAGCTGTCCGGGAAGATAAAGGAAAAGCGGAAGAGCGCAAGGACCGGAAGAACCCCGGCCGCTAAGGGCGGCAGCCCGGCGTTTGATTTTGATACTGTCCCCGTCAGGAGACGCCCGTACATTTCGGGCTCCGGCGCGGGAGAGCGTTCCGGCGCGGCCTTCTTTATAGTGCCTGCAGTCATCTGCGGCGCTGTTCTCATATTCTCTTTCCTGTTCCTTCCGACCCTGTTTGAAAAGGAAATACACACAGTCTCCATAAATGACGGAGGGCGTGAATTCGTGGCTGATACGGAAGCCGAGACCGTCGGCGAATTCCTTGATATAAACGGAATAACCGTCGGCAGCAGCGATTATCTGGAAACGCCCGCCTCGGCCGAGATAGAAGACGGAACCAGTATAATAATAAGAAGAGCGATGGACCTTACCGTGAACAACGGCACGGAATCCACAAACGTTACAATGGTCGCGGGAACCGTGGCCGATGCGCTGGATCTTGCCGGAGTTCAGACCGAAGACGGCGATGAGATATATCCGGCCGCTGACTCATATGTCAGACCCGGAATGACCATCGACTATATAAACGTTGAGACAGAGTTCCGGACCGAGACAAAGGTCCTCGGCTTTAAGGAAGTCACCGTAAAGACCGACAAATTGCTGAAGGGCGACCAGAAGATCACGCAGTACGGTCAGGAAGGCGAAAAGGAAGTAAAGTACAAGGATACATATAAGAACGGAGTATTGTTCTCATCGGAGATAGTCGACGAGACTGTCACCAAAAAACCGGTGGATGAGATACTGTCCGTCGGCACCAGAGTCCCGCAGCCCAAGCAGACATCTTCCGGAGGCGGATCGTCATCGGGCGGATCGTCATCGGGCAAGAAAAAGGGTAGTTCATCATCGGGCAGTTCCTCACCGTCGCGGGCATCGACAGAAGGCGCTCCCGAGGATCTGCAGAGCAAGGTCGACTATGCGGTAAACGTTTCGGTCACAGCCTACTGCTCTCACTGCGATCCCAGCGGAGTGGGCAGCAGCGGTGTGCCTCTGTCAAAAGGTTCCATAGCTGCGGACAAGAGCGTTTTCCCGTACGGCACGCGGATATACGTACCCGGATACGGAACGGGGACCGTAGTGGACACGGGCGTCAGCGGCAACAGGCTGGACGTTTACATGGGCGACCAGCCGGACGAATCCGCCTGCAATTCATGGGGCAGGAGAAGTCTGACCGTCTACGTGCTCAAATAGGAGATTTCTTTAAGTGAACGATCTCACAAAAACCGATATAACTGAATTACTTGATAAATACGGACTGTCCCCGCTCAAAAAGCTGGGACAGAATTTTCTGACGGATTCAAACATAGTCGGCAAGATCGCTGAGGCAGCAGACATAACATCCTCATCCAACGTCATAGAGATAGGACCGGGCCTAGGCAGCCTCACGGGGCGCATCTCGGATACTGCTAAGAGAGTGGTCTGCATCGAACTCGACTCCGGCCTTATGAGAGTGCTGGAAGACAGATTCGGGAATGTAGGAAACATTACGCTCATCCACGGGGATATACTCAAGACCGATCTTAATGAAACAGCGGAAAAGTATTTCGGCGGAGAAGACTTTATAGTCGTCGGAAACCTTCCTTATTATATAACCGCAAAGACCATAATCCGCATCTGCGAGAGCGGAGCGAAGAGCATGACGGTCATGATCCAGAAGGAAGTGGCCGACAGGCTCTCTTCACCTCCAAGCAGCAGGGACTACGGCTCCATAACCGCGTCCGTCGCATACTACGGGACGCCGGAGCTCATGTTCACCGTTCCGGGGAGCTGTTTTTACCCCGTTCCCGACGTAGAATCTGCAGTGGTCACTACTGACCTTAAAAAGGACGTTCTTAAGACTGACAGAAAAAACTACGTTAAGGTGGTCCGCGCATCATTTGCTCAGAGGAGAAAGACCATATTCAATAATCTCTGCTCGGCTTTCGGGAAGGAATGCGGAAAAGAGCGCATAGCCGCACTGCTCGGGGAATGCGGCATAAAAAAAGAAGCGAGAGCCGAATCCCTGTCAAGGGAAGACTTCGCTTCAATCGCTGAAAAGCTGTTTAAATAAGGTCTGCGTATCTGATCGGAACCAGCTTCATAAGATCTGAAGGAGCCATCGCGACCTGGCAGCCTATCCTGCCTGCGCTGAAATATATCCTGTCGAACAGAACAGCCGTTTCGTCTATAAAGGTCGGGAACGGCTTTTTCATGCCTATGGGCGAGCACCCGCCGTGTACGTATCCCGTCAGGGGCAGGAGCTCCCTGTCCTTTATCATCTCTATCTTTTTTTCACCCGCCGCTTTGGCGGCTTTTTTGAGATCGAGCGAGGAGGCTACCGGTATCATGAAAACATAGTGCCTGTTTGAAGACGAAACAGTAACAAGCGTCTTGAATACAGTATCCGGGTCGAGGCCCAGTCTTGACGCAACTTCATTTCCGGAAAGCGCACTGTCGCTTTCAAAGCTCATCAGCTCATACTCTATGTCTTTTTTTTCTATCAGCCTCATGGCATTCGTCTTTTCCATGAACAATCTCCTGTGTCACCCGAACTGAATCGAATCAATCCTGCCGGGCAAAAAGCTCTTTCCTGTATTCCACAGGCGACATACCGTAGTATCTTCTGAAAGATCTCTGGAGATTGCGTATATCGCCAAACCCTGTTTTTTCAGCGATTTCCATTATGCTTGCGTCGGGAGACATCAGCATGCTCTTTGCATGCACCAGCCTCTGCCGTGTGACCACTTCCTTGAAATTCTTACCCGTTGAAGCAAGTATCAGCCTTCTTATGTGCCCCTCGCTATAGCAGAATTCCTTCGCAAGCCCTGAGAGCGTCACTTCATTATAGTTCAGAGCGATGTATTCGAATATCCCTAGCAGAACGGAATCTTTCCTTTCCGGCCCTTCAACAACCAGATCGCCGAGTTTGTATTTTGCCAGATGAAGGCACATGAGCTGAAACAGCGTATTCATTGTTGGATATGTGTATTCATCCTGCTCCAGCGTCTCGCTGTAAAGTTCAAGAGCGATATCTCTGAGTCTATCATCCCGGCCGGCAGCAAATTTAAAGTAAGCCGTGTTCTTTCCGCTTATAGATCTGTACAGGAACCTCGAAAGTGCGTCATGTGTTTTTATGAGGGAAAGAAAAGCCGTGTCAAAAGTCGACCTTCTGACCATTATATGAAACACAACGCAGTCATCGTCAGTACATTCTATCTTGTGCGGTACATGCGGGGAAAGGATAAAACAATCCCCCGCGACAAGCGTGTCATGCTGTTCTCCCGTCTGATGACGGCACTCGCCGCTGTATACATAGATCAGCTCAACAAAATCATGCGCATGTTCATATACCGGCATATACCTGGGGCTCGTAAGCACCCATACGTCAGCTCCCGGAGGTATCAGCATGTCTTCCTGATACTCCCGTATGAGTTTCAGGAACATGCGGTGCGATCCTTCGGTATAACGCGAACCGGTTTTGTCATCAAGCGAGATGGTTCCGAGGTCCAGCTTTCCGTGCCTTATGTAGTAGTCACGGCAGAGCAGTTCTGTATCATTGAGCGGAAAATCCATAACTAATCTCTCTAAATGTTAATTTTTGTCGCCTAAGAAGTATATATATTGAGTTTATTGGATAATTTTACCATATTATACTGATTATAACAAGATTTCTGAAAAACTACCAAAAAAAAGAAAAATGAATAAAAATGGAGGTTGAACAATGATTAAACGCTGCATTGAGACAACATTGAACGTAAGACCCATAATGGTCGGACTGGTACACGAGGAATACTATGAAGGCCCCTGCCGTTTTGGCGGAGGAGAAGGTCTGCAGGTTGGTTATGACGCTCTTGCCCTTCGCGAAATGTTCAAGGAGTTCGTTTCCGATGTCAAAAAGAACGTTATTCCCGAAGTAAACGTCATGGAACCGATTTATGTGGAACGTACAGACAGCTGGTTCTCCAAGGAAGAGATGTTCGAGAAGATGGCTGAGGATATCGAAAAAGTCGATTTCTATATATTCCACTCTTTCATCGGACGCAACGACATAGTCATCGAGTTTGCTCAGCGATACAATAAACCCTTCGCTCTCGAACCACGCATCTGCTGTGAAGTCGCCGCCATATCCGCTGCGACAAGAGCAAGAGGGCTTGAATGCTACTGTGAGCTTTCCTGGGACAGACTCCGCACTGTGCTTAAGGCGCAGCTTGTTAAAAAAGCTCTTAAGAACGCAAACGTACTGCTCATACCGAGGATGAACTCAACAGTTTCAATGAGCAGCGTCGACACGTTCATAAGCCTTGATCAGGTAACGCAGAAGTTCGGGATAAAGTTCAGATACAAGAACTTCCACGAACTCATAGACCAGCTCTCACCGGCTGTCCCCGGCGGAAATCCGACCACCCCTGGAAGAAAGACTCCGGATCTGACGGAAGAAGACGTCAAAAAAGTTAAGGAACTCGCAGACGAGCTTGAAAAAGGCGCTGAATACGTGGATGTATCCAGAGAATACCTTGAAAAACAGCTCACAGCAACAATAACGGTCCTTAAGAATCTGGATCTCTATGACTGCAACGCTTTCACTATCCCTTGCCCAGACGCATGTTCCTCGAGACGGCTCAATGAAGAAAAGATCACTTTCTGCATGACGCACTCTCTCCTGAACGAACAGGGCATACCGTCAGCATGCGAATACGATATAAACGCTCTGATAAGCAAGATGATCCTTCAGACCATATCCAAGAGCGGTTCGTATATGGGCAATGTTGTCGCCATGGATTATCTTGAAAACGGCAAAGCCGACATAGACCAGTTCGGAGGATTCTCATGGGTAAACGACGAGGAGATGCCTGAAGACCAGCGCAACCTCGTAATATCTGAACACTCTGTTCCCAACAGAAAGATGCACGGCTTCGACAAGGAGATCGGACGCTATGCGCTCAATCACTTCGCCGTCGATCAGGGATTCGGTGCAGTAATGCGCTATGACTTCAATATGGACAAGGGAACTCCCCTTACGCTCGCGCGCTTCTCGCCGGATATAAAGAAGATGTTCATAGCCAGAGGAGAGGTCGTTGCCGGCGGCGGATACCGCGACAACAACTGCGCTACCGCTGTAATATTCAGGGTCGCCGACACGGAAACGTTCAGACGCGGCCAGCTGATCGCAGGCAACCATGTTCCGCTCGCATACGGCGATCACGTAAAGGAACTCGTTGAGTTCTGCGAAGAGATGGGAATCGAGCCTGTACTAGCATAATAAAAATGGATACCGAACTTAAAAGAAAACTGCTGTCTTCAAAGGAAAACGCGGACAGAGCCATATCGGGAATACTCGGGGAAAAGGAACTGTCGCAGGATACGGTGCTGAAACACCTGCGGCCGTACATAATGTACAAATTCCTGCTCTCTGAGAGCGAAATGAAAACCGAGGATTTCACCGAACTCGTCAAGACAAGCATAGTTAAAGCATCAAAGATCGATCCCGAACTCCTGAAGGAGATACGGGGGGCTCAGAAATGCACATCCGCATCGTCGGTAGCGATAAAGAAAGTGCTCGTCTATATGGATCTGCAAAGACAGCTCGGGATAAAGTTCGACCCCGAAAAGACGGGAGATATTGAAACGCTGGGAGACATAGCGGCTCTTCTGGTGGAAAAGATAAAAGGATGACGTATGGCTGACATGTGGAACGATATCAGACGGGAATTTCCCGTGCTTGAGAATAAAGCCCATAGGCACAGACTCATATACTTCGACAACGCCGCAATGTCACAGGTCCCCCTGCGTGTCATAGAAGCGGTATCGGACCACATGTCGCAGGCAAATTCCAATGCTCACCGGGGAATGCACTACCTGAGCACACTCTCTACGCGGATGGTCGAGTCGGCCAGGAAAAAGATGCTTGAGTTCCTCGGTGCAGACGATGATTATGAGATAGTGTTCACATCCGGCACTACCCATTCGGTAAACATGACAGCCTCCTGTCTCACACCCTCCTTGAGCGATATCGGCGCCGTAACGGTAAGTAGATTGGAACATCATTCCAATCTGCTGCCGTGGAGGAGGGCTGCGGTGGCAGCGGGAGTGGAGATCAAAACGGTCCCGTGCCCTGAAGGCGAATTTGACATGAGCGCATTGCGCAGCATGGACAGTGGTGTCATAGCCGTTACGTCCGTCTCAAACCTGACCGGAAGCGTATTCCCGTTAAAGGAAATAGGAAAGGAAGCGCACAGAAAAAAGGCGCTCCTGTTCATTGACGGAGCACAGGCTGCCAGACACTCTTCAAACGACGTAAAAATCTCGGGATGCGATTTCTATGCGCTTTCCGGACACAAGATGTGCGGTCCGACGGGAACGGGGATACTGCTGGGGAGAAAGGATCTCCTGCGGACTTTCGATCCGTTCATGACCGGAGGAGGGACCGTAAGCGAAGTAAATGAAAACGGACAGACATACGATGACATCCCCTACCGTCTCGAAGCCGGAACGCTCAATATAGCGGGCATAGCAGGATTATCTGCGGCTGCCGGTTTTCTTTGCGATATAGGCCGCGCAAACATTGAAAAAAGAGAGAAGGAACTGACCGATCTTCTTGAGGAACGCATAAGGTGTATAGAAGGCATTGAGATAACAGGCAAGCCTGCCGTAAGACAGGGGATAGTCTCTTTCAGGGCAGAAGGCATAAACTCATACGATATATCACAGTTCCTGGACAGACAGGGCATAGCCGTAAGGAGCGGCACACACTGTGCCGAACCGGCAGTGAGAAGCTTCGGCATAAAGGATACAGTGAGGGCATCAGTCGCTTTTTACAACACATTCGAGGAAGTGGATATGTTTGCAAAAGCGCTCAGGAAAACAATAAATCTGCTCTCAAAATACAGGTGATGAAAATGACGGTAAAAGAAAAGGAACAGAGCATACTTAAGGATTTTGAAGATCTCGGGGACGAAATGCTCATATTCGATTATATGTTTTCCCTGGCTTCGGTTACGGAATGGATGGATGAATCCCGGAAAACTGCCGGCAACAAGGTGCCGGGCTGCCAGAGTGGCGTCTGGATGGACGCCGAGTGCAAGAATCACGTCATAAAGGTGAAATGCGCGAGCGATTCCCTGATCGTGAGCGGAATACTTGCTCTTATCATGAGGATCGTTGACGGTGCGCCCTGCATGGAAGTCGCGGATCACAGATTCGAGCTGCTCGAAGACACGTTCCTCAGCGAATATCTTTCCGAAGAGCGTGTGCTGGGGCTTAAATCCGTCATAGACACAATACATGAACGCGCTAAAGCAAATATAAGATAGAGAGCTGAGAGGGATGAGGGAAGAGAATAAAGCCTGCTTTGATATAGTATCAGAGCAGGCTTTATATTTTACAGAAAAAACTGTTGCTTTTAGCATATTAGCGTGTTAAAATGGTAAAGTGTTAAAATATTCCGGCGCCACCGGGCGAAAGGAAACGAAGATGAGATTTGATATAAACAGTATAAAAGACGATGAAAAAGCCGTGTTCGGCTTAAGAACACTGTTCCAGAGCTACGGGTATACCCTGTACAAGATGAGCAAGTTCGAGGAGTACGATCTGTACGTCAGAAACAAGGACTTCCTCGTATCGAACGAGATAATAACCTTCACCGATACGACGGGAAAGTTGATGGCGCTCAAACCAGACGTTACGCTCTCCATCATAAAGAACACCCAGGACATCCCGGGAGCGATACAGAAAGTCTGCTACAGCGAGAACGTATACAGAGTGGCGAAGGGCAGCGGCCTTTTCACTGAGATCCTTCAGACCGGACTCGAGTGCATAGGCAGCATAGGAAGATACGAGATAATCGAGACTCTGACTCTGGCCGTAAAGAGCCTTGAGATGATATCCCCCTCCTATGTCCTCGATATATCCTATCTTGACATACTGACGGCGCTTTTAGACAGCTGCGGCATATCCGCGGAAGCAAGAGAGGAACTTACGGAAGCGATAGGATCCAAGAACGCGAGCGAGACTCAGAGCATACTCGAAAGATGCGGAGCCGGCGATAAGGAAAAAAGATGCCTTACCGACATCATATCCATATACGGCCCCGTAGCGGAAGTCCTTCCGAAACTGGACGCTCTGTGCATAAACGAAAGTGTCGGGAAAGCCGTTGATGAATTCCGCGGCATATGCGCTCTTCTCATCGAGAGCGGCTGCGCCGATAAGATAAACATAGACTTCTCGATCATAAACGACATGAAATACTACAACGGAGTCGTGTTCAAGGGATACATCGAAGGCATACCTGTGAGCATACTCTCCGGCGGACAGTACGACGGCATGATGAGGCTCACAGGAAGGAGCTCCGGAGCCATAGGATTCGCCGTATATCTCGACTTCCTTGAAAGCCTGTCCGCTCCCGGCAGTGAGTATGACGCGGACACCCTCATCATATATGATGATTCCACGGACCTTAAGGAACTCATTAAGCAGACTGAAAAGCTGAGAGAGGAAGGCTCCGTACTGGTTGAAAAGGCAGTGCCGGAAGGTATAAAATACAGAAGACTGGTAAGGTTAGACGGGAAAGGAGAATAAAATGGCTGACAGAATGATAAACATAGCCCTCCCCAAAGGGAGACTCGGCATGAAAGTTTATGAGATGTTCGAAAAAGCCGGATTCGAATGCCCGTCCATGAGGGATCAGGGAAGAAAGCTTATATTCGAGAACGAGGAGGCCTGTGTGAGGTATTTCCTCGTAAAGCCTTCCGACGTCCCGATCTACGTTGAGAGAGGCGCGGCCGACATCGGTGTCGCAGGCAAGGACATACTCCTCGAGTACGCCCCCGACGTGTATGAGCTGGTCGATCTCAAGACCGGAATATGCGACATGTGCGTCGCAGCCATGACCTCATACAGGGACGATCCGGACAGAACTCTCAGGGTCGCAACGAAATTCCCGGAGATAGCCAAGAGATACTACGCGGAAAAGGGCCGCGACATAGACATAATAAAGCTCCACGGTTCGATAGAGATCGCGCCCATAATAGGGCTTTCGGATGTGATAGTCGATATAGTGGAGACAGGCGCAACATTAAAGCAGAACGATCTTGAGGTAAAGGAAAAGATACTGCCCATAAGCGCGAGGCTCATAGCGAACAAATCCAGCTTCAAGTTCAAGAACGCTCTTATAGAAAAGATAAAGACGAGCGTACTTGAACAGACGGAGAATGCATGATGATAAGGATACTTAAAGAGGGCGAAGTCCCTATAAGCGAGATACTTGAAAGATCCGAGACCATAACCGGAGTCGAGGGCACGGTAGCGGATATAATAGCGGACGTTAAGGACAACGGCGATCGGGCCCTTATAGCCTATGCCGAAAAGTTCGACGGCGCGAAACTTAAAAGCCTCCTGGTAACCGAGGAAGAGATAGAGGAAGCCTTCAGCGCGACCGAGGATGAGTTCATAAGGATACTTAAGGAAGCGGCCGCGAACATTGAAGAGTACCACAGGCGTCAGCTCAGGAGCGGATTCGAGTTCTCGGGAGCAGAAGGTGCGCTCACAGGACAGAAGGTCATACCCGTGGACAGAGCCGGGATATACGTGCCCGGCGGTACGGCGGCTTATCCGTCAACGGTCCTCATGAACGCGGTACCCGCAAGGATAGCGGGTGTGGGCGAGATCATAATGACCACTCCCCCGTCTGCTGGCGGAAAGATAGCGCCGCAGATACTCGCGGCGGCGAAGGTCGCGGGAGTGACGAAGATATTCAAGACGGGCGGCGCTCAGGCAGTGGCCGCCATGGCATACGGCACCGAGAGCATACCTAAGTGCGACAAGATAGTCGGCCCCGGCAATGCATATGTCGCCGAAGCGAAGAGACAGGTCTACGGAAGAGTATCCATAGATATGATAGCGGGCCCGAGCGAGATACTGGTCATAGCGGACGGCAAGAGCGATCCGGTCAACGTTGCCGCGGACATGCTGTCTCAGGCAGAGCATGACAGAATGGCAACTGCAGTTCTCATAACAGAATCGGAAGAACTGGCCGGAAATGTCGCTGAAGAGATAGACAGACAGCTTGAGACACTGCCGAGAAAAGAAATAGCATCGGCGTCTATAGAGAACAACGGAAAGATAATCGTGACGGACAGCCTTGAAAGAGCGGCCGAGATATCGAACGAGCTGGCTCCCGAGCATCTGGAACTGTGCACGGACGATCCGTTTGCCCTGCTTCCTAAGATAAAGCACGCGGGGTCGGTGTTCATGGGAAGATACTGTCCGGAGGCACTGGGCGATTATCTGGCAGGACCGAACCACACTCTCCCGACGAGCGGCACGGCAAAGTTCGCGAGCCCGCTGTCGGTGGACGATTTCATAAAGAAGATGCAGTACACATGCTATACGGAGGACGCCCTTAAGAAGGTCGCTGACGATATAGCGTATTTCGCGGAAAAGGAGGGCCTCTCGGCACACGCGAGGAGCGCGACGGTCAGGTTCAGGGAGAAGGAATGAGTAAATTTATGAATAGCAGGTACGCTTCCCTTGAGGCGTACACCCCGGGCGAACAGCCAAGGGATATGAAATACGTAAAACTGAACACAAACGAGTCCCCCTATCCGCCGGCACCTGAAGTGGTGGCTTCTGTAGGCGAAAAGGATACGGAACTTTTAAGGCTGTATCCGGACCCGACATGCAGGGACCTGAAGCGCGCGATAGCCGCTGAATACGGAACGTGCGAGAGCCGTGTCTTTATTTCAAACGGCTCAGATGATATACTTAATTTTGCATTCATGGCCTTTGCGGAAAAAGGTGCGGTATTCGCGGACATAACATACGGATTCAACAAGGTAGTGGCACAGCTGAACCTTACCGATGTAAGGATCGCTCCCTTAAAGGACGATCTTTCGATCGATCCCGGGGACTATATGAACGCTGACGGCAGGCTGATCGCCATAGCCAACCCGAACGCACCGACTGGCATAGAACTCGGCGTGGACGAGATAAGGAAGATCGCTATAAGTAACCCCGGCAGCGTGGTCATGATAGATGAAGCCTATGCCGATTTCGGATGCGCTTCATGCTTCGACCTCGCGATGGAGCTCCCGAACGTACTCGTGGTTATGACATGCTCCAAGTCAAGGAGCCTTGCGGGCGCCCGTCTGGGATTCGCATTCGGCCCCGAGGAACTTATAGCCGACCTTGAGACTATCAAGTTCTCGACGAACCCGTACAGCATAAACAGGCTGACGATGAAAGCGGGAATAGCGGCTTTCTCGGAAGAGTCGAAGAGATACTACAAAGATAACTGCAGGCAGATCGCCGAGACCAGGGAAAAGACGGTTAAGGAGTTAAAAGAGCTCGGATTCGAGACGACGGATTCCGTATCCAACTTCATATTCGCGAAACACCCCGGGGTAAGCGGTCAGAAGCTCTATGAAAAGCTTAAGGAAAACGGAGTCCTTATACGGCACTTTACGCAGGACAGGATATGTGAATACAACAGGATAACGGTGGGTTCTCCCGCCGAGATGGATATCTTCCTTAAGGAAGTAAAAAAGATCATCGGAGAAAAGAAAAGATGAGAGAAGCACTTATTGAAAGAAAAACAAAAGAGACAGACATAAGCGTTAAGCTCTGCCTGGACGGCTCGGGAAAGAGCACAGTTGATACCGGCTGCGGCTTTCTCGATCACATGCTGGAGCTCTTCTCGAAACACGGCGGATTCGATCTTGACGTGAAATGCTGCGGCGACACGAACGTTGATTATCATCACACCGTCGAAGACATAGCGATATGTCTCGGCAAGGCGTTTGAAAAAGCTGCGGGCGACAAGGTCGGCATAAAGAGATACGGAAGCATCATGCTCCCCATGGACGAAGCTCTCGCCATGTGCGCGTGCGACGTCTCCGGAAGAGGCATGATAGTGTACCAGGCTGATTTTCAGACGGAGAAGATCGGCGATTTTGATGTGCAGCTCATACACGAGTTCTTCCAGTCCCTTGCCATGAACGCCGGAATAACGCTGCACATAGTGGAAATCTACGGCGCAAACTCGCATCACATAGCCGAAGCGATGTTCAAGGGCGCGGCCAGAGCGCTAAGGGAAGCCTTTGAGACTGACGAGCGCTTCGCAGGTGAACTTCCTTCGACCAAAGGGGTTCTGTAGATGATAGTCATAATAGACTATGACTGCGGAAATCTGTTCTCCCTCGCATCTTCTTTTAAAAAGATAGGCGAAAAGAGTATGGTGAGCAGCGACCCCGAAGTCATTAAAAACGCTGATTCGCTGGTGCTCCCCGGAGTGGGTGCCTTCAGCGACGCGGCGCTTAAACTTAAAAGGACAGGCATAGGAGAGGCTGTTATAAGCGCGGCTGCGTCAGGCACGCCTCTTCTCGGCATATGTCTCGGCATGCAGCTCCTCTTTGACAGGAGCTATGAATACGGCGAGTGGGAAGGCCTGGGACTGATACCCGGTGAGGTCGTCCCGATGAAAGGAAAGATAGACCCGTCTCTTAAGATCCCGCAGATCGGATGGAACGCTCTTGATTTCAAAAAGGAGACGCCGATATTCAGCCGCATAAAAGACGGAGACCATGTGTATTTCGTTCACTCGTACTACGCGTCGGGCTGCGACGATTGCATCACGGCGACAACGGATTACAGCATACCCGTGACCGCATCCGTACAGAACGGCAACGTATTCGGCTGCCAGTTCCATCCGGAGAAGAGCGGAGATACTGGACTTGAGATACTTAAGGCATTCTGCAGTGTTGGAGGTAATAAGCAGATATGAGGATTTTTCCCGCTATAGATCTTTATGAGGAAAAGGCCGTTCGCCTCTATCAGGGAGACTACGACCAGATGACGGTATACAGCGACGACCCCGTGAAAACGGCGATCGAGTTTGAGAAACAGGGCGCTCAGTTCCTGCATGTCGTCGATCTCGAAGGCGCCAAGTTCGGCCTCATGTGCAACTACGACATAATAAAGGAGATAGTCGACAAGACCGACCTTTTCGTTGAAGTGGGCGGCGGAATCCGCAGCATGGCCGTTATAGAAGCGTATATCTCCGCCGGGGTCGGCAGAGTCATAATAGGAACGGCGGCTGTCAACAACCACGGTCTCTTAAAGGAAGCCATAGAACTGCATCCCGACCAGATCGCGGTAGGCGCCGACGTCAAGAACGGTTTCGTGGCCACCAGGGGCTGGGTCGAGGATTCAAAGCTGGAGTTCTATGATTTCTGCAGAAAGATGCAGGACGACGGAGTAAAGACGCTGATATGCACCGACGTCTTCAAGGACGGAGCCATGCAGGGCACGAACAGGGAGATGTACAAAAAGCTTAAGGAAGAGCTCAGCATCAACATAATAGCCTCCGGCGGCATTTCAGATCTGGACGACGTCAGGGCTCTTAAGGACATGGGCATGTACGGCGCCATAATAGGAAAGGCGTACTATACCGGAGCCATAGATATTGCGGAGGCCATTAAGGTCGCAAGATGATAACCAAGAGGATAATCCCGTGCCTCGACGTAAAGGACGGCCGGGTGGTCAAGGGAATAAACTTCAAGGGACTGTCGGATGTGTCTTCGCCCGTTAAGCTCGCCGAGTTCTACAGCGACTGCGGCGCAGATGAGCTGGTCTTCTACGACATAACCGCATCTGCCGAGGGCAGAGCAATCTTCACCGACATCCTGAAGGAAGCGGCATCGACCGTGTTCATCCCCTTAACGGTAGGCGGCGGCATAAACACCCTGAATGATTTCGACAGGGTGCTCAAGTGCGGAGCCGACAAGGTGAGCGTCAATTCGGGTGCGATAAAAAACCCTGACCTCATCGCAGAGGCGGCGAAAAAGTACGGGGACCAGTGCGTGGTCCTTTCCGCCGACATAAAGAGACAGGACGGTGAGTTCAGAATCTACGCCAAAGGCGGAAGAGTGGACACCGGGATCGAAGCCATATCGTGGATAAAGCGCGGCGTCGACATGGGCGCGGGCGAGATAGTGGTAAACTCGATAGATACGGACGGCGTCAAGGGCGGTTTCGACCTTGAGATGCTCAAATGCGTATCGGACGCCGTGAGCGTGCCCGTTATCGCTTCGGGCGGCGCAGGCTGCATGGAGGATTTTCTGGAGCTCTTCAAAACCCTTCCGAAAGTGGACGCGGGACTCGCCGCATCGATATTCCATTTCGGAGAAGTGGATATAAAGGAACTGAAGACGATGCTTAAACAAAACGGCATCAATATGAGGATATGATCGGAGATTTGCAATGATATCAGTTGATGATCTTAAGTTTGACGAAAAGGGACTGATCCCGGCAATTGTCGTGGACGCGGACTCGAAGAAAGTCCTGACGCTCGCATACATGAATAAGGAGAGTCTGGGTATCTCTCTTGAAAAGGGACTTACATGCTTCTATTCAAGAAGCCGCCAGGAGCTCTGGCTTAAAGGGGAGACCAGCGGCAACTATCAGCATATCGTCAGCATAACGGCGGACTGCGACAGAGACGCACTAGTTGTGGAAGTCAAAAAGGACGGCCCGGCATGCCATCTCGGCACGGACTCCTGCTTCAATGACGAACTGTACATCAATGAATCAGAGCAGCCGTTCTCGCTTGAAGGTCTGATGAAGCTCATCGAAGGCAGAAAGACCGAGAAGAAGGAAGGCTCATATACGACATATCTGTTTGAAAAGGGCCTCGACAAGATCCTTAAAAAAGTAGGCGAAGAGTCTACCGAAGTCATAATCGCCGGCAAAGCCGAGGACAAAAAGGAAACGATCTACGAGATCGCCGACTTAACATACCATGTCATGGTGCTCATGATAGAGATGGGCATATCCTTAGAAGATATACACAATGAACTCGCTTCGCGCCACGTTATAGATCACAAGGTAAAACAGGAAAAAATGGTCTGATGCTTTTTAGGGCAAACTTCCACACTCACACTCGCTTTGACGACGGAGCGGATACTCCCGAGGATATCGTCAGGGCAGCAATAGACAAGGGGTTTGAAGCCATCGGTTTCACCGTGCACAGTTATATGCCGTTCGAATCCGACTGGCTGCTTGAGCGCGCCGACGAAGAGCGGTATCTGGCCGAGATAGAAAGACTCAAAAAAGAGTACTCGGGAAAGATACACGTATATAACGGGATAGAGCTCGATTACTTTTCAGACCAGGACCCGTCTCCCTATGACTACGTTATAGGATCGGTGCACTGCATAAAAAAGGACGGGGCATACTTTGACGTGGACGATACGCCGAAAGTCATATCGGACGCCTGCGAAAGATACTACGCGGGCGACTTTAATGCGCTGGCTGAGGACTACTATTCGCTCGTTGCGGATGTGGCAGAAAAGACCGGATGCGACATAATAGGTCACTTCGATCTTATGACCAAATTCAACGAAGGGGACAGGCTGTTCGATACGGCTGATACCGGATACAGAAAGGCCTGGAAAAATGCCGCCGATAAGCTCCTCGGCTCGGGAGCTGTGTTTGAAGTGAACACAGGCGCCATGGCGAGAGGATACAGGACAGAGCCGTATCCGTCTCATGAGATATTCACCTATCTTAAGACAAACGGAGCTTCTTTCATACTGACATCGGACTGTCACTCAAAGGACAGCCTGACCTACGGTTTCGAAGACGTGGCCGGGTCGTACGGTATAAGCGAAACGATGCTCGTATTGTCCAGTATCTAGGTCTTCTTTAATCATTGAAAACCATTTTTCGATTATATATAATTAAATCATAAATATAAGCACCGCAACTGCGGATTAATTGTTTCTGGTTTAAAATTAATATGGAGAATGACCTTGCATGGGGTCATGGAAAGGATCTAACATGAACAACGTACCCAAAATCAAAGTCGGTATCGTAGCTGTCAGCCGCGACTGTTTCCCCGCGAGTCTCGCGAAAATGAGAAGGGAAGCGCTTGTAAAAGCATACAACGCCAAGTATGACGGCAGCGAGATCTATGAATGCCCGATAACGATAATCGAGAGCGAGATCGACATGGTCAACGCTCTGGACGATATCAAAAAGGCCGGCTGCAACGCTCTTTGCGTATTCCTCGGAAACTTCGGTCCGGAGATAGCCGAGACTCTGCTCGCAAAACACTTCTGCGGCCCCAAGATGGTCTGTGCGGCTGCCGAGGAAAGCCAGAATGACCTGGCTGACGGCAGAGGCGATGCATACTGCGGAATGCTGAACTGCAGCTACAACCTGCAGCTCCGGAACATCAAGGCTTACATCCCCGAATACCCCGTCGGCGATGCCGAAGACTGCGCTGATATGATCAACGAGTTCATCCCGGTAGCAAAAGCCGTATATGCTCTGCAGCACCTGAAGATCATAAGCTTCGGTCCCCGTCCCCTTAACTTCCTCGCATGCAACGCTCCCATAAAGCAGCTGTACAACCTGGGAGTTGAGATCGAAGAGAATTCCGAACTGGATCTTTACGAATCATTTACGAAGCATGAAGGCGATCCCAGGATCAAGGAAGTCGCAGCAGATATGGCGGCTGAACTGGGCGAAGGCAACAAAAAGCCCGAAGTGCTGGAAAAACTCGCTCAGTACGAGCTCACTCTTAAGGACTGGGCGGAAGCTCACAAGGGATACAGGGAATTCGTTACACTCACGACAAAGTGCTGGCCCGCATTCCAGACTATGTTCGGATTCGTTCCCTGCTACGTAAACAGCAGACTCACGGGTCAGGGCATACCTGTATCATGCGAAGTCGACATCTACGGCACGCTCAGTGAGTTCATCGGACAGGTCGTCAGCGATGATATCGTAACACTGCTCGATATCAACAACTCCGTACCGAAAGACATGTACGAAGAGAGCATAAAGGGCAAGTTCGATTACACGTTCAAGGATACCTTCATGGGATTCCACTGCGGCAACACCTGCTCAAAGAAGATGAAGTTCTTCGAGATGAGAAACCAGAAGATTATGGCGAGAGCTCTCCCCGAAGAAGTCACGAACGGAACGCTCGAAGGCGATATCACACCCGGCGACATCACTTTCTACAGACTCCAGAGCACAGCCGACAGCAAGCTCCGCGCTTATATAGCTGAAGGCGAGGTCCTTCCGGTAGCCACAAGATCGTTCGGCGCGATCGGCGTGTTCGCCATTAAGGAGATGGGCCGCTTCTACCGCCACGTTCTCATAGAGAAAGGCTTCCCGCATCACGGTGCTGTTGCATTCGGTAAATACGGCAAGAAACTGTTCGAAGTATTCAAGTACATCGGAGTTCCCGTCGAGGAGATCGGATACAACCAGCCGGCAGGCGTACGCTATCCGACCGAGAACCCCTGGGGCTGATAAACTGAAACCAAATAAAAAGAGAGCATCGGCTCAGCTGATGCTCTCTTTTATTGTCTTCATTATTCGTCAGTCAGATATGACCTTTACGCAGAACCTCCTGTTTCTGGGCCCATCGAATTCGGTAAAGTATATTCCCTGCCATATGCCGAGATACAGTTTTCCGCCTTCCACGATTATGACCTGCTGGGGCGACATGGCGCTGCTCTTAAGATGCGCTGTCGAGTTGCCCTCCATATGTCTGAACTCCCTGCGTTCCGGATAAGCCCCCTTAAGGCCTATCAGCAAATCGTGCACAACATCGGGGTCCGCGTTCTCGTTGATCGTTATTCCCGCAGTCGTATGAGGGCAGTGCACTATAACTATCCCCGATTCAATACCGCTCTTTTTAACCGCTTCCTCGACCTGAGCCGTTATGTTGTAAAAACCCTCTCGGTCCGTCTTTATATTATATTCGTATATCATAAGCTTCCCTCCCTATTCATTATAACACAAGGCCCGTAAGTCCTATGACCGTGCCGCTCGCTACGCCGATCGCGTACAGCAGCACCGTTATAAGTACATTCTGCTTAAGTCTGTTCCTGTTGGTCCTGAAGAGCACGAGCAGTCCGACTCCCGCTCCGACCAGAAGGCCGGACATGAGCGGTCCGGTTCCTATTATCCCGTCCAGATAAAGCTGGGTGATTATGACTGACGCCGAACAGTTCGGAATGAGTCCGACCGCGCCCGCGAGCAGTTCGCCGGCGAACGGATACTCAACAACTGCAGCACCCAGATTCCGCTCTCCGACATAAAAGATGATGACATCAAGTACTACTGTAATTATGAGTATGAATATAAAAATATTCAAGGTGTGCTTTATCGCCGCTTTTACGATACCGTCCTCACAACTGCAGTGCTCATTTTCGCAGAGTTCGTGTATGCCGGGCTTTTTAGGATTATTCCTGTATACAAGATCGACAACAAAACCGGCGGCCATACCGAGCACCAGCTTTATGAGCAGTATCGACACTATCGTCTCTATGGGTGCGGCCTGGGAGATCATAACGGGGAGCATCTCGTCGGAAGTCACCAGAAATACCGTTATGAGAGTTCCGAGAGTTATGACCCGGCCCGAAAAAAGGCTGGCCGCGGCCGCGGAAAAACCGCACTGCGGAATAAGTCCCAGCGCTCCTCCGATGAGGGGTCCGAGCCGCCCGGCCTTGTGCATGACAGCCTCCGCACGGTCGTGCATCCTGTTCTCTATGTACTCCATCACGAGGTATGTTATGAATAGGAACGGCAGCAGCTTGAGCGAATCAAGCACGCCGTCCAGGACAGCATCCCACATAGTTTTTAATCACCTTTCGTATAAAAATTATACTATCGGAGAGCCTCTATTTCAAACCGCGAAAATGCCGTATTTTGAAGAATATGATACAATTATCCTAAAGCAGAACATATATCAGGGGGATGCGCATATGAGATATGTAAGTTTCGGGAATGAAGGCGAAAAAGTGTCCGAAGTGATGCTCGGTCTAATGAGGATACCGGACATGGACGCCCAGGAAGTGGCGGATCTTATCAGGGCCGGGCTTGACGCCGGCATAGACAGTCTGGACAACGCCGACATATACGGCGGCGGAAGGTCGGAAGAACTTCTCGGAGAAGTGTTCGCTATGTCTCCGTCATTAAGGAACGCCGTGTTTCTTCAGACCAAGTGCGCGATAAGACTGGAAGGCAATGCCGTATGGTACGACCACTCAAAGGAGCACATACTGCGCTCTGCCGAAAACAGCCTTACGAAGATGCGCACCGACCGTATAGACTCATTCCTGCTCCACAGACCGGATGCGCTGATGGAGCCCGAAGAGATCGCTGAAGCGTTCACGCTCCTGCACGACAGCGGAAAGGTAAGATACTTCGGTGTGAGCAACTACAATCCCGTCATGATTGATGTGCTGAAAGAATACCTCGCGTTTCCGATATGCACGGATCAGATACAGCTGTCCGCTGCGCACACCCTCCCCTTTAACGCCGGATTCCAGTTCAACACGCCCTGGGAAGGCGCTGCGATGCGCGACGGCGGGATACTCGAGTACTGCAGGATGAACGAGATAGTCATACAGACATGGTCTTCCCTTCAGTACGGTTTCTTCGAAGGTTCGATACTCGGTTCGGATCTCTATCCCGAGCTCAACAAGGTCCTCCAAAGAATCGCTGAGGAAAAGGGAGTAACTCCGGCGGCGGTTGCGGTGGCTTGGATTTTAAGATATCCGGCGAAGATGCAGGCTGTCGTGGGCACGACAAACCCGGAACATCTGAGGGAAACGGCCAAAGCTGCCGACATTGAACTCACAAGAAAAGAATGGTATGAGATATATGTATCCGCCGGAAACAAACTGCCTTAAGACTTTTTAAAAACCAAAGGCGTCCCTTCAGTATATTGGGACGCCTTCTTTTTTATATAAAACCAAGATACTACTTGATCTCAGTTCTGGCATTCGCCTTTTTAGCGTTTGCTTTTCTTACTACATGCACTATCACGAGCACTACCACTATGACCACTGCGATCAGGATCAGTATGGGAGCTGCTGCCGCGAGCATCACGCCGAACACTCTGAAGAAATCACCCATTCCCTTAAGCGTTGTGTTGAACGCATTGCCGGGATCGAGCATGAAATCATCTTTGATCTCAGCATCGTCAGCGAGCTGATACTCATTGATATCAAGGCTTACCGTCGCATATTCGACCATGTTGTCCATATTGCGCTGCTGACCCTTGAGCTCGTCGAGCTGATAGATGACATCGGATATCTCATCCTCAAGAGTGATTATGTCTTCCATCTTTGTTGCTTCATCAAGATGCTTTAAGAGGCGTTCTTTTCTCTCTTCAAGGAGTTCTATCCTGGATTCCGTATCATAGTATGAATCAGAGTAATCTTCGGTGTGTACCTCCATGCTGTCTATAGTTCCGATCTGAGTGAGATCATCCACAAATGAATCGTACTTGTCGACCGGAACACGCATTACCATGGATGAGTATCTGCCGGGATCATAAACGCCCTCGGGAGCCGTGCCGTAAAGGTTCTCGTATTCAATATATCCGCCAACTTTCTTTAAGAGCTCCTTGACCTTTCCGTAATCCTTATCGAATTCGGTCGTTCTCATGGATATCTCTCTTGTCTGAACGAGTTTACTGCCGTCGGACATTACGGGACCGCCTGCAATCAGATCGTCAGCGGGCATATCAAGATCCCATGATTCCTCGCTTTCATCATACAAAGCCGGTGCTTCAGCTTCCCAGTCTCCGGTTTCCCAGTCTTCGGATTTCCAGTCATATGTATCTTCCGAAGGTTCCGCAAGAAAGCTGTCTGCATATTCGTCATAATAATCAGACAGAGCGGACTGTCCTTCCATTATGTCGTCTATGGCTTCTTCCATATAGCATCCGCTGAACAGAAACGCGCAGCACATGCATGCAATTACCGAAATGATTATAATCTTCTTCATGTTATAGTTCCTCCTTGAAGTCCTTGCCTATGCCTTGAATATACTTAAAGGCTATTTTTGTGTCAACATCACAATATTAACAAATCCAGAACACTATCTTAACAATCTTAACAAGTAATACATAAATCGGTTTCAGCGCTTCCTGAGCGTTTTAAGATAAGCTTTGTGCTCATCCGTCACGCGGTAGCTCTCTACCGCCTTCTGTATTATCCTGTTCCGGAGCCATTTGTCGAACCTGCCGCTCTCGACGTATCCTATGACGGCGTCGTACTGTTTGGCGAGCGCTGTCGCGAAATACCAGGCCTGCATCATCCTCACGTAGTATCTGTCGGATATTATCCCGGCGACCGCTTCCGCATGTCTTGTTTCAAATCTGTCATCCAGGAAATATCTCATGAGGACTCCGATGCCGTATCTCACGGTGTATTCGAGATCCGAACCCATCCACTCAAAAGCCTTTTTCTCAGCAGTTTCAAGGTCTTTCTTGAGTGCCTTCGGGTTCATGGAATCGCATACCGCCCAGTTGTCAACGTACGGCAGGAATGTTTCCACCTCATCTATTACACAATCGAAATCGCGATTCTCCTCTATTAAAAATGCATGAAGAAGATTTTCCTCATGATATTTATGGGGAAGATCCTTTATAAAGGCGTTTCTGTATCCGTCGCGGGCGAATTCTTTCGCGAATTTCCGGAGGGCCGGGATCCGGATGCCTATGAAATACTCTTCCGGCATACCCGGTATGAGTTTTGAATTGAAATCTCTGTACTCCTCATCCTGAAAGGTGTACAGTTTCTTTTCCAAAGTCTTCGCGTCATACATATTATCTACCACACTCTCTTTTTGACGGGCATCTTCTCTTTAATATGCGACAATCTTGAAAGGGCTTCGGTCAGCGTATCTTCTCTTTTTGCGAAGTGCAGCCTTATGAGGTAGTTGACGGGTTCCCTGAAGAAGCTCGAACCGGGCACGGCGCCCACACCGACTTTTTCCGCGAGCAGAGCGCAGAACTCTTCGTCATCATCATAGCCGTATTCCGAAACGTCCAGCAGAACGTAATACGCGCCTTCGGGATCCGTATGCGCTATACCTATATCATCGAGTCCTTTAAGGAACATCTCTTTCTTTGCCGTGTATTTGGCGAGCAGCCCGTCATAATACTCATCACCGAAGTTGAGCGCGGGTATGACCGCCTCCTGAAGCGGAGCCGCGGCACCGACTGTCAGAAAATCGTGCACCTTTTTCGCGGTATCTATGATCCTTTCATCAGCGATGACGTATCCGAGACGCCAGCCGGTTATGGAATAGGTCTTGGACAGGGAAGAACATGACAGAGTGCGCTCTCTCATTCCCGGAAGCGAGGCAAAGTAAGTGTGCCTGTGAGGCGCATACACTATATGCTCATACACCTCGTCGGTTATGACGTAGAAATCGTACTTTTCGGCCATTTCGGCCAGAAACATGAGCTCGTCCCTTGTGAACACCTTGCCGCTCGGGTTGGACGGATTGCAGAGGATGAGAGCTTTGGGCCGCATGGCAAAAACTTCCTCCGCCTTATTGCGGTCGAAACTGAAGTCCGGCGGGTTGAGCGGTATATATACGGGCTCAGCTCCGCTTAATACGGCGTCCGCACCGTAGTTTTCATAAAACGGAGAGAACACGGCGACCTTATCGCCGGGGTCGACGACGGACATCATGGCGGCCATCATGGCTTCGGTGCTGCCACAGGTAACCACAATGTTTTTATCGGGGTCTATATCCATGCCCATGTACCGCGACTGCTTTTTCGCAAGCGCTTCCCTGAAATTGTACGCACCCCAGGTTATTGAGTACTGATGGAAATCCTCATCGGCGACTTCCTTGAGCCTGTCCGTTATCTCTTTCGGCGGCTCAAAATCGGGAAAACCCTGTGAAAGGTTCACTGCACCGTATCTGTTCGATATCCTTGTCATCCTTCTTATGACGGAATCCGTGAAGGTTGCCGTCCTTGCGGATAGTTTAAGCATAATGCTCCTCCGTTACTGTCCTTTTTTGCTTTCACGCGCGCTCATATAATTCTATCACGTGCGCACTGTCTTTTAAATCTAAAAAAGCGGACTTAACGTCCGCTTTCCCGTTCCTTTATCAGTCAAGAATACTTCCGTCCCTGCCTATGGTCACTACCTGCCAGGGCATGAACTTGCCGCTTTCCTTCAGCGCCGTCTCCGCCGCTCTCTGAAGTCCGCCGCAGCAGGGCACATCCATGCGCACTATGGTCACACTCTTTATATCGTTGTTCTTAATTATCTCCGTGAGCTTTTCGCTGTAGTCTATATCGTCCAGTTTAGGGCATCCTATGAGAGTGATCTTTCCCTTTATGAAGTCCTCATGCATGTTGGCATAGGCATACGCAGTACAGTCGGCCGCGATAAGGAGCTTTGCCCCGTTATAAAAGGGAGCCTCAGTCGGGACGAGCTTTATCTGCACGGGCCACTGGCCGAGTCTTGATACCGCTCTTCCCGCCGCGGGCGCACCCGCCGCTTCCTTTTGCTCTATATTCATAGCTTTTGAGCCGGGACAGCCGCCTCCGCCGTACTGTTCGTTAAGTTTTCCCATCATGTCGTTAAGCATCTTTTTATCCTCCTGCGCCTTTAAGACAGCTTCCCTGTCATATTCCGGCGCCTCTCTTTCCTCAAAAGATATCGCGTCCGCGGGACATGCAGGCAGACAGTCCCCGAACCCGTCGCAGAAATTCTCGCGTACGAGCTTCGCCTTTCCGCCCACCATCTCTATCGCACCCTCGTGACACGCCTCGGCGCACAGTCCGCAGCCGGTGCACTTTTCTTCGTCTATATGTATTATCTTTCTTATCACGGACCGTTCCTCCCTGATACTTTTATATAATAATACTACAACAAATCAAGCCTGCATTGTAATATAAATGCTTTTTTAGTCCGTTGCTGTTATAATAAAATCAATCAGATCATTTTTTATTGAATTCAATAATACAATCTAACGGAGGGACGCGATTATGATCATAAAAGCGGTAAAACTACGTGAAAACGGATACATGCTGCAGCCTTTTGCGCTGGGCGGTGAGGACGGACCCGAAAAGTTCAACCCGGCTGTCAGGTACCGTTCAAGTCTGCAGAATTATGTTATAGACACAGGGGATGAGGTCATCCTCGTTGATACAGGCCTGCCGAAGGAATTCCCGGAGCAGGTTCCTGATGAGACCACTGTCATCTTCATGGGAAATATAATCTCTGACTATGTAACGGCTCTAAAAAAAGCCGGGTACGAACCGGAGCAGGTATCAAAGATACTCATAACCCACAAGCACGCGGATCACACAGGAGAACTCCGCGCCTTCCCGAACGCTCAGATAATAGCGTCCCCGGAAGAAGCGGCAGCGGACGAGGTCGCGCCCTTTAATCCCGTTGCAGCTGAATTCGCAGACGGCCCGTACCATAATTTCGAAAGATCACAGAAGATAGCCGAAGGAGTGTATTATATACCCGCCAAAGGCCACACTCTCGGAAACAGCATAGTCATTGTCGAGGACGGCGGCCTGTATTACATGATACACGGCGACGTAACCTATACTGACGAGGCTCTTTACGAGAACAAGCTCTCGGTCGTATTTGAAGACGCGGCAGCCGCAAGAAAGACACTTGATGCAGTACGCGAGTTCATAGCGAACAACCCGACGGTCTATGTATCGACCCACACACCTCTCGGTTATGAGAATCTCGAATCAAAGAGAGTAACGGATCTCTCGAATCCGCCGGAATCCATAGCCCCCGGCGAGGTCAAGGCGGGCAAGGCGAGCGGCAAATATGTCTGCTCCGTCTGCGGTTACGTATATGACCCTGCTGAAGGCGATCCCGCCGGCGGCATTCCTGCAGGTACGGCATTTGAAGATCTTCCCGAAGACTGGAAATGCCCGAGATGCAGACAGGGAAAGGATAAATTCAACAAAGCATAAAACTTTAGCCCATTAAAAAACGCTCTCACCGGAGCGTTTTTTTTGTTTACCTGAATGTCTTCAGTTTCCTGACAGCATCCACCCTTCCCGGCGAACCCGTCTTTTTAAGTATGTTTGAAATATGGAATCGTACCGTATTTCTTGATATGTAACACTTTTCAGCGATCTCGTCATCAGTGAGATTCTCAGACATATAGCCGAGTATCTCCGCCTCTCTTGAGGTTAAGCGGTACCTGTCTGCAAAGAATACATCCCGCCTGTCGGTATCCGTATTCGGATACTCGGTCTT
>CAYRWM010000024.1:0-31025 GCA_964428055.1 uncultured Christensenellaceae bacterium | reverse complement strand
CTACCTTGCAACTTTTGGTTTATGGGTTCTACCCCAACATTTGACTTAGAACCGAGATAAAAGATAAGGAGAACGCTTCTCAGGCATTCTCCTTATATATGCGAAAAAAAGTGGGTGGTGTTACGCTTTTTTATAAAATTTCTTTAAGTTTTTTATCCTATCTTCTCGTAATGACCCGCATCGGGCACGTTTACTTCCCTTTCGCCCGTCTGGACCTGTCTGGGCTCATTGTGATATCCGCCCTTGCCGCCCTTTTCGAGCTCGGCCGCTATATGCGCTTCCGGAGCGCCTTCGATGACTTCTCCGCAGTCATCGCATACGGCTACCCACTGAGTCTCGTAAACGGGCTCTTTGTATGAATATGCCGGGACATCCACCTTGAACTCGTATCCTTCGGGTACGAGATCCGCCGCCGTTTCCGGAGGATCGGAGCCCGCGACTATCGTTACGACGTACATCTCATCGTAGCTGCCGCTTCTGACGGCTCTTCTGATCCTGATGTCGTCCTCGCCCGCGGTGAAGTATTCGAAATCCTCTTCGCCTTCCCTGCATACGAGTATCTGACCGGGGATGAGACATTCGTAATTGTCCTTCGTTACGGGAGTCTTGTCGAGAAATACCTGGAACCATCCGGTCTCGGATACCTTGCCGGTGGAAAGGTCGTGGCTGTCTCCGTATGCATAGTACATGGCGGGACTCTCTTCCGCAGGTGCTATCAGACTTTTGTCTCCCTTAAGGGCGTTCTTCTTTTCGACCTCCAGATCGGCGTCATCCTCGCCGGCATCGCCCGGCTCGTAGTCAAGAGCTTCGGCATAGAGTCCGAATCCCAGACATCTCGGGAGATCGCTGGATTCGCCTATGAGTTCGTAACCTTCGGGAACGGGGTCTTTTTTAAGCTCCTCGGCCGTGGGATCCCTGAAGATTATGTTGGAAGAGTACGCAAAAACGTACCATCCCGATTCATCGGTGTCCCTGCCGTACTTGTCGAGCACTCTGCCGTAGGCTATCATCTGGTCGCTGTCATCGGCTTTAAAAACGGGGTAATCGAGAGAAGCCAGGAGCTTATCATCCCTGTTGTTTATCTGGTCGTATCCGTCGGGCAGCGTCTCTATCTCGACTTCGTCGGGCTCGTCCCATCTGATGCCGTAGTAGGCATTCTCATCCTTGGGGGCTATCAGCTCTTTTTCTTCGGTCTCCTCCTCGGCTCCCTTGCGATAGTCGATAAGACCCTTTTCGCCCTTTTCCATGGCCTTGTCCGCGAACACCTCTGTCGCGTCTATGCCGGCATCCTGCGTTTCAGCCGCTTCACCGGCGTCGATTATGGTCATATCGGGAGCGTCTGCCACAGCTATAACGCTTGTATCGCTGCCGTATTCCTCTTCAACTTCAGCCCTGATTCTCTCGTCGCAGCCCGTCAGTACGAGCACCGCGCAGAGGACCAGGCACAATGCTATGATAAGCGATCTTTTCATGTAAAACACCTCCGCTTGAACACATATTTTCTTAACAAATATTATACTCCATACGGTCTCGCATAGCAAAGGATATTCCTCGGTCTCTGGCGGGAGATCTCACGGCACACGACGCCTCCCGCCGACGGGGCCGCCTCCCATATCATGCCCCCTCCGGCATAAAGAGCTGTGTGGTACACGTCCTTAAATCTGCCGTTGTTCCTTTTGCTGTCCGCCCAGAACACGAGATCTCCCGGGAGTATGTCCTTTTCATCGACTATGCACCCTTTGTCATGACACCATTTCGCGATGGACGCCGCAGTGGGAGCGTAATCCGGGTCGCCCAGGTCAACGCCCGCCGCCATGCAGCATTTCCACACAAGGGAAGAGCAGTCGTCGTAGCCTTCACGCATCCTGAGGCTGTTGGAATACGGGCAGCCCTCCCTTGACGCCGCCGTCATAAGAGCCGCTCTCGCTCCTCCCGATGCGGGAAGATATGCCGGATATGTAAGCGTCCCCGTTTCCTCTCCGCAGAGGAGTCTCAGCATATACGCGCTCCCTCCCTTAAGGAAGCTCTCCGCCCTTCTTTCCTGCTCCTCCGTCATCCCGGTATCCGCTTCGGGGTATCTTAAATTCCTGACCGATATAACGGCCCTTTTACCTTCCGTTCCGCCCGGCAGTATCTCGGTATACTCCTTTAGTTCCATGGGATTCAGGAGAAAGTATATATCCCGTACGCTCTCTTCGTCGCCTGCCGTCAGTTCCCTTCCGTTTTCAGCGAGCCACACCGCCAGAACGTCGTCCCAGTTGGAGATCCTGCTGCCGTCGGTGTCGCCCGTGTCCGATTCGTTGTATTGAACGCTCACGCTTAGGTACTTCCCGCTCTCTACCGCTGCCTTTCTCATATCCCGAAGCTCTGTATTCCAGCTCTCCGTGACATTTGTTTTAACGGTCTCAAGCGCCTCCGTGTCGAGACTTTTAAGACCCGGATCCGGAGACGCGGCCATGGCCCCGGCTCCGCACATCAAAAAAACAAGGAGAAGGGCTGTAAGGATCGGAAGAGCGACTATGGCCGATATGACGCTTCCCGCTCTTCCGGGAAGTATCTTAAATCTCATCCTTTTCCCGTCCTTTTTTAAGGCGCCGGAAAAACGCGCAGGCCTTCCCTTTTCCTTTACCGCTCTCTTTGCCCGGAATGTTTCAGCCTCCTTTCTTTTTCTGAGCCTTTCATATGCCGCTTCCGCGGCGGTCCTTACTCTTCTCATACGGCGCCCTCGCTCATTTTCGTTGTCATGGCGCGGTAAAGAGACGTCCCCCTGTCCATGGACGAATCAAACGGGACTATGCACCCCGAAGCCCGGAGCAGCCCCTTTCCGGCGTCGGCGTTGGTTATGTAGCCCATCTCCGCGTCCGATATGTCGAATATGGGCCGGAGCAGGCTGCTGTCGCCCCTAGACTGGTTCATCATGAACACGACTTCAGAGTTTGAGAGCATGTCCGACGCCTGAGGGGACCTTAAGAGCTCCGCAGTATTCTGGGTTATGCCCGTCATGATCCCGCCGTATTTCCTCACTCTCCTCCAGAACTGGTCCAGGTATTCGGAAGCGAGCGGGAATCTGAAGAGCGACCACATCTCGTCTATCCACACCCACGTGCGTTTACCTTTCTTTCTGTTGCCGGCGATCCTTGAGAACACGGAATCCAGCACTATGAACATGGCGGCGGGCCTGAGCTGTGATCCTAAGTCCTTTATGTCGTAGCATATGAGCCTTGACGACGTATCGACGTTAGTCTCCTGCGCGAATATGTTGAGCGAACCGTTTACGTACAGATCAAGCGAATCGGCGGCGGATGCTGCCTCCTCCTCGCCCAGGGCCTTCAGGGCCGCGTGCATGCTCTTTAAGGTCGCGGGATACTTTCCCTTTCCCGGCAGAAGCCGCGTTAGGACCCTGTCTATATACCCCTTCTGTCTTACGGTTATGCTTCCGGCCAGCATCTCGCAGAGCGATATGAGAAACTCCTTTTTAAGGGCTACGGGGTCGTCCCCGCCCGTGTAGTCCGAAGATAGATCCATCGCGTTTATATGATGGGGCGAGCCCGCCGACAGGTGCACCGTCTGGCCATTAAGCATACTTACCACCGGAGCGTATTCCCTCTCGGGGTCTATGACTATAAGGTCGTCGTCCGTATTTAAGAAAACAGATGTCATCTCCGTTTTTGCGAGCATGCTCTTGCCGCTCCCGGGGATGCCCAGTATAAAGGCGTTCGGGTTCTGCAGGAGCTTTCTGTCAAGTCTTACGGGATTGCCCGATATATCGTTTATGCCGTACACTATGCCTGAGGCGTCCGTTATCTCCCTTGACGAAAAGGGTATGAGACACGCTGCCGCGGCGCTGGTCACGGTCTTTAAGGTATCCGTCATCCTGACGCCCACGGGAAGTGCCGTCATCAGCCCCTGCTCCTGACAGTACCTGAGGATCCCCATACGGCAGGACCTTGAGGAAGCGAGAGATATAACAGACTCCGTCGCCCTGTCCAGTTCCTCCTGCGTTTCCGCGAACAGAGCCACCGTCAGTGATATCAGCATAAGCCTCTCGTCCGCCTCGGATATGCACCTGAACACTTCCGCGCAGTCCTCCCTCTTCTTTTTAAGGCCGGGCGGGACCGACGCGTTCCAGTTGCCGAACATGGTCGACTTCCTCGTGGACTTGGATATGTCCGTCTCGATCTCAAGCCTCTTTTTTTCGACCAGCCTCACGCACTCCTCCTTTGTCTTGGAGACTATGTCGAGCGAGAGCGACATGCCGCATTTAAGCGACAGAAGATCGGATATGAGATCGTCCTTTATGTAGGCGGGATACTCCATTAAAGCGAGCACCCTTCCGTGCTTGCCGCCCGATATGAACCTGTCCGGAAAGAACTCCATCCCGTCCGGCGCTATCATGTCCCTTATGTCATGGCCTCTCCGCTTTATGAGGGACAGGTCCGGCGGGACGCACAGTACCGACCCGGGACACAGGGCCGAATGCATGAGATGCACCCTGTCCGCCCCCGTTAAGCGTCTTACGGCGCTCCCGAGAGAGCGCATGTTGGTCTTAAGTATGCTCTCCTGCCTCAAAGCCCATGAAGACGCTTCGCTTAAGTCCTTTTTCCTGGAAGTCAGGATCACATACCTCTTCTTTCTGTATCCTCCGCCGCCTTTGAGGGCGCGCTTTGAATTGATCGAAAAAAGCTCACGCCGAAGGGCGTCGAACCCGTCGTCCCTTTCCTCTTCCTTTTCCCCGGTTTCCGGTATGGGAGAGCTCATTATAACGACCTTTGCCGAAGTCCCCGGCGAAGGGTCGAGGCCCTTTAGCATCTCCTCGTACCTTAGCAGCACCCCCTCCTTGTCCTCCTTTGACAGAGGGTCGTAGTTTATATCCTCAAAAGAGAAGCACACGGAGTATCTTCCGCCGTGCTCCGCTATACCGTTTTCATGTATGCCCGTTAACGGCAGCGTTTCCTGCACGGTCTTCGGGAACCTTATCTCCGGTCTGTCCTTTTTAGGTATCCAGGCCATTTACTTACCTCCTTTTCCTCAGCCGAAACCGTTTCTTCCATCAGGTTCCGGCACGCAAAATATCTCCTTCTCTCAGTCAGGAGCATGCATCTTAAGTAGACCGCTATGAAGCTCTCAAGGCGCATGCCTCCCGGCCTCGCGAACGCAAGCAGAAAGCACGGCAGACCGAGAAGTATAGCCAGCCAGCCCATGACGCCTCCTCCTCCCGAAAGAAAGTACGAGACCGCGGTCACGGCGCAGCCAGAAATCCCGAGCAGCGTCTGACGCGCGTCCATACCCAGAAGAACGTTCTCCCTGTACATATCTATATCGGAGAGCATCCTCTCCTCCATCACAGCTTTTCCGTCGATCATCTTTTACACCCCCATGATCTCTCTTATCATCCTGTTCGATCCGAGCACCGCCGCCGTCAGCAGCACCGCTTTTATAAGGAGGGACAGGAGATAGTTCATGCTCTCCGTCCAGAACCTGGCCGCAGCAGCCGTTTCGCCTCCGTCGCCCGCTTCCAGCATGGTGTCCCACGAAGCGAATATCATGCCGTTGTCCCCGGCAGTCCTCGCGAATATGACGAGGGCCACGGCTATGACGCATATCTCAAGGCACACGGCTCCGTAGCTCTTAAGAAAGTGGACCGCAGTTGCCTTAAGTTCCGGATGCGCGAAGAACGACAGCGGTATGGGCGCCAGGGCCGTGTATATGAACACCTTGAAGAACCTCATGTACACCACGACCGTGATTATTATCCCGGCTATGAGCAGCACCACCCACATGAGGCACACGAGCAGGAACTCCGGTATGGACTGGAAGAACTGCAGAATGGCGGAAAGCGCGCTCGCGTTCCACTCGGCTCCCGCCGCAGCGGCGCTCTCGGCCAGATGCCCGGCGCTCCCCCAGTCCACATCCGCTCCGAAGGAATCCATTATTATGCCCGACGCGTCAAGCGTTAAGCCCACTATGGACCTTAATATCAGCATCGATGAGTCAAGAGCGAATTTGGCGAGCAGGAACGCAGCTATCCAGCCTATAATCTGCTGGAGCGTCAGTTCCCTTATATCCGTTACCGTTCTGAAGAATGTCAGAAGAAAGAACAAAAGCAGCAGGCCGTATGCGGTGCCTAGAAGGGCTCCGTTTATGCCGGCCGCAGCGCTCCACGCTCCCGGGGAGAAATCAAAAGGCGAGGCGGTGAGCCACCTCTCGATATCGGAGAGCACCGTCTGCCATATCTTAAGCATGTTCTCTATGAGCCAGTAGATGCCCTCAGCATTCAATCATGACCGCCCCCTTTTCATCCGGGAACGCTCACGCCGAGCGTCTGCAGCATCACTCTCACGCCCACCATCACAAGCCCGCCCGCTATGTAGAGCATGGCGTGAGTCCTCTGTTCGGGCTGCTGGCTCTTTAGCGCCAGGGCGAACTGAAGCGCTCCCCAGGCGCAGGCCGCGATGCCGATTACGGCGATCGCGTTTAAGATGAAGACGGTCAGATTGTTAAGGCCGTCTATAGCGTTAAATCCGTTCAAAATACAAAACCTCCGTTTCCGCTTTTATATATATGCGAAAAAATGGAGGGGTTGTTACGCTTTTTTTGGTTTTTTATATAAAAAAAGACGGCCTTCATTTCTGAAGGCCGCCTTTATATGGTCTTATGTTTATTCGTTTATTCTCTCTTTGACTGCTTTCTGTATACGAGCAGCGCCGCTATGATGCCGCCTGCAGCTATCACAGCTATGAGCACATACAGCCAGAGGCCGCTCTCGTCACCCGTCTTGGGATTATCACTTGCCTCGGTCACCTTGACATTCGCTGTGGCTTCGCCGTCCGAGAACTTCACCGTGAGCTTGTAGCTGCCCGCCGCAAGATCCTTTATATACGACGGCTTCACGGTCAGCTTGAGGCTGCCGCTCTCTGCAGTGAAATCTGAAGATGACAGTTGCTTTCCGCCCATCTCAACACCCGTGAACAGACTGTATGTCAGTTGGTCATCGGGCTTCCTGTGGACCGTGAGCTTGAGACCTTCGGCCGTGTCCTTCGATACCGTGAGGTCCGTGCCTTCGGATACCCAGTACACCGGCTTTACTACAGGCGCAGGTTCGGGCTCCGGGTCGGGTTCGGGTTCAGGCTTTGGCTCGGGATCGGGTTCGGGTTCAGGCTCATTCTCCACATACTTGAACACCATAGTGATGACTGTTTCGTCAACAGAGTGAGCAACGTCCATGAGTGTGATCGTTGCGTTCTCAGCCGTCGCTTCCGTTCCGGTCTTCAGCTTACCGTTATCAATGACCGTCGGCCTCCCGGGTTTACCGTTGACATCCGTAAGCTCGACATGGAAATAGTATTCCTTGCCGGCTTCGGGAGCTTCCTTCAACTTATTGGGGTCCGTATAATCCGCGGGATCCTTCGAAAGGGGCTTGACGTCGACTGATACATCCGCAGTGTCTTTTTCAAACAGGACTTCGGTCACATCGGCTTTGACATTATAATAACCGTCTGAGCCTTTTTCCGTTCCGTCCGTATGGATCTTGAAACCGCTTATGTTCTTCAACCAGTGGGCATATACAGTCGTATCCCCATTGATCGCTTGAGTGAAATCAAACGGTGTAGTGCACGCTTCCTCACCAAACCAGTTATAGAAACTATATCCGTCCTTTGTGGGATCTTCCGGTTTTGTTGCTGTTCCGCCGATTGCTATTGTCTGGGCTTCCACATCAGACCCGCCGTTAGTCTCGAAGGAAACCTTGCATGCAGGAACCTCCCACTCAGCATATACCGTTATATTCTGGGCAGGCATATCAAAAGAACCCGAGACCAGTATTCCATCCTGAGTGACGGGGATATTCACTTCGGTATCACCGTATTTGTAATACACTCTCTTCGGCGGATTATCAGATGATTCAAGATGTATTCCAACACTGATTTTGTCACCTTCGGCCGCACTTGAAGGCATATTATCGAGACCTTCAGCATACTTATTTAGGCTGGGATCTCTCGTTATCGAATAAGGAGTGCCGACAGTGAACTTTATTTCGCTGAAATCACTTGCATAATCAGTCTTTTTATCACCATTCAGATTCTCAGAGAATACTTTTAATGTGTATTTGCCTTCGGAAAGGCCTGCAGGTATTTCAAGTGCAAATCCTTCAGGTGATGTTGCAGTATTTCCTATATTTCCATAATATATCGCCTTGCCATCCGCATTGCAGAGGATTGCAGAGACAGTCTCGCCTTCTCCGGCACCCGACCATATTATAGGAATTGACCAACCGGAATAGCCTGCCGCCTTTGTAAGTTCCGCGTCCTTTCCAATTATAGCCGTAAATTCTTTATCTTTATCAAGTATGGTCAGCTTCCATTCGGAGCCTTCAGTAGATGCAATTTCTTTAAGAGCTCCGGCTCCTACGTCGCCGGAGGATTTGCCGCCTGCGGCGGCAGATGTGAAGAGCACAGAGTCCAGATTCAGATAGAAAGCGGGACGCACCCCGTAATCATCATAGACATGGTAACCATCGATGTCTACAACGCCGTCACCTATGACAACGGCAGCAGAGCCATCAGAGTAGCCGGGCGAGCGGAGCCACCAGTAGCATATTGCCCAATCGGTATGATCCGGATCGGTTATGCGCAGGCTTTCGTCAACGCTCACTGCTTCTTTCGTGGACAGCGGCCACATTACCTGATCAGCCACATCACTGCCGGCCACACAATCGGTACCCTCTCCGCTAAATGATCCTTTAGTTAGTGTCCTCAGTGAAACTGCAGATTTTTCCTTGTCGTTAAGCTTTCCTGCGAAATCATTAACAACGCTTTGGAGATTGCTGCCGGCATAAACATTGCTGCTGCCGCTCGGATCGAACGCTATCGCAACCGAGCCTCCCGCCTTAAGAAATGTAATCTTCCCGCTGGCACTGGCGGCACCGCTACCGTCATAGCCTATCACACGCCAGGAAAGCGGATCAGAACCGCCGTAATATACCGTCGCTGCAGACGATGAATTAACGCCGGTTTTAAGTGCGGATGCCCCCATGCTAAGTACGGGAGTTCCATCAGCCAGTGCAACCGCCGGCATAAGCGATAGTATCAACCCTGCAGCAAGTATCATCGCCAGAATCTTTTTATTCGTCTTCATATCTTTTCACCCCTTATGAAGGCAGCGCCTTCAGTAAAACAGATATTTTGTGCTCAGTTGAGTTCATAAGGAGCCATCCCGTGGCCCTAACAGAAGTTCTGTATATTACTAATACAATCAAGGTATGCCGGCTTCCTTCATGCGGAACCGGATTTTCTTTATATTCTATGATTATTGTATATCAATACATATGTGTTTTACCAGTATTTATTGATGCTATTATTAAATATTAAATAAAAAGGCAGCCTTCATTTCTGAAGGCCGCCCTTAAGTGTTCTTATGTTTATTCGTTTATTCTCTCTTTGACTGCTTTCTGTACACGAGCAGCGCCGCTATGATACCGCCTGCCGCTATGACCGCGATCAGTATCCACAGCATAAGGCCGCTCTCGTCTCCGGTCCTTGGATTATCGCTTGCTTCCGTCACCTTTACGTTCGCCGTCACCTCTCCGTCGGAGAACTTGACCTTGAGCGTATGGCTGCCGACTTTGAGTCCCTGTATATATGAAGGCTTCACGGTCAGTTTAAGACTTCCGCTCTCTGCAGTATAATCGGACGATGAGAGCTGTTTTCCGTCCATCTCAACGCCCGTGAACAGACTGAACGTCAGATCATCACCGGGCTTTCTGTGAACGGTGAGCTTGAGCCCTTCGGCCGAGTTCTCCGATACGGTAAGATCGGTACCTTCCGAGACCCAGTACACGGGTTTTACTTCCGGTACAGGCTCGGGCGCCGGCTTATTCTCTTTATACTTGAATATGAGAGTGGTGTATTTGCCTGCAGGAGAATGCATGACCTCATCGAGTGTGATCACGGCATCTTCCGCCGTGGCATCCAAGCCCGCTTTCATCTCGTCGCCTGTCCAGATGGTCGGCCTGCCGAGCGTCTCGTCTTCTACGCCGTCAACATCATTTATGACAGCATGGAACCAGTATTCCGTGTCCTTTTCCGGTGCTTCCGTCAGCTGGTTTGCATTATCTCTGTCTGTTGAAAGAGGCGATACTTCGACCTCGACTTTTGCGGTATCCTTTGCAAAGAGCACCTCCAGAGCATCAGTCTTAAGCTTATACTTCCCTCCGGAATCCTTCTCGGTTCCGTCGGCGTGCAGCTTAAAACCATTGACCACTTTAAGCCAGTATGCATAAACAGTGGTGTCTCCGTCTATAGGCTTGGTAAAATCGAATCTTTTCGTGCAGGCTTCGTCTTCAAACCAGTCGAGCAACTTATATCCGTCCCTGGTGGGATCTTCCGGCTTGGTCGCCGTTCCGCCTTTTGCCACGGTCTGTGCTTCAACGGAACTGCCGCCACTGGTCTCGAATTTGACAGTATAAACAGGTAGCCACTCGGCATATATAGTCACATCGCCTGCAGGCATCTTAAAAGACCCTTCGGAGATACCGTCGGAAGTTGTCATATCTATATCTTTTTCTGTTCCGTCAGACATCTTGTAATACACCTTCAAGGGCTTTCCACCGGCCGCGGCATAGTTGGAAGACAGAACTATTCTCACTTTTACGTCTTCACTCTCTAAGGCACTGTCCGCAGGCGTTATCTGATATCCTTCCACATAATCGTATTCCGGTCCGGGCTGCAGACTTGAGTCCGCGTTAATACTATAAACGGGCTCAATTATCACGCTGCTTACCGACACTCCGTCAACTTTGATACTACCGCCGTCTATTGCAGCTCCTTCGGGATCGGTTATAGTACAGCCTTCGAGTTTTATGTTATTATTAGCAGAAACGGCAAATCCTCCACCTATTGCTTTAACAAAACTATTTGTTATTGTAAGGCTTCCGCCTTTGGCTCTAATACCACCCATTTGGCCTGAAGCATAAACAATACTGTTTTCAATAATAACCCCGCCATCAGATATGAGAGCAAAATCGGAAGAACCACCAATACGCTGACAAGTAACTTCACTATTCTTAATAACCACTGAGCCCGAATTTATATATATACCTTTATTAATAGTTTTGACAGTACAACCAGAGATAGTTAATTCTCCTCCGGCGTTTATATCCTGAAAAAGAGTACTGGAAGCCGTAAGACTTCCACTGCCATTTATTGTTAGGTTGCCTTTTGAAACAACAACCGCTCTCTGTGCTCCGCTCACACTGTTTACACCGGAAAGCAAAATATTCAAATCCATATTCTTTGAATAAATGTTCGCAGTACCTTGTCGAAAATCGTCAAAACTTACGGAGGCACTGGCTTCGGTAATAGTAGCATTTTCAAGAGCCAGCGTTTTTGAGTCCGGGTCATAGCTCCATCCGTCGCCGCTCGATCCGTTTACAAGATCCACCATGACGCCTCCGACACAGAGTTCCTGTTCTTTAACTGTAAGAGTTATTTCCTTAAAGGCGCTGGCATAATCCGTAGCATTATCGGCATTCTTCTGCTCGGAGAACACCTTAAGTGTATATGTACCCTTATCAAGCCCCTCCGGGATAGAAAGGTCGACAGTACCCTCCGCGCTGCTCTGCGCTATGTTTCCGTAGTATATAGCCTTACCGTCCGAATCGCAGAGTATAACGGAAACATACTCGTTGCTTTCGGTCCCGGCACCGGAATACGTAATAGGAACTGTCCAAACAGAATAACCTTTCCCCTGACTGAGCACTGCTCCGGTATCTGCATCCGCAGTGAATCCACTCCTTCCGCTGTCCTTCAGCGTAAGTTTCCATACTGAAACATCTGATGTTGATATTTCTTTAAGTGCCCCGGCTCCTACGTCGCCGGAAGATTTACCCCCTTCAGCGGCAGACAAGAAGAGCACGGAATCCGGATTCAAATTAAATGCAGGCCTAGCATGGATAGTGCTTTCCACCCCGTAATTGGATAATTTGCCTTCTGAATTGACAGAGCCAGCAAAAGTTTTATCATTGAGAGGAGAACGCAACCACCACAATACGGCGACTCCGCTGGCGTTTTTAGCTATACGATCGTTTTCGGTTGAGAAACAGTCATTCGCTTCTTTTGCGGAAAGAAAGAATACATGCTCTTCATTAAGCGAAGCAGGGCAGTAGGTATTAGATCCTATTTCGTAATTCCCCTCTTCTGCTTTTGTGGTACTTAGTATCGCTCCTTTTTCACCGGAACTGAATTTGTCATTATAAAAACTTGTACACCAAGCCTTTGCATCGCTATCAGCCCAAGCATTTGTTGACATATCCCCTTTATATTTTATCATTGTTCCTACCGTATCTGAGATAACTAGTTTCCCGTCATCGCTCAGAACCCTCCAGCTTTCGTCTACATCATTGCCGAACCTGAACTTTTCGCCTTTGGCAGGAGCCCCCAGTTTTATAGCCGGATTATCACCGGCAAGAGCTACTGCAGGCATCAGCGTCAGTATCAGCGCTGCAGCAAGTATTATTGCCAGTATCTTTTTATTCGTCTTCATATCTTTTCACCCCTTATGAAGGCAGCGCCTTCAGTAAAACAGACTTTTTGTATTCAGTTGAGTTCATAGGGGAGTCATCTCGTGACCCAAACAGAAGTTCTGTATATTACCAATACATTCAAGGTATGCCGGTCTCCTTCATGCGGAACCGGTTTTTCTTTATATTCTATTATTATTGTATATCAATACATATGCGTTTTACCAGCAAAATATATCGTCTTCATTATCTTTTTTATATACAAAAAAGCGGATTCATGTCCGCTTTTCTGTCTCTTATCTTATGAATGCTTGAGTCCCTTTTTCCGCTATTCCGAAAACAGTCCGGCCGTCTTTTCCATCCTGTCCGCTATCTCAACTCCGAACGGACATCTCTCCTCGCATCCCCTGCATCCTATGCACTCGCCTGCCTTATGCTCAAGGGATAAATAGTGATCCCTGACAGAGCCCGGGATCTCCTCATGCATTGACGCAAGATCGTAGAGCTTGTTCACCATCGCTATATCTATATCCATCGGGCACGGCTTGCAGTGGCCGCAGTATGTGCACTGGCCGGAAGCGCTGTGTCTGGGCGCGTTTGCAAGGACCGTCGCATAGTCCTTTTCCTCATCCGTCGCATCCTCGTAATGAACGGCTTCGTCAACGTGCTCCGGAGTATCATACCCCACAAGGACCGACGCAACGGCAGGTCTCGTTAAGGCATAGTGCAGACACTGAACAGGCGTTAAAGCCACTCCGAAAGGAGAAGTCTCGGCCGAAAAGAGCCTTCCTCCCGCATAGCCTTTCATTACGGTAAGCCCGATATCCTCGCTCTCACAAAGGCTGTAGAGTTCCGCCCTCTCAGGAGCTATTCCCGAAAGGCCGCCTTCGACCTCCGTTAAGTTAAGATAATATGATTCGAGATCGTCATTCGGCGGCAGCATATCGAATGCGGGGTTTACGGAGAACATCAGCATCTCAACGTAGCCGCAGCGTGCCGCTTTTAATGCTATAAGGGGATTATGGGTGCTTAAGCCTATGTGCCGTATAACGCCCTTATCCTTAAGATCAAATACATACTCAAGATAAGGACTTTCCTGGATGTACTCCCATTCCTTTTCGGTATCGACGTAGTGTATCATCCCGAGGTCCAGATAATCCGTCTGAAGACGGGTGAGCAGATCCTCAAACGCCGGGACCACGTGCTCCATCTCCCTCGTCCTCGTGTACTGCCCGTTCTGCCATGTGGAACCTATATGCCCCTGGACGATCCATCTGCCGCGGTTCTCCTTTATGCCGAGACCGATGTTGGATCTGACATTGGGTTCGCTCATCCAGCAGTCAAGTATGTTTATGCCCCTGTCTTCGCATCTCTTTATAACGTCAAGGCACTCCTGCGTGTTGTGGCGCTCAAGCCACTCCCCGCCGAGTCCTATCTCGCTGACTTCAAGTCCGGTCCTTCCCAGTCTTCTGTATCTCATGAAATCATCCTCAGTTGTTCTTTTCTCCGGTTATACCGTCAAGCAGACCGCCCAGGGCGTCCTTTATGCCCTCTCCGGCGGATGAGAGCGAATCGGAAAAACCGTGCGTCTTTTCAAGTTCGCTGTATATAAGATCGGTGAAAGGCTCGGCCTTTTCCGTGTCTTCGGGCGAGTATGCTCCGACAGCGGCTTTGATACCTTCCCCGGCGCGCTCCACGTTGTATGAGCCGCCATGTGACCATGTCATGTACAGAAGCTCCGTATCGTCACCGGCAGTAGATATCACGGTGCCGTTTTTAAGGCTTATCATGCAGCTCAGGATATCGCGCATGACGCAGGCGTCCTCAGCGGCTTCCTTAACGTCGCCGAAGCCTTCCTCGTACTCAATGAATACGTTGGAATAGCCGTTCTCCCTGATATCGACCGCCACGCGTCCGTGCGACATTGGAAGATAGCCGTTTGCCACCATGACCGTACGGCTGCCGTCGCCCTCATCGGGATCCACGCACGCCGAGATCCTTGAATCTATATCCGTTAGTTTCTCGGTATAGGAGGCCGAACTCTCACCGCCGCCGAACAGACTGTTTATAACGCCGGAAGCTCCGCCTCCGCCGCTGTTGCCTGAATTCGCGGCGTTCATGCCTGCCATGTACGATACCGCCGAGCATCCCGTCAAGGATATTATCATGACTGTTATCAGAACAGCTGCGATTATCTTTTTCATAAAACACCTTTTTCCGTTTATTGGGGCGCATTTCTGCACCGATACTACTATAACACAACTCACCTCAAAAAAAATATTTATTTCGGTACCGAAATATCTTGACAGACCGTAAACAGGTGTGATATATTTACTTCGGTACCGAACAAATGTTTAACAAATGAACCGCCGGCTGCGCCGGCAGAAGGATTTACAGGAGGTAGATCACATGACAGGAAACGTAAACGATGCTCTGTTCCGCGAGCTCATGCACGTGAGCAGAAGGATAAGGATGCAGATGCACATGAAAAAGGAAGAAGAGATGAGAGAAAAGGGCTTCTGCCCTCCCCCTCACAGAGGACATCCGGGCATGCCCGTGGGAGGCCCCGGCATGATGCCGCCCTTCGGTCCGCATCACCATCACTGCGGTCATCGCGGTCACGGACATTTTCCCAGAGAAAGAGTCCTCATGATAATAGCCGACGCGGGTGATGCCGGTATTCATCAGAAGGAGATAGCCGAAGAGATATTCGTATCCCCGTCCACGCTCTCCGAGCTCATCACCAAACTTGAAGATGACAACTATGTTGAGAGAAAAGTGGACCCGGACGACAAGAGAGCGACGCTCATCACCCTGACCGAAAAGGGACAGGCCAGAGCGTACGAAGTCTCCGAGGAGCACGGTGAATTCGTTAAGGACTTCTTTGCCGGTCTCACTGAAGACGAAAAGGTTAAGCTCCTTGAACTCCTGAAAAAGGCGTCTGCGAAATAACACCTGAAAAAGCATAAAAAAAGACATATGACCGCTTAGGGTCATATGCCTTTTTTTTAGTGTTTTTTTAGAAAGCGGCCCCAAGATCTTCTGCTTCTTTAAGAGCGGCTTCGGTCCTGTTCTGATCGCCCGGGATCTTGACGATGCCAACGACCTCAGCTCCGAAGAATCCCACCATGGCATTGAACTGGGCTTCGGGACCCGCATATACTCCGGGTGAGCCTGAGCTTAGGATCATGGCATACTTCGTAGCCTTTGCGGGCTTTAAGGGAGCGTAGAATCTCGAAAGAGCTGTCTCCGCCTGACCCGTGAGGCCGAAATAGTATATCGGAGACGCTATGACCACGCCTTCAGCTTCGGCTAGGACCGGGTATATCTCCTGCATGTCATCCTTCTGAATGCATGCCCCCTCGCCCTTCGTGTGGCAGTACTCGCACGCCACGCAGGGCTTGATGTTCATCTTTGCTATGTTCTTTACGATCACTTCGTTTCCCTTGCTCTCCGCGCCCTTTTTGAACGCTTCAACGAGAGCGGCAGTGTTACTGTCCTGCCTGGGGCTTCCCATAAGTACAACTATCTTCATGTCAAATCCTCCGTTTGCATATTTATTTAACCAAGCTTACCTAAGCTTCATTCATGACTTTTTCAAAGCGGAACATGCAGTCGCCTCTTTCGGAGGCTTCCCGGTACTCTTCGATGACATCCGGATCCTTATGATAACTGCAGAAGAATTCCACTATATGAAAGCCGCACCTGTTCACATAGAAGTGTATGTTCCTCTTTTCGAAATACGGCGTCAGCGTCTCCCATACCCTGACTTCGGGATGCATCTTTTCGATCTCCTGCCAGGCAGCATATCCTATGCCCCGGCTGTGCGCATCCGGTCTTACGAACAGGAGCTCCAGATCGCCTCTTTCGCCTTCGACCCGTATGACCGCTCCGCCGGCTTTTTCGCCGTCAGCGATTATGCGGTAGGCCTCTCCTTCGTCTATTGACTTTTCTATAACGGAGCGAGCAATTATCTCGCCGTCCTCCTCGAAGTGGTCGTCCCGAAGTCCGAACTCCTCCAGGGCGCCGTATCTGAACGCCTCCTGGTTGTCGAGTATGAACTGTTCTCTGTCGTCTTCCTGTAACGGTACAAGTTTTACGCTGTCCACTGTTTTTCCTTTGTTCCCAGCTTAATCAAGTGATAGTCTTCTTATATCAGTATATCATATGCGCAGTCCCTGCGGCATCAAAAGTGATATCTTCATTTAACGGCAGCGGCCTGTAAAAGCACTGACAAAGAAAAAAGTATGACAGAGCAAGAAACTCCGGCTAATGCCGGAGCTTCTCGCAGTATCAATCATTTCAGGCGGCACAGCCCGCCATATGGCCTATGGTTCCGTAACGCACCCGAGGAGTCTGTATCCCGTTTCCTCTACAGCCGATCTTAAAGCGTCCTCATCTATCTCGGCGTCCGTCATGAAGACGGTCTCTCCCTTTTTACGGGATGACTTAACTTTTTTAGCGTCAGGGTATGCCTTTCTTATGACATCGTTCATATGCGCTTCGCACATGCCGCATGCCATACCTTCTATCTTAAGGATCATCTTTTTCATCGTTTTAATCCCTCTTTCAGCAAACCGTGCGTTATTTAGTTAGTTGTAACTAACTCATATGTATTATATATGCCGCGCTTTATGCCTGTCAACACATTTCCAGTATTACGGACATCATTGTTAAAGGCCGCGCGCATGTGTTAGAATTAGTTTAGGACAAAAGCATTCTGAAGGAGGTCCCCTGCCCTATGAAAAAGATAGTTTCCGTAGTGATTTCGGTTCTTATAGTGACCGCTCTTCTCGCAGGCTGCACCCTGCCCGGAGCCATTGATACCCTGACCAACGCCCTGGGCGAAGGCGGCGGGGATATCTTCAGACCTGATATAGTCGATAATTCCAAAATGGATCCCGTTGAGGTCTCTAACGTCGAGATCTTCTCGTTCGGAGAAGGAGGCGGCATGGAAGTCTGGGGCAACACTTCCTACCAGGCCGATCTTGTTGACGGTCAGGCTGAGATCCGTATAAAGCCCTACGGCATACCGGACGATGAAGCCCTGGAAGTCAAGATGGACGCCTCATTCATAGATGAGATAACCGAGATATGCAAAAAGTATGACGTCGGCAAATGGAACGGATTCGACAAGTCCGATACCGGCGTCATGGACGGCTCGTCCTTCCACCTCCTGGCCATGATGGACAACGGCAAAGAGATAAGCGCTTCGGGTTATGAAGTGTATCCGGATAATTATTCGGACTTTTCGGGAGCGATAGCATCCCTTTTCGGCGAAGTATACGAGACTTACAGACCGGATCAGGGAAACGCTCTTGAAAGATACTACGAGGAGACCATAGTCCCGGAAAAGGGCGAAGTCCCCGAAGTCGTAATAGAATTTCCGTATATCGCTCTCGGCGAAAAGAGGTTCAAGTACGGCAACTATGAAGGCGAGGAAGGCGCGGTCTTCCATATGGTGACCGACATAGACGATGACGGATTTGAGGACATGATCGTCGTATATCAGACAAAGACCATGGACGAGGACGATTTAAGATGGGATCTTTCGTTCGAAGTGTATACCTGCGACGACCAGGCGAACGTTACCCTCGTGGGCGGAGACGTGTTCGACACGGGCGTCTTCTGGTGCGACGACCTGTTCGCCCAGATATTCCTGTTCAGCGAATCGGGTTCCAACAAGAGATACATAGGCTACGGCGCCATGTACAGTTTCACCGCGGCTGACGCCACCAAGGACGTCTGCATAAAGGTGTACGACATGTCCGGCGGCAAGGTCGAAAAGAAGTTCGACGAGTGGCAGACCGGTCCCATCGACAAGGAAAAGTGGACGTACGAAGAACTGACGAATTTCATAGACGTTGCGGAGTACTACGGATGGTCGGCATCGCTCAAGGAGTGGCAGGAATTCCCGAGTTCCCCTCTCCCAGTCAATCAGGACGTGCAGATGCTCATAATATATATGACGGACACCAACTACGACAGCAAGTTCTCCGAGACGCTGCAGGCTACAGAGCCGGGTCAGCCCGTCGGAGATTACAAGATCGAAGGAGACCTGGCGAGTTATTACTGATCGCCCGGACCGGAATTAAAGAGTTAAAAACGGAGGATAAAGGCGGATGGGATTCGGACTGACAGTCCTTTTCAAGACGGCCGTCATGTTCATACTGATAGTCGTCGGTATAATATGCTGGAAGACAAAACTGATTAATAAGGCCTCGATAGACGGCCTTATTAATATTGTCACGAAGTTCGTTATACCCGCACAGATCATAATGGCTTTCCAGATGCCGAGAGAAGAGAGCATAATGGAAGGCATAGGCTATTCGTTCCTCTTTTCGGCGATATCCTTTGCCGTAACTATTGCCGTAGTCTATCTGGTCATAAGAAAAAAGAAAAACCCGAATTTCAGAGTGGACAGGCTGTCCGCTATATACTCCAACTGCGGCTTTTTCGGTATACCCGTCATACAGGGTCTGTTCGGAGCCGAAGGCGTGGCTTATCTGACTGCGTTCATCGCGGTATTCAACATACTCCTCTGGACGCACGGCCTCTCGCTCATAAGCGGAGAAGGTATAAGCAAAAGCACTCTTAAAAAGATAATATCCACCCCCACCGTGTTCGCGACCATCATAGCCATGGTTATGTTCTTTACGGGGTTCACTCTCCCCGGCCTCGCGGCGGAACCGCTGGATATGCTAAGCGCTCTTCAGACGCCGCTGCCCATGATAATAGCGGGCGCGACCATCGCACAGGCCGGCCTTCTGTCGGCACTCAAAAAGCCCACGCTCTGGCTGACGAGCGCTATGCGCCTTATTGTCCTGCCGCTTATAACGTTCGGCGTTCTCATTGCGATATTCGGCACCGCGGCGCCCATGCCCCTGAACATCGTGTTCCTGGCGGCGGGATGCCCGGTAGGCACGATGTGCACTCTTCTGGCGATAGACTACAAGCAGGACGGGCTGTACGCTTCGCAGCTGTTCGCCGTGACCACTCTTCTTGCATGCATAACACTGCCGCTGCTCGGCATGATGCTCATAGTATGACAGTAAAAACAGGCAAATCAAAAGGAGAAGCATTGCTGCTTCTCCTTTTTTGATGGTTTATTTCGTTATATAAGCATTTGCGCCTTAAAGATACTAGTCTGTCTTCTTTACCTTGAGCGGGCCCTTTACGCGGCGGCACTCTTTGAGGACTTCGGTGTATTCCTTGTTGTAGACTGCGCATCCGACGTTCTCCTGCTGAATGAGGAGCTCTGCGCAGCAGTCACATGCAACACACCATTTGATGTCTTCGACTTTGTCGTCGCAGTATTTCTTCGGGAGCAACGGATCAGCCAGGGACTGACGTCCGAGTGCGATCATGTCGCAGTTGCCGTGCTCGATGTTGTAGTTGCCGAAGTAGATGAGACCGTTCTTCTCGGGGTAGATAGCGTTCAGCTTGTTCTTGCCCTTGTTGAGAACTGAGTATGCTCCGCCGATGACTACTGTAGCGGGATCGACCTCGGATACAGCGTCCTTGATGTACTTCGCCATTGACATGTGAATGTATACATCGTCCGGCTTCTCCCTCCAGGGCATGTGCAGCTCGATCGTGTGTGTGGGTGTTCCTGTTGATTCGAGGATGTAGCTCGCGCCTCTCTCTACAAGACCCTTTACGAGATCGATGGATTCCGTAAGGTCGATGACCGGGGAATCGGGACCTGCTGTTCCCTGTCCGCCCGGGAAGCCTTCCCACATGGAGACTTTCGATCCGATGAGGAAGTTCTTGTCGGGGATGAGCTTACGCACTCTCTCTGTCATGTCGAATGCGAATCTGCTTCTCTTCTCCCAGGGGCCGCCGTACTTCCAGTTTCTGTCATTGTACGGTCTTAGGATCTGTGATCCGAAGTAACCGTGGCAGAACTTGAGGTCTACGCCGTCTGCGCCGATGTCGTACAGTATCTTGGATGCTTCCACGAAGGAATCCAGGACAGCGTCCGCATACTCATCGGTGACTTCCTTGCCTTCGTATCCGTAAAGAGGCTTTACCGATACTCTGTTCTTGTCGCCGCCGCCGGAGATCTCACCGGAGTGGTTCAGCTGAACGATGAATATAGGATCGGGGTTTAAGTCCTTCATCTTCTTGATGAACTTGGCCCATTCCTTGATGTTCTCGGGATCGTTCGGATAAAGAGCGATCTGATTCGTTCTCGCGATACTGTCATACTGCATCGTGATGGACTCGAAATCGATTATACCCGCATCACCCATAAAGAGATTCTCATATCTTCTTAAGGCCCTGTCTGAAAGATGGCCGCGGTCTGTAGCATCGCCGCACTCCATGGGCTGTATGACGAATCTGTTCTTGGCTGTTCTCGGTCCGATCTTGATCGGCTGAGCAAGAGCTGTGCCTTTTGTGCTCATTAGATTTTCCTCCATATTACTTATTTAATAAAAAGGTATTTTAAATCACCGGCGGTGAATTATAATCGTTATTAAACTGTATCAGATTATCCCTTTTGATAAGTAGTTTAATAAAACTATGCAAGCCTTTGTCTGTATAGATAATGATAGCATCTATTGATGATTTAGGCAATATATCAGCCGAGCACATCCCTGCTTTTTTTCGCAAGGAACATCATTGTAACGGCGCTCATCGCCAGCAGGACCGTTATGACTATGAAAGGCAGGGTAAAACCGAACGATTCGGCCATGGATCCGACGAAAACCGGGGCAATCGCCCCTCCTATACTGTACGCGAACACGGATATGGAAGCGGCCGAGGCCTTCCTCTCCGGGAACAGCTGCGTCGCCGTCATTGTGGTGCAGACCATGCCGAATGCCCTGAAAGCGCCGCATATGCCGACCATAACGGCGGATACGGTGTTATCCTGAATGATATACGAGAGCACAAAGAACACAGTCGTTATGAGAGCGTAGATTATGAATATCCTGTACGGCCTCGCCTTTTTGAACAGCTTCGGTCCGAAGAAACGCATTATGACGAGACCCAGATAGAATGCCGTCAGGACGAACGCCGACGATTCAAAATCCATCCCGCGCTCCGTGTGGTAATATGTCGGCGCCCATGCAATGAACGAAGTTGTAAAGCAGTTGAAAAGAGTGCAGCTCAGAAGGAGCATCCAGGCTTTCCAGGATCTGAATATGCCTACCGGATCCTTTTTTGCCGCTATTTTCATCTTTTCCGTATCCACTTTCGGAAGGTATCTCATGGAGCTTTTGCATCCCCAGATGTATATGACAGCAACAACGGCGGATGCTATACCTAAGTACAGGCATGCAAGAGTGAATGTCTGCGGCTCGGACTCTCTTACAGGCAGTACGAGCAGCATCGGACCCACGAACGCACCTATACCGTAGAATATCTGCAGTACCGGGAGGATGGCATTGGTCCTTTCGGGGAAATACTCCGTTACGGTTGCCTGTCCCATTATGTCTATGAAGGTATATCCGAGACCGCCTATAAGGGCTATGGCGCACACGGCTTCATAGGGCGGGGCGAAGAACATGAGGAGCGATGCCAGAGCCACGAACACTATTCCCGGGATCATAAGCAGGGGCTTTTTGAACCTCTCTCCGAAAAAGGCGCAGAACAGGGCGCATGCGACACCGCCGATAGAACAGGCTGATGTGAACATGCCCTGGGCCGCCTTGTCTATCGAGTAGAACGCCATCATGGGCGTGGCAAGACTGCCGAACATAACGCAGTATACGGCGTAGCATATGTTGGAGAGAAGTATGCCCGTAAGGAGGAGCTTTATAGTTCTTTCCTGTCTCATTGCGCATCCCCCTCCATCAGTATGTCTATAGCTTCGCTGACGGAATCCACGGTATGACCGGCTCTCTTCCTTACATCCTCATGCGATGATGCGAAAGTGAATGATACATCTGAATGATCGAACATAGGTATATCATTGAATGAATCGCCTATGCCGGCGGTAAGATCCGCACCGAAGTAGTCCTTCACCGTCTTTATGGCCTTGCCTTTCGAGCAGTCACAGGACACTATGTCGGCTATATGTCTGTTTGGATAAGCCGAAAGGTATTTCCCGTATTCCCGGTTAACGGTATCGCATATGACCTTGACGTCGGCAGGATCGTCCGGCGCTATGGATACACCGTAGAAACTGTCCCCCTCTATCTCGTCAAACGACGAGATCCTCGTCTGGAGTTCATAGAATCCGTTGAAGCTGTAGACGGTATCGTTGGCGTGTATTATGGAACTCTCCTTGTTGGCAAACCGTTCGTACACCTCTATCACGATATCCCTGTCGACGCACGTACGGCTTATGGCGTTAAGACTGCCGTCCAGTATGAACGCACCCGATGCCAGTATATAAAAATCAAAGTCGATGATCCCCTCTATCGGTTTTAAGATCCCGACCAGGGAACGGCCCGTACATACGCCGAAAAGACCGCCGGCTTTCCTTAACCGTGATACGGCGGCTTTATCTTCTTCGGAGATCCTTGGAGTCCTGTCCCAGAAGTATATAGTATTGTCAAAATCACTTGCAAACAGAATCATTTAAGTCCACTCATTTTCTTGTACACATCGCCGCGTGCACCTGCCAGTATTACCTTGATAACAATTATCTTCCCGTTAATCACGGCATAGACCACTCTGCAGCCGCCCAGCCTTAAACGGTAATAATCATTTCTCTTTCCCCTGATCTTCTTTATATCAGCGTTTTCCGGACGCGCGCCGTCAAGGAATGCCCGTATGGCATCCCTGAACTTACTCCGGACATCCTCATGATCCTTAAGGAACTTTTCAGCAGCTTTCGTGTACTGTATCTCGTATAAACGTTCCGGTCTGTCCTTCATGGGGTTTCCCTCACACTGTAAGCTGTTCCTTTGAGGCTATTGCCAGATCATCGTCTTGCATGCTTTCGATTTCGCTGAGTATTTCTTCTGTCTCCTCTTCCGATGCTTCCTGAACATTTGCAGTCAGCCTGTAGAAAGGATCATTCTTAAGCTCAGCAATGTACTCATCAAGCGCATTTTTGATGAGTTCCGTGAGTGTCATATTAAACACGCCGGCTACGCTCTTCATATCGTTCACTTGTTTTTCATCGATCTTAAAGTTCAATGCTTTTGTCGCCATAAAAGAGCCTCCTTGGCATTTCTTCTTTATAGTATATACCGTAAAGACAGTAAAGACAACGGGCAATGTTTCATTTCTTCTGATGCAGTTCAGAACAATAAAAAACACGGCATCTTGAACTGACCCCAAAATGCTAGACACATTTTGGGGTCAGTTCATTTCAGGCGCGTTTTTTTATCTGTCCGGCCGTATACTTTAAGTCCCTTACAGGCTTTTCCCCGGCTATCATCACTATGCATTCCTCCTTCGGCATATTTCTGACCTCACTCTCCGTCATGAGCTCCCTTCCTGTAAGCTGTATGCTCGTGCTGACGCTTTTGTCCGAGCTGCTCCTTGACATGACGTTTATGGTCTCCTTGCCGAGCGACTCGGATATGTATCTGTGAGTGGACTTTTCATTAGATCCCATGTACAGGAACACATCGCAGCACCCTATTATGGTCTCCCATTCCTTTTCATAAAGGGCCTTTAGCTGACTCACGGCCTGAAGGATGATGTTCATCGATATCCCGTGCTTTCTGCAGGTCGACAGTATCTGAACGAAGTCACCGGGCAGCGCCACGTTGGCGAACTCATCGAGTATGAACCGGGTGTTGTGCTTAAGCCTTAAGCCCGGGTTTGCCTTTGCCGTATCATAAAGGACCTTTCTTATCTGGTCGTAAAGTATCACCGCCAGCCAGTTGAATCCCTCGTTGACCTCGGGTATGACGCAGAAAAGAGCGGTCCTGCCGTCATCGAATGAATACAGATCGAGCTCGTCCTCCGACGTCAGGGCGCAGACACTGTCTATGTTGAACTGGGCGAGCCTCGATTCCAGCTGTATGAGGATCGACTTCGCTGTCTTGCCAATGCATAATTGTCAAGGACTTTTTACACATTTATACTAAAAACTTGCAATCCCCAAAGTTCCTTTAGGATTATCCATCAAATAAATAATAGTGTTTTTTGACTTTATCCCTTAGCACTTTTTTGTAAGTATTTATTATTAAACAACTAGATTCTATAGCAAAAAAAGAACTGAATACTGTTCATTACAGAATTCAGTCCTCTATCACAACACATAAAAACTCTTTCGAAACTACTGTAGTAGTTTTAGCATTTGTATTAGTTTTCGGCCATTATCGGAAGTGCGTTCGCCAAACTCACTAAAACCATTACGTTCATAGAACTCTTTTAAGATCTCGGAATCATCGCGCTCAATATAAACAAACTTGCCACCTATTACAGCTTGTGCTTCCTCAACTTTTTTGCATGCTATTTCAAGCAGGTCATCTCCTGAGATAAGATTAGGGCAAGCGCTATTCTTAGCAAGCTGGGCTATAAGTGGAATAGCCAAACCATAAGTCTCTTTATCTTCATAATATGTTGCATATCGCTCGAGCTTTGACTGAGTCTTGCGGGTAAGTTTGCACTTTGGCACTTCAACATATTTGCTCACTAAAGTAAAAAAACCCGCAAGATATGGGACAGTACCATCAGTATGTACTACGAGAAATGTGACAGCTAGGTTTTTCTTTATATTGTCAATGGATGTATCCCTAATATACTTTTCTATATCGGCGTCTTGCTTGCAATAAAAGTGGGAGAGTAATTTCCTGCACTTTTCCTCTCCCAATTCTTTTAAAACATATTTTAAGGATAAAACAGCATACTTTTCCATTACAGATCCTTAAACATATCCTTTATCTTTTTGCCCTTTACTTCAGTAAAACTAACCTGTGGCTTTTTTGTTGCAGATGCCTTGCTTTCTGACGCTTCAAGAGCATTTACAAACTTTTCAGCCTGGGCCTTCGTTTTTATTTGAATATTATTATATATACTCTCTGTTGCCATACAAAACACCTCCTACATTTATTATAAATTAACCATCTACTCAACAAACATAATGTTGCTTATAATATACTCTTTGCAAATTCTATTTGTCAAATATCCCTTCTGATTCCTACAGAAAGATGATATCTTTCATTGTTCTGCCAAATCCTTATGGTTTTTTATTTCTCTTGCTAATAATTGCTTTATTTTATCCGAATAACTCGGCCTTGATTTTCTCATATGTATCCTGACTATGTATTCGGCATTCCCTATTACCATTCGAATCGTTTCTTCGTTATCTTTCAAACTCATCTCCCCTTTCTGTGTATCTGTACCGGGTCTCTCTTCTAGCCAGCATCTTCTCGTGATCAAGGGCTTTTTCCATGTATTCACCAAACCTCTCTTCACCAAAGTAGTTTTCAAGAGCTTCCATGTTCCTCTCATAGCTTTCAAGGTATTTTATGCTGTGCTCCTGTGTCTTCACTGTCTTCCTTAAGTCAAGGACCTGTTCTTTCAGATAGTCGGTTTTACGCCCCAACGCCTGGAACTTGTTCATGAGCTCGTTATATCTGTAGGACGCTGTCTTGAGCGCTTCCCTAAACTTGTTTATGAGCGGTTCGACCGCCTGCTTGATGTAGCTTTTAATAGACATGAACCCTTTAGGCTCAGGCAGGTTCCATTCCGGTTCACTCAGTCTTTCGGCAGCCTTGTCTATGATCGTCATCTCTTCCCTTATGGCACTGAGTTCCTGTGTCCTCTCTGCTATCTCCTTGGTGGTCTCGGATATCTTTTCGAGGTTATCCTTAACCTGTTCGTTGAGCTGCTCCACCTCTTCGGATCGCATTTTCTTCTCAAACTCTATAGTGGATAGGTGTTTCTCGTGGGTACCGCGCTGCTCCCATTCGATACCGTTCCTTTCCATTACCTTGCTAAGTGCTTCCTTTTCGGAAGCGACCCAAAGATTCCATTCGGTAGCTGATCTGCTGCCTCCAACAAAACCCTGCTCCGCCAATGCCTGCTTAAGGGATACTCTTTTACTGAGCCCCCGCGTGGAATGCTCGGTAAATGGCACGAAATCTATATGCAGATGAGGAGTCGCCTCATCCATATGCATATAGGCAGAAAATACTCGGAGGTTAGGGTTCCTCTCCCGGAAGGATCTCATATACTCATCAAGCGTATCCCTTGCCACATCTGAATGTTTCCCCTGAGCGTTCATGTTGACGCTGTCGCCTATCTGGATTATGAGTTCATGGAACGGCTTCTCCTGTTTGCCGTTACATATCTTCTCATAGTAATCATCTATCCTTCTGTCTGCTCTTGACTGCTCCTCGTTATACTGTTCAAGCGCCTCATCGAACATCTCGTGATACACATCTCTTATGTCTTCGTTCACATATTCGATATTCAGGTATGACCTTTCGGGATCTGTGTTCTTGGCATGAAACAGTCTGCTGTTATGGTTGACCGATCCCTTGCCCACCATAGCTGAAATAGTCCTACGCATAATAACCTCCAAATTGTTTCTTCACTATATATGCGAAAAAAACATGGGGTTGTTACGCATATTCCATAAAAAATATATAAGTCCTAAAAATGACACAACTTTGACATATTTTGGTGATATTATATAGACTAATAAATACCCCAATAAACAATTTGAATAACTTGATGGTTTTGTCAGTATTTACTATCAGGGAGAATAACATGCTAAAAATACTTATAGTTGAAGACGAAAAACCAATATCAAATCTAATATACGTTAATCTAAAAGCACAGGGATACAGATGTTCCTGTGCATATGATGGAAAGCAGGCGGCAGATTTGATTGAAGAAAACGATTACGATCTGATACTGCTAGATATTATGCTCCCGGAAATAAGCGGTTATGATCTTCTTGAATACATTAAATATTCAGAAACACCTGTTATCTTTGTATCCGCAAAAGGAACACTTGAAGACAAGATCAAGGGTTTGCGCGCAGGTGCAGATGACTACCTCGTCAAACCGTTTCAGGTCGGTGAACTGATTGCAAGAGTAGAAGCGGTCCTGAGGCGATCCGGTAAAGCAGAGACTGAATTTAAGCTGTTTGATGTTACGATCAATACAGATTCGAGAACTGTTAAAAAGGGGAACCGCTCCATTAGCCTTACAGTAAAGGAATTCGATTTGCTTATAGAACTCATACGCAATAAAAACGTTGCCATGTATCGCGAGGATCTTTATGAAAGAGTTTGGAGAGAACCTTTTCTGGGTGAAACCAGGACTCTGGATTCCCATATCCAGCGACTCAGAAAAAAGCTGGGCTGGGAAGATCACATAAAGACTGTCTTCCGTATAGGATACAGGCTGGAGGTCTGACTTTTGAAACTATTTGCTAAGATATTCCTCTGCACTGTGGTTGTGATCACTCTGTCACTTTCGATAACCGGATATGTTATGATCTCCGGTAGCTTTGACAGTGCTATAAAGAGAGAATACACCAACAGCCTTAATGAACATCAAATGATAAAATTCGCGTTGCAGTCTGCCATGCTTTCAAACAGCGAAGCAGGATCCCTTTCAGACGATATGCTACTTGAATCGGCAGAACACTTGGGTTCAGTTGTTGGCAAAGAAACGGCTGTAGCTGTGTTTTCAGATGACGGAAAGGAAATATATTCAACCTTTACAAAAGAATATCCCATCAATGTGTCTAATGATGTAAGTCATGATGAGCTTAACTATGGAATAGTGTCATCCGGCGACACGAGAGTTCTCACAGTAGAAGGCAAGTTCACTCAAAGCGGCAAAACTGTCCTGCTTATTTCCTCTAGGGATATCACTCCAATATTTGAAGAAAAGCACTTGTCTGAAAAAAGATTCTTCACAACATATTTAATAGCTGAACTTGCGGGTGCAGGCATAATGGTTGCCATAGCGCTGCTCATAACCACACCCATAAAACGCTTGATACGTAATACCAGAGCATTTGCTTCCGGCAAAACGGATATCAGAACAAAGGAAAGCGGCAGCGATGAGATAGGTGAACTTTCAGGAAGCTTTAATGATATGGCTGATACTATCGAAAGCAATATTTCCGAACTTGAACTAGCTGCAAAACAAAAGGATGATTTTGTGGCTAGTTTTGCGCATGAACTCAAAACACCGCTGACGTCAGTTATTGGATATGCAGATATGATATATCAGCGTAATGATCTAACCAAAGATGAGATCCATGATGCAGCCGGATATATTCTAAATGAGGGCATGAGATTGGAAAAACTGTCTCTAAAACTTATGGACCTCTTTGTGCTGGATAAGCATAACTTTCAATTAGCACAGATGCCTGCTGATGAAGTAATGAATGACATAGTTGCAACAGTCATGCCTGTAGCAGAGAAAAATAGAGTTGTGATCGGACAGGGAATTCAAAAGGCATATATTGCTGTTGAGTTTGACCTTTTTAAAACACTTATGCTCAACCTTATAGACAACGGCATAAAGGCAGGGGCAAGATTGATCACTATAAGCGGAGCGCTCAATGGCAACAAATATCACGTATCTGTTACCGATAACGGCAAAGGTATTCCAGCTGACCAGCTGGAAAGGATAACCGAAGCTTTCTATATGCTGGACAAATCGCGTTCAAGGGCTCAGCACGGAGCCGGTCTTGGTCTGGCAATAGCATCCAGAATAGCTGAGGTGCATGGAACAAAGCTTTCATTTACAAGCACTCTTGGCAAGGGAACCAAAGTCAGCTTTGAATTGAAAGGGGATAGTGAGAAATGAAAAAGACAACAAAATCTGTTTTACTCACCATCCTTGGTATAGTAGGCGCCTTGTTATTTATCATCGCTGGCTGGATGATCCCTATTAAAATGTTATCAAGGCAAGAGGATTCATATGTTCTTAAAGAGCTAAAATACAGTATTGATGATGTTGTTGATGATACTGGCAATGAACATGAACTGCCGATCAACGAAGGGATTGCTAGTGGATCAAAGATAGCAGACCTGAATACGATAGCGTATGTGTTGGATTTCTATACACATTATCCAGATTTATATGTAGTACGGGAACCGTATAACAACGAGCTTTCAATGGAAGATGCCGATAAAAAGGTGCGAGAAGAACTTGGGAAAATAGTCTCATACAAGATACTGCCTGATGTGGGGGTGAATCATCTTCAACTTAAGTCTGCAGAACTCAGGGGTTTTAGCGGTAAGGAAGGCGTCTCTATTATAGGTGGTACGGCCTGGCCCTCTGGGTTCTGGATTATAAGTTTTGAAAGCGGGAGCGGAGACGTCAGCTGCTCGGTTGTGTGCGATTCACAGACAGGTATCATTTATTCGGTTGGATTCAGTTCTGATGTCTATACTGTTACCGATGCTGACTGCTACCCTATGCTTTTCAGGTTTGCTGCATATCTCGGAACCGACGGCACAAACTATATTTGTGGCAATAAAGATGAATATTATTATGTCCGGGATGAGGAATATGGCAATGTATATAGAATGTGCTTGGATAAAAACGGGGGTTGCGAAATGACGTTATCGCAAATTGAGTTCGAGATCCCCCCTGAACCTACCAATGAATCAGAGAAAAAACAATAAGATAATTGACAACTACGCTACATAATATAGATAAGTATATAACAACTGCATTCTATGCTGTTTATATAGCATGGAGGCAGACACATGAAAAGACTACTTATCCTTTTGATCATGTCCATACTTATACTTGTGGCAGGTTGTAGCTCATTTGATAATTATTCAGCTGCGGGCAGCATATCATTAGATCCAGCCATTACGAATGTTCCTTCCGATGTTGTGATCACCGAGATCCCCGCGCATGCGGGAGTGGATTTCGATGAAAAAAATGATGATACTAATTACCTTATACTTGTTAACCTAGATCATCCGATTTATAAAGAACCCCCGGTAGTATTGATATGTGACTATCTGACCGCCAGCGATGTTTTTTGCGACGTCCGGCGCCATGCTAATAAGACAGCGGTTAGGGCACTTAACAATATGATGCTCGCAGCTGAAAAGGACGGGGATTTCCATTTTGTAATAGCAAGCGGATTCAGATACATATACGAACAAGAACAACTTTGGAATGAAAGACAAAAAAAAGAACCGGGTTATGGAAATGATCCGTATAATAACCCGATTAAAGTTATGCCTACCAACTGTAGCGAGCATATAACTGGTCTTGCATTTGATATCCTTTGCAGGGATTGTCCACATTCCGATATAAGCTTTGCTGAATTGCCGGAAGGGCAATGGCTTGCCGAGAATGCTCACAAATACGGTTTTATACTTAGATATCCGAAGGATAAACAGCATATAACCGGTGTGCAATATGAACCATGGCATTTCCGCTACGTAGGAAAAGACGCTGCCGAATATATATATAACCACTCGCTCTGTCTTGAGGAATACCTTGGAAAACTGCCTAAGCAATCCAATTAATCATCCATAATAGAATTAAAAGCAAAGGGCAATACATTAAGAATATATGCGACAGAAATGGAGCATTCATTCGGCCTTTTGTTACTTTTGCTAAAAGTAACGCAAAAGCACTTTCGACGTTCCATCAAAAG
>CAYRWM010000023.1:0-31279 GCA_964428055.1 uncultured Christensenellaceae bacterium | reverse complement strand
TCTCCTTGAAAATGGGTATGTGTCCGTCGCCTTTTTTCTTTTCCGCTTTTTTTCTCAGGTCTTTTTTAATACGCTTTTTGTCAACGGCAGAAAAGACAGCGGTACCGCTGTGCTCATCAACTTTCTCCGATTCGGAAAAGTCGAGTTTTCTCCTCTCCTGTTTCGGCCGAGTTGCCTTCTTTGTCACTATATCTTCGAACAGGACATCATCTTCTTCCTCAGGTATCCCGGGCTCCGAGGGGCGCACAGCCTCCTTCCTGACCTTCTTCGGCCTGGGGATGATGCGGCGTCTTGTTGTATTGTTACTCCGGTCTTCCGGAGGTTCTATTCTTTTCATGCTCATGTCCTTTTTATGAATGTGCATTATTAATAGATTATATCACACTGAAGGCCGACATGTACATATCGGCACCCCGTCATTTAACACATAATTAACATATAAAAAGCCCGCACGTATGCAGGCATCAGGTCAGCTGAATATGTCCTTAAGGATCTCTTCCGCACTCATATCCGCATAGCCGTCGGGATCCGTAAGGCCCGATCCGGATTCCAGATCCCAGTGGAATATACCTACCGTTTCCTTATCCGCGGGAAAACTTAAATAAACATCGAGATCCTTTGAATACATGGGATATCTCTCAGCCCACTCGGGATAATACTTCTTGGTATATGAGTCGGCGAGCCTGAACGCTTCGCATTCCTCGTTCCCCGAACCCTTGGGATTTAAGACGCTCAACTCAACACCGCCGCCTTCATGACCCGTTACGCTGTCGTTATTGACGCTGTGGATTATGATAACGCTGCCGTCGGAGCATTTGCCGAGAACTATGTAAACATGATGCCCTACGCTCACCACATCGCCGGTCCTCAGTTCATCAAACAGTTCCGAATAATCGGTTTCGGGATCCTCCGTATCATTTGATTCATGAACAATGGTACCAAATCCGTATTCCGTATCTAGGCTGTCGGCCATTCTGGATGACCCTTTGACAAATGAATCGTGCGAGCGGTCTTCATCGTACATGGTATTATATATTACCCACCCGGCATATCCTGAGCAGTCCAGACCGAGATAATGGTATTCGTTCCAGGAACCAAACGGGAATACTGATGATTCCGGATGCTCTTCATCCTTAAACAGATAGTCTGCATCGTTTTCTTTGAAAAACTCCTCCCACGATCCCTGAACGCCTATAGTCTCGGACTCATAGGAACCGCCGGCATCCTGATAATCCCAGCCGCCGCCGTATACATAGAGACAGTGCCCGAGAGGTCCGAATGCGGTTTTGATCAGATTCTTAAGAGTCCTTTCACCCGGTGTCCCGCTGATAACAGGAGTATACAGTGTCTCTTCTGTCAGTTTTTCAAGTCCGGTTATCGTATCTCCCGATGCGGTCACTCTGTATCTGCTGCCGTGCCTTAAGAGATTATGGAGTCTGTACGCCCCCTGATCGAGAGACATAACATCCGAGAAGTCCTCATGATCCGACCCGTCGTCTTCAAATATCTTTCCGCAGTCTATCTTATATGTCTTCTGCCCGCTGTCCGTATCGAATATGAAGACACAGCTTTCAGGATCGAGAACGGTATTCCTGTCCGCTCTGCCGTAATCCTCAACACCTATATACACAGCATCGAATACATCTTCTTCAGAACCGTCAGTATCATTATTCCTTGCTGCGCAAGAGAAAAGCAGCACAGAAATCAGCGTCAGTATTAGTATCAGTAAAAATGCCCTTTTGATCATGTTCCGTTCCTTCCGTCCTGCGCTTCATATGCCTTCGCACGAGAAGTGTTACCACGACAGCTGCGGCAGCTCCAATTATTATCCATACCCAGACAAATGTATAGTCCGGTTCCGAATCCTCGATACTGGAATCGAGAGCATCCCCCAGCATCATTCCGTTATCCTGGTCGGCAACAGCAGCAGGTTCTGTCTCCTCTAATACAGGCATGTAAAAGTCAAGAAACGCCGCCGGTCAGTTTCCTTATTGTTTTAATAAGCCAGGACACATTAGCCTCTGCACGCTCCCTTGAAAGAGTTCCCTTTCTTAAAGCCTTCAGGACCGCTTTGTAATCCTTTTTGGAGCCGGGCATTATGACATTGCTTCCTGCCTTTGCCGACATGTCCGGTAACAGCAGTCTGTGAACGGAATCCTTGTCAGACATCCGCTTCATCATGACTGTCCAGTCTGTCATTATGAGGCCGTCGAAACCGAATTCATCTCGCAAAACTCCGGTATTCAGATCTTCACGTTCGCTGGTATGGATCCCGTTTAAGAGATTATATGAATTCATGACAGCCGCCGGGAAAGATTCTTTTATGCAACGCTCAAAACCGCGCAGATATATCTCACGCAGTGCGCGCTCCGAAACACAGCTGTTGCTCCTGAAACGGTTATACTCCTGATTGTTTGCGCAGAAATGCTTGAGTGTCACGCCGCAGCCCTTATGCTTCTGTACGCCCTTTGTCACAGCAGAAGCCATGACGCCGCTCAAAAGCGGATCTTCGGAGTAATATTCAAAATTTCTGCCGCACAGTATGCTCCTGTGTATGTTCAGCGCAGGCGCGAGCCACAGATGCACTCCGAAGCGTGTCATCTCCTCACCGACTATGTCACCGCACGTTTCCGCAACATCGGGATTGAAGCTGTGCGCTATTGCGGACCCTACGGGTATGGCTGTCGCATACTGGTCCTCTATCTTCTGACCTTTTTTAGGTTTGGGGCTTACGACCGAAACAAGCCACACTATGATACGCGGCATATATTCGCTCATCATGGCCATGATGGAGTCATACCCTACTCTGTGCACTCCCTTTTTATCCCGGAAAAACTGCCTGAACAGTCTTAATCCCGCCGGACCGTCCGCCATTATGAGCGGCTCTATACCTTCGATCCTGCCGCATGATTCCCCCGCAGCACCGCTCACATGCAGAGACGCAGCGCCTATCATGAATGCAAGCGTACCGAGCTTTCCGAAGTTGCCGACACTGAGCATCGCCAGCTCTTCAAGGCTCATCTGCGAAACGGTCTTCTCTTCTGCAGGCTTTTGTCCGTACTTAACAGTTTCAGTGACGGCGCAGTCTGCTGAAATATTTATGACTGGGATACCATCCGGCAGTTTTTCATGTCTTCTGATTTCAGGTTTCCAGTCTTCAAAGCCGGGGCCGCCTTCAAGATTTCTGACTTTGCGGACAGTTATTTCCTGTCCGAGATGCAGCACGGCCGCGGGAACGGTGTTTTCGCTGCTGTTCCCAGTCCTTACGATATAATCTCCCGCCTCAAGAATATATGAGGCGTTTTTCTCATCAAATGACGATATATCCCTAAGATCGAATGATGCCGTAACTCTTTCAGTCTCACCCGGTGCGAGTTCTTTCGTTTTCTTAAATGCTGCCAGTTCCTGATACGGCTGATCCAGTCTGCCCTCGGGTTTGGAAACATAGACCTGAAATACTTCCTTACCAGCGAAGGATCCGGTATTCATTATGTCAGCGGATACTGTGATCCGAGTTCCGTCATCAATGACCTCAGTATCCCCTACAGCAAAACTTGTGAAGCTTAGTCCGTGGCCGAAAGAGAACAGCGGCTTTTTCCCTGCGGTGCCGAAATACCGATATCCTACGTATATGCCTTCGCGGTACTCGGTATCATCCCTTTTCCCGAATGAGATCAGATCAGGAATCTCTTCATAGCTCATCCATGTGGAAGCGAGTTTCCCGGAAGGGTTTGCCCTGCCGAGAAGAATATCCGCAAGAGCATTTCCCGTGTCCACACCCAGCTGCGATAAGAGAAGTATGTTCTCAACTGACTGAAGGGGCGAAAGATCAACCGCACCGCCGGCGTTCAGAACCAGCATGAACTTTTTATAATTCTGCTGCAGGTACAGGATATCCCGTATCTCGCAGTCGGTAAGCTGGAAATCTCCCTTGCCGGGATCGCGGTCTCCGCCCTCACCCGGCTGGCGCATGAGAACATATACTGCAGCATCTCCCTCCGCATCCATGGGAAGATCATATACAGGTTCCGGCATGGATGCTTCTATGTTTATAAACAGCGCTACTCTCTCTGAGAGCTTTGTATTATTCTTCATATCCTCAAGAAAGTCCTGTTTGACTTTTCCGAGGATCTCATCATAGGCATCCAGCCACGCATCAGACGTTATATTGAAGCCGGCATTTTTAAGACCGTCCTCTATCGTCACAAAGTATCTTGAATTGACATCACCCGAACCGGTACCGCCCTTAACTGTGTAGCGGGCCCCTTTTCCGTAAAGAGCAATATCGCACGGACCGGACAGCGGAAAACAGCCGCTCGAGCGCATAAGTACAGTGCACTCGGGATGCAGAGGCCTCAGCATATCTATGTGTTTTTGTTCGTAATCGTACATAGTGCTTTTTTCCGTTTCGGGATACCTAACAGAATTTCAGTAATATGTATTAATTATAATAAAAGTTCTTTTTTCAGTAAACAGCACAAAAAAGAGGGCCGGCATATGTCAGCCCTCACGCCTTTTTATCAGCCTTCATAAAATTCGGTTGTCGTGCGGTTGGCCTGTATGAGCACGGAACTCTGATTGAATACCTCTTTCAGTTCGGACGCCGCAGCATGAACCTGTTCTATATCGGTATCACTGAGATATATGACCAGCGTGTATTCCCTGTATACTTTGCCTTCATCAATCCATCCGCCGCTGGCTTCCTGAATCGTAAATCCGCCGAAATGATTGATCAGTATCTCCTCCGCTTTTACCTTGGATTCCTCCGGAGAGAAAACGGGCATGTTCGTATCCTTGTCATTCGTTCCGAGATACATCACATACTGGATATCCGTATCCTGCTCTGCTGTATCCTCTTTTGCCACCGGAGCAAGTGCTCCCGCGACTGATACCGCCACTATCGCGAGAATGAGCGCCGCGATGCCGATTATCAGTGCTATTGATGCTGATCTGTTAGACATATGATTATACCTCCTGTAAAAACTTTTTAAGGTTTATTAACTTCTGTTATTATGATATCAAACATGCAGCATAAAATAAAACCCCGTAATCGGATCATTTCCAAAAAGGAAGTGTTAAAATCGCAGCGCTTTTGTTGTATTATATTAGTGAAGGAAAAAGGAGGTTTCATATAATGACTAAGAAAACACGTATAGCAACAGCAATAATAATATGTTTTATAGTTGCAGCAGCGATCTGCTTCGCAGGTTGCTCCGACGGAGCATCTGACAGTGCCGCGCCTGCAAGCAGCGGTTCCGCATTCACGGGTGACAAGTATGTCTCCGAAGAAGGCGGTCTGCTCGAGACTTCACAGATGCCGGATGGCTACGAGTTTGTTCCCAATGACAAATTTGAAGCAGCGTTCAAGGCTCTGGTCGACGGCACGGTTTCTTCATACGCTGAGGTTGCCGAAGCATTCGGTGATGACGGCATCCGTATGGACGGCAACGATTATCCGGGATACACCTACTATTGCTGGTATTCTGATAAGGACTATGTAGGAGACATGAAGATCAGCGTATACGTCACTTTTAAGGGTGAGGGAAACGATCTTAAGTATTATGCCTATTCTTCAAACGGTATACTGCCCGAGGATGTAAAATAAAGACTCAGATCACTCTTTTAAGCTCCGCGCAGCCGCGTGGAGCTTTTTATTATCTCATGATATAATACTTACATCATTTCATTATTCAGCGGAGGCTGCCGATATATGAAAAAGATCATAGATTCAAGACTGTATACCACTCTGTTTTTTATATTCCTTTTCGTCATAATATCGCTTTTAATAGTGGGAACGGCATATGCTGCCGGGACAGATCCTGTTGAGGTCGACAACGGCATACCGGTCGTGTACCTGAACATTGACGAATCCAGGGGCACGATCAGGGATATGATAAACAGCCCTGACCACAGTGTCTTCTGCTACGGCGCGGTCAGCATCAACGTTCCTGAAGGCTTCCATTACTGCGACCTTCCGGGCAAGGCATGCGAGAGCGTAGAAGACCTCTCCATGAGCATTCGCGGACGGGGAAACTCCACGTGGATGCTGGGTGACAAGAAGCCGTTCAAGATCAAACTCGATGAAAAAGCCGACCTTTTCGGGCTGGGCGAAAACAAGCACTGGGTGCTCGTAGCGAACGACTTCGACCCGTCACTGCTCAGAGACAGGATAACCGCGTGGCTCGGCGATGAGATGGGATTCGAGTTTACTCCCCGCGGTGTTCCCGTAGACCTCGTTATGACCGGTGAAAAGTACGGGAGCAAATATCTGGGAAGCTACTACTTAAGTGAGAATGTACGCGTAGACAAGAACCGCCTTGAGATAGACGAACTCAAAAAGGGTGACGCGGATTCGGAGACCATAACCGGCGGTTATCTGCTGCAGGACGCCCTTCAGGTTGACAAGTCCTCTCCCGACGTGTTCTATACGAGCCGCGGTGTTGACTGGGCTACACACACTCCTTCTTTCGACACATCATCAGACGGAAACTACAATTATAGTCTAAATGCGAATCCCGGCGGTACCGCCTTTGAGGACAGCTACTCTGATCCGGAGCTGGGCGACGGGTACAAGAACGATAAGCAGCAGAAATACATTCAGGAACACATACAGAAGGTCGAAGATGCCCTGTTTGAAGGAGGCAGCGGTTACAGAGATCTTATGGATATAGAGTCAGCTGCAAAATACTGGCTCGTACAGGCATTCTCCAGCAACGCTGATGCATACACCACCAGCAGCACATACATATACAAGGTACGCGACAAAGACGGAAAGGAAGGCAAACTCTACTGGGGCCCCTTATGGGACTTTGACTACGGATGGGATAATATTCCCACAACAGAAGGATTTATTCTGGAGCACGAATGGCTTTTTCCCCTGTTCAGCGACAAGGAAAAAGGCGGATTCGTAGATGAAGTTAAAAAACAGTGGACAGAAATGAGACCTTCGATCGTCAAGATGATCGAGGACGGCGGTCTTATCGATCAGTACTGTGAAGAGATAAAGACTTCTGCAGAGCAAGACTATCTTATAAACGGAAAAGGCGATCCTGATTACAGCTATGAGGAAAATGTAAAGACAATAAAAGACTGGATCCGCGGAAGACTCGATTGGGTGGATGCCAACATCTCAGAGATTGACAGCCTCGTATATACCGTGACTTTTATATCGGACGGCGAAGTGTATGATAAAAGCTTCAAGGAAAGCGGAAAATACGTTTCTCTGGATGATAAACAACCCAAAAAAGATGGATACGTATTTATAGGCTGGGAAGATGAAAGCGGAAAAACGATAGAAAAAGAGATTCAGGTAACCGGAGATATAACCCTGACCGCTAAATTCATACCTGACAGTGAAGCTACACATATACAGGACATTGCACTGCGCCGTGACTGCGACATCATACCGCGCAACAATTACTTCACGAGTTACTACACGGACTTTGAGATCGTTCCTGTGGATGCTCAGGAAAGGGAAATAGAATGGACTTCCTCCGATGAGAGTTATGCGGCCGTAAATCAGGACGGAGTCATTAAATATAACGGCGCCGGAACTGTCACTGTAACGGCAAAACTCAGAAACGGGAATACGCGCAAGTTTACCCTTACGGTTACAGATGATATCATTCCTGATGCTGAATCAATCACTCCGGAAAAGGACAGATTTAAAATGACTGTCGGGGAACTGAAGCCTATCATGATAGAGACTGACCCGAGCCCTGCTTACATCGGCAGTCTTCAGTACGTTTCACTTGATGAAGATGTGATTACCGTAGACGATTACGGTGTGCTCAATGCTGTCGCACCAGGCGAAACTAAAGTCCGCGTATCGACAAGGATAGATAATGAGGAGCTGAAAACTTTTGTTGATGTAAAAGTATCCGGCAGCTCTCCCGAACCTGAGCCTGCTCCCGATCCCGAGCCAACGCCGGATCCGAAGCCGACACCTGACCCAGAGCCCACGCCGGATGTAAAGCCGGACCCGAAACCCGATCCCGCACCGGATGTAAAACCGGATCCGAAACCAGATCCAAAACCTGTACCTGCTCCTGTTCCTGCGCCGGTGAAACCTGTGCCTAACACAAAACCCGACACCAAACCCGAACCGAGTCCGGAACCTGATTCTTCGGACAACGTAACACCCACGCTCGAACCCGCTCCGGCTCCGGTACCCGCAGTTCCGGATACCGTACCGGATACAGTAGCTCCAGACGAGGGTTCTGAATCGGCAGACACTATAGAGCCGATACCAGCGGAAGATATAAGCCCGTACCCGGATACAGGAAAAGCTGAAGGATCCTGGGCGCTCACAGGCCTTATAATGATGGTCATAGCCATAGCCGGCGCTGCCATATCCGCGGCATGCGCATTCTTCAGAAGAAGCAAAGACGAGGATCCCGATGCCAGTGAATTTGATTCCGGTTTGAAAGAAGCTGCAAATCCGATGCTCAAGGGCATATTCGCCATCGCAACAGTCGCGATAGCGGCAGTGGCGGCTGTCATTTATTTCATGAACAATGATATGTCCGGCAAAATGAGATTCGCGGATGACTGGACGGTGCTCATGGTAGCCCTTGCAGCGGCAGCTGCATTACTCACCGTTCTCACCATAATAAAGACTTCAGTGGATCAGTCTGAAAACAGAGAGAATGAGGATTCTGAAGAACCCGAGGAATAAATCCCGAATTAAAAAGGAGCGCCGCTGAAAAGGTTTTCAGCGGCGCTTGTTGCATTATCCTTTGTATTCAAAGAGCAGCATAGTCAGATCGTCAAACTGCTGGGTGTCGCCGACAAACTCGTCTATATCGACTTTCAGCGCCTGAACGATCTCTTCGGCAGACCTGTCCCTGTTCCTGTTCAGGGAATCTATCATCCGATCCGGTTGAAACATCTCCTGCCTGTTATTTCTCGCCTCGGGAATGCCGTCGGAATAGACAAACACCTTATCACCCGGAACAAGTTTTATCGTATAATCCTTATACTTACTGTTATTGATCCCACCCAAAGGCATACCGTGCTTATCCTTAATCCTTTCAAAAAGGTTATCCTGACAGACCGCGGGACGTACATGCCCGGCATTTGCGGCCGCTATGACCCCCGAGGAGAGCTTCAATATTCCAAGCCAGACGGTAACGAACATCCCTGCCTCATTGTTTCAATAAAAACCCGGGGCAAATATGCCCCGGGAAGTACCAATATATTGTGATCAGGTTCAGCCTTTCTCCGGTTCGTCAGACACGGCAGTCGGGTCGTATTCCAGTATATCCCCCGGCTGGCAGTTAAGCACTCTGCAGATGGCTTCCAATGATGAAAACCGTATCGCGCTTATCTTGCCGGTCTTCATCTTCGAGAGATTGACATTTGAAAGGCCGACCTTTTCGGACAGTTCCTTTAAGCTGATCTTTCGATCCGCCATAACGCGGTCAAGCCGCAGTATTATCTTTCCCATAACGCACCTCACAGAGTCTCGTCAGATTCCTTCTGCAGCGCTTCGCCGCAGCGGAAGACATAGGACAGGAAGAACAGCACCAATGCTATAAGTACGAACCACAGACTGAATGTCCAGTTGTATGAATATGAAGTGACGGCTTCTGGATTCAGTATATGGTCGATCTTATATGCCTGCACTTCAAATATGTTGGTGATCACATGCCCCAGCTCGGCTATGCCGCCGCCTATGAGTACGGCCCATGCAAGCTTGCGGACTTTGCCGGACATACCTTCAACGAACGGAGTGCCTTCTTTCATCGGCTTAAGGATCTCTCTTAATACCCTTAGGCAGTACCATATTGCCGCGGCTACGAGTATAGCGCCTATCAGCATGCATATTATAGTAGCAGAGATATTCGGCATGTTAAGATATGATTCCATGGAGCCCGCCAGCTTGAGATTGAGTACGCCGAGCGTCATTTCGCCCGATTCGGCGATGACCTGCTCACCGAATATGGCAGTCAGAGGGATGAATACCGCGGGAACGATCATGCCAGCTATTGCAAAGCCCTGCAGGATCTTCAGAATGCGGTCGATAATTGTTGCCCTTTTCACGAGTTTAGTGTTATCCATGTTGTTTTTCTCCTTGTTATCGTTAAATATTTAATGTTTATCGTTAATTTCTAAACTTAGTATAAGGCACTAATTAATGCTTGTCAAGTAAAAATTTATGATAATCGTTAATTTTTTTTAAATCATCCTTTTCCAGCGCTCAAGCATAAAAAAACACCCGCCGTTAGAGCGGGTGCCTTAAGAGAGCGCTATATGTAATTTAGCCGAATACTTTGTCCGCGATATACCAGCTGCCGTCATCGCCGCGGGCGAGCCACCATTCGAAGCCTTTGTAATCCTTATTCGGCACCAGTACGCCACCTGCGTCATCCGTCGTATGGAAATCGCACCGCAGACGCAGAATAAAAAAGAAGCACCCACCGAAGTGAGTGCTTGCAATGATTTGTTTAACGCTTTGAGAACTGAGGAGCACGACGGGCTGCTTTGAGACCGTACTTTTTCCTTTCCTTCATTCTCGGGTCACGTGTCAGGAATCCTGCCTTTTTGAGCGCGGGCTTCAGATCTTCCTCAGCCTTAACGAGCGCTCTTGCTATACCGTGACGGATAGCACCGGCCTGTCCTGTGTAACCGCCGCCGCGAACGTTTACGAATACGTCGTATTTTCCGGCCGTTTCCGTGAGTGTCAGCGGAGCTCTTGCGATCATCTTGAGAGTCTCATATCCGAAGTACTCTTCGATATCGCGCTTGTTTATTGTGATATTGCCTTTACCTGCTATAAGGCGGACTCTGGCAATAGACTTTTTTCTTCTTCCTGTTCCAAGAAACTGTTCTTTAGCCATTCACTTGCCCTCCCTTACAGATCGAGCTGCTCAGGTTTCTGAGCTGCATGCTTATGTTCGCTTCCCTTGTAAACGCGGAGCTTAGTGAGCATCTGAGCACCGATCTTGTTCTTCGGGAGCATCCTTCTGACTGCTTCATAGAAAGCGAAATCAGACTTGTTCTTCATAAGATCACTATACTTGGTCTCTTTGAGGCCGCCCGGATATCCGGAGTGCTTGTAGTATATCTTCTGATCGAGTTTTCTTCCTGTCAGTACGAGCTTGTCCGTATTGATGACAATAACGAAATCGCCGGTATCGACATTGGGTGTGAATTCAGGCTTATTTTTTCCGCGGAGGATCGCTGCGACCTGGCTTGCGAGACGTCCGAAAACCTTGTCGGATGCATCTACCAGATACCACTTCTGCTCAACCTCACCCGGATGTGCCATATATGTTTTCATTTTGGCTCTTCCTCCATGAGTATCTTTTATCTTTAATCATCTGCCGCCGGCTTCGTACGGGGCTAGTGTACGTTTCCGACCGTTTCCGCGCGGGGCTAGTGCGCAGATACGTGCATTAAATATTATATGGGCCTTTAGGCGCATTGTCAACAATTAAAATTCACCCAGACTCGTCTGCATACCGCTGTATCTCGGGCTGTAGGAATAGTACACGTCTTTAAGGAACAATCCTTCCGGAGGTACCGTCACACCGGCTCTCGTTCTGTCCTTTGACTCGATTATCCTGCCCATATCCGACGGTGCGAGTTTCCCGAGGCCGACATATACGAGCGTTCCCGTCAGGATCCTTACCATGTTGTACAGAAAACCGTTTCCGGTATACTCAAAACTTATGAGTCTGCCGCGGGTATTTATGTCAATATCGTAGACCGTTCTGACGAAATTCTTCGTCTGAGCACCGGCCGCGCAGAAAGCTGTATAGTCGTGCTCCCCCTTAAGGGCTTCCGCAGCCTCTTCCATAGAGTCCAGATCGAGATCTCTCGGAACGTGGAACGAATAGTTTCTTAGTATAGCCGACGCATGGCTGTCATTCCAAATGTTGTACACGTACGTCTTTCTTGTAACGTCATATCTCGCATGGAAATCGTCCCTTGCTCTGAAGGATTCTTTTATGCGTATATCATCCGGAAGAGCCGTGTTTATCACATAGGAGAATTTCTCGGCCGGTATCCCCGATTCCGTATCGAAGTGCGCCGTCTGGGCGAGCGCATGCACACCTGCATCCGTTCTGCCAGCTGCCGTCAGGGTTATGTCCTCACCCGTCAGTTCGCGCAGAGCGTCCTCTATCTTCTCCTGAACTGATATGCCGTTCTCCTGTCTCTGCCATCCGCAGTAACCGGTCCCGTCATACGAAATTATTAGTCCGATCCTCATAATAACACCGCCATTACAACACATGCCGCCAAAATAACGGCCAGAGCGATCCAGTCATTTCTCTGCATGACCAGGATCTTGAGTTTAGTCCTGCCCTTGCCTCCGTGATAGCATCTGGCTTCCATAGCCATCGCCAGTTCGTCAGCCCTCTTGAAAGCGCTGACAAAGAGAGGTACGAGCAGTGGTATCATGTTCTTTGCCCTTGCAAGTACATTACCGCTGTCGAATTCGGCGCCCCTTGCCGTCTGGGCTTTCTGTATACGCTCCGTTTCCTCGTTGAGCGTGGGGATGAACCTTAAGGCTATACTCATCATCATCGCCATCTCGTGCACGTGAGCGCCCATCTTAGCCAGAGGAGCAGCGAGCTTTTCAAGTCCGTCAGTCAGCTGCACGGGTGTCGTGGTCAGCATCATGAGGCTGGTGGACATTATGAGCAGCAGCAGTCTTATGGCCATGAACAGGGCCTTAATAAGACCTTCCTGAGTGATGACTATGACTCCGTACTCGAACCATACCGTCTCGCCGCGGTAAAAGAATATATTAAGAGCAAAAGTTATTATTATTATAAAGAGCAGAGGCCTTACGGTCTGCATCACATATCCGACTTTTATCCTGGACATCGCCAGCAGCACACAGAACAGCGCACCGAGGCAAGCAAACCCTATAAATGTGTCTATCATGAATATTACGACAAACAGCGCAAGGGTTATTATTATCTTTGTCCTCGGATCCAGTCTGTGGATGACCGAATTCCCGGGATAGTACTGACCGAGTGCTACGTTCTTCATGAGGAATACCTCCTCAAGAGTTCTTCAAGCAGCTCTGAGTACGTTATAACGGACTGATCGATGCCCTTTTCCTTAAGCATCTCGGCTATCTCATGCGCCTCACTCGTTCCTAGAGAGAGACTTTCCAGCATCTCCGTATCCGTAAAAACGGATTTGGGTGTATCGTCCTTTACGATCTCGCCGTTCTTCATGACCAGTATCCTGGTGGCTTCCTCCGCGAGACCGTCCATGTTATGGGATATCATTATTATGGTCATCCCCTGTTCCCTGAGGGACCTTACGAATGCCATAAATTCATTTCTTCCTTTGGGATCGAGCCCTGCTATAGGCTCGTCCAGAACGAGTATATCGGGCCTGAGCGCGAGCACGCCCGCTATCGCGATTTTCCTCTTCTGTCCTCCGGACAGCTCGAACGGAGACATTTCCTTCAGCGCTTCCCTGTTCAAGCCCAGCTGCTCGTATGCCCATGCAACGTGCTCTTCTGTCTCCTCTTCGCTGTAACCGGCTTTTCTCGGACCGTAGGATATATCCAGATCCACAGTCTCCTCAAACAGCTGATACTCAGGGTACTGGAACACTACGCCGAGTGTGCGCCGTAGCTGCTTTCTGTCGTACCCTTTTTCGAAAATGTCCTTTCCGTCTATCAGGACCTGTCCGCTCTCGGGAGTCAGCAGACCGGCAATGACCTGTATGAGCGTCGATTTGCCGCATCCGGTGTGGCCTATTATGCCTACGAACTCGCCCTTGTCTATCTCGAGGTTTATGCCATTTAAGGCACGGTTCTCGAACGGTGTCCCGGCGGAGTATGTGAATGACACGTCTTTTAAGCTAATGAGCATAGTCCCTCCACCAGTTCTTCCTTTGTAACAGGAAAGTCCTTGAGCTCCACGCCTCTGTCCTTAAGATCGAAATACAGCTGCCCCGCTATCGGAAGCGAGAGTCCCGCGTTTTCGACGACGTTCTTCATGGAGAACACTTCTCTGGGCGTTCCGGTAGCGGTTATGCGCCCGCCTGACAGAACAACGATCCTGTCTGCATCCACCGTTTCTTCCATATAGTGTGTTATAAGAACGATAGTCTTTCCGAGTCTTTTGTTAAGCCTGTGTATAGTCTCAAGCACCTCAGCCCTTCCCTTGGGATCGAGCATGGCTGTGGGTTCGTCACATATTATCACGTCGGGCAGCATCGCGAGAACGCCTGCTATCGCGACACGCTGTTTCTGTCCGCCGGACAGCATGGCGGGTGAATCCTGTTCATGCCCCTCCATTCCGACGGCCTTGATAGCGCGGCGTATGCAGGTTATCATCTCTTCGCGCGGCATACCGAGATTTTCGGGACCGAAAGCAATATCTTCCTCGACTATCGATGAAACGATCTGGTTATCCGGATTCTGGAAGACCATACCGGCATGCCTTCTTATCTTCCATGACTCCTCTTCATCCTTGGTATCCATACCCTTGACCGTTATGCTCCCGCTTTCGGGGAGAAGGAGCGCGTTCATAAGCTTAGCGAGCGTGGATTTACCGCTCCCGTTATGCCCGAGTATACAGAGAAACTCACCCTCGGCTATGTCGAGGCTGACGTCAGATACGGCCTGTACCCTGCCTGTATCGGTCTCATATGCGTAGCTTACATTCTTTAAGGTGATTATTCCCATCACGGCTCCTAAAAGTTAAAAAGGCTACGGGGATACCTCCCGCAGCCTCCATAACAGATTCTCATTAAACCAGTTCGATAATAACTGTCTCTGCAGCGTCGCCTTTACGCGGACCCTTCTTTATTATACGGGTGTAACCGCCGCCCTGTCCGAGCTCCTTGGCACGTTTGTCATACTTGGGAGCGAGATCTCTGAATATCTTCTCTACGACAGGATGCTTGTTATCCTTCGTACGCTCAAAATACTCATACTTGCTCTCCTTGTCCTGCTTGGCTTCGGGGATCTCGTATACGTAAGCCATTATCGCACGTCTGGCAGCCAGCTTCTTCGGGCCGTCATTAACGAATTCTTCACCGTTTTTGGTAACTGCAACGGTATCTTCGTATGTACGAATAGCTTTTGTTATTATCTTTTCGGCAATACTGCGCACTTCCTTTGCGCGCGCTTCCGTGGTTTCAATCTTACCATACCAAAGCAATGCCGTCGTAAGACTGCGGAGCATAGCTTTTCTCTGATCAGATGGTTTGCTCAATTTTCTCATAGCCACGTTTAAGCCCTCCGTTTATTCTTCATGTTTGAGTGACAGTCCGAGGGATTCGAGCTTCTGCTGAACTTCCTCAAGGGATTTCTTCCCGAGATTGCGGACTTTCATCATCTCATCTTCATCTTTCATTATGAGTTCGCCAACAGTGTTTATACCTGCGCGCTTTAAGCAGTTGTAGGAACGAACCGACAGATCGAGATACTCGATAGTCGTCTCAAGGACCTTTTCCTTCTTGTCATCAGGATTGGGATCCGCAAACGGGAGCGACTCGGTAGCTTCTGTGAGGTTAACGAACTGCAGCAGATACTCGGTAAGTATCTTTGATGCCAGAGAAATGGCATCGTCAGCAGCGGTAACGCCGTTGGTCCACACTTCTATGGTGAGTTTATCAAAATCGGTTATCTTTCCGACACGAGTGTTCTCGACCGAGAAATTGACCTTTGTAACGGGAGTGAACAGTGAATCCATGGGGATAACGCCGATGGGCATATCCTCTTTCTTGTTCCTGTCAGAAAGGACATATCCTCTTCCCTTTTCAAGGTTGATCTCTATATATAAACTTGCACCGGGCTCAAGTGTCGCGATCACGAGTTCGGGATTGATTATCTCGACTTCACTGTCCGCTTCGATATCGGCAGCCGTGATCACGCAGGGACCCTGCTTGTTTATAATAACGGTCTTGTTCGCTTCGCCGTGGAGACGCACACACAGACCCTTTAAGTTGAGGACTATGTTGGTAACGTCTTCCTTAACGCCGGGGATAGAAGAAAACTCGTGGAGTATCCCGTCGATCTTTATGCTCGTCACGGCAACGCCGGGCAGGCATGAGAGCAGGACACGTCTGAGCGAATTACCGAGTGTCGTGCCGAATCCGCGCTCGAGCGGCTCCATCACGAACTTGGCGTAACGCTTGTCTTCACTCATTTCAGCGCACTCAATTTTTGGTCTTTCTATTTCCAGCATATCAATAACATCCTCCTTTTGGAGTCTAACAGTTTAATTACTTAGAATAGAGCTCGACGATCAAGTGTTCTTCAATTGTCAGGTCTATATCCTCTCTGTCGGGAAGCTGTTCTACGCGTCCGGACAGTGTCGACATATCAAAGCTCAGCCACTTGGGAAGATCGCGTTCTCCGCCTTCCTTAAGAGCCTTGAAATATTCCTTCTCGGCACTCCTCTTGCTTACGGAGATCTCGTCGCCTGCTTTTACCAGGTATGAAGGAATATCCACTTTCTTGCCGTTTACGAGGACATGTCCGTGCATGACGAGCTGTCTCGCCTGTGCGCGTGACTCACCGATCTTCATCCTGAAGCAAACGTTATCAAGTCTTCTTTCGAGAAGTGACAGCATGTTCTCACCAGTGATGCCCTTCATCTTCTCAGCCATTTCAAAATACTTATAGAACTGCTTTTCAAGAACACCGTATGCTCTCTTAACCTTCTGCTTTTCTCTGAGCTGTGTGCCGTACTCAGACATCTTACGCCTTGACTGGCCGTGCTGTCCGGGAGGCGTCTGGCGCTTAGTTACTGAACAGTTGGGTGAGTAGCAACGGTCTCCCTTAAGAAACAGTTTGCAACCTTCTCTGCGGCATAAGCGGCATACTGAACCTGTATATCTAGCCATAATTCAATACCTCCTTATACCCTTCTGCGTTTGGGCGGACGGCATCCGTTATGCGGAATGGGCGTCACGTCCTTGATCAGCGTTACATCCAGACCTGCGGTCTGAAGTGCGCGGATAGCAGATTCCCTACCGGAACCGGGGCCTTTAACGTAGACTTCGACAGTCTTTAAGCCGTGTTCCATTGCAGCTTTTGCAGCAGTTTCAGCAGCAACCTGAGCAGCAAACGGAGTGGACTTTCTCGATCCTCTGAAGCCCATAGCTCCCGAGGAAGACTGTGAAAGCGCATTGCCCTGCATATCCGTCATTGTAACGAGTGTGTTGTTGAATGAAGAACGGATATGTGCCTGGCCTTTTTCTATGTTCTTCTTTTCTCTGCGTCTTCTGACTTTTTTACCTTTAGGTGCAGCCATTTGTCATACCCTCCTTCTTACTTTTTCTTACCGGCCACAGTACGTTTGGGGCCTTTGCGAGTACGGGCATTCTGCTTTGTGCTCTGTCCTCTTACGGGCAGACCCTTTCTGTGGCGGATGCCGCGATAGCATCCTATTTCCATGAGTCTCTTTATATCAAGAGAAACTTCACGTCTGAGGTCGCCCTCCACGTGCAGGTTCTTATCGATATATTCTCTTAATTTGTTAACGTCAGATTCTTCTAGATCCTTAACGCGTATATCGGGGTTCACGCCTGTCTCAGCCAGGATCTTCCTCGATGTGCTGATGCCTATACCATAGATGTAGGTAAGAGCTATCTCAACGCGTTTTTCTCTGGGTATGTCTACTCCAGCGATACGTGCCATATCTGATGAAACACCTCCGTCTTTATATTGTGATAAAAATCAAATTATATATATAACATCCGGCTCCGAAAAACGCAAAATGCGCAAAGTAGCGCACAGCCGCTTTGCGTATTCGTGTCAGATACTTCAACCCTGTTTCTGCTTATGCTTCGGGTTCTCACATATAACGAGAACTTTGCCTTTACGTCTTATTATTTTGCACTTTTCACAAATCGGTTTGACCGACGGTCTTACTTTCATTGTCGTTCCTCCTGAAAAAGTTCGCAGTAAAGTTTATTATACCTCTGATACGAGGCAAAATCAACTAATTTTTACCGCGCCATGTTATCCTTCCCTTGGTGAGATCATAAGGTGACAGTTCTACCGTGACCTTGTCACCGGGCAGGATCCTTATATAATTCATTCTCAGTTTTCCTGAGATGTGGGCAAGTATCTTATGCCCGTTCTCCAGCTCTACTTCAAAAGTAGCGTTGGGGTATGTGTCTGTAACTGTGCCTTCAACTTCGATTACATCGCTTTTGGACAAAATCATTCCTCCTTAGATTCTTCAGCACTCTTTAAGATAGCACTTCTGAGTTCAGCGTCAAAAACCTTTGAACCCTCGCTGAGCTTCTTGGCTATGCTGCCGAGCAGCTGCGGCCTGGGTTCCAGATGCTTCACCTTCTTGAGCTTGGGGTTTGCGAGCCTTCTCGTCACCCCGTCGGCTATGTAGACATAAGTCTCATCGACCACACTCACAACAGCGAAGTATTTTCCACTGTCCCTGCCGGCAGTCGCTTTGACCAGCCGTCCGGGCTCCATTTCAGGTCTCATCTCTTTACTCCCCGTCAAACCTGCGTCAGTATGATGGGATCTCCGGATGTTACCGCTACCGTGTTCTCGTAGTGAGCCGATCTTGACATATCGGCGCTCACCACAGTCCACTCATCGTCCAGAACCTCTACTCTCCAGTCTCCCGCGTTGACCATGGGCTCTATCGCTATAGTCATGCCTTTTCTCAAGGCCGGGCCCTTTCTGTGAGTCGCATAGTTCGGAACGTCCGGACTCTCATGGAGTTCACGTCCCACTCCGTGGCCGATCAGGTCTCTTACTACCGAGAAGCCTGCGGCTTCCACGTATTTCTGGACCGCGATCCCTATATCATTGATATGATAACCTTCCCTTACGAATTTCAAACCTTCAAAGAAACTTTTTTTCGTTACCTCTATCAGTCTGAGTGATTCCGGGTCGGTCTTTCCAACCGGGACCGTTCTTGCCATATCGGAATGGTAGCCGTGGAGCTTTATCCCCATATCTATGGAGATTATGTCTCCCTCATTGAGTTTTCTCGCAGACGGTATCCCGTGTACGATCTCCTCATTTACGGAAGCGCATATGCTCCCCGGATATCCGTTATAGTTCAGGAATGACGGCACGCCGTTATGCTTTACGGTGAAGTCATATGCGATATCGTCAAGTTCCTTGGTCGTTATGCCGGGGCGCACCGCACTGAGTATCTCCTCCATGCAGAGGGCGCATATGCGCCCGGCTTCGCGCATTCTCTTGATCTCCTCAGAAGTCTTAAGTTCGATCATGCCTTATTCAGCGACCTTCTTCTCGTATTTGATATAGTCCAGCATCCCGCTTATGGCAGCCGTCTCGAACTTGATGGGCTGGTCGGCGTTGATTATTGCGACTATATCCTTTTTCTTGTAGTAATCGATAAGGGGAGCGGTGCTCTCCTCAAACACATCGAACCGCTTGTTTATAGTCTCCTCGGTGTCGTCATCGCGCTTAATGAGCTTTCCGCCGCACTTGTCGCATGTCTTGGACTTGTGAAGCTTGGCAGAGTAGACCTCTCCGCACTCCGCGCATACACGGCGGTTGAGCGCTCTCTCTATTACCAGTTCCCTGGTAGCTTCGAGCAGTATGACAACATCGATCTTGGCTATCTTGTCAAGGGCCTTCGCCTGAGCGAGGTTCCTCGGAAATCCGTCGAGCATGATGCCGTGCCTCGCGGCTTTTTCCTTGAGGCGCATCTCTATCATGCCGAGGATGACTTTATCAGGAACGAGTTCACCCTTGTTCATATACTTCTCGGCCGATTTCCCGAGCTCGCTGCCCTTCTTGATCTCTTCTCTCAGCATATCCCCTGTGGAGATGTGATCGAGATTGAAACCGTTTTCGATGTATTCGGCCATGGTGCCTTTACCCGCACCGGGAGGTCCAAGCAGTATGATATTCATTATCTTCTCCTATTCGAGGAATCCCTTGTAGGATCTCATGATCAGCTGGGATTCTATGGATCTTGTGGTCTCGAGTGCTACGCTCACCATGATCAGCAGGGACGTTGCACCGAACACCGTACTCGTACCTGTCAGGAGCGAGAACAGACTCGGCACCGCCGCGATCAAAGCAAGGAACAGTGCGCCGAAGAACGTTATCCTAGAGAGGATCTTTGCCAGATAATCGGACGTGGGCTTGCCGGGTCTTATACCCGTAATGGCTCCGCCGTTCTGCTGCAGGTTCCTCGCTACATCCACAGGATTGAATGCGATCTGTGAATAGAAGTATGTGAAGAACAGTATCAGCAGAGCATAGACGATTATGTATGCCACTGAACCCTGTGAGAAGTATGTCACATACCACTCATAGAATCCGCTGTCCCTGAAGAACTGTGCGATCATTCCGGGGAAGGTCATTATCGTGATAGCGAAGATCAGAGGCATAACGCCTGACTGATTGACCTTCATCGGGATGTATGTCGACTGTCCCGAGTACATCTTCCTGCCGACGACTCTCTTTGCGTAGTTGATGGGTATCCTTCTCTCGCCCATGTCGACGAATACGATACCTACTACTATCGCAAAAGCAACGGCGATGAGAAGTACTATGGACCACATGTTCGTTCCGCCGAGGCTGGCGCTGTTGGCGATCTTGTACACTTCTGACGGGAATCTCGCTATGATGCCGATGAAGATGAGGAGTGATATACCGTTTCCGATACCGTTCTCGGTTATCCTCTCACCTATCCACATAATGAGTGCGGTACCCGCCGTCAGACACGCTACGATCGTAACATAGTTGAAGAAGTTGTTGGGATCCTCCACTGCGTTCGGACCCATGCCGACTATGATGCCTATTGCCTGAATGAGACCTATTATAACGCCGAGGTATCTCGTGATGGAAGCAATCTTCTTCCTTCCGTCCTCGCCTTCCTTCGCCATCTGCTCGAGTTTCGGGATAGCGATAGTCAGGAGCTGCATTATAATAGATGCATTGATGTACGGCATGATGCCGAGAGCGAAGATGGTGACGTTGCTCAACGAACCACCGGACATGATATCCAGCAGACCGAGGAGATCCATGCTCTGGACCTGATCGGCGACATACGCTACGTTGACGCCGGGAACAGGTACGAATGAACCGATCCTGAATACAAGCAACATCAATAAAGTATATAAGATTTTCTTTCGCATGTCTGGAAGTTTCCAGGCATTTGTCAAAGTCTTAAACATTTATTTCACCTCAATGGTGCCGCCTGCGGCAACAATCTTTTCCTCCGCGGATTTCGTGAACTTGTCCGCTTTAACTGTCAGTTTCTTGGTGAGTTCCCCGTTACCGAGGACCTTGAGTCCGTCACATTCCTTGCGGATTATCCTTTTTTCTCTTAAGGCCGCTGAATCTATGACAGCACCGTCTTCAAATACTTCAAGGCTTGAAACGTTCACTATGGCATATTCCTTAGCGAAGATGTTCGTGAAGCCTCTCTTGGGAAGTCTTCTGGACAGAGGCATCTGACCGCCTTCAAAGCCCGGGCGTACGCCGCCGCCGCTTCTGGATTTCTGACCTTTCTGACCTCTTGCGGATGTTTTGCCTGTGCCGCTTCCGCAGCCCCTGCCTACTCTCTTGGGAGCTTTTCTGGAGCCGGGTGCGGGTTTTAATTCACTGAGTTTCATAAAAGGCATCCTCCTTATTTGACTTCCTCGACTGATACGAGGTGCTTGACCTTGAAGATCATGCCTCTGACAGCCGGATTGTCTTCTTTGATAGTTTCGCTGTTCAGCTTTCTAAGACCCAGAGCTTTTACAGTATCTTTCTGATCCTGTGCATATCCTATGGGGCTCTTTACTAATTTGATCTTTAACTTCATAATGAGCCTCCTTTACATAAGGTCTTCGACTGCTATGCCGCGCAGGCGTGCAACCTGCTCAGCCGAGCGCAGTTCCCTCAGTCCTTCGATCGTTGCTTTTACGCAGTTGATCGGATTGTTGGAACCCTGTGACTTTGTTCTGATATCCTTGATACCCGCAAGCTCAAGGACCGCACGTGCGGGACCGCCCGCAAGAACGCCGGTACCTTCTGCAGCCGGCATGAGGAGCACTCTGCCCCTGCCGTACTTGCCGATCACCTCGTGGGGGATCGTTGTACCCTTCTGGGCTACGGTTATCATGTTTCTCTTTGCGGCCTGGACCGCTTTCTTGATGGCTTCGGGTATTTCAGCTGCTTTGCCCATACCGGCACCAACGTGACCGTTCTCATCGCCTACTACTACGAGAGCTGAGAAACGGAAATTGCGTCCGCCTTTAACAACCTTTGCCACACGGTTAATGGCAACCAGTTTTTCCTTAAGATCAACTGTGCCTGCATCAATCTGCTGCTGCTGCATTTTCATTTCTCCTTTCTCTTAGAACTCGAGTCCGGCTTCGCGTGCGCCGTCTGCAACGGCTGCAACTCTGCCTGTGTAGAGATATCCGCCGCGGTCGAATACGACTGCTTTGATACCTTTTTTGATAGCCTTCTTGGCGGCTTCACCGCCGACGATCTTGGAAGCTTCGACCTTTGTCTTGCCCTTGATCTTAGAGGCTATGTCCTTATCCATCGTCGATGCACTCGCGAGTGTCACGCCGTTCACATCATCTATGAACTGTACGTAGATATTGCTAGTGCTTCTGTATACGTTCATTCTCGGGCACTCGGGAGTTCCGGAGATCTTGTTGCGTATCCTGCCGTGACGTTTTTGTCTGATCTGATTCTTATCTTTCTTCTTAATCATCTAAACGCACCTCCATTACATTCCCGTCTTGCCGACTTTACGACGTACGTGCTCACCCTGGTATCTGATACCCTTGCCCTTGTAGGGTTCCGGGGGACGGATACCGCGGATGTTCGCAGCGACCTGTCCTACGAGCTGCTTATCAACACCTTTTACGACTATCGTCGTGTTGTTGGGTGACTCGAAGGTTATGCCCTGGGGAGGAACAACCTCTACCGGGTGAGAGAAGCCCATGTTGAGGGTTAAGTTCTTACCCGACAGCTGCGCTCTGTAACCGACGCCAACGATCTCGAGAGTCTTGGAAAATCCTTCCGAGACGCCGACGACCATGTTGTGCAAAAGAGCTCTCGTAAGGCCGTGTATCGCGACCATCTCTTTTTCATCCGAAGGACGTGAGACCTTGATGGCTCCGTCTTCTTCTTCGATCTTCATTTCCTTATGGAATGATCCCTTCAGTTCTCCTAACTTACCTTTGACAGTGACTTCATTGCCGTCGCCGACAGTCACCGATACTCCGGCCGGGAGCGTGATAGGGAGTCTACCTATTCTGGACATATCTTATTTCCTCCTGCTTGCCCATATCTTACCAGATATAAGCGAGTACCTCTCCGCCTACGGCTTCCTTCCTGGCCTGTTTGTCAGTCAGGATGCCCTTGCTTGTGGAGATTATTGCGATACCGAGACCGTTGAGCACCTTGGGGAGCTGGTCATGACGGGCGTAAACCCTGAGACCCGGCTTTGATATCTTCTTGAGTCCTCTGATGACTCTCTCACCCTGAGGACCGTACTTGAGCTTGATCTTCAGTGTACCCTGTACACCGTCGTCAATATATTCACAACCCTTGATGAAGCCTTCCGTCATAAGAATCTCAGCAATAGCTTTTTTCATGTTGGAAGAGGGAACTTCAACGGTATCATGCTTTGCAATCTGCGCATTGCGGATACGTGTCAACATATCTGCTACAGGATCTGTTACCGGCATATTCTTTCCTCCTTTTCTTACCAGCTTGCTTTTCTTACGCCCGGGATCTCTCCGCGGTAGGCAAGCTCTCTAAAGCAAACACGGCAAATACCGTATTTTCTAAGCACTGCATGGGGACGTCCGCAGATACGGCATCTCGTATAGTTGCGGGTTGAGAATTTGGAACCCCTCTGCTGCTTCAAAATCATACTTTTCTTAGCCATGTCATCCTCCTTATTTTGCAAATGGCATACCCAGAAGGGTAAGCAGTTCTCTTGCTTCTTCGTCAGTATTCGCAGTCGTTACGATTATGATATCCATACCTCTTATGGCATCAACCTTATCGTACTCGATCTCCGGGAATACCAGCTGCTCTTTGAAGCCCATTGCAAAATTGCCTCTGCCGTCAAAAGATTTCGGAGAAATACCTCTGAAGTCTCTGACACGCGGAATAGCTATGCTGATAAGTTTATCAACGAACTCATACATACGGTCGCCTCTGAGTGTGACCTTTGCGCCGATCTTCATGCCTTCACGGACTTTGAAGTTAGCGACTGACTTCTTAGCGATCGTCACTATAGGAGCCTGACCTGTGATTATCTTGAGTTCTTCGATTGCTGATTCAAGAGCCTTCGCGTTCTCTTTTGCTTCGCCGACACCCATATTAATTACGACTTTCTCAAGTCTGGGGATCTGCATCACATTCTTGTATCCGAACTTTTCCTGCATCTTAGGCGCAACTTCGGATTTGTAAGCATCTTTTAATCTTGCCAATGTAATTTACCTCCCCTTCTTACAGTGTAGCTCCGCACTTTTTGCATACGCGGACTTTTTCATCGTTCTGGATCTCATGACCGACGCGTGTGGCCTTGCCGCACTTCGGGCAGATGACCATTACATTGGACGCATCGATGGGACCCTCCATCTTGGTTATGCCGCCCGGCTTCTGGGCTCCCTTGGGCTTCATGTGCTTTGTGATCACATTCACCTTTTCGACAATGACCTTGCCCTTATCGCTTATGAGAGCAGTGACTTTGCCTTCCTTGCCCTTATCCTTACCGGTTATAACGACAACTTTATCACCTTTTTTAATATTCATCTTCGCCATAATCTTAACCGCCTTCCTTAAAGGACCTCGGGAGCGAGAGATATGATCTTCATATAATCTCTTTCTCTGAGTTCACGCGCTATCGGCCCGAATATACGTGTGCCTCTAGGCTGTTTTGTTGCGTCAATTATGACTGCGGCATTCTCATCAAACTTTATGAAGGAACCATCGGGTCTTCTTATGCCCTTTTTGCTCCTTACTATGACAGCTTTGACGACATCCTTTTTCTTTACGACGCCGCCGGGAGTCGCTGTCTTGACTGATGCCACTATTACATCGCCGATATTGGCGCTTTTCTTGACTGAGCCGCCCAGTACTTTGATGCACTGAATAACCTTGGCTCCTGAATTATCCGCCACTTTAAGGCGTGTTTCCGGCTGTATCATATAAGTGCACCTCCTTACTTAGCTTTCTCGACGATCTCTACGAGACGCCATCTCTTGTCCTTAGAGAGCGGGCGTGTCTCCATGACCTTGACTTTATCGCCTACGCCGCACTCATTGTTCTCGTCATGAGCCTTGAGTTTGCTCGACTTATTGACTGTCTTACCATAAAGAGGATGCTTTTTCTTGGTCTTTATCGTGACGACGATTGTCTTATCCATCTTATCGCTGGTAACGACGCCGATTCTTGTTTTACGATCACTTGTTCTGTTTTCCATTTAACCCATCCTCCTTTCACTTGGCTTTTTCCATCTCGGTCATTATAGTCTTGACTCTGGCTATATCTCTCTTGACCTGTTTCAGCTGCATCGGATTTGCAAGCTGACCTGTGGCATGCTGGAAACGCAGATTAAAGAACTCTGATTTCAGATCTCTAAGCTTTGTTTCAAGCTCTTCATACTTAAATTCGCGTATTTCCTTAGCCTTCATCTGCGCTTACCTCCGTTTCTCTGTTTTCTGCGATCCTGAATTTGCACTTGATCGGGAGTTTGTTCGCCGCACGTGAGAGTGCTTCTCTGGCGACCTGCTCCGATACACCGGCGAGCTCAAACATGACTCTGCCGGGCTTTACGACCGCTACCCAGTATTCGGGTGAACCTTTACCGCTTCCCATACGGGTTTCGGCGGGTTTCTCCGTTACGGGCTTGTGGGGGAAGATCTTTATCCAGACCTTACCGCCTCTCTTTATGTGTCGCGTCATGGCTACACGGGCAGCCTCTATCTGATTCGAGGTTATCCAGCCCGGTTCAGACGCTACAAGACCATACTCACCGTAAGTGATGACATTGCCTCTTAAGGCTTTGCCCTTCATACGTCCGCGATGAACTCTTCTACGCTTGACTCTTTTTGGCATTAACATGTTTCCGTCCTCCTTCCGGTGCTTTCTTCGGCTCTTTTGCTCTCTCTGCGAGCGGGTTGCCGAGTATCTCGCCCTTATAGATCCATACCTTTACGCCTATCCTGCCGTAAGTGGTATGTGCTTCAGCAAAACCGTAATCGATGTCGGCTCTGATCGTCTGCAGCGGGATGGAACCTTCATGATACTGTTCCGTTCTCGCTATCTCAGCTCCGCCCAGACGTCCTGAACACATTATCTTTATGCCCTTTGCGCCTGACTTCATCGAACGACCGATCGCCTGCTTCATAGCTCTTCTGAAAGATATTCTCTTTTCGAGCTGCTGGGCTACGTTCTCAGATACGAGCTGCGCATCGAGATCCGTGCGCTTGACCTCTATAATGTTGATTATGAGATCCTTGCCCGTGAGCTTCTTGAGCTCGCCCTTTATGACATCAACTCCCGTGCCGCCTTTACCGATCAGCACGCCGGGTTTTCCCGTGTAGATGTTGACAGAGACCTTGTTTACGGCTCTCTCTATCTCTATCTTGGATATGCCTGCTTCATAGTGTTCCTTCTTTATGAACTTGCGGATCTTGTCATCTTCTACGATATTATCCGCGAAGGAGCTCTTCTTTGCGATCCAGCGGGCATTCCAATCGTTTATTACGCCTACCCTAAAACCGTGGGGATTAACTTTCTGACCCATTGCTTACCTCCTTATTTGACCTGATCCAGAATGATTGTTATATGGCTCGTTCTCTTGCGGATCCTGGAAGCTCTGCCCTGAGCTCTGGGACGATACCTCTTGAGCGTGGGGCCCTGGTTCGCAAATGCTTCCGCAACAAACAGAGTCTCGCCTGCCATATCCATGTTGTTCTCAGCATTCGCTACCGCTGAGTTGAGAACTTTGGAAACAGGTTCTGAGGCGGCTTTGGGTGTTCCCATGAGGATCGCCTTGGCGTCGGCGACCTTCTTGCCGCGAATAAGATCTATGACCGTCCCGACCTTCGAGGAGGATATACGGACATATTTCGCTGTGGCCTTGGGTCTTGTGTCTTTGTTTTCATGTCTTGCTAATGTTTTCTCTCTTTGACGAGTTGCCATTAATCATTTCCTCCTTTCAGATTATTTGGACGATTTTTCGCCTGCATGTCCCCTGAACGTTCTTGTGGGTGAGAACTCGCCGAGCTTGTGGCCGACCATGTCCTCAGTTACGTATACGGGAACGAATTTTCTGCCGTCATGAACACCTATTGTGTGTCCTACCATATCCGGAAAGATTGTGGACGCACGTGACCATGTCTTAAGCACTTTTTTCTCATTGTTCTCGTTCATAAGCTGAATCCGCGCAAGCAGCTTCTCGTTTACAAACGGTCCTTTTTTAACTGATCTGCTCATTTAACCATTCTCTCCTTTTACTACTTCGCGTTTCTGCGTCTGACAATGAACTTATCCGACTTGTTCTTCTTCTTCCTTGTCTTGTATCCCAGTGCGGGCTTGCCCCACGGGGTAACAGGACCCGGACGTCCGATAGGCGATTTGCCTTCGCCGCCGCCGTGCGGATGATCGCAGGGGTTCATGACTGAACCACGGACGGTCGGGCGAACGCCCATATGACGTTTTCTTCCGGCTTTGCCGATGCTCATGTTCGAGTAATCGACGTTGCCTACCTGGCCTATAGTAGCCTTTGCTACGACCAGTATCATTCTCACTTCACCGGAGGGAAGCCTTACCTGCGCGTATCTGCCTTCCTTAGCCATGAGCTGTGCGGCATTACCTGCTGAGCGGACGAGCTGTGCGCCCTTGCCCGGCTTCACTTCGATGTTGTGAATCATAGTACCGACGGGGATAGCTGTTAAGGGGAGCGCATTGCCCGGCTTGATATCAGCTTCGGGTCCCGACATGACCGTGTCGCCGACCTTCAGTCCCAGAGGAGCTATGATGTATCTCTTCTCGCCGTCTGCGTAATGGAGGAGCGCTATGTTGGCTGTTCTGTTCGGATCGTATTCAATCGTCGCTACCTTAGCCGGGATACCGTCCTTGTTACGCTTGAAGTCGATTATCCTGTATTTCTGTCTGTTTCCGCCGCCTATGTGTCTCACGGTTATCCTTCCGTGAACGTTTCTGCCGCCGCTCTTTTTCTTGGTGGCCAGCAGCGATCTTTCCGGTTTAGAGGCCGTTATCTCTTCGAACCCCTGAACGCTCATGTGTCTTCTGCCCGGAGAAGTCGGATTATATTTCTTTATAGCCATTTTCCTTACCTCCGATTACTGCATGCTCTCAAAGAACTCAATGCCTTTGGAGTCTTCTGTCAGTTTGACGATCGCTTTCTTTGTGGAAGCGCGTCTTCCTTTGGTATAGCCCTGTCTCTTGAGCTTGCCTTCACGGTTCGATACGTTGACCTTCTCGACTTTTACGCCGAAGATCTCCTCTACCGCCTGCTTTATCTCCTGCTTGTTTGAATCAACATCCACGAGGAAAGTATATTTCTTCTCCGGAATATAGTCATAAGCTTTTTCTGAAAGCAAGGGCTTGATAATCACATCATGCATATCCTTCATTATGCGTATACCTCCCCGATAACTTTTACAGCGTCCTTCGTCACGATGAACTTGTCATAGTTGACGATATCGTATGCGCTGAGCGTAGTTGCTATCATGGTCTTTACACCCTGAATGTTGGAAGCTGCTCTTACAGCGTTCTCATTCTTGACATCCGTTACGATCAGAGCCTTGCCCTCAACCTTGAGGTTCTCCAAGATCTTGACCATCTCTTTTGTCTTGGGTTCGCACGCAAGATCCTCGAGGACGATGATGTCCTTATCCTTGACTTTCATTGAAAGTGCGGAACAGATAGCGAGTTTTCTTACTTTCTTGTTCAGTTTCATTGAGTAATCCCTGGGCTTCGGAGCGAATACCACACCACCGTGGTAGTACTGGGGAGCTCTGGAAGAACCCTGACGGGCACGGCCTGTACCCTTCTGTCTGAACGGCTTGATTCCGCCGCCGCTTACCTCTGAACGGGTCAGAGCGGACTGTGTTCCCTGACGCCTGTTGGCTAAGTGAGCTACAACCGCGTCATGCATAGCTGTTTCATTAATCTCAACACCGAATACTTCATCCGGAAGATTTGCCTTCTTACCGGTCTTTGTACCGTCTGTCTTGTATACATCTACTTTTGGCATCAAAATCCCTCCTTCCCGATTAAGCCTTAACTGCGGATTTGATCGTTACCATACTGCCGTTTGCGCCGGGGATAGCACCCTTGACGAGGATGATATCGCGCTCGGAATCGACAGATACGACTTCAAGATTCTGGACTGTCGTCTTCACGCCGCCTGTGCGTCCGGGCAGATTCTTGCCCTTGAACACTCTGGACGGGCTTGAGCATGCGCCCATTGAACCCGGTCTCCTGTGATATCTGGAACCGTGAGCCATGGGGCCTCTGTGCTGTCCGTGACGGGCGATGACGCCCTTGAATCCCTTACCTTTGGAGATGCCCGATACATCGATCTTCTCACCGGCCTCAAATATATCAGCCTTGATCTCGGCACCGACTTCCATACCGTCGAGTGCGAATTCTCTTAAGAATCTCGTGCAGGCTACTCCTGCCTTCTTATAATGACCTTTCAGGGGTTTCGTGACATTCTTTTCTTTGATATCACCGAAACCTATCTGTACAGCTTCATAACCGTCAGTTTCCACTGTCTTTACCTGTATCACGTAGCAGGGACCGGCTTTTACAACTGTTACAGGAACTACTGTGCCGTTTTCAGCGAACACCTGGGTCATTCCGACTTTTGTACCTAATATAGCCTTCATAACTGTTTAACCTCCTTGCCTGTGATCAGAGTTTGATCTCAATATCGACACCAGCGGGAAGATCCAGCCTCATGAGAGCGTCTGTTGTCTTCGTGTTGGCTTCAAGTATGTCTATCAGCCTCTTGTGTGTCCTTATCTCGAACTGTTCTCTGGAATCCTTATATTTGTGCGTCGCACGAAGGATGGTGATTATCTCCTTCTGCGTCGGGAGCGGTATAGGGCCTGATATCTTGGCGCCTGTACGCTTGGCCGTTTCCACTATCCTCGAAGCTGACTGATCGATGAGATTGTGGTCATAAGCCTTTAACTTGATCCTGATTCTCTGGCTTGCCATTTTTTTTACCTCCATGTTACTACTTGTACACTCTGCCGTGCGTGTCGCTTATCCTTTTTTCAGCACTCTTTTTTTGGAGTGCTGTGCACGGGGAGTTCGTCCGTCTCAAGCGGACTTACGCCTCCGGAAACTACCCGGCTGGCAAGAGCCGGCAACCTCCCGAAAGGTGCTAAACGCCGATATTGACGCGAGCATAGATTATTGTACAATACCCGAAATAAAAAATCAAGAACTTTTGTTACCGAAAAATCTCTATGTTAAGCGATTCCAAAGGTGTGATATAATGATACGGATACAAGAGAAAGGGATACAAGTCATGAGCAGCTTTGCCGTGCTTACCGCAAACGCGGGTCTGCTTCTGAATATTGATGGTAAAACCGTGCTGCTGGATGCAGTTCATACGGGCAGCAACAGGTTCTCGGGAGTCACTGACCCGGTCCTGGATACTATGATATCCGGGGACGGCGATTTCGCGCGCATCGATTACATGATAATCACGCACGATCACCCGGATCACGTGTCATTAAGGCATGTGAACAGGTTCTTAAAGACTCATCCCGAAACCGTCGTGTTCAGCCCCTTAAAGAACATATTCGGCGAACACGTGTACCAGCTTTTCCTGTCCAGTGAAAATTACAGATTCGGCGATGATCATTTTTATTTCAGGAATCTCACGCACGACGGTGTCGAATACAAGGATGTCAGAAACTACGGCGGTGTTATAAGCATAGCCGGTAAAAAGATATCGTTCTTCGGCGATGCTGCTATAGAAAACATTCAGCTTAACGGCGAACTCGGCGATGAGTTCGATCTCTCTGTCTTCAACTTCCCTTTCCTTACCCTGTCAAGGGGGCGGGATATGATAAAGAAGATGGATCCTAAGGAATGCATAATATGCCACATACCGTTTGAGTATGACGATGTGAACGGCTACAGAGATTCCGTTTCAAGAGTGTACGACAAGCATGAACTCTCACTCCCGCCGATGCATATAATGGAACAGGAGCTTCAGAAAGAAGAGTTGTTCAGAGAATAAAAAAAGGACGTGCCTTTCAGTCTGAAGTGAACCCCTTTTGTTAGACACAAATCTAACGAAAGGGGTTTTGTTATGTC
>CAYRWM010000022.1:0-32048 GCA_964428055.1 uncultured Christensenellaceae bacterium | reverse complement strand
CAGAAAAGACTCCGGGCTCTGTCATCTCACAAGAAGATCTATCAGTAATTCTCTTCCTTGATCTCAAAGAACGCTCTCGGGTGATTGCATACGGGACATACATCCGGAGCTTCCGCTCCGACCACTATGTGACCGCAGTTCCTGCATTCCCATACGACTTCTTCGCTCTTCTTAAACACTTCCATATTGTCTATATTGGCAAGCAGTTTTCTGTATCTTTCCTCATGAGCCTTTTCGATAGCGGCAACACCCCTGAACTGTTCGGCCAGTTCGGTGAAACCCTCTTCATCGGCTTCCCTTGCCATACGCTCATACATATCGGTCCATTCGGCGTTCTCGCCTTCGGCCGCAGCAAGCAGATTGTCTGTTGTCTCGCCTATGCCGTTAAGGGCCTTGAACCAGAGTTTCGCATGCTCTTTTTCATTATCCGCGGTCTTCAGGAACAACGCGGCTATCTGCTCATAACCCGCTTTCTTTGCGGCGGAAGCGAAGTAGGTATACTTGTTCCTCGCCTGTGATTCTCCGGCGAAAGCTTCTAAAAGGTTCTTCTCGGTCTTTGTTCCCGCATATTTATTCTCTATCTTTTCTGCCATCTTATATCCCCTTCCCTGTGTTTATATGAATTTCTTTGCAAACGCCTTTGCTTCCTCAAGCTGCGCCTCACTCGCAGTCTTCTTGATAAAGAGGAAATCGTCAGCAACATCTATTCCCTTTGCCTTAAGCACCTTCTTTATAACGTCGATAGCGTGCTTGGAGAACGACGCTGTGGAAAAAGCGACTGCTTTCTTTACATTACCTTCTGGCACTGCGGCGAGATAAGCCTTAAGGTTCTTGTCGATGGAGTGTGCATAGAGCGCTCCTCCTACGAAAAGAACATCAACGGGTTCCGTTACGGCAGCTCCTTCATCCGTGACCGACACAGCCGCTACTCCCGCAGCTTCCGCTATAGCATCTGCGACCAGCTTTGTGTTGCCGGAACGCGAACAGTAAACAACTTTAACACTCATATCCTATTCCTCCTCTGTATTGCCCTGTGCTTCTTCGGCTTTGGGCGCATTATAGAATTTATATACCGGGTCTGCACCCCTGATATCAGCGATCTGCAGCATCTGTGAAGCGGTTACGAACTTGTAGCCCTGATCCTTGAGCTCAGCCATGCCCTTTATAGCTGCGTCCACCGTAGGCTGATATATATCATGCATTAGAACGACTGAACCGTCCGTCACACCGTCCATCAGATTCCTGTAGTTCTTGTCCTTGTCCCTGTTCTTCCAGTCGAGAGTATCGACAGACCATAAGAATGATGCGCGTCCGCTCTGCTCTGCCAGTTCCTCGGTGATATTCCCGCCGGGGGCTCTTCCGAGTATGGGACGTTCTCCCGTTATCTCCTTAATAAGATCCCTGCAAGAGTTGATCTCTTCCATCATCTCGTCATATCCGACCTGCTCATAGTATTTCTCATGATCGTAGCTGTGGTCACCTATCTCGCAGCCGATCTCACGCATCCTCTTGATGACGTCCGGATTGAACTTCGCCCCGAGTGAAGTGCCGTTCTCTCCGCACACGAAGAACGTTGCAACGAGTCCGTTCTCCTCGAGGAAGTCAAGGAGCTGCGGAGTCGTCTTAGGACTCGGACCGTCATCGAACGTAAACGCCACGACCTTGTCATTGAATGGATCTATGCCGTCCAGGCTCGCCGGAGCCATATCGCCCTCACCGTAAGCGAGCATCTTTCTCGTTTCGCTGTCCTCCGCGATAAGATCGGAGATAGGACTTACCTGTGCTGATGCGAGCAGATCCTCTATGTCCTCTATTTTGACCTGCTCCTGTACGTACCCTTCCTCTTCTGTGTTGCACAGTCTTCCGACAGGGAAATACAGCACGAGCTTTTCATCGTCCACCGTAAAATCAGAGAAATTGCCTTCGCTTGGAGCGGTTCCCTCATTGAATTTGGCTTCGTCATAGTTTGCCTTCACAAATGTGTTGTTGGAAAGCCCGGGCTTCACATCCTGACTCAGCACCGTCAGATAATCGGAATCTTCGGCAAAGAGAGACGAAAGAGGCATCTTCTGCTCGTCTTCCAGCGTGTACGCGAAGGTCTTGACGGTCGACACGTCATCCTTCTTAACATCGAATTTTACCGAAAAGACTTTATCTTCATACTTAAAGGGTTCGTATGTTATCACCATATTGCCCTGGTAACCGTTCTCCTCCTCAGCTTTGAGCGAAGATGCAGAGATAAAATCGTTAATGGTCGCATTGATGAAACTCTCTATTTCAGATGAGATACTGCCTTTCCCGTCTACAGTGGGATATGCCGCCCAAACGGCACACTTGTCGTTGTAGCTGGTTATGTTTATCGCTTCAACGCCGTCCATTTCAGGCACGCGCAGCGCCGAAGTCGCCTGTATCCATTCATCGCGTTTTGCATTAGCCTGCTCGATGATCTCCTCCTCGGAGGCGCAACCTGTAAGGCAGATGCCTGTAAGAAAAACAACTATCAACAATAATACTAAAGCTCGTTTCATGTCCATTCCTTTTATTACTAATTATTTTTCAATCTTTATCATTTCTTCGACCTGATCTTTAAAAGCGGTCAGATCCTCTTCCGTAACGGGCGCCTTGATCGCTGCCGCATATACACAGTCGCCCGTGAACCAGCTGATCAGCCCCGGACCCTCATCCATCATCTCAACGGTCGCGAACCGCACATCGTCATACTGTATCCAGTCTTCGGAGTCCCACTTTAAGTCGAAATAATCTTCGTCGAAATTCTCTTTCCATTCTTCGTCATACTGAACAATGTTGGGAAGTCCGTCGGTCTCCTCCTGACTCACCCATATTATACGCTCTAAACCGTTACTGTCCGTATATTCGAATTTATACGTAATAGGATCGGTAAGGAGCCTCTGAACAATGAGATCCGGATACCCGCTTTCCGGCATATCGATCACAAGATTGGTATCGGCCTCTATGTCGCTTGCGCTGATCCTTTTTGCGAACATACTGTCATCATCCGGCACGTTCAGCGTGCACTCAAGCTGGAACCAGTCGTTCTTCTGCCCCTGACTCACGGTTATGACCCCGTCGCCCGTAAAGAAACTCTTCCACATAACCGAACCGCCGTTGGATTCGACGTAAGGTTCCTCTCCCTCGGCATATGGTCTGCCGTACAGCTCCGTGAGTTTATCGATCATGACCTGGGTGTCGAGATCGGAACAGTATATGTCTATCTCGCCGAAAACGGGCTCGTCAGCGTCAAGGGTGTTCAGATAGGCCGAACCGGTCGCATCCTCACCCAGGAGTTTACCCGTTATTCCTGCGCTGATGGTATCAATATACTCTTCACCTACACCGGCTTCATCAGGTGTCTTTCCAAGCCATGAATATGAATCCAGGATATCTTCAAATTCATATGCCGGTTTTTCTTCGCCCGCTGCAGGCGCACTGCACGATATAAGTGAAAATATCAGCACAAATGCAAGGACGACGAGGAATATTTTTCTCATGACCATGCCTCCATATAGTGTTGAAAACCGGAATGAGGCGGCATAATACCCCATATATATGATTTTACCACAAAGTGCCATAGTTGCACCATCTTATAACACAAAAAGTGCCCTTTTTTCACGGCTGAAATAGGGGCTTTCCATATATACTGGTACTTTACTAGGATTATACTTGTATCCCTGAAAAAGGCGCATCAAAGGTATAATTAAGGTAACAATTCTAAACTGCAAAAATAACCGCAAAAAAAGAAAATTTAATAAAAAACAGGAGGCAAGTACACATGAAATTAGGAGTATTGGCATGTTTGTTCAGTGACAGAAGTCTGGAAGATGCAGTCAAAACCATGAAGGAAATGGGCATCGAGACAGCCGAGATGGGCGCAGGCGGCGCGACCGGCGACGCTCTCTGCAAGGCAAAGGAACTTCTGGCAGACGAGAAGAAACTCGAAGAATACAAAGCGGTATTCAAGAAATATGATATGGAGATAAGCGCTATCGATTCACACGTGAATCCGGTACACCCCGATGCTGAGGTCGCAGCGCTCTATAATGAAACACTCGAGAACGCGATCCTCATCGCTGAAAAGCTCGGCGTCAGGAACGTGGTATGCTTCTCCGGCACACCCGGCGAGCCCGGCGGCAGCAAGTTCCCGAACTGGATCGTACAGCCCTGGCCCCAGGAGTTCGAAGATCTCTTAAAGTGGCAGTGGGAAGAAGTACTCATCCCCTACTGGAAGAAGAGAGCAGCCTTTGCTGCAGAGCATAACGTAACGGTCTGCATAGAGATGCACCCGGGATTCTGCGTATACAATGCAGAGACAGCCGTAAAGCTCATGGAAGCAGTCAACAGCCCGGGCCTCGGAGTCACCTGCGATCCTTCCAACATCGTATGGCAGGGATGCGACGTTCCGAACGCGATCAGAAAGATCGGTCCGTGGATCAAGCACTTCCACGCAAAAGACTCTATCGAGCAGATGGAGAACATAACGGTAAACGGCCGTCTCGACGCCAAGAACTATGCTGACAGAGTAAACCGTGCATGGACGTTCAGGACAGTCGGATACGGACATGACGAGCTCTACTGGAAGAGGATAATCTCAGCTCTCGTTGACATCGGATACAACGGAGCGATCAGCATCGAGCACGAAGACACATACATGAACAATGTTGAAGGTCTGTCAAAGGCTATCGAGTTCTTAAACCGCTGCATCATAAGAGAAGAAGCGGGCGAGATGACTTGGGCCAACACGGACAACCTCGCAAAAGCGTAAGACAGGAGTGTAACTTATGAAAAAGTTAAAGTACGGAATACTCGGCGCTGCGCCGAACGCTTTCATAGGAAACGTTCACATCAGAGCCATCGAGGCCACACACAAGGCTGAGCTCGTAGCGGGATTCTTCTCAATAGTCGAGGAAGAAAGAGCGCAGGCAGCTGCGGCCAACGGCGTGGATCCCTCCAGATCATACGACTCACCCGAAGAGATGTGTGAAGCCGAGAGCAAGAAGACCGGGGACGACAGACTGGATTTTGTCGTCATAACGACACCGAACAACGTCCACTACAAGATAGCGAAGATGTTCCTCGAAGCCGGATTCAACGTATCATGCGAGAAGCCCGTCACCTTCACTGAAGAGGAAGCGATAGACCTTAAGCGTATCGCTGATGAAAAGGGCGTCAAGATGTGCGTAACGTTCACATATTCCGGATACCCGGCATTAAGACACGCAAGAGAGCTCATCAGGAACGGAGAGATCGGCGACATAGTCATGGCGGCCGGCGAATACGTTCAGGGATGGCTAGCAGGCGACACAGGGATGCCTCCGTGGAGAACGGATCCAAAGATCGCCGGCAGGATGAACAGCCTTGCCGATATCGGTTCCCACGCACAGTTCACGATCCAGTTCCTGACCGGCATGAAGCTCACGGAAGCATGCTGCCAGCTGGATAACTTCGGCGGATTCAAGACGGACACGAACGCATGCGTGATCGAGAAGTTCGATAACGGCGCAACAGGAACGATATGGTCCTCACAGGTCGCATTCGGAAACGACAACGAGATCAGAGTCCGCATATACGGAACAAAGGGCGCTATCGAATGGGAGAACATCTGCGCTGAGAAGTTCATCCTGACAAAGGAAGGATATCCGCAGATGATAGTCTCAAAGGGCAACGGCTACAGCGCTATGGATCAGCTCTCAAGCGCCGGCAGACTCCCCGCGGGACATCATGAAGGCCTTTACTATGCGTTCTGCAATATCTACGATAACTTCCTTCTCGACATAATGGGCGAGAAATGCGAAGTATATCCCACGATCGATGACGGCATCGAGATCATGCACTGGCTCGAAACATGCTGGACAGCAGCTCAGAATCACACCTGGGCAAAAGCATAAAGACCGTTTGATAAACTGTACAAACTGAAAGAGAGGATAATTATGAGTAACAAAAATACCCCCTTAGCACAGCCGTTCAAAGTCGGCCCGAGAATGGCGAAGAACCGTTTCGTCATCCAGCCCATGGAATGCGACGACGCACTGCCCAATGGTCTTTTCTCTGAAAAGTCATACGCCCGTTATGCGAAGAGCATGAGAGGCGGCGCAGGTATCGTAGTCATGGAATCTGTCACGATGCAGCGCGAGCACCGCGCACGTATCGACCAGATACTCATCGACATAAGAGACGAAGAGAACAAGCAGGGATGGATAGACTTCTGCAAAGCGATGAAAGAGATCGATCCCGAAACACTGCTCATCGTTCAGCTCAACCATTCAGGCGAAGTTTCCGCTTCCTCATTCTCAGAGAAAGTCTGCGTAAAGCCCCTCTACGGATTTGAAGGCAGACTCATGACAGAAGAATATGTTGAAGAAACTCTCGAACTCTACGCCCAGACCACAAAGTTCCTGTATGACGCAGGATTCGACGGCGTTGACATCAAGGCCTGCCACGGCTACTTCATCTCACAGCTCGTACGTCCCTACAATGACCGCGACTGGGCATGGGGCGGCTCATGGGAGAACAGGAGCAAATTCCCCTTCAAACTCATGGAGAGGATCAGAGAGCTCGTTCCGGATGAGAACTTCCTCATCGGCGCAAAAGTCTCAATGTTCGAAGGACAGCCCGGCGGACAGGGACATGCAGGTCCTGACAGCCCGCTCGTAGACCTCGACGAATCCTACAAGCTCATTAAGGGCCTCGAGGAGAGAGGATGCTCATTCTTCATCGAATCTCTCGGCAGCCCCTCCATCACATGGGAGCTCATGAGCCCGAACAAGAACAACGCTTTCGACGTATACATGCACATGACGATGGCAGACAAGATGAAGAAGGCCTTAAAGCCCGAGACATGCGTCATCCTCGGCGGTATATCAATACTCGAGCGCGGCAAGACAAACGGCCTGAGAGGCGTATGTCCGGAATGGAACAGCATGTTCCACTGGGGCAACTACCTCATCGAGCACGGCAATGTCGACATGATCTCACTCGGCCGTCAGTCAATAGCTGACTCCGAACTCCCGATCAAGTACATCGAGGACAGAGAAGATGAGATCAACTGGTGCGTATGCTGCGACGGCTGCGGCGAACTCATGGTCCGTCAGGTTGAAGTCGGATGTATCGTACACGACAAGTACTACACCAAACTCATGATCGAGCAGAGGAAAAAGCAGAAACTCAGCCGTGTCGTAACAGGCGACGAATAAGATTCACGGGGGCTGTCGCGACACGGCAGCCCCTTTTATCTCTAATAACGCGAGGTACATAAAATGGATAAAAAGATAATAGCATGGGACCTGGGAACAGGCGGCAGCAAAGCATCACTGTATTCGGTAGAAGGCGAATGCCTGGCTCAGACTTTCATTTCATATGATACATATTATCCGGCGGTAGGCTGGCACGAACAGCGCCCGGACGACTGGTGGAACGCGGTAGTACAGGGCACAAAACAGCTCATAGAGGAATCCGGAGCGAACAAGGAAGAGATCACATGCTGCGGTATATCAGGCCACAGCCTCGGAACGATCTGCATCTCCAAGGACGGAGAACTGCTCAATCCCAACACTCCCATATGGTCGGACGGCAGAGCCACCGAGCAGGCTGCGAAGGTGTTCGAGAACTATGACAAGGACAAGTGGTACATGACGACAGGCAACGGATTCAATCCTGCGTTCTATACGTCATTCAAACTCCTCTGGTACAGGGACAATATGCCGGAGATGTTCGAAAAGATCTACAAGGTCATAGGCACTAAGGACTACATCAACTACAAGATGACGGGAAGACTGTGCACGGATCCGTCGTACGCGTCAGGATGCGGCGTATGGGACTTAAAGGCATGGGATTACTCGGATGAGCTGATAGCAGCCATGGATCTTCCCAAAGAGATACTGCCTGAAGTCATACCATCAACCGGCATAGTCGGAACGATAAAGCCCGAGATCGCAGAAGAGATGGGTCTCACCGACAAGGTGCAGGTAGTATGCGGCGGCGTCGACAACTCATGTATGGCGCTTGGAGCTATGGCGTACAAGGAAGGCAGAGTATACAACTCTCTCGGATCTTCCTCATGGATAGCGGTATCCTCACAGGAACCCGTCCTCGACGTCAAGAAGGCTCCGTACGTATTCACGCACGTAGTACCCGGATACTATGCTTCCGCTCTCTGCGTAAACGCAGGCGGTACGGCATTCAGATGGATGAGAGACGCACTGTGTCAGGAATTCGTGGATGAAGCGGATAAGACAGGCGCTGATGTATACGATCTTATGACAGCTGAGGCGGCCAAGTCGGAGATGGGAGCTCACGGGCTCATATTCAATCCGTCACTCGGCGGCGGCGCTCCGATGGACAAGAGCGTCAACATAAGGGCGTCCTTCATAGGGCTCGACCTCATCCATACGAGGGCCGACATAATCAGGGCCAGCATGGAAGGCATAACGATGGGCCTCCGGAGATGCCTTGATGCCTTAAAGGAATGCACCGAGATAGGCGATGAGATGCTCCTGGTCGGCGGCGGCAGCAAGAGCGCTTTCTGGAGACAGATATATGCCGATATATACAAGGTAACGGCACTTAAGTCCAATATCGACCAGCAGGCTGCGGCCCTTGGCGCTGCGGCATGCGCAGCAGTCGGAACAGGTCTCTGGGAGAACTTCGACAAGATCGACGAACTGCATCATATCGAAGAGAGAGTAGAGCCCATCCCCGAAAACATGGCGTTCTACGATGAGAAGATGGAAATTTTTAACAAAACATACGACCTTCTCTGCGACATTGGTGATATTATGACCAAAAATTGATCGAGGGGTGAAATTATGGCCAAACTTTATGGACATGAAATGACGCGAAATGATATAATGAAACGCGTCGGTGATATATCGCAGATAGCGAGGATAACGGACTATACTTTCAGCTCCGGAAGGGCTGAAGGGATGAGAGGATACGAGGTCGTGACCGGCTCCGGACTGGAGTTCACGGTAGTGCCTTCAAGGTGCATGGACATAGCCTGGGCATCATACAAGGGCGTGCCTCTCTCGTTCATCTCGAAGTCGGGACTCGGATCCCCCGCGTACTTTGAAAAGGACGGCCTGGGATTCCTTAAAAACTTCACCTGCGGTCTCACCACCACCTGCGGCCTGACGTACAACGGAGCTCCCTGCACAGATCAGGGCGAAGAGCTAGGGCTGCACGGAAGGATATCCAATATATCGGCGCAGAACTGTTCCGCGACGACAGAATGGATAGGCGACGATCTCGTTATGATGATCAAAGGCCAGGTGCGTGAATCATCGATATTCGGGGACAATATGGTGCTCGAACGCGAGATAACGACAAAGCTCGGCAGCAGCAAGATCCATATACAGGATACTGTCGTGAACGAGGGCTTTGAGAAGACTCCGTTCATGCTCCTGTACCACTGCAACTTCGGCTATCCGCTGATCGATGAAGCCACAAAGCTTCTGATCGACTCCCCCACCGTAAAGGCAAGGGATCCGAGAGCCGAGGAAGGCATAGGCGAATGGAATCAGTTCCACGCTCCCGAGCACGGTTTCACCGAGCAGCTGTACTACTTCGACGTTAAGGCCGATGAGAACGGCGTAGCGAAAGCTGTCGTGGAAAACCCCGATCTGCTTGACGGGGGCCTCCGGGTAACGCTCAGCTACAGCAAGGAGACCATGCCGTACTGCTCCGAATGGAAACAGCTCGGCGAAGGCGATTACGTTATGGGCATAGAGCCCGGAACGTGGCTGCCTGAGGGAAGAGCAAAAGCCCGCGAAAGGGGCGAGCTCCTCTATCTCGAACCGGGTGAAGAATATACGATAGACTTATGTTTTGATATTCAAGAACTCTGAAAGGACCAGAACAAATGAAGAAGCAAAGACAGTACGAGTACAAATTCTCCGGACCGGTAACCGTACAGGACATCGCAAACCTGATGGATCATTCGAATCTTCAGCCGCAGCTCACGATAAACGATACTATCGACTGCGTGAACATGGCGAAGAAGTATAACTGCATATCAGTTTGCGTAAGGCCTTCCGACATAGAGATCGTAAGACCGCTCCTCGAGGATACCGACATAATAATCACGACTGTCATCGGTTTTCCCCACGGGACATGCACGACAGAGACCAAAGTGTTCGAGATCAACGACGCTATAGCAAAAGGCGCTGAAGAGATCGATGTCGTCATGAACATCGGGCGTTTCAAGTCCGGCGACTATGAGTATGTTGTCAAAGACCTTCTCGCATGCGTTGAAGCCACACATGCACACGGCCTTAAAATAAAAGTCATACTCGAGAACGCTTATCTGTCCGACGGTGAAAAGATAATCGCCTGCAGGATATGCGAAAAAGTCGGCGCCGACTTCACAAAGACCGCAACGGGTTATGCAAAGTCCGGAGCAACTATCAACGACCTCATACTCATGCGTAAGTATACGAAGCCTGAGATGCAGGTCAAGGCTGCCGGCGGTGTCAGAACCATCGATGACTGCCTCGCTGTTATGGCAACGGGCACTGTCAGGATCGGCACACGCTCCACGGAATCCATTCTGAAGGCGGCTGTTGAAAGAGAAAAGGCCGGTACACTGGTAATACCCGACAATATCGACGGTGTAAAACTGGGCGGCGGATATTGATCATACGATCGATTAAAACCCCCCCCGTTTTAGGAAAAGAGGATAACTATGATATACAGAGGAGATAATGTTCCGGTCACTAAGGAAGAGCTCGCGGCAAGAAATGAGGCTGCGGCTAAAAATGCCGATGCGGCAGCTGAAAAAGCAGCCGCTGAGATCACAGGCGCAGCGAGCGAACCCGAGGTCAAGGAAGAACCTGTAGCGGAAAAGCCCGCTGAAGCAAAACCCGTTATTTCAAAGGATATCAGTAACGAAGTTAAAGTTAAGGAGAGAAACACAATGAAATTAGCACTTGGTATGGTTGAAACAAAAGGCCTCATCGGCGCTATCGAAGCAGCTGATGCTATGGTAAAAGCAGCGAACGTCAAGCTCATCGGCAAAGAGCAGATCGGCTGGGGACTGGTAACAGTCATGGTCCGCGGCGATGTCGGAGCTGTAAAAGCTTCCGTTGAAGCTGGTGCAACAGCAGCAAAGAGAGTCGGAGATCTTTACGGAACACACGTAATCCCGAGCCCTCATGATGATGTAGAAGGTATTCTCCCCACAATGGAGTAATGCTTGAAAGAGTAGCGGATACAGGCAATGCGTCTCAGGCGTAATCTGCTGAAAGAAGCTTGCCTTATCCTGCACGGCTTTGATCGATAGGTATCAAAATGGATATTGAAAGAATAGTCAGAGAAGTTAAGGCCGAGGCCGAACAGATCCTCGGTTCCGGCTCCGGGTTCTCCGCATCTCAGAGCTTCACTCCCATGACCGGATACAGCGGTCCTGCATCAGGCGATGCGGCTCGTATCGTTCAGGAGGTAAAGGAGGAAGTTTCCAGATTAGGCGGACTGGGCGGCCAGATAGATTACCAGACACCGGCAGCAGGCTCCACGGTGCACTCCTATATGAGCCCTGAGTCACTCGCCGGTTATATCGACCATACACTGCTCAAGGCTGAAGCGACCGAAGACGATATACGTAAACTCTGTGATGAAGCCAAAAGATATCATTTCGCTTCCGTGTGCGTTAACACCTGCCACATCAAGCTGGCAGCCGAACTCTTAAGCGGCAGCGGCGTAACTCCGTGCTGCGTTGTCGGATTCCCCCTTGGAGCCATGTCTCCGGAATCAAAGGCTGCAGAAGCCGCCAAGGCGGCTGACAACGGCGCAAGAGAAGTTGATATGGTCATCAACATCGGCGCAATCAAGTCAAAGAACTGGCAGCTGGTAAAGAGAGACATAGAAGGCGTTGTGAACGCAGTAAGAGGCAGAGCGCTCGTCAAGGTCATAATCGAGACTTGTCTTTTGACAGACGAGGAAAAGGTTAAGGCCTGCACGGTCAGCAAACTGGCCGGCGCACATTTCGTTAAGACTTCCACCGGTTTCTCCACTGACGGAGCGGATGAAAACGACGTGCGTCTGATGAGACAGACTGTCGGCCCCGATATGGGCGTCAAGGCATCCGGCGGAATCAAGACATACGATGACGCTGTAAGGATGATTCAGGCAGGCGCTTCCAGACTCGGTACGAGCAGCGGTATCGCAATAATCAAGGGTACCGTCTCGACAGGTCATAAGTGCATAGACTGCGGCGCATGCAGAGAGAGATGCCCCGCGGGTGTCTGCACGATCAACAAACAGAGTTACTGATAAACTCACTGTATGATTACAGCAAGACCGGCCGTAAGGCCGGTCTTTTGTATGCATTGAATTTGACCGTGTTTTATAATATAATTTATTCAAAGTCCGGATCATACTGTTCCTGTAATGATCTGCACACTAAGGCCAACAGAGGGAAGGGAAATGAGCGAACACCGTCTTCCTGAATGGATATACGTTCCTGAACTGGAAGAGAGCATAATCGAAGCAGAGACTCTCGAAGATTTTCTCGGGAGCAATTCCATACTGCTCAACGTTCTTAATAATATTCGTGAAGGCATCTCCATACTCACACCGGATCTGACGGTAGTATACCTGAATGAACCGATGAAGTATTGGTATTCCCAGAAAAAATCCTTCGTTCCCAAGAAGTGCTACGAACTGTTTCATGATGCGGATAAACCGTGTGATAACTGTCCGGCTCTCCAGGCGATCAGCAAAGGTAAGGCATGCGGATCGCAGGTTCCGTTCAAGAAACAGATGGATCAGCCGGGCGAGATGCATATCTATGCCACGCCAATACACAATTCCGAAGGAAAAGTCGTTCTCATACTCGAATACGTACAGAACATTTCCTACCAGAAACAGATACTGAATTCATATGACGATATAATGGAGAGGATTTCCGTTCTGGACGCACAGAACCGTCTGCTGCTCAAGTCGCTCGCAATACGCGAAAGAGAGTATCAGAATCTGAGAACCACCTTAAAGGAAAACGTGGATAATTACGTTCGTCCGGCCATGGATTATCTCAAACACCACACGGATGAAAAAGACTATCAGATGATATCGTCCATACTGGAACAGGCCTTCTACCCTCTGATAAACGATTCGCCGGTCAAGGTCACCGATACTCTCACTTCAAGGGAAATGCAGGTCGCCAACCTCATCAAAAAGGGATACAGTTCCAAGCAGATCGCCGATGAGCTGTTCGTGACAAAGAAAGCCGTTGACTATCACAGGACCAACATACGCAAAAAGCTTGGGCTTGACGCAAAAACAAACCTTCAGGTCTATCTTGAGATGAATATGTAAAGAAGATAACAAAACAGCACCTTTATTAAAGGTGCTGTTTTTAGTTTGTTCAATGATCTACTTTATATAGCCTGCATTTGCCAGCAGATCCTTCATATAAGCCGTATACTTCTGGAGTATCTCCTCAGCCGGGCCCTTGCGCTCCTTCTCCTGAGACTTAAGAGAACCCATCTTGGCTATACCTGATATGACGCTCCTTGACGGTATGGAACGAATCATGGACTCCGTAAAGCCCTCCACTGTGGGCGTAACGGTGAGTATGACTTTGTTCTCTTTGCTGAAAACGCCGCCCGCCGCCCGCGAGTACAGTATTACGACAAAACGGGGCGTCGCGGGAAGGAGAATATATTCTTCCACACTGGCAGGAGTCGGACGGCCTATCTGAAACGGCGCGTATTCCTCCGTGTCCCAGTATTTTCCCATGAAAACGAAGAGCTCCTCCAGAGTAAAAGCTCTGTTCGTTATTATTACCTGCCGTCCTATCATACGGGTTTCCTCCGTCAGTCTACCTTATGCTTATGGGAGGAGCACTCTCCTTGTACGGCTCATCCCCGAGTTTGGCCAGAGCCTCGACCGCTTCTGCTTCATCAAGACCGTTGGCTGTAACAAAAATAGTGTCGCCTTTTTTCGCTCCGAGCGAGAGCACACCCATTATGCTCTTGCCGTTGATCTTGAAGTTCTTGAACTCAACGCTGATCTGCGAAGCATATTCATTTGCCGTGGCTACAAAGACCGCGGCGGCCTTCGCCGTGAGTCCGATCTCATGTGTGATCATTATCTCTTTGCAAGTCACAGTATCAACCCCCTATACATGTATCTACTTATATAATACTTCAGCCGGTTCTTAAATGTCATCAGTTACTTTTCTACCGTGAAATCCTCATCGGTAAGCTGTCCGTATCTGCCGCGCGGCACGTATGTCGTGTGCAGATACTCATGGGATTTGTGACAGCCCGGTTCGCCCCATTCGCTGTAAAAAGCCATGAGCGCAGGATTTTCATGGGATTTTCTTAAAGGCTTGCTCTCATCTTCCCCGTATATGGCTTCCGCGCGCTTTTTCCTGACGATGTTGATATCTTCCTTGGGCCTCGGCTGTCCGCCGCCGGTTATACATCCGCCGGGACATCCCATGACCTCTATGAAGTGGTAAGGAGATGTACCGTCAGCTATCTGATTCATGAGCTTGTTTGCGCCCTTGAAGCCGCTCGTGACTGCGATCTTAACCTCAAGTCCCTCGGCCGCCTTCCACTCGTCCTTTACGTTCTCGAGTTTTATAACGGCTTCCCTGACTTCCTCAAACCCGACTATGGGCGAGACATGCAGGTTCGGGAACGGCAGTTCTCTTCCCGTTATTATCTCGTATACGGTACGGAGAGCAGCCTCCATAACGCCGCCCGTCACGCCGAATATATCAGCAGCACCGGTCGAAAGGCCCAGAGGAGAATCAAATTCCTCTTCGGGAAGTTTCATGAAGTCGATGCCCATGGATTTTATCATGTCGCCCAGTTCTCTAGTCGTTAAGACGGCGTCAACATTCGGAACTCCGTCATTGGAGAGCTCGGGTCTCGCGCACTCAGTCTTCTTTGCCGTACACGGCATGATGGAAACGACGAACATATCCTCAGGCTTCTTTCCGATCTTCTCGGCATAGTACTTCTTTATGACCGCACCGAACATTTCATGAGGAGATTTGCAGGTGGAAAGATGATCGAGTTCGTCCGGGAAATACTTTTCTATATACTGTATCCATCCGGGTGAACATGAAGTCATCATAGGAAGCGTCGGTTTTCCGCCTGTCAGGACATCCTTGACCCTTCCAAGGAACTCGGTGCCTTCCTCAAGTATCGTTAAGTCGGCTGACCAGTTTGTATCGAACACATTATCAAAGCCCATGCGCCTTAACGCCGCCGCGAGTCTTCCCGTCTGGCATGTGCCGGCGTCCAGACCGAAGCATTCGCCTATGCCAACACGTACCGCTGGAGCAGGCTGAACGACAACGTACTTGTCAGGATCAGCAAGAGCATCGAACACTCTCTCCTTGTGGCTGGTCTCCTTAAGAGCCCCCACGGGGCATACTACGACGCACTGTCCGCAGTATGTGCATGAAGATGCTCCCATCGGAAGTCCGTGAGCAGGCGAGATCACAGTATCGAAACCTCTGTTCTTCTCCGTCAGCACAGCTGTCGTCTGTATGTTCTTGCATACGTTTACGCAGCGTCTGCAGAGTATGCACTTGTTGGGATCTCTCGTTATTGACTCGCTGACATCCATGGGCAGCAGATTGCGCGCGCCCTCATAGGGTGACGTCTCAACGCCCAGTTCGCGGCCCAGAGCCTGGAACTCGCAGTCCTGGTTCCTCGCACATGTCTGGCAGGACGCGTCATGATTTGAGAGCAGAAGTTCGTACATTGCCTTTCTGGCTTTTCTTACTCTCTTGGTATTGGTCTCTATGACCATTCCGTCCCTTGCCTGCACGACGCAGGACGCCTGCAGATTTTTCGCGGGAGGCGAAACCTGTTCGACAACGCATATACGGCATGCGCCGTATTTGTTTATGCCGTCAAGGTAGCAGAGTCTCGGTATATGAATACCGTTCAGTTCAGCCGCCTGCAGTATGGTGCTGCCTTCAGGCGCGGTGCATTCTTTTCCGTTTATCGTAAGTTTAATAGTATCCACTATGTTCACCTCCTGTCGCAGCGCAGGCATCTGCTGGCTTCTGCTCTTGCATCCAGTTCATGCATGCCCTGGTTCCTCTCGCAGAACGTATGCTTGGCTATGCTGGCTTCGACCATCCTGGTCTTGAATCTGTTATGAGGAACGATATCACCTTCGATATGATAATCGGTGGTCTCCTGTTCGAAGCCCTTGTTGAGGACTCCCTCACCGCCCAGATACTTATCAATCTCTGAAGCCGCGACCTTGCCGTCATGCACGGCATATACTATATCTTCGGGTCGTCTCTGCGCATCGCCGCCGGCGTATACGCCTTCCTTTGATGTCGCCATTGTGTAGCGGTTTACGACCACGCAGTCCCATCTGGTCTGTACGATGTCTTCAACAGAGCGGACATCCGGATACTGGGTTATAGCGTATATTACCGCGTCAAACTCTTCTATGAACTCATCCTCCGTAGGAACAGCCTTGCGTCTGCCGGATACGTCGAACGCACCGAGCTTCTGCTTGACCAGCCTCATGGCCGTGAGTTTGCCGTCCTTGCCGATAAACTCGCTGGGATTCAGGAGCGTACGGATCTCAACGCCTTCATCCTTGGCGTCTTCGATCTCTGTATCATCCGCAGGCATATCTCTTTCTTCTCTTCTGTATATGATATCCACTTCCTGGGCATTGAGCCTGATCGCCGTACGGGCCGAGTCTATGGCCGTGTTTCCGCCACCGATGACTGCGACCTTCTTGCCGGTGAAATCTATATCGCCCTTAAGCTGCACTCTCTTCAGGAAGTCGATGCCCGGGTATGCACCTTCGAGTTCTTCGCCGGGTATGCCCAGATGCGTCGGAATCATAGCGCCTATCGCGATATATGTCGCATCGTATTCTTCGATTATGCGCTTGAACTCTGCATTCTCGACCTCATGGTTATATATGATGTTTACTCCGGCCTTGACAATGTTTGCAACCTCGAACTCGACGATCTCACGCGGGAGTCTGTACTCGGGTATACCCCAGTTCATGACACCGCCTGCTCTGTCGGTCTCTTCAAACACATCCGTCTCATAGCCGAGCCTTGCGAGATAATACGCACAGGTGAGTCCCGAAGGACCGGCGCCTATAACGGCGACTTTCTTGCCGTTCTTGGGCAGGCCTTTCAGGTCTTCATCAGTGGGAAGGCCCAGGCTGTACGCCCAGTCGGTGGCGAAGTGCTTGAGCTCACATATGTTCATTGCCTCATCCACAGTGCCTCTGCGGCATCTCTTCTCGCACGGATGCGTACATACTCTTCCGCATATGCCGGAGAACGGATTGTCTCTCAGCATTATCCTCGCGGCTCCGTAGTAGTCGCCGTCGGCTATAAGGCTCATATAACCCGGGATATGTATTCCGGCAGGACATGTGTTCTCGCACGGACTCGAAACGATATCCGCGCAGACACCCGCAGGACATTTCTTCTGGAGTATATGATCCTCGTACTCGTTTCTGAAGTACTTGATGGTGGACAGCACCGGATTAGGGGCCGTCTGACCGAGACCGCACATAGCAGTATCTTTTATGATATTTCCGAGTTCAACGAGCTTGTCGATATCCTCAATCTCACCCTTTCCTTCGGTGATCCTCTCGAGTATCTCCAGCATACGCTTTGTACCGACTCTGCAGGCCGTGCACTTGCCGCATGACTCCTCTCTGGTGAAGTCGAGATAGAATCTCGCGGTATCCACCATACAGGTATCCTCGTCCATGACTATGAGTCCGCCGGAACCGACTATGGAGCCTATCTCAGCGAGATTCTCATAATCAAGCGGGATGTTTATATTGTCGGCTGTTATGCATCCGCCGGAAGGACCGCCCGTCTGCGCCGCCTTGAACTTCTTTCCGTTCGGGATGCCGCCGCCTATCGAGAATACTACCTCGGAAAGTTTGGTGCCCATCGGCACCTCCACGAGGCCGGTGTTCTCAATATTGCCGGTAAGAGCAAATACCTTTGTGCCCGGACTCTTCTCAGTACCGTACTGTCTGAACCAGTCCGCACCGTTAAGCATTATTGCCGGCACCGTAGCCAGCGTCTCAACATTGTTTATAATAGTGGGCTTTCCGAACAGACCCGACTGGAACGGGAACGGAGGCTTCTGCCTCGGCTCGCCTCTCCTGCCTTCGACTGATGCCATGAGCGCTGTTTCCTCGCCGCAGACGAACGCGCCCGCGCCGATCCTTATCTCTATGTCGAAATCAAATCCGGAGCCCATGATGTCCTTGCCGAGCAGGCCTGCTTCCCTGGCCTGCTCAAGAGCAGCCGTCAGTCTCTCAATGGCTATCGGATACTCGGCCCTTATATACACTATGCCGTGATTCGCACCTATCGTGTAGCCGCCTATCAGCATTCCTTCTATTACGCTGTGGGGATCACCCTCAAAGACCGAGCGGTCCATGAACGCGCCGGGATCGCCTTCGTCGGCGTTACAGATGATATATTTCTCATCACCCGGCTGATTAAATGCGGCTTCCCACTTTATACCTGTCGGGAAACCGGCGCCGCCGCGTCCTCTCAGGCCCGATTTCTTCATCTCTTCCAGGACTGCTTTCCTGTCTCCGCTCTCAAGGATACGGGCAAGCGCCAGATATCCGTCCTTGGATACATAGGAATTTATACAGTTGACATCAATGAGACCGCAGTTCCGAAGAGCTATCCTGACCTGGTCTCTGAAGAACGCAACGTCCCTTATGTCAGCGACTCTCTTTTCCTGCACGCTGTCGTAGAACGTGTATTCCTGAACCGGCTTCCCTCCGATGAGGTGATCTTTAACGACTTTCTTCACCTTCTCGGGAGTCATCTCGGTGTAATAAGTCTCATCCGGAAGAACATATACTACCGGGCCGACCGCGCATGTTCCCATGCATCCTCTCTCTATGACCGCGATCTTGTCGGTGAGTCCGGCCGCCTCAATCTCTTCAACCAGGGCGTCCCTTACCTTCTTGCAGCCCGATGACGTGCAGCCTGTACCGAAACAGACCAGGCACATGTGGCTGTATTCGCCTATCTTTTTGAGGTAAGCCTCTTTCATATTCAGGAGGTCATTTCTGTTTCTGATCATAATGCTTCCGCCTCCTCTTCTTCATCTTCCGCTTCGGCTTCCCTGTAGGGAGCGAGTATGCCGGGCAGTTTCTGCGGCGTGACCTGCTTATACACTTCGTCGTCTATCATCATTGACGGCGCGAGTCCGCAGGCGCCTATACACCTTGCGATCTCAAACGTGAACAGATCGTCCTCCGTCGTTTCTCCTACGTTCACTCCGAGCTCACTCTTGATCGCCTCAACGAGCTTCTTTCCGCCTCTTACATAACAGGCGGTACCCAGGCAGACCCTGATCGTATGCTTGCCTTTCTTCTTGTCAGTGAAAAATGAATAGAAACTGACTACTCCGTCTATCTCCGATACAGGTATCTCCATACGGTCGGCTATGAACTCCTGGAGTTCCTTCGGCAGATATCCGAATATAGCCTGAGCCGCGTGCAGCACCATTATCAGAGACCCCTCGGTGTCTTTATATGTTTCGATCACTTTTTCGACCTGCTCATATAAAGCCTTTTCATCGTTGTCCTCAGGGCAGACGCTTGTTAAATTCTTGCTGTCGCTCATTTCAAACCCCCAACTGTTATTTCTTCTTTTTTATATAACAAAAAGATATACGAAGATCTTTTTAATATAAACAAAAAGCACCAGATGCGTATTAATACTGTGTCACGACTGTGTCCGTTATTAAGTTGTGTTTTTTTACCAATGTCCGGCCCGTAATATTAACCGCACTGGGGCCGGTTAAAGTGAGTTTTGTGAAAAAAATATCCAGCAAATCTAATATATCATTTATGATATAAAAATACAATATATATAAAAGAAAAAACGGCCTTAAAGGCCGTTTGGTCAACTGTTTGTCTAAAAGATATCAATCATAGTAAGTGAGCTCGCCCACTGCGTATGTATACGTTATCTCAGCCGTATCCGCGGAAGTCAGCACCATATCTACAAGCACTATGTATCCTTCCTCGGCAGCCTCTCTTGCCATCTGTATGGACGTGGAAGATTCATCGGTGCAGATATATCCGTTTGCGCCGAGATAATCATAGTAGCTCATAAGATCCTCGGACGAAACGCCGCTGTAGCCGACAGTTTTCGTCGTTTTGCCTATAGTTGCCTCCGTACCGGTGCTGACCACCTTTCTCTCCTGTCCGAGTGCTGTATACAGCGACGGAACCTTCTCTCCGGAGACTTCTATCTCCGCTGCCGTAGCAGACTGACATCCGGCTACGATCATAATGACCATCACCACCATAACGGCAAAGAATAATACCCTCTTTTTCATTTAGTGTCCTCCTCTGAACCTTTTCTTATAAGAGCCGCCTTCATGACGGCCATCTGTGTCTTAACGTCCGATATCTCACAGTTCATGACCATATCAAAAACCTTATCAAAAGGAATCCTGACCACTTCAACATGTTCGCCCGGGTCGGGATCCGGTTCTCCTGCGGTCATGTCATCGGTATAGTATACCCATATCTTCTCATTGATATATGCAGCGGAAGCGTGATAACTGAGAAGATACTCTGACTTATTTGCAATCATCCCGGTCTCTTCCCTAAGCTCCCTTACGGCACATACCTCCGGATCCTCCCCGGGATTGAGCTTCCCGGCCGGTATCTCCAGCATGACCCGGGATACGCCGTATCTGTACTGTCTGACAAGTATGACGTTGCCATCTTTATCGATGGCGAGTATGCCCGCTCCGCCGTTGTTTATTACGACCTCACGTATGTCCTCCGTGCCGTCATCCAGCACTATATCGTGCTTTTCGACTGAGAACATGCGGCCTTTATATATCTCGGTGCGGCCGACAGTCTTTTCGCGCATGGGGTCAGCCATTTTTCTTATGATCTTCCTTCCACTTCTTTATCTGCTCAAGCCTGTCCTTAAACCTGGTCTCAAGTCCCTGGACAGTCGGGTGGTAATACGTCTTTCCTAAAAGTGAATCCGGCAGGCACTGCATATCGGTAAGCTTATCCTCTGTATCGTGGGCGTACTGATACCCTTTTCCGTAGCCCTCGTCGCGCATGAGCTTTGTGACTCCGTTGCGTATGTTGAGAGGCACCGGCTCCGACAGCTGATTGAGCGCATCCTTTCTGGCAGCACCGTAAGCCGAATAAAGAGCATTCGACTTGGGAGCGAGCGACATATACACGACCGCCTGCGTCAGATGCACCGAACACTCGGGCATGCCTATGAGATGGCATGCGTGAAAAGCGGCGACAGCCTGTTCCAGTGCTCTCGGATCCGCGAGACCTATATCCTCGCTCGCAAAACGGGTGACTCTCCTTGCTATGTATATAGGATCCTCTCCCGCCTCAAGCATCCTGGCGAGCCAGTATATGGCAGCATCGGGATCCGAATTTCTCATGGATTTGTGGAGTGCGGAGATCAGGTTGTAATGCTCTTCTCCGTCCTTGTCATAAAGAAGCGATTTTCTGGATGTACACTGCTCAACCGTCTCGGCTGTAACGGTCACTTTATCCTTCACGACGTTCCCGTTTAGTATGGCCATCTCCAGAGTTGAAAGAGCAGTCCTCGCATCGCCGTTGGCGAACACCGCGATCATATGCATAACGTCTTCAGTTATCTCTATATCCTGATCGCCGAAGCCGTCGGGACTCTCAATTGCTCTTTTAAGGAGGATCATTATGTCGTCCTCGCTGAGGGCCTTTAATACAAAGACCTTGCATCTGGACAGAAGAGTGCCATTGACCTCAAAAGAAGGATTCTCGGTCGTCGCGCCTATGAGAATTATGCTGCCTTTTTCCACAAACGGGAGAAAAGCATCCTGCTGGGCTTTGTTGAACCTGTGTATCTCATCGACAAAAACAATTGTCTTGTCGCCGAATCTGCGGTTCGCGTCCGCCTGCTGCATGACTGCGCGTATATCTTTGATGCCGCTCGTTACAGCGGAAAAGTTTATAAACTCGGCTTTTGTATGATTCGCTATAACTGTCGCAAGAGTGGTCTTGCCCACTCCGGGAGGGCCCCAGAAGATCATAGAAGAAACAGAGTCCTGCTCTATAATGCGCCTCAGGACTTTACCTTCTCCCAAAAGATGCTGCTGACCCACGACTTCGTCTATTGTCCTGGGTCTCAGCCGTGCAGCCAGCGGCTGGCGCACGGGATGATCAAACATCGAAATCTGTTCTTCCATATTCCCGCTCTCTTGTCTTCAGTAATGCAGACTCATAAATGTCCGCATATCAATTATATCATTTTTTTGCTTATCCCCAGCATATTGTTTCGCAGACTTCAGTCTGTTAAAATAATCAAAGAAACAGCCGCCTGGATGCGGCCGGAGTGAGTGTTATATGACAGCTGATTACAGAAAAGATATAAAGATGAATCCTTCGGGATTTGTTCTCCTCGCGGACGCAGTGCCGCAGATTGTTCAGGAGATAAGGTACTATTCAACTTATAATTTCATCGGTGACCGCATAGACGGTTATGAGGAACCCTGCGCGATCCTCACCAAAGAAGCAGCGAGAGCCCTGAAAGCAGTAAGCAATGAGATGATTGTTCAGGGATACAGGCTCAAAGTGTTCGATGCCTACCGTCCCGCATGCGCAGTAAGGTTTTTTGTGCTCTGGGGCATAGAAGACCAGGATATACGTATGAAGCAGTACTTCTATCCGGATCTGGAAAAACAGGAGCTGTTCAAAAGAGGATACATAGCAAAACTCTCCAGCCACTCAAGGGGAAGCGCTGTTGACCTGACGCTGCTCGATATGGAAACAGGCAAGGAACTCGATATGGGAAGTCCTTTCGATCTTTTCAGCGAGGTATCGCATCCGGACTGCAGGGATATAACCGATGAACAGTACGATAACCGGATGATACTCCAGCGTTCCATGATAAGGAACGGATTTAGGCCCATCGACTGCGAATGGTGGCATTTCTGTCTTGAGGATGAACCCTATCCGGACACTTATTTTGAATTTCCGGTATCTTCGGATTATCTGAAGAAGTGAGGAAGCTTATCTTCCGGTCATTACCCTTTTAGCGACCCATACACCGATCTTATACGGCAGAGGACGGAGTTCTCTGTCCGCTTTTTTTATCATGTCCCGTATATTTATATGCTGCGGGCAGTGTTTCTCGCACTTTCCGCACCCTATGCACTTTGAAGCAAAAGCAGGATCCTTACGCATGGCTATAGCGCGGGAGAACTCGAAACGCGCAGAGCCTTTTTTATCTATATACATGAGGTTATAGTAGTGAAAATATCCGGGGATATCTATACCCTTTGGACACGGCATGCAGTATCCGCAGCCCGTACATCCGACTTTTTCGCTCTCGCGTATGATCTCCTTTATCTCTCCGACGAGCTCAAAGTCGCTGTCCGTAAACTGTCCGGGCACTGCATCGGATGCTATCCTTATGTTCTCATCTATCATCTCTGTTGAATTCATGCCTGACAGAACACATGTAACTTCGCTCTGATCCCACAGCCAGCGTAGTCCCAGTTCGGCGGGAGTATAACCGCTCTTTTCCGAGAGTATCTTTTTTGCCTTTTCGGGAATATTAACGAGCTTTCCGCCCCTGAGAGGTTCCATGATGATGACCGGTATACCCTTTTCGGCAGCTGCATGAAGGCCCTCCCGTCCGGCCTGAATATGCTCGTCGAGATAGTTGTACTGTATCATGCAGAAATCCCAGTCATATGAATCGAGTATCTCTCTGAACACCGAGATATCACTGTGGAACGAAAACCCTATGTTCTTTATGCTGCCCTCGGCCTTCTTTTCCGCGATCCAGTCCTCTATGCCCAGTCTCTTAAGGTTCTCCCACTCGGACACATCGGTGAACATGTGCATGAGATAATAATCTATATAGTCCGTACGCAGGCGCTCGAGCTCTGTCCTGAATGTCTTCTCTATACCGGACGCGGAGCGCATCAGATACTGCGGAAGCTTGGTCGCGATCTTTATCTTATCCCTTAAGCCGTTCTTCTCGATTATCTTTCCAAGACACTCCTCGCTGCCGGGATATATATACGCGGTATCAAAATAATTGACCCCGCCCTCTACAGCGTGCAGGACCTCACTCTCGGCCTTATCGAAATCTATGGCCGTACCTTTTTTTGTGAATCTCATACATCCGTATCCGAGTTGCGATATCTCACCGCCGCTCCGGTCTTTTCTGTATATCACCGATATGATCCTTTCCAAAAAAACAGAGCCGTCAGTTTTCGTTTCTGGCGGCCTCTGCTGCTTTTACTATCCTATCTTGTTGAACACTCCGAGCGCGTTCAGTATCAGTATAACCATAAGTGCGGGACCTACGAATCTCAGCATCACCGAGAACAGTCCTTTCGCACCAAGTTTGTGACCGCTTGCCTCCATCTCGCCGGTCACCCATGACGGCTTCAGGACCCATCCTATGAGAATGCAGGTAAACAGCGCTATGAAGGGCATCAGTATGTCGTTGCTCATGTAGTCGAGAACGTCAAGTATCTGACCAGTTCCTCCTGCGGGGAGCGGTATCTCCGCATAGAGAACGTTGTATCCCAGGCATACTATCACAGCCACCGCCGCCGCGACAGCAATAACTACCAGACAGACCTGTTTCCTCGTCTTATGGAATACCTCCATGGCATTGGCTACTATAGCCTCAAGTATCGACACGCTCGACGTTATTGCGGCGAACGCTACCATTATGAAGAACATTATGGCTATGACGGGTCCGAAACCTCCCATCGCCTGGAAGACCTTGGGCAGCGTCACAAACATAAGGCCGGTTCCCGCCGTCATGCCGTCCATGCCGAAGAACACGAACACGGCCGGGACTATGATCATACCTGCCAGTATCGCGACCGCTGAATCGAATATGCATATCTGCTTGACGGATTTGCTCAGATTGACTTCCTTTTTAACATACGAACCGTATGTGACCATTATGCCCATGGCGATCGAGAGCGAGAAGAACATCTGGGATATCGCATTCATGAGTATCTCGGCAAAACCGGATAAGGTCAGGCCGTCGAAATTGGGTATGAAGTACACGGCCAGACCGTCCAGGCCGGTCCTTGTGACGCCGCTCTCGTCAGTATGCGTTATCGTAACCGAATAGACCGCTATAAAGATTATGAGTGCGATGAGAGAGATCATGATAAACTTGGAGAACCGCTCTATGCCCTTCTCCACACCCAGCATTACGATCACTGCGTTGACCGCCAGGTATATGAGCATGAACACTATGGGAGCCGCACCGGATGATATGAAGGACGTGAAGTACCCGTCCTGCGCTATCGTATCTCCCGACATGGTTATGTACGACGCAGCATAATGGAATATCCAGCCGCCTATCACGATATAGTAAGTGATTATGATGGACGGAACTATAAAGGCCAGAATGCCGACGAACTTCCATTTTCTGTTCATGGAGCCGTAGGCGTTTATGCTGCTCATGCCCGTCTTTCTGCCTATGCTTATGTCAGTGCTCAGGAGTACGTATCCGAATACTACAACGAGTATTATGTATATGAGGAGAAAGAGTCCTCCGCCGCCCTCGGCAGCGCAGTACGGAAATCTCCAAATATTGCCGAGCCCGACGGCCGAACCTGCGGCCGCGAGTATAAAGCCGAGAGAACCGCTGAACCCGGATCTTTCCTTGAGTTCACCAACGCTTGTTTTTTCCGTCTTCATTACTGTCCCTTTTAATAAGTGATGTGTATTAACTATTATACGGCATTGCTCTCATAAAAGCCACATAAAAAAGGATGCCCCATGACATCCTATGCCCACTCCTGTTTTATCATACGGTCAGTCGTATTCCCTTACGCCTCTTCTCTGCTTCGCTATCGCCTCATCCATGCTCAGACGCGGCAGATCCTCATTTAAATACTCAGTCAGTTCCTCCGCGCCCTCTCCTGTCTTGTTGTTTATGCAGAATATACGGTCGCAGCCTATCTCCTCCATCCAGCGCCTGACCATAGGCACATTGGCGTTCGGTGAATCGGTCTTTGTGATTATACCGATTATAGGTCTCGTGATACCAGATCTTATGCTCGGACCGAAGAGCGAAAACGGTTCATCGGCAGCCTGAACCACCGCGACAACATCGGATTCGTACGAGAAACACGACAATGCCTCTGCCAGCTTTTTGGATTCAGTATACTCGCCCGGAGTATCGATCACCTTGTCGCTGACGTTGGTATACTGTGTCTTTACATAATGAAGCTGTTCGCCGTTAAGGACCTGACTCAGTGAAGTCTTGCCGGCCTCGCTCCGGCCTATAAGGAACATCCTCTTCATCAGTTCTCAAAGACCTCGCATATCTCGAACCCGAGTTCCTCTTTAAAGAACTCAACTGTCTTGGTTATAGCCGACTTGACCTCCGCGAGCTCGCCCGTTATTATGAGCTCCCCGTCGAAACGGTCCATAAAACCTATCTCGACGTTCCCGGACTTCATAGCCGTATCTGCCGCTATGATCACACTCTCCCACGGAGTAACACTAAGAAGGCCGATACTCTCGCCCGTGTGGTCTTCGCCCTCATGGGTACCTGTATCCAGCCCCAAATTTCTGTATATGCTGTAATCGGTAGGTGTAAGTATATGAGCCATGCATACCTCTTTGCTGGGTATGCGCAACCTTGTCATTCGGAGAGTCTTTCCCTTAAGGTTTTCAAAATCCTTTTTGAATATCCTCTGGAGGAGCTCCTCTTTTGATATCCTTGCCATACTAAACTATCTGCTGGTTATCTTGCAGACGACATATCCCATCTCTTCACTGAAGTAACGGACTACCTCGGTTATAGCCGATGTGACATCCGCGAGTTCTCCCGTGATGAGAAGCGTGCCTGTGAATCTGTCGGCAAAGCCGAGATAAACATCACCGCTCTTCACCGCTATATCGGAAGCGATGACTGCCGATTCGGGCGGCGTTAAGTTCATGATGCCTATGGCTGCATTGCCGTAATCGATCTGTGGGTTGAGTCCCAGTTTCTGATAAATGACAGGCGAAGGACCGCCCATGATATGGGCAAAGGTTATCTCCTTGCCCGCTACGGTTTCCTGAACTATCCTTATTCTGTCAGTTTCGTAATCCATAACTCTCGTCCTGTTAAAAAAGCATATCTGCCTATATAAATTATATCTGCTCGCAGATGCAAAACGCAAGCGGTCACAGACCGTTTTTGGATTTAGCAATAAATTGCAGACAGCGCGGGCTGTTAAGGCATCGCCAGCATTTTATATGAACAAATTCCAAGCAGCAAAAAAACAGACCCGGAATGATCATGTCATTTCGGGTCTGTCTGATGTATTGGGGGGAACCAAATACATGTGATTTATATATGAGCGCTCCTGAAAGGAGCAGACCTCAAATCACCATAACAGGATTTGCTGTCAGTCCCAGGAAGTCGTGTTGCTTTCCGAACCCGTATTTCCTTCGCCTTCAAGGAAAGCTTTGCGGTAAGCAGGATCCATTTTCTCTCTTTCTATTGCGATTTTGTGTTTCGGATCACTGAAAAAAGTCTGTTTCTTTATCTGTTTGCTCATATCAGCTGCTTTTTTGGTATTTGTCATTTCAATTCCTCCTTTTACTCAATCCCTGTCTCTGAGAGCAAGGTAACCTTCCTCTCCTGTTCTCACTTTTATTACGTTCTCAACGTCATATACGAATATCTTTCCGTCTCCTATATGACCCGTGTACAGAACCTTCTTGGCGACCTCTATGACCTTAGTCACAGGCGTCTTGCTGACCACTATATCTACCTGTATCTTGGGCAGCAGATTCGTTTCGACCTGAACGCCTCTGTAATACTCGGGTTTTCCTTTCTGTATGCCGCAGCCCAGCACGTGCGATACAGTCATACCGGTTATGCCGATATCCATCATCGCGCGCTTGAGGACCTCGAACCTGGATTCACGGCATATGATCTCGACCTTTGTGATCTTGGGATTGTCGGGATCGAATGCGGGCACCACTTTCACTTCGACAGCTTCTGCTTCGGGAACGTCTCCCGTGACAGCCGTAGCATTCTCATATCCGTAGTCAAGAGCATCAACAGCGGGAGCAAAATCCGCATAGGCACTCGCAAGCCCGTGCTCCGTCCTGTCCAGACCCATCACTTCTTCTTCCTCCGTGACTCTGAGGCCTATGGTCTTCTTAATCACAAAGAAAGTAATGAACATGGTCACTGCCGTCCATCCGAGGACCGCGGCGATTCCTACCGCCTGTATGCCCATCAGACCGCCTCCGCCTCCGTAGAAGACACCGCTAAGACCTGCCGGCGCCTCCGGGTTTGCGAGCAGTCCGACCGCAAGAGTTCCCCAGATGCCGTTCACCATATGAACGCCTATGGCACCCACCGGGTCATCTATATGCAACTTCAGGTCTATGAACTCAACCGCTATAACGACCAGCAGACCCGAGACGATACCTATAACAGCCGCTCCCGTTGCATCCACAGCATCGCAGCCGGCGGTAACGCCTACAAGTCCGGCGAGCATACCGTTAAGACACATGGACACATCCGGCTTGCCGTTCTTAAGCCAGGTGAATATCATAGTGCTGCATGCGGCAACAGCAGGAGCAATTGTAGTCGTCACAAATATAGATGCCAGCGAACTCTGATCCCATGCTGCCGCACCGTTGAAACCGTACCATCCGAACCAGAGGATAAAGCACCCGAGTGCGCCCAGCGTTATGGAATGGCCGGGGATCGCGTTGACCTTTGTGACGTTTCCCTTTTTGTCTCTTAAGTACTTCCCGAGACGGGGTCCTACAAGTGCGGCTCCTATGAGGGCCGTAAGACCGCCGACCGCATGTATAGCGGCGGATCCTGCAAAATCATGAAATCCCATCTGAGCCAGCCAGCCCTGAGAATTCCAGATCCATCCCGCTTCTATCGGGTAAACAAACACCGATATTATTACCGAATAAATACAGTAAGAGAAAAACTTTGTCCTTTCGGCCATGGCTCCCGATACGATAGTCGAAGCCGTGGCACAGAACACAATATTAAAAACAAGCGATGAAGCATGACCTCCGCTCAGGAACGACCCGAAATCGGCGAACATATTAAGATTCGGCACACCTATCATTCCGAACAGATAATCTTCGGCCATCATAAGACCGAATCCGAGAAGCGCAAAGGCTACTGCCCCTATGCAGAAATCCATCAGGTTCTTCATTATGATGTTTCCGGCATTCTTCGATCTTGTGAATCCCGTCTCAACCATGGCAAAGCCGCACTGCATAAAGAAAACGAGCGCGGCTCCGATGAGGAACCATACACCGAATACTTCGGAGGTCACCATCCCGCCGAAAGCATTAGAAAGTTCAGCTAACAATTTATTAAAATCTCCTCAAACTTTTTCCCTTAACCCGGATAACCGGATAAGGTGACAGGGCGGCGGAAACCGCAGACGCGGTCTGCGCCGCCCGGCAAAACAGTCAATAATCTTTTAGACGATACCCTGCGCATTCATGGCATCCGCGACTTTTTCAAATCCTGCGATATTTGCGCCTGCTACGAAGTTGTCATCGAGACCGTATCTCTTTGCGGCATCGTCGATGTTATGGTAAAGATTGACCATGATCTTCTTCAGCTCTTCATCGACCTTTTCAAAAGACCATGCCATCCTTTCGCTGTTCTGCGCCATCTCCAGAGCGGACGTTGCAACGCCGCCTGCGTTTGAAGCTTTTCCGGGAAGAAGGAATATGCCGTTTTCATGGAAGAACTTTGTTGCTTCCTGCGTGGTCGGCATGTTAGCGCCTTCAGCCACGGCAATAACGCCGTTCGCCTTGAGCGTCTTAGCGTCTTCTATACCAAGTTCGTTCTGCGTTGCGCACGGAAGTGCGATATCGCATTTTATCTGCCATACACCCCTGCCCTCGTGATACTCGGAATCGGGTCTGTACTTCTTGTATTCGGTCAGGCGCTCTCTTTTGACTTCCTTGATCTCCTTAAGAGCTTCAACATCGATACCTGCCGGATCGTATATCCATCCGGTAGAATCCGAACACGTCACGACTTTGGCGCCGAGCTGATGCGCCTTTTCAATGGCATATATGGCAACGTTGCCTGCGCCGCTGACTGTTATCGTCTTTCCTTCCACTGACATGCCGTGGCATTTAAGGAGTTCTTCGACTATATACAGAAGACCGTAGCCGGTAGCCTCCGTCCTTGCGAGTGATCCTCCGAAGGACAGACCTTTACCTGTAAGGACTCCCTCAAAGAGACCGCGCAGTTTCTTGTACTGGCCGAACATGTAGCCGATCTCTCTGCCGCCTGTTCCGATATCACCTGCGGGAACATCGGTATCAGCTCCGATGTATTTGCAGAGTTCACTCATGAAGCTCTGGCAGAATGCCATTATCTCCCTGTCACTCTTGCCTTTGGGATCGAAATCGGATCCGCCTTTGCCGCCGCCGATCGAAAGTCCTGTCAGACTGTTCTTGAATATCTGTTCAAAACCGAGGAATTTAATGATGCCGATCTTAACGGACGGGTGCAGCCTTATGCCTCCCTTGTAAGGACCTATAGCACTGTTAAACTGTACCCTGTATCCCGTATTTACATGAACCTGGCCTTTATCATCGATCCACGGAACACGGAATTTGATCTGCCTCTCGGGATTAACCAGCCTCTCAAGAAGAGCATCACGTCTGTACTCATCCTCATGCTCGGCTATCACCGGTCTGAGAGAGTTAAGGACCTCTTTCAATGCCTGATGGAATTCATCCTCACCGGGCGTTTCCCTAACGGTTCTCTCGATTACTTCATCAACATATGACATTTTTTTCCTCCCCCTGTGTGAAAACAAAAAAGGCGCCTTTAACCGGGAATTCTTTTCCACGATTAAAGACGCCTTTGCCTCAACACATATTTAATTTTCTTAAGTTAAAACAAAAGACGTCATCGAACCTTACAGTTCAAAGACGTCTTTGCCTTTACGGTTTGTAATTTTACACCCTGGCAAAAATGATGTCAACCCCCGAACCATATTTTTCCACTTGACACAAAAAAGAAACGGAAGTAAACTTTAATTGAAATGAGCAAAGGCGTTCATTTCGGTACAGGTACAGCCTGTGCGCGAAATGAGCGCCTTTGTTTTTTGTTTTAGGGCTGTCCACTAATATGAAAGCGGGTATATAAAACATGAAATACTCAAGGGAAGACATAATCCAGTACATACGTGAAGATGATGTTAAATTCGTCAGGCTGTCTTTTTGCGATGTATTCGGAAAGCAGAAGAATATATCCATAATGCCGGGCGAGCTCAAGCGCGCTTTTGAGTATGGGATAGCCTTTGACGCATCCGCCATTGACGGATTCGGTGATGAGACAAAATGCGATCTGCTGCTGCATCCTGACTGCGACACCCTGATGCATCTGCCGTGGAGGCCGGAGCACGGAAAAGTCGTAAAGATGTTTTCCGATATAACGTACCCGGACGGCAGACCCTTTGAAAGGGATACGCGCATGATACTCAAAAAAGCGGTAAAGGCCGCTGAAGATGCCGGATTCACTTTCTCGTTCGGTGCCGAACAGGAATTCTATCTGTTCAAGACAGACGATTACGGTGAAAAGACAGACGTGCCGTATGACGATGCCGGATATATGGACCTGGCGCCCGAAGACCGTGGAGAGAACGTTCGGAGAGAGATCTGTCTGACTTTGGAACAGATGGGGATAAGGCCGGAGAGTTCTCATCATGAGGAGGGTCCGGGACAGAACGAAATCGACTTCAGATACTCAGATGCACTGACTGCTGCCGACAACGCATTAACATTCCAGACGGTGGTCAAAGCCGTCGCAAGATATAACGGCCTCGCTGCGGACTTTTCGGCAAAACCGCTGGATTATGAGCCCGGCAACGGTTTTCACATTAATATTTCCGTGAAGCCGGACGACGACCCGGACAGGATGAACAGTCTGATATCAGGCATTCTGGACAAGATAAGCGAGATGACAATATTCATGAATACGTTTTATGCATCATATCAGCGGTTCTGAAATA